>JAVZRC010000001.1:0-122265 GCA_038880755.1 Candidatus Micrarchaeia archaeon
CTGGCATGGATATAAGGAAATTTGAACATGATTTTTCTCTATTAAAGAAAAGAGTGTTCTTTACTTTCGTTGCACTCATTTTAACAATTGCTTCAGTTCAATTCATAAAATTAGTATATCCGCAAGATAGGCCTTGCACACAAGATCTTGGAATAAACAAGATAGAATGTCCCAATTCCTCATCTTTTCCAAGTACTCACACTGCATCAGCAGCTGTTTTAGTACCGTTCTCTATCGGCACTTTTCTATTTGCACCATCATTGTTGTTTTATTTAATCGTTGCTTTCTCAAGAGTATATTTAGGAGTACATTATCTGACAGATGTTCTTGTGGCCTCTGCATTCGGCTTCTCATGGTATTTTTTATCTGAAATTCTTCTTGAAAAAAATACTGGAAAAAGAATAGCATCCAAAGCAAGCAATGTATTCAGAGGATTCCTTCACTTATTTTTTGGGCTTTTTATAATGTTTATCCTTACTTTAAGCAGCATATATTCTCTTTATCCAATCCAAATCTCGCTTCTTGTACTTTTGTTTATTTTACTATTCATTTTCTATCTTATCAATCGTACACATTCTCAAAGTTCAGACATTCTAAATCAAATACTGGATTTTGTGAGCACAAGAGATAGATTTCATGGCGAGGGCGCCATATGGTTTATTCTTGGGGCTATGCTTCTAATAGGATTCACACAGGATGTTGGCAAATCAATAGCAGGAGTATATATTGTGACAGTAGGGGATGTTGCCTCAGCAGCATTCTCATCCAAACCGGGAAAGAAATCATTGTTTAAGAACAAGAATTTAATTTCATATCTTGCTTTTGTTGTAGCAAGCATTCCATCCGTTTTAATTCTTGGAATAGGGATATTTCCAATTATCCTTCTAGCAGCATTAATAGAGTCTTTAGATTTAAAGATCAATGACAACTTCATTCTTTTTGTTTTTCTTACTTTAAGCTTTATGTTCTTATAACTCTTATCTGTTTTGCATGTTAAAGAATGCTACAGAAATAGTTGTTAAGCAAGCAAGGCATCAAGACTTTCAACCGCCTTCTTTACTTCAGATATTACAAATCCAAGGGTTTCTCCTTTCTTCAAGAGGCATACTAATATAACGTTTCTTCCGTTATAAATTAATGAATCTCCTTCTGATCCCTTCAATAAAATATATCTGCTTTGCCCTTTGTCAAATTCAAAGGAAGCCATGTCACTATTTGCTATTGCCTTTGCAGCTATAGCAGATATAAGATTGGAATCAACTTCTTTAGGCATCATTGAAGCAACAAGAAGTCCATCTTTCCTTACTGCTGCCACCCCATCAACCTTTCCTCCGCTTACAATGCTATTTAGAACCTGCATTACTTCATTCTTGTCTATTACAACTGTTTTTATCCTTTTCAATGCTCCCTCTTCGATTGTAAGCGATTCACCAATATGCTCAGACATGTATCGGGTCAAAGCCCATTTTCTCCATCTTGGAGGTATATCTGCCAGCATGCTTAATTCGATCTTATCGTTTGTTTTCAGCAGTTCATCTATTTGATTTCTCCATTTTGGCCAGTTCTCTAAAATTTCTCCTTTACTTGTTAAACCATCAATTGCAGCTTGAATGTCAATTATTGACTTATTTATCTGGGAAAGGTATTGTTCAGCATTTTCTGGCGTTAGCTCAAGCATGTATCTTTCCATCTTCTTTCTTTCAACCTGCACAAGTATCTCTTCATTTTCAGTATCTATTTTGTTTTCAGCAGCACTCATTATCTTATCTTCAAGCTTATCTATCCATGCGCTTGCTTCCTTTATCTTTTCCTTTGCCATTTCCATAGGAGTCATGTAATATCTTTCTCCAAACAGCATACCTTTTATTATATCTAATAATGAATAGTAGAGAGATATTATTCCTATTGATATTGCAAATGCACCTAATAGTTTAGGAACATTTGATCCTAGTCTGACAAGAGTTTCCATATCTGCGCTGCCTGGAACTTCTTTGGTGAATATGATTATTACAATTCCAATGACAATACAAGCTATTCCAGTAGCAATCCAAATTAAGTTGTCCTTTCTTCCATGACCGATGAAATTGTATATCTCTGTCATCAATGGCGTTTTCTTTACCATGCTAACTACATACGCACCTAATAAGGCAAGTATCTCTAGATATATTAACACGATTATAAAGAGCAGTGTTCCATATATTGCAGAGGCAATATAGAAATCAAGATTTGCCTTTAGTACGTTATATATCCCATCTGCTATTTTAGATATACTTACAAAGAACGGGACATTCTTAGGATCTATTACACTTACCTCTAAATATGCAGATTGCGCATATTTTTCAACCCATGCCTTATTTATCTCTTGAAATACAGTTGTCTTATAATAAATTGTTTTGCCTACATCCTCGCTTCCAGAGAATGTAAATTTCCAGCTCACAGCGATCGGAGGTTCAGATCTAAGAAGTTCGCTGTATTTTGGACTGAATTCTAGTTTATCTAAGCTTAATGCCAAAGAAGAAGGAATTGTTTCCCTAAGGGTTATGTCAGTTATTTTATCTGTAGCCTTTGAAATGAGCGTTATCTTTACAGTTACTTCATTCCCAAGGTTCTTCTGAACCATTATTTCTCTTGTCATTGTTATTGACTGGATCTCTTTCGGCGTGAATACATATATTATTTCGTCCGGGATTCCATCATTATTTAGATCTACACTTCTTTCACTTTGGATCGTTTCTTTCTCAGAAGGATAGACATTTTTCTGCAGGCAGCCAGACATGAAAATGAATGAGAACAAAACAATTAATAACAATCCAAATTTTAGTCTTTTCATCAGCTCACTTACAGATATCTATAATAAGTAATCTATTCTAAGGAATGTATTTAAATTTAATTATAGAGAACTATATGTTGTTTTTTAGATGCTAGTTGATTTTATGATTGTAAACGCAGATCTTCATCTTCATGGAAAATATTCAGGCGCAGTATCAAATGATATGCTGCCTGCAAAGATAGGAGAGCAGGCAAAATTAAAAGGGCTTCACTTAGTTGGAACGGCGGACATACTTAATATGAAATGGATAGATGAAATTAAAAGGAGCCTTTCAGAAGAAAACGGAACATTCATACACTCTTCAGGAACAAGATTCATACTTCAAACAGAAATAGAAGATGCCAATCGAGTTCATCATATATTACTGTTTCCTTCAATGAGCAAGGTTATGGAAGTGAGAGAACGCTTATCTAAGTATACCAAAGACTTAGATACGGAAGGAAGGCCAAAGGTTCATCTGAACGGAGAAGAGATCGCAGAAATCGCAATAGAAGCAGAAGCCTTGATAGGGCCTTCTCATGCATTCACTCCATGGACTTCTCTTTATAAGGAATATGATTCGTTCAAGGACTGTTATGGTAAGTATTCAGACAAAATCTATTTCCTTGAATTGGGTTTATCTGCAGATATAGATATGGCAGACAGGATAGAGGAAATAAAAGACATAACATTCTTAAGTAACAGCGATGCACATAGCCCATGGCCTAATAAGATGGGAAGAGAATTCACTTCATTTGAGATGCAGGAAATTTCATTTGAAGAATTGAAGCTTGCTATAATGAGAAAAAAAGGAAGGGGACCGGTTCTTAATGTAAAATTCGATCCAAGAGAAGGAAAATATCATAGGACAAGATGCATGAATTGTCTGGTATTTTATTCTCTTAAAGATGCAGAGTCTTTCAAATGGAGATGCCCAGTATGTCATAAGCCAATAAAGAAAGGAGTGGCAGAAAGAATAGAGGAATTGGCAAACGGAAGAGAAACAATTCACCCAGAGCATAGACCAAAATGTATTCATATCATTCCGTTATCAGAAATAATTGCAATAGCATACAATGTAAAGAGTCCATATTCTCAAAAAGTACAGGAAATATGGCATAAGTATATCGAAAACTTTGGAACTGAAATAGACATCTTGATTAAAGCAGACATAAAGGATTTAGAAAGAATAGATAAAAAAGTTTCAGAATTAATTTCTTCTTTTAGAGACAATAGATTCAAATACATACCCGGGGGAGCTGGCCAATATGGAATCCCAGTTCCACCTGGAAAGAAAGCATCTTATAAAGTGTGGAATGGAAATAAGGTAGTTGAAGTAGATGTCAATGATGAGGAAACGTTTTCATCACAACCTTCAATAACTGATTTTATGTAGACATAAGGCAATATACAAAACAAGTGATCAAAAACAATGGACAGTAAGATAGTAAAAAATAGTTAAGCAAATCAAGTAAACAAATAAAAGAGAATTAAAAAGTAAGAAATTATGCGAAGCTTTTCTTGTCGACGATTACATAGTCGGATGCTGCCAAGATCGCTGTGTATGGTATGTATATCAAACCCTCTTCTTTCTTCATTCTTCTCATTGTTGGGTTGTCTGGGTTGGGTTCGACTACAAGCGTCTCGAGCTTGCCATTCTTCTCGTTGATCAATATGTCAACAAGTCTGCCTATCTCTTCACCGTCGTTTGTTATCAATTTTCTGCCTGCCAATTGGCGTGCTAATAGAAGCTTTACCATGTGTCCACCTTTTATTAGTATTTATATGTGAGATTTAAAAACCTATCTAGATTTTTAATCTCACTCGCCTCTAATTCTTATTTGCTGATATATATTTAAAATATTATCTTTTTTTATTTTCATACAGTAATTAATCAGAACAAACTTAAAATGTAGAAAAGCAAATTTTTATATTATTTTAAACATATATTATGTTGTCCTATGTGGGGATGGCAGAGCCTGGTCAAATGCGCAGGACTTAAGACCCTGGTACAGGCTTACTCCTTTATAGAAGTAGGAAATCCTGTGCCGTAGTGGCTACGTGGGTTCAAATCCCACTCCCCACATTCTTTTTTCTTTAAGATAACGTTAATTTTAAATATCTAGCAATTATATTAACTTTATGAATCATTCGAATAGGTTTTCATTTTTTCCTTTATCATTTATCCTAGTTATCTTATTCTTTCAATTAACATTCGCAGGTTATCCAATTATTTCACAAATTCAAAGAGAGGCAGTTCCAATAAACGAGTCTCTAAGGAGCGTGGAAGGAGTTTATTCCGTTTTTCCATTTGTTGACTGTAGTTTGATACCTGATAAATATGGTGGGTTTGGGCATTGTAATAACTTTGTAGCTGACTTCTGTATTTCAAATCAAGTATTACTTTTAAACAGCATAGAACCATTGACAAAAGAGGAAGAAAAAGATATGGGTAATATTTTAGGAAAATTGAGAACAGCTGATAAGGCTATAGAATCAATGAAAAGTAAATTTACTAATCTGATTATACAAAAGAATTGTACTCAAACAATTAAAACAAATAGCTGTCCACTTCTTGATTATAAATATGGGACTTCTTTTTGCTATGATTATACCGCTTATAAAGAAACTCCAATAGATCTTAGAAAATGCTTTGTTGATGTAGTCGTTTCTTGTGATGATGTTGAATCAGATCTAATAGAATTCATTATAGACTTAATAATAAGTATCGATAGTTATATCCAAAATCAAGTTTCAGCATATGAGAATTCAGCACAAGCACTAAATGGTTTATTTGATTTAGTCACTCAGGAGGCGGATTCTCTTTACTATGAAGGTGCAGGATATTCGAATTACTCAAGTTCAGCCTACAAATTCTATAATGAAAAGATAAAGTCATTCATCTATAAATCTAACCAGAACCAAATCGAACCAACACAATCCGATTTGAATTCTAGAGATTTCTCCTCCTACTTTATATATGTTAGAAACATTAGTAAGAAAGTAAGCTTAGAACGAGTAAACAAGCTTTCAAACTGTGAAATCGCAGTAATGGCGTCACCACAGTACCTGACTGCATTTAATTACTTAATAGATCTATATAGGGAAATTCAGGAAGCAAGGGCGACTTTGAGGTCTGATTATGATGTAGCAAAGTCTGAAGCAACACAGAAATTCATTGATGCACAGACAAGATACAACATTCTAATGAATGAGAAATATTGGCTTGTTAATCAACCAATAGTAGCATATGCATTGAACACATCACAAGAAACAACAATACAAGAAGGCTTGGTGATACCTTCAGATTCTTTGCTGCAAATGAAAGAACTACTGTATGGTTCAGGTTCGTCTATAAGTGTGAAGAATCTTTTAGATGCAGCAAACAAAGATACAGAAGATCAAGTAATATTCTACTACTCAAAAGGTATTGAAAAGTTTAGGAAAGCAACAGAACTATCTAAATTTGCAATTAACAACTCATACAAGATTGAGGTAGAATCTGATAATGTTCTAATTTCATTGAATGAAAAAGTAAGATACAAACTTGAATATGCATATAACAATCTATCTAAATATCCAGTTTATGATATCGCATCAGCTTCAGCTTATGATTTGCTTAATAATAAATATCAATTAGCATCTTCAATATATAATAATTACAATCCATCAAATACAACCAAAGGAGAAAGAATAGTTCAGCTATACAATGCAGCAGTAATGCTTGATGATGTAATCTCATTTGCTTCTATAAAGTCATCAGATGTTATAGAATTAAAAAAGAAATCATTTAAGGAGGCATTAGATGAATTAAATGCAACGATAAAGAAAGCACAAATAGATGAAATAGATATTACAGCAGAACTCCGATTATTAAATTCTAAGGCTTTACTTCTAGGAATGAATATCAATAATATTTCATTTTTAGAAGATTCATTAATGGCTCTTATTCAAGCAAAAGAAGAGATATATTCGAGAGCAGAATCGGTTTATTCGGATATCCCATCACTTAGATCAAGAATTTATTCAATAATTAATTCTATTTCACCATATATGAATACATATCAATACAAAAATACAATTGATGAAATAGATAGGATGTACTTTATAGATAATAGTTTTAATCCAAAGAGATGCCTTGGAAACTATAAATCAATCAAGAACAATTATTCTGCTGTTTTGGAGGATCTTAATAAAAATGCAGCATCATTGCTTTCAACATATCTATCAAATAAATACAGTGCAAAGACATTATTCGATACCACACCGCAAGTTGATTCCTATACAAATATAACGACATATTTAGAGATAAAGAATGATCTATCTTTAAGTACTAATTCCCAAGTAGTTGTTCAGGTAAGAGGCATTCCATATGAAGTAAATAGTATTATCGAATCAGAAACTCCAGGTATATATGCGATAAAGAATAAAGATTATGTTTCTATTTATTTCCCAAGTATAAATAAAACCACTAGTTATCTTTTAAAAATAAAATCGTATATCAAGCCAGCCACTTTAGTTTCAAAGAAAACTGAGAGATTAGTTCTTACGAATGAAAGGTTGACAGAAAAAATCACATATGAAATTGATTCTATTTACGACATTGATTCATTGATTTTAACAGACAATTATTGGGCTGACGAATGTTCTGTTTTTATGAATAACAGAATGCAAACTGTAAGATCTTATTCTAATCTATCTATTTCACTTTCAAATGTAAAAACAGGTAAACAAGCAATTTATGCAACCTGTACTAAGAACAATCCGATTACATATTCTGCGTCAGGTTTTACAAGTTCTGATAACAAAATTTCATATACTTTACAAATAAAGAGTAATTACGAGGATTTAAGTGATGTTGATTATGTATTAGAAATAATGGGTTCTGCAGATGAAATTCAATCTGATAGTATACGTGTTTATGATTCAAAAGGTCAAATAACAAAGAATTTCCAATTTTATAGATCCGGTGATAAATATTATGCAAAATGGTTTATCCCTATACTTTCATCAGAATATCAGAATTATACTGTTTCATATCTAACAACAGACATTGTTTCTTACTATTCAAAACTAAAAAACGAGATAGAGAATATATCAATGTCTGAATCTATAGACGTTTCTTCTTATATTAGAGATGCAGTTTATCGTGCCAGTAGAGGAAAATATGACGAAGCAATAAATTCGCTCGACAAGGCAAAGAAAGAAATATCTCAAGTTAGAGTACAACGTTCAGAGAACACATCACTTACAGAGAGACTTGATAAATTAAGTAATCAAATTTTGCAACTTAAAAACAAATCAAGTGAGATTTATTCAATAGCAACAAATCTTTCCTTATCTGATATAAATGTAGAAGTTGCAAAACAAATATCAGAATTTGAGGTTGATTCACAATTAGCAAGAAATTATCTATTGAAAGGAGACATTACTAATGCAAAATCATTAATCTCTAAGCTTGAAAAATTAGTTTCCTCTACAAAGATAGATAATTCAATCTATTCAAAGGAAAAGAAAATTTTAGATTCATTAATTCAAACAGAAAAGAAAGTTGTAAATATAGGTAAATTTGTAGATATTTCTCAACAAGTAGAGAAACTTAACAAAGTAAAGTCTTCTATTTCATTGATAGAACCTGCAGCAGCAGTCCAGGATTATTATACTGCATTAATAAATCTCAATAATGCCTTTAATTTAATTAACGAAATAAATTCAGATATTGAAAATACTTCCATCCAAATAAATGCAAAACTCGAATCTAAATTAAAAATTTCAAAAGAAGTTCTTGATAAATGGAAAAAGAACAAGAAAATTATTCTTACTGCATTTTCTATAGATAAGAATTCACCTATAAAATCTATTCCAGAACCAATAAATGAGCTATTAAATAAAATAAACTTTACTGATTCCACGGTAAACGAACTTAATATATTATATTCAAAGCTTAATGGATATAAGTTAGATGAAAGAATAACTAATCTTGCTGAATTTGAGGAATTAGACTCAAAGACAGATAAAATACAAAAAGATATTGAATATTATGACAAACTAGTAGATCAATATAAGAGTGCATCAAATGAAATAATAAAGGATGTAGGTTTATTATTCGAAGAAAAGCTAAATAAAGGTTCTGCAAATGAAAAGAAAAAGGTTATAGATCTACAGTCAGTTCTATCTTCTGCAAAGGAATCATATTCTGCAGGCATGTATCTAAATTCAATGATGTTGACTCAATATGTAAGAGATGAGCTAATTTCAATTCCGTCAAGTGAAGCAACTATAGATTTAACATTATTGATATATTTTGGAATAGTAATAATTACAATAGTGATTATATTGAAGATAATATCAAAAAAAGAACCGCCAAAGATAGAGCGAAAGATAGAAAAAATTAAACTAGATTAAATTTAAATACAAAAATAAAAATAAGATTAAAAAATTAAAAGGTTAGTAGTCTTCGTCTTCGTATTCTTCCTCTTCATCTACCCAATCATCTTCAAATTCTTCCTCTTCATCTAGTTCTTCTTCCTCTTCTTCATCTTCATCTTCAAATTCTTCCTCTTCATCTAGTTCTTCTTCCTCTTCTTCCTCTAGTTTCTTAGGATTTCCTTTTGGCATATTCTCACCTTATAAGGTAAAATATCTGTGGTATATACATAATTAAGTATTAAAAATCTTTTTAATTTCACTAATTGATTATATGTGCTAACTATCGATTTTATATATTTTATAGTTTGATAGAATTTAATTTTATGTAGTCAACCTTTCTATTTTCTCTTACAATTGCAATAATAAGATTCTTTTTAGCAATTTGAGCAACTCTTAGTAATCTATATATATCCAATGTAGTAATCTTTTCTCTCTCGGAAATCACTTCTATCAAGAAACTACTCTTTCCTTCTCCAGGTCTTATGCCTTTCTCATAAACCCTTAAAGGTGTTCCAAATCCATATCCAGACTTTAGTATATATCCTTTTTCTCTAAGATCTGAATAGACAGTATATTTAATATCAATATCCTTTTCTTTTTTTATAAATTCTTTCATTAATTCTTTAAATTCAATTTTTTTATTTTTAGATTCTACCATTATTCTTTTGTTTTCTAACAAATACAATGCTTCATATGGAGAAAGAATAAGTCTTTGTTCTTTGTCAAGAGTTCCATACCCTCTTTCCGTTAATACCTTAATTATTTTAGGATCTTCTTCAATAACAAAATTTTCCAGCAGATAAGCCATAAAATCACACACCTTATCTGAAAGTCAGTGAACATTATAATCATCGTATATTAAGCTTTATAAATTTCTCTGATAAAATATATTCGGTGATACTAATGGCAGAAGAAGAAATGAAAGAGGAGATTAAAGAGTCAGTTGAAGGAGAGGCAGAAATTGCTCCAGAAGAAGACGAGAGACTTCCTTTCCCAACTGCGAGAGTTGTAAGAATATTAAAAGAAAATATGACAAAACCACATCAGATAAGAGCAGAAGTGAAAATAGCAGCGAATGAATTTCTCGGCGAAATCCTAAAAGATATTGCAAAAGAAATGGATAAGGAAGAAGTTTTCACGCTTTCAACCGAGCACTTTAACAAGGCAATAAAGAAGTATAAAATGATAGAGTACCAGCAAAAGAGGATTGAAAGAATAAAGAAGCTTCTTGAGAAACAGAAGGCAGAAGTAGAAGAAGTAATAATGGAGATTGATTTTTCAAGAGATCTCTAAATTTGTAACTTTTTTCTTTTATTTAGTGGTTAAATGGCAGAAGAGAGAAAAAAAGACTACAGCTTTGAATTATTAGGCGCGTTAGTTCTTTTTCTTCTCTTAGCTTTACTTTGTTATTTTCACGTTATCTGCCCTCTTCCTTCTTGTCCGGAGGGATTGGTTCAGTGCAATAACTGTCCTGGAAATTGTTGCTTGCCAGATGGTAGCTGTCCATGTCCAGCTGGTTCAGTCCCATGCAGCACCTATTGTCCTCAAACACTAAACTGTCCAAGCGGATGCTGCAATATAGATACATGTGCATGTACTGCAACTCCACAATGCCCGACTAATACAGTTTGGAGCGAATCAAGGGGATGTTGTCTGTTCACTTCAGGTCCAAACGCAGGGAAGTGTGCAGAAATATGTAGTGTTGATCCAAAAAGAGTAACATGTCCTATAAAGGGACTAGACGCATGTGATTCAAACAATTGCTGTCCCTTAGGCTCATTAGGATGGGATGATTCTCAAAAATGTTGTGTAGATGCGTTAGGGACATGCATTTTAAGTTGCCTGATTGACAATACAAGAACTGGTTGTCCAACTCCAAGTCTAGGAGGATGTGATGCAACAGGCTGCTGTCCAAAGGATACATACTGGGACATCAAGAAAGAATGTTGCGTTTATGAAAATGGTTTTTGCTATGGAGATCCTTGTGCAAATGTTCAATGTCCACCAGACCAAGTTTGTATCGATGGAAGTTGCAAACTCCAAGTCAATCTATGTGAAGGGGTTGTTTGCGATGAAGGCCAAATTTGCGATCCTTCAACTGGTTTGTGCTCAGATCCATGCAAGAATGTATTCTGTCCAGCAGGCCAAATATGCATTAACGGAACTTGTGAAACTGACCAATGTTATAATGTTCAGTGTCCAGCAGGCCATATTTGCATAAATGGAAATTGTGTTGATTTATGCGAAGGAAAGATATGCCCAGCAGGCCAGGAGTGTGATCCAGAGACTGGAAACTGCAAAGATAAAAAGTGCAGTTCAACAACTCAATGCAAAATCTGTGATTTAGAACTTGGCGTTTGCGGAGGGATTCCAGGTTCAAGCCAATGCTCATCAGATGATGATTGCAAGAATGTTGAATGTCAAGCTTCAGGTACTTGTGGTATAAGCGGTGGGACAGGTGGAAATGGAGGGGAAGGCTCTAATTTAGTGAGTTGCAATTATAAAGGACCATTTACCCAGTGTCCTTCAGACATAATATGTTCAAATGGCTGTGCTGAAGAGATAAAATGTGCTGATCAGCGTCTTCCTGAAGGTCAGTGCAAAGGAGTAGGAGAAACATGCAGCAGCTCAATAGAATGCTGCTGTGGAAACAGCTGTCAGATTGTAAACGGACAGGGATTCTGCTGTCCAGGTGGATTATGGCAATGCGGCTATCAATTTGACTAAAAAGGTTTAGTTGTTTTCTGACATTATTCTTTTAATTATATAGTCCTTGTCAAATGGAATTAAATCATCGTATTCTTGTCCTACACCTATAAATAATATCGGAACTCCAGTTGCTTTCTTTACAGATATTATAGTTCCACCTTTTGCATCAACATCTAATTTTGTAAGTATAACTCCATCAATTTTTATTGCTTCATTAAACTCTGAAACCTGAATAAGCAATGCATTTCCCGCTATTCCTTCCCCTACAAAAACTTTCATATTAGGAGAAACAACTCTTTCTATTTTTTTAAGTTGTTCAATTAAATTTCTATTAGTTTCTTGTCTCCCTGCGCTATCTATTAAAACAATATCCAGGCCCTTTGCCTCAGCATACTTAACTGCATCAAATGCAACTGCAGCAGGGTCAGAGCCATAGTCATGCTTTATATAAGGGATTTCAAGCCTTTTTGCATGCTCAATTGTCTGCTCTATGGCTGCGGCCCTGAATGTATCTGAAGCAGAGATAACACATTTTAGACCGTTTTTCTTAAAGTAATGTGCCACTTTCGCTATAGTTGTAGTTTTTCCTGCTCCATTTGGTCCTATGAATAGTATTTTATATGGTTTTCCAGTTGTTTCTCTATACTTTTTTACCTCATTTATGAGATCAATTCTTTCTTGTTCTATTACTTTTTCTATTGATTCGTAAATAGAATCTAGTATATATGATTCGATACTGCTTGATTTAACACTTTTTCCCACAAGCCTTCCCTTCAGATCAGTGATTATTTCTTCTGCAACAGGAAGGGCTACGTCTGCTGTCAAAAGCTGCATTTCAAAATCCTCAAGCGCTGTTTTCACATCACTCTCTTTTATTGTAACTTCTGGAGTTATTATTGATTTTACTTTCGTTAGAAGACTAGTCTTAACCTTTATTTCCGCTTCTTTTAGCTCTGACTGGAGAGGTTTTTCTTTTTTCATTTCTTCTTTAATTTCACCTTTCTCCAGACCAATACTTTCTTTCTGGAGTTTTTCCACCTTCTTTTCGCCTTCTTCTTTTTTTATTTGTTTTTCAGTATGTATTGCAATTGCATCTTCTTTTGATATATTTTTGTCTTCTATTCCAACACCTTGTTCTGGAATAGGAACAGGTTTTTCCTGCTTAATTTCAATCGTCTTTTGAGTGATTTCAAAAGTAGAGACTTCTTCAGTTTTCTTTGATTCGCTTATTTCTTCTTTTATTTCTTCTGATTTTTTCTCTTCTTTTTCACCAGAAATAGATTTTGTAATAGTATTAACTAAACCAGTGATTTTCTTTTTTAAAATTCCAAACATAAAATCACTGACTTTGAAAATATCGATAATTAATTATAAATAGAGTTTATTCACTTTCCTTTTTTTCTGCCATTATTCTTCTTGCTTCTATGTCTATCTCTTTAAGTCTATTAGATATTGCTTCCATACTCTTTATCAGATCATTCTTTGCTTCATCTAATTCTTTTTTCTTCCCTTCTAGGAATTTGATAGCATCTTCAACACTTGTTTCTGTAAATATATTTGCACCTACATTCATAAGCAATTTATTCGTTTCTTTAAGCTCTCCTTTAATAAATATACCTGAACCTATGTTAAACAATGTAAGATTATTCTCTCTAAGGGCTCTGAGCGCTTCTATTGTCTTATTTATTTCTGCTTCTACTTGCGCTATTGCCCTCATTTGATTTTCTATTTCACGGGCATAATGCTGATGATATGAAGCTTCAGCAGCAAGCTGTTCAAATTGTTCTTCTAAACTTACCATAAAATCACTAGTTCACATCTTTTCTACTTTTTCTATTGTAATATCCTTTCTTCTTAAGCCATGGGCATTTCCCATAATTGAATACAATTTATGTGTTGC
Source organism: Candidatus Micrarchaeia archaeon (assembly GCA_038880755.1). Lineage (GTDB taxonomy): Archaea > Micrarchaeota > Micrarchaeia > CABMEP01 > CABMEP01 > DTQF01. Next base: position 13,848 of record JAVZRC010000001.1, read on the forward strand.
AAATTTCTCGTTTTCAGCTTCGATTATCTTACTAAATTTTTGTTCTTTATTTTTTATTTTCATCTTTCCGATCATTCTGAACTTCATGTCATTCACCTTTTTGCTACATTTGATAAATATGTTAATGAACTTTTAATCCATTTTCAGTTTTCTCACTCGTAGTGATAAGTATTATCTTTCCTTCTGAATTTTCAACAGCTAAAAGCATTCCATTAGATTCGACGCCCCTAATCTTTCTAGGTTCTAAATTTGCCACAATAATTATTTGTTTTCCTATTATTTCTTCTGGCTTATACATATGTGCTATTCCTGCAACGAGCTGTCTTTGTTCGTATCCTAAGTCTATTTTCAGTTTCAATAATTTGTCTGAGCCTTCTACTTTTTCAGCTTCTAATACTGTTGCAGTTCTTAGATCAATTTTTAAAAAAGTATTATAATCAATTTTTTCTGAAACATTTTGTTCCAAACTATCACCATATAAGTTTACATGAACCCTAATGATTCAATGATTCTTTGTTGCTCAAATGCAGTAGTAGCTTCTCCAAAGATTACAGAATGATTATTTCCAACAAGACATAGAGATACAAATGGAACACCACTATTCGCTGTACTTACACCACCTTTTATCTCTAGAAAATTTTCTATCATATCCAATTCATCACTATTAAGGTTAGGATGTGCTACAAATCCATTATCATTTGCAAAGACTACACTTCCAATAACATTAAATTTTTCTAATTGCAATGCTTCAACTTCTACATCTAGTACATCTCTTATTGTTTTTACTAAATTCTTATCTTTCATTTTTGGATTGATTATGCATTTTTTATTATTTACAACTAAATTGTTGGATATTGCTGTGAATTCAGTTTCTAGTATTTCAACATTTATATCAATTCCAATATCTTTAATTTTTCTTTTTACTAAATCTAATTCGTCTTCAAGAATAACTTTCGAAAATAATATCCCTTTATCATTCATTACTGAGTAAAGTCCAGTTAAAGGACTTCCAAATATATTCACACTAATATCTACAGTTCCAAGTATTTCACATACTCTTGAGAATTTTTCAGGTTTATTTATTGGCATCAGAGTGATTTTTGAATTGCTCTTCATGAATAGGCCAATATATGGGTTTCCATAGAAGCCTATTCTTTGTAGTTTACTTATCATTTTTCTCACAATTTATTCCTTCTTTCCTTCTTCCTTCTTTTGTTCATTTTTATCTTTCTTTTTTTCTTTTTTCTCGTTCTTTTCTTCCTTTACTTCATTTTGTGGAAGTGTTACTAAAACTATTCCTGTTTTTTCATCCTTTGTTATTTTTACTTTAATTCTTTTTAGTGGAAATCTACTTCCATTCTTATATATCTCTTTTGTGACTGCATTATCAATTTTAACATCAAAATAATTTGCCTTAGCATGTCTTGCTGCTAATTCCCTAAGTAGCTTAATTACAACTTGTCTTCTTTTTGTTCTTGGCTTTTCGTAAGCCTTTTTTAAATTTAAAATCATTAGTTTTTCCATACGATCACCTATTCTTTCTCTCTTGCTCTAAGTTTTTGGCTTCTCCAATGTCTTCTTGACGGAGTGGTATTTACTCTTCTTCCAGTTTTCAACCTAACAAAGATTGGAACAGGTCTTGCCGATTTAGCTGCACTGACCAATCTCTTTTTCTTTTGAGCAGATTTTTTGCTTCCCATATTATTTCCTCCTTATATGAATTTTAGTTTCTGGCTGTTTTGAAACAGCCAAATTCATGTTTAGTATCGTTAATAATTCTTTTTCAGTTACTCTTCTTCTTATTTTTTGGTAATAATGAATTAATGCATTAGCAACTTTTAGATAAAGTTCTGGATTGGAAAGTCTCACATTCATGAGGCGAGTATAAGCATCATCTTCTAAAATAACGCTCAACGTCTTTTTTAGCTGGAGTTCAGCCTGCTGAGCAGCCAGAATTTTATCTTCCTCCAAGATCCCACCTTCTTACTTTCTTGAAATTTCTTTTGCTACGTTATTAAGAAGAGAGATCCCTTTCTTTGAAATATGTCTTCCTTTCTTATCTTTAATTATTAAATTTGATTTTTCAAGTTGTTGCAATGCTTTTCTGATGATAGAACCACCAGCTTTAGTAGCATGCATTCTTCCGCTTCTGCTTCCAGGTTTTCCTCCAAATCTTTCTCTAAGAGCGCTGACACCCATCGGACCTTCAATATAAAGAGCCCTCAATATAGCTGCACATCTTATATACCAGAAGTCTTCATCTTGTGGGACTCTTTCTCTGTGTGATCCTGTTTTAACATATATTATCCATTCAGGTGGGGTAACCAATCCATCCTGTTTGAGCTTCTGAGCAACTCCTTTTATAAGTTTATTTGGCTCTACATCAAATACAGTAATCATTTCAATCCCTCTTTTTAGCATACCCAAAGCGCCGCACTGATCCGCATGAGCACACATATTCAACGGATTTGCTTCGCTTGTTTAATTTTATTTTAACATTATATCCTGGAATCCATATTATATTACATATCTTGCATATTCTTTTTTTAAATCTTTTTGGAATAGCAACTCTATATCTTGAAGAGAGCTTCCTTGCAAGAGATACGTATCTTTTAGTTCTTTCTTCTTTCGTCTTTGCATATTTTTCTGCTAGTTCAAGAAGCCATTCTATTCTCTCAAGAACCAGCTCTCTCTTGTTCATTTTGAAACCTTTAAGTGGGCCGGCGGAGATTTGAACTCCGGACCTACAGTTATCCTAAACCAGTTCTGAATATATCAGAACGCGCCATATAAGACTGTCGCTCTGACCTGGCTGAGCTACCGGCCCTTATTATCTAGATATGAAATACTGTAGAATAGCAGAATTAATATTATATTATAAAATATATAATTCTTTCTGTAACACCTAAAATTAGAGTAAATATAGAGGCTAGAATATCATTCACAGCCAATACAATGCTCACAACCATGGCATTGCATCGATGTATATAATTTGATAGCATCTTTAATTATTTCATTATGATCGAAACCAAGTTTTGGTACTTTATCTAAATCAAACCATTTTACTTCTTTAACTTCCTCATTTTTAATCAAATTAATAGTATTATCTTTTGGAAATGCAAGAAATGCTATGCTTATAGTATGTCTTTTATCCCTTTTAGGGCTTGAATATACTCCAATTATACCTAATAATTCAATATCAACCCCAGTCTCTTCTTTTGTTTCTCTTATTGCTGCATGTTCAATATCTTCATTAATTTCTACGAACCCTCCAGGTAAACACCATTTTCCTATAAAAGGAGGGTTTTTTCTTTTTATAAGAAGTATTTCATTATTATGGATTACTACAACATCAACAGCAGTAGGTCTGTATTCTTTCATTTTATCACCATTTAAAATATTATTGTTCTCCTTTTTCTATTCCATCACATTCTTGTCTATAAGAACAGAAATTACACATCCATCTTTTCTTTAAATCTAATTTAGCCTCTGGTTCTGGAATTTCATTGTTCTTAACAGAATGGTGTAATTTTTTGAATCTTGCAATTATCTTCTCTGCAATAGTGGGGTCGTATTCTAAGAAAAACGCCTTACTTTTTAATGTGTTCTTCTCTATATATAGTATTGCACCGTTTTTTACGCCAGTTACATGCATGTAGAATTGTAGTTGCATTACATATGATTCTGAAGGTTCTTTAAGTGTATCTAATGATTTTGTTGACTTAACCTCAACAAGGACCTTTTCCCCATTATGTTCCAATTGTATAAGATCATCAATTCTACCAATTACTTCGAATTCATCTATTTTATATTTCAAAGGCAATTCACTTTCTATAAGTTTTACTTCAGGGTTTTTTTCACTCTTTAGAACTTCTACTATGAATGCATGAAATAGATTTCCTGCCTCAAATACTTTAGTAACTTCTGGCTCTACCGGTTTTGGTATTTTAATGTTAAACCAAGACTTTCTTAAACACTGCCCAATTTCAGAAGGGAAATATCTATTTTCTATTCTTTGTTTGACTTCCCTATGAAGATGTCTATCTATAAGTTTGTCAAAATCTATGTATTCCACCATATATCTCACTTATTATTTCTAACTCATCTTTATATTTGTTCCTAAAGTTAATTTCATGTGATTATCTAAAGCTAAAAAGCGAATATTTTTATTTATTATTTCATATTATTTTATTACTATTTGATTTTCTACTCTTTTAAGTTGGGCCCGTAGCTCAGTTTGGCCAGAGCGTTCGGCTCTTAACCGAAAAGTCGTGGGTTCAAATCCCACCGGGCCCGCTTCTAAATTGAAGTTGAATTTTATGAAGATTCTTGTGACAGGTGGAGCCGGATTTATAGGCTCAAATCTTGTTGATACTTTAATCAGAAAAAATCACGAAGTTATAGTTTTAGATAATCTCTCAACAGGAAAGATTGAAAATATAAATGAAAAAGCGGTTTTTTATAATATCGATTTGAGAGACAGTTTAAAATTAAAGTCTCTTTTTGAAAAAGAAAGACCAGAGATAGTTTATCATTTAGCTGCACAGATAAATGTAAGGAAGTCTATTAAAGATCCTTTTTATGATGAATCTGTAAACATAGCCGGTTCCTTGAATCTTTTGGAATGTTGCAAAGACTACGGTATAAAGAGAATAATATACTCCTCATCTGGTGGGGCAGTTTATGGTGAGCCAAATAAACTACCAGCACCAGAAGAACACGAAATAAAACCACTCTCTCATTATGGGGCATCAAAATTTGCAGTAGAGAGTTATCTTTCAGTTTATAATTCAATTTATGGGTTAGATTACATAACATTGAGATATGCAAACGTCTATGGTCCAAGGCAGGATTTTCTTGGCGAAGCAGGAGTTATCGCAATATTCATAAGAAATGCATTAATTGGAGAACCTTTAACAATATTCGGAGATGGAAACCAGACAAGGGATTTCATCTTTGTTAATGATGTAGTAAACGCAAACGTTCTTTCTCTAAATTACAGAGGAAATTTCAGAATATTCAATATAGGAACTGGAATTCCTACCTCAATAAATCAAATAGCAAAAGAAATTGAAAAAACAATAGGAAAGAAGATCACGATAATAAGAGGAGAGGCAATAAAAGGAGAGGTCAGAGATACCTATCTTGACATAAGTAGAGCTAAGAGAGAATTAGGTTTCTCACCTTTAGTCTCTATTTCAGAGGGAATAAGACTCACTTTTGAATGGGCAAAAAATGCGGTCTAATAGAAACGTTAATAATAAAATACCTTTTTTTGATATCTATTTAATGGCATCTTTGGCAGTTAAAGAAGAAGAGGAAAGAGAAAAGAAAAGAAGAGAGGAAGAGAAAAAGAAAAAAGAGCAGCAGTCAAAGGAAGAACTGCACCACAAGGCAGAGGCAAAGAAGGAAGCAATTGCTAAAGGAGAGATGAAAGAAATGTCTTTTGGAGAGGCAAAGCCTATCGTTGAAGTAGGATACATGAAAGTACATATAAAAGGAACACTTGCTTCTGAAAAATATGAGCCAGTTGTAAAGGAATCGCTCGCAGTAAAGCTAATAGAAGAAGAGAGGAAAAAAGAGATTGAAAAAGAGAAGGAGAGAATTACAGGGGAAATACAAAAGGCGGAAGAAAAGATCAGACGCGAGGAAGAGGCAATAAAACAGAAAAGGGAAGAGATAAAGAAGATAGGAGAAAAAGAAATCAAAGAGAAAGAGGCAAAGATAAAAGAAAAGTTAGAGAAAGAAAAGGCGCAAGAAAGGATAAGAAAGGAAAAGGAGCAGATAAAGAAGCTTCTTGACGATGCAAGAAAGAAAGGAATGTTAGAGCCTGTAAAGGATATTGCAAAAGAATTATTGGAAAGAGAGATAAGGAGAGGAACTCCTCCAAAGATGGCATTGCAAACAGTGATGGTAATACTGAAGAGATTGGATCTTGTTAAGACAAAGAAAGAAAAAAAATCAATATTCGGTTTTCTTAAATCATTACTAAAGAAAAAATAATCTTTATATCCAAATCGTATTAGATGGCTATCCCCATCAAATACGAAGTTGACTGGTGTTTTAATGTATTCTCAATCAAAGAAATTAAAGATCATAGAAATATATAATGAATTACTTTCAAATTATGGTAGACAAGGCTGGTGGCCTATAAAATCTTTAGCAGGAAAGAATGGCTTTGATAAAAAAGGATACCATAAGGGAATTTTCACTTACCCTAAATCAAGGGAACAAAGATTTGAGATAGTCGTTGGAGCAATATTGACACAAAACACAAATTGGAAAAATGTTGAAAAAGCATTGGAAAACTTATTTTCTTTTAATTTAACATCTCCAGAAGCAATATCAAGTGCGGATGAGAAAGAGCTAGCTGAAAAGATTCGCCCAGCAGGTTATTTCAATCAAAAGGCAAAAAGATTAAAGTATATATCTCTATGGTTTATAGAAAATGATAATGAGCTCAAGAAGCTTAACAGCGAATTGATCAATTCAAAAAAAGATGCAGTCAAAATCCTTGAGGCAAGAAAGAATCTTCTTAATGTACACGGAGTAGGTTTTGAAACTGCAGACTCTATTCTTTTATATGCTTATAATCTACCTATATTTGTGGTAGATACGTATACAAAAAGACTATTCAGAAAAGCAGGTTTGCTGAAAGCTGAGAATATGTCACATGAAAAAGAGTATCATATTATTCAAGATATGGTTCATTCAACATTTTCAGATTTATCAAACGCAGACAAATTTAAAATTTTCAATGAGTTTCATGCTTTGATTGTAGAATGGGGTAAAAATAATTCGAAAAACAGTTTTAATTCAGATACAAAAAGAAACCTTTTTATATATGCTTAAAAATTTAGAAAAGAATTTAAATAACAAAACACATTATATATGAAGCATAACAAAACTAATGATTAAAAATAAACACTATAAGATGTACACAGTGGGGCTAGATTGGATGGAAACCGATATTAAAGATATAAAAGAAGAGGCATTAAAAAGTCAAATCAAACTTGAGACAGAACTTCTTTATAATCCACTAGTTACTGATTATCTAAAAACTAATTTTGGTGAAAACTCAATAAAAGTAATTTCCGCTGCCATGGAAGAAATGACAGATGATGCAATCGCAGCAAGATGCAAGCTTAAAGTCGCAGAAGTAAGGGCAATACTAAATAAGCTTTACAACTATAAAATGGCAGAATATAAGCGAATAAAAGACAGAGATACCGGCTGGTTTTCATACATATGGAAGATAGATGTATCTAATATTCTCAACATAATAAAAGAACAAACAATAAACAGAATAGAGGAGCTCGATAAAACAGTAGAAAAAATGAATACAGAATTTGTATATTACTGTCCACAGTGTTCAAAAACAAATCTAATAAGTTTTGATCTTGCAGCTGATTTGATGTTTAGATGTCCAAATTGCGAAAATAAACTCTTAGAGAAAGAAAGAGATTCAAAAGATAAGTATGAAAAAGAGCTTATTGAATTAAAGTCTAAACACATTTCTTTACTCGAAGATATAAGAAAGTTCGAAGAACGGAAACGCCAGGAAGAAATTAGAATAAAGGAGCTTCAGGAGAAGATGGCGGAGATGACAAAGATTGAAGAGGTATCTAGATCTAAAGCAAAGGCTAAAGGGTCAGTAAGTAAGGAGCTATCTAATAAGTCAAATAAGAAGTTAAACAAGAATTTAAACAAAAAGTCATCTATTAAAGTTAAACATCTAAAATCGAAGAAAGTACCAAAAGGCAAAAAAGTCAATATTAAAAAGAAATTAACCAAGCCTGCAAAACTGAAAGGTAAGAAAAAGAGATGACCTTAATGGTTTAAATATTTTCTCATATGATATTCATTCAGTTAATATAACTCTAAAGTTTATTCAATTGTATATTTTATTTGATGATTTATTCTATTAAATTTAATTTATACTTCATATTACAGGTGAATATATGGATTATTCTGAATTTACTAAGTTTGAAATTGCAAGATTAATCGGTGCAAGAGCTCTTCAATTATCAATGGGCGCACCACCAATGATAGAATTGCCAAATAATACATTTGAACCTTCTGCGATTGCAAAGCTGGAATTTGAAAAGGGCGTAATTCCGCTTACAGTTTATAGGCCAAATAAAAGCTAAAATTAGATATTATTTAAAGGTGATTAAAATGTTGGAATTGATATTTGGTTTAGTAGTGCTTATAGTAATTATTGCTGTTTTGATATACAATAATCTGATTGTATTGAGAAACAATATTGAAAACGCATGGGCGCAGATAGATGTGCAGTTAAAGAGAAGAGCAGACCTTATTCCTAACTTAGTAAACACAGTGAAAGGATATATGAAACACGAGAAAGAAACCCTTGAAAATGTAACAAAGGCAAGAGCTGCATTAATGTCAGCAAAAACACCAAAAGAAGCAGCACAAGCAGACAACATGCTTTCAAACGCACTCAAGTCATTATTTGCAGTCGCAGAGAATTATCCAAATCTAAGAGCAAGTGAAAACTTCCTTAGATTACAAGAGGATCTTTCAGACACAGAAAACAAAGTGGCATATGCTAGACAGTTATATAACGACAACGTTCTTTTATATAATAGAACAATTCAAACCATTCCAAACAACATTATAGCTGGAATATTCGGTTTCAAAGAAAAGGAATACTTCAAAGCTGAAGAAGAGGCAAAGAAAGCACCAGAAGTCAAATTCTAATTTGAGTTAATTCTTTTTTTATTTTTAATTTTTTACTTTATTTTATATTTAATTTTTAAGAAAACTTTTTATCTATCCTTAAATTTATTTATTATTATATCTTTTATAATTACATTGTTTCAGTAAGGATAAATATTCCACTGTTTCTTCCAACTAATTCTTCTACTTCATTAGATGCACTAAGTGATTCTGTAGGCGTTTTATAGATTCCAAAAACTGCACCACCAGAACCAGACAATAATGCACATTCAGCCCCAGCTTCCTTAAAACGTCTCTTTACTTTCTCAAGAATAGGATACATCTTGAATGCCACAAGTTCAAAATCGTTATATGCAAGATCTCCTATCACTTTCCAATTTCCTTTTTCCAGTTCTTTCTTCATTAAACACAATCTTGCCATTAATGCTTTGTCATAATTAGGACCTATTTTTTCTTTTTCTTCATCTATCATATTATAAAGAGTTCCAGTTTTAGAAGGGTATTCTATCATGTATCCATATGGTACATATATTGATACATATCTCTTAGGAAGAAGGTATTGCTCAACGATCTTGTCTCCATATCTTTCAGCATATGTTGCATTTCTATACATTCCCTGTGGAACATCCGCACCTATTTCTGCACCTATTTCTAACATTTCTTTTTCGCTAAGTCCTAACTTAAATCTTTCATTAATAAATTTGATTACAGGGGCCGCATCAACCGCGCTTCCACCCAAACCGCTTGCTATAGGAATCTTTTTTTCTATATGTATTTGATATTTGATTTCATCTATCTTCAATTTTGTTCTTTCACAGATTTTAATTATAGCCTTATAAACGCTGTTCTTTTCATTAAGTGGTATGTTTTCATTGCTTGTAAGTTGAATTCCTTTCTCTCTTGTTTCTTTCATTATCACTTCATCACATAAATCTAGAGGCTGGAAAACAGTTTTCAATAAATGATATCCTTTCTCATCTTTTCTCCCTACTTGTAAGAAAAGATTTATTTTTGCATGAGCTTTCAATGTAACAACATCTCTATCTAATTTCATTGCCATTTTATCACTATTATAATCATTTTATTGATGTTCTTACTAATTTTTATTGATTATAATTATTCCTCTATTTTCTCATCAAATGGACCTAAAACAAATTTCTTTTTTGTAGGTTGTTTTCTTTCTTTCCCTTCCTTATCTCTTGATACTTTCTTTAGAGCTTCAAATGAATTTTTCAATTCGTTAATCTCATTTTTCAAGTTCTTTACTTCTTCTGTAAGTAGCGTTACAGGATCTACTTTCTTTTCTTTGTTAGCATCAATGTTTAGTTTTATTTCCTTTGTTATCTCTTCTGCATTTAATATGCCAGGTAAGTAAAATGTTTCATTCCCGTGTATTTTGATTATGCTTATCTTAAACAACTTATCTATTGCTGCTAAGTTATCCTCATCACAATGCGCATCTTTTATTTCTGTATATGGGATGAATTTTTCCTTTAAAAATATCAATCCATCTGTTATTTTAATACCTTTATCTTCTATGAATAATCTTTTTCTTTTTACGATAAATGTATAAAATAGAAACGCACCCATTCCAGCTATTGCAAAAGTGATTATAAATAAAGTAAGGATAACTATCGAATTATTTTGTCCTTTAGATAGCTCTATATTTATATTAATGGATTCAAGTAAAGAAAGTACTAAATACACTACCCCCCAAAAAACAATCAAAACAACAAGAACTTTAGTCAAAAGTGAAAATAAATATTCTTTCGAAGCATTTATTTCTTTCATTCTCCCCCTTCTTTTATTTTATTATAATTAACATTATTAAATTCATAGATGTCTTTTTCTTCAGACATCCATTTTTCTATCAACTCTTCCTTTTTTCCATTTATCATTTCACTTCCAGTTGGATCTATAAAATACCATTCATCTTTGAATTTAAAAGATACAGCCACTTTTGTTCCATCATTTATTCCAACTACAACATAGCTATCATAATTGTCAAGTGCTATCAAGATAGAACAGAGGAAAACGGCCTTGTCCATTGGATCTCCGCCTCTTAGCTTAATAATGTCTTTTGGCATTAGCCAGAAGTCAATAGGGGTTCTAATCGTTCTTATTCTTCTTATGTATTCATGGGCTTCTTTTGCTGCTGCAATGAAATCTCTTTCGTAGATATATGGTTTGAATTTAGATTTTATTTCCTCACTGATCCTTTTTACCTCTTCATCTTTTGTGTTTACCATTGCCTTTATATCTGCTATTGTCTTTGTTTCACTTTGTTCTATTGTAGATCTATATCTATCTATTATTAGTTCAAGAAGCTTTATCTTATCTTTAAGTATATTAATTTCGTTTCTTCTTTCTACGAACTCTTCCTGCTTCGAAATGGGTTTGAATTCATCAACCATATAACTCAATTTATTCTATGATTGTGAATCTTAAAAATCTATCTTTTTAGACATTTCTAAAACTAATTTAGAATAGTTGCTTTATTAACTGCATTTTGCCCGTCTACATATGAAATCCATTATACTCCAAGAGTTACTCTCAAAAGATTTCTTATTCCGGGTGCAAGACCAAATATGATTATGAGAAGATATAGAAAATATCTTTCGCTTTCATTTTCAGCCTCTCTTTCTATAATTAAAGAGGCGAAAATAGCAAAGAGCACCTTTATGAATAGATAAATTATTGTTCCATAAACAATGATTTCGCTAAAGAACCTTTCTACTACATGCTGGCCAAAATAACAGATTCCCTTTTCCGTGCAAAGAGGAGAAAATCTATTGAAGATCTCTATGGCCACAAAGCTTGAAACACCATCAATAGTATGTGCTGCAACTGCGATTCTTGGAAGTGTTTTATTTAATTTATATCTTTCCATTATAAGATGTGAAAAAACCATAATCATTCCTGAAAGAGCCAATATAGTTATTAGATAAGTCGGGTCTTGAATCATACTTAATACAACAATTAAGTGAGGAAGACACAACAATATACCTATTGTAGGATAAATTTTAGGCTGTTTAAGTTTGATGCTTATATAAAGCGAAAATATCGTTATTAATCCTATAATTACATATATTCCAGGTGTGGCTGTAAGAAATCCATAGTTATATATTCCACTGTTAAGAAAGGGACCAAAAAGCCAATAGAATTGATATCCGCTCCAATCAATGCCCGCTTCTGTTGCATCTGTGATAACTCTAACAGTTGATCCCAATATTATGAATGGAATAGTATAGATAATAAGTTCTTTTGTAAAGTATTTTTTGAATTTCTTGTATACTAAAAAAGCTGCAACTATTGCAATAACTGCATAAACAAGAGTATTAATGATGTTATATCCAGTGTGTTCTATTATTGGATTAATGAAATAATCTTGGATAAAATTCTCTATCATCGTATCACTAGCTTATTACTATCATTAACTATCATTATTTTATATTCTTTTATACTCTACTCCATATTCGTTGCAGAATTCAATTATTTTTTTCCTTTGCTCTTGCTTTAACCCTTTCCAATCTATGTATACATTTTCAACTTCTTCAGAACATCTTTCAAATGCCTGTGTGAATGTTGGATACTCAAGATTGTCTACTGCGTAATTTGGGATGATGTGTGCAAATGCAATCTTTCCTTCTATCTCATGTTTGTTAAAAGCAGGGCAGTAATGCCCGCCACCGACACCTACAGAGATTTCTTTAACTTCTATTTTTTCCATGTATTCTTCAAATTCATTTATTATCTCAGCTATGAGCTCTGCATATTTGTGATTTTTCCATTCTTTTTCGCTGCTTCCGATTTCAACAAAAGCGCATGGCCTCATGCAAAATGGACCATGATGATCAACTTCCATTGATATATTCATCTCAAGTTTCTTTTGCCTGTTTCTCTCATTAAGAAGAGTAATTATAGTTTTCATTCTTATAGGATCGCTAAAAGAAATTTCTTTATCCTTTCCCCCCATATCAGCCTTTCCCCAATTTCCAGGAACATGAACTGTAAAAGAAGGCTTTCCGCTTTCGCTTTTATGTTTGCTTGCAAATAAAATAAATTCATCCTCTATTTTTCTAACTAAATCATCTGAATAGAGTAAGGATTCCTTAACCTCAGTTAAATTCTTTTCAGAAATATCTGAGTCTCCTTTTTCAATAATAGATTTTAGGCTTCTTGCTATATTAACTCCTGCTGGATCTGCTATTGAATATAAAATTTGCATTTTTCCCATCTCATTTTTATATAAGAGAAACGCCAGCCAATATATAAATAATCAGGCCGATTAATATGAATGGAAGAAACATAGGCATATCCAGGACAGGCCATTTCCTTCCTGTTTTGCTTAGCATCTTTGCCTGCTTCTCGTCACTTAGTCTTTTTATTTTGTATCTTTCTATAATTTTTTTGTCCAACATTTCTATTGCAATTACATCTTCAGGTTCTATCTTTTTCTTCATGACTACCATTTCTTGCATCAGCTGTTCTTTTGAAATTATAAAGAATATAGATTCAAAGAAAAGTATTCCTGAAACCAAAAGCAACCAAGCAGGCAGGAATGGGAATAACATAAACATATAAATTAATAGAGCAAATGAAAATAAGAGCAATATGATCTGGAGTGCTTGCCACAGATTTATTTTCATCTTTCCTTCATTAAATCTCTTGATAATTCTTGGGAAGTATTTTATCATAATCCATATGGAAGCAAGCACAGTAGCAATTGCAAGAACCATCAATGAAGAAGGAACGAATTGATTTTCATCCAGTGGAAATGCAGGCAATGCAGAATATATGGCTGCCAATACTATAACATCTGCACCACCAATCTGTCCATTAAGATATAATATATAAAGCACAAGTACCAAGGGAATTGCAATCGGAAGGAATTTTAAAAACAACGAATAATCAAATATATTCAAAAGTAATGAAATTCCAAGGAATGAGTAAAGAAATAGCTCAGGTACATTCTTTTTATTGAAAATATCATAATAAGCAGCAATTCCAGTTCCTGCCAATGCAATCAATATTCTAATAATCTCTATCATTTTTGCACCCTCAATCGGTTAATATCACTCTTATTCAATTAATATCACTATTTTATATACAATCTTTAATAATTCTATCTTCTACTTCAAACTTATAGGAGAGAGAAGGTTTCACCAGAAATCATCCAGCCATTCGCTATGGATAGAAATCACGTTTAGCTGCTTGCATGTAGCATTTGTCTTAAGAAGCGAGGATATGCTAGGTTGCGTTCTTCCATCATCTCCACTTATGAATTCTTTAATATAAGTACCGGATTCAGATAGCATATGCAGTTTTATTGTATGGCTGTCAATCCATTCTGGTTTAAGCATCTTTATTCTTCTTTTCCTAATGAGATCAGACCGTCTTATAAGCACTCTTTTAGGGGTTCTTTGCATTAATAAAACACTTTTAGGTAGTTTAGAAATTTCATTCTTGTCAATGGGTTTTTCTAGATTCACTATCGCTTCGTATTCCTTGTCAAATTTAGCTCTCTTTATTATCTCTACGCATTCTTTATTGACTATTTTCTCAAACTTTACCTTTATCTTTCCTTCATTTATTTTATTTACAATATTATTTATTCTTTCTATTTCCTTTTCATCTAATACTCTTTTTCTTGGATTAGTTACTTCCATCACAAAAGGTCTTCCATCGCCCAACATTAATACATCTATATCCTCCCTACCACTACCATGCAAAATTGCCTTGCTTTTTTCAGTGCCAATCTCTTTTATCAAGGTTCTCTCTATCAGTCCTTCAACCGATTCCTCTTTTGCATCCTCCTTCTTTGTTTGTCTTATTCCTCTTTGAAGCTTATTATATTTTCCATATAGATAAACAGAGGATATGTGCTTTGATATTTTCTTATTTTTAATATCATATATAATTCTTACATCAGGATCTGGGCTGAATTTGTATTTCGTTTTCTTTTCTATTATCTTTCCTAATTCAGTGTTTAATTCAGGTTTTATGCTTTTCCATTTTCTAAAGTCAGCAAAATCCCAGATTTTTTCCTCTATAACCTCTGATTCCTTTGGTATGCTTGTTCCTATGCTAAATGTCCGTATTCCTGGAATTGATTCTAATTCTTTTATTATTTTATCTGCTATTTCATTCAAGTTCAGGAAACAACCATTGCAAAGTTTGCATTCCTGTTCATTTTCTATGAATTCAGAGCTGACTTTAGAGAATCCATTCCTGTTCCAGCATCTTTTACATACTTTAGGCATTACAAATTTTATCATCATTATAAATTATTGAGATAAGTTTAAATTTTATTACTTATATATTATATTCTAACTATCAAGTGATTTTATGCAAGAAATAAAAGAAGATAAAATATCAGAACACTGGGTTTCAGTATTAGTAAAAGAGATATTATCATCCACTAAACCACCATTTGTAGTTGCATCAGGTATAACAACTAGCGGACCTACCCATATAGGAACAGCAAGCGAATTCATATACCCAAATGCAATTGTGACATACTTCAAAAATAATGGTTATGATGTTCAGTTCATATTCATTGGAGACATAATGGATGCCTTTGACTCAATTCCTAAACCATTAGAACAGTTCAAGGATGTTTTAGAGCCACATTTAGGGAAGCCTCTTGTACATGTCCCAGATCCATTCGGATGCCATGCCTCTTACGGGGATCATTTTCTTTCTGAGGCAGCAGATCTAATGAAGAGATTTAAGGTCAATCCTGAGATAGTGAGAAACAGCGATCTTTATGCAAAAGGACTCTATGATAAGTATGCAATAAAATATCTGAATGAGCGTGAGAAGGTTAGAGATGTTGTTTTTGAATCCTCTCTAAGAAAAAAAGAAGGCAAAGAATGGGAAAACTGGTCTCCAATAGCTCCGATATGTGAAAAATGCGGAAAGATATCTACCTGTACAGTTACTGGTTTTGATGGAGAATATTATTACTATAAGTGCAATAAGGATGTTGAGTATACAAAAGGATGCGGTCATGAAGGAAAGGCAAGGATAAGCGATCACCAATACAAGCTAGTTTGGAGAGTAGAATGGCCTTCAAGACAGGATTTCCTTAATGTCACAATAGAAGGTTTTGGAAAGGATCATGCCACTAGGGGAGGGTCAGCAGATACTGCAAGGGAAATGCATGAAAAGATATTGGGTAGAAAGCCACCATTTTTCTACAGATTCGGATTTTTCCTTTTAGGAGGAAAGAAGTATTCTAAATCAAAAGGAATAGGTTTGGATGTTAATACAGTTTTAAAGCTAATGCCACCAGAAGTAATCAAATATTTCATATACAGGTCAGATTCACAGGAGGATAAGAACTTTGATCCTACAGGTCAGAACATGCTTCTCATATTCGAGGATTATGAATATGCAAGCACTCTTTCACAGCCAAAAGAAACACTTAGCAGGGCGGATAGAAAGAAAAGAATTGCTTATGAGATAAGCGGTGAAAGAAAATGGAAGGCAAAATTCCTGGACATTCTTCTTTACTATCAGATTTACAGAGATTGGGAAAGGGTAAAGTCTCTTTTTGATGATCCAGAAGGAGTGGAATATCTAAAACCATATATTGTTTATTGGATAGATAATGGTTATGTCCCTGAGGATTATTCATTCTCAATAAATCCGAAAAAACCATTGGATATAAGAGGAATAAAAGAGTTTGCAGAAAGGCTTGATGATAAAATGGATCAACTTGCAATACATAATCTTGTTTTTGATACAGCTAAATCATTAGGAATAGAGCCTAAAGATTTCTTTAAGACATTATATACTGCATTGATAGGCAAGGATAGAGGTCCTAAGTTAGGAAAGCTTATTCATGCCATAGGTCCAGGTAAAGTAAAGAAAATGCTAATAGAATTAGTAAGTTGATAGTGGGAATCCCGATTATCAAATGCCAATAGAATTAATTGATAGAATTTATATTTTATTATTTATTCTTTTAACATTGAATGGATTCTTTCCAATTCTTCTATAGTTAATGTGAATACTCTTCTTTTTTGCATACTAAGTTTTTCAGCTACTGAAATTAATTTTGGATATTCTTCCATTATCTCCTTTGCCTTTGCAGCTGCACCTAGAGTTTTTTTCCTATGTGAAAAGAGTCGCTCTATGAATTTATCGAATTCAGGGTTATCAGTTTTTTCTCTTTTGAACAGCATAACAATTGCAGAATCAACTTCAGGTACTGGTTTAAAGCTTCCTTTAGGAACTTTCTTTAGATATATCGGCTTGAAGTAATAATTAGTCATCACACTTAATCTTGACCAATCCTTTTCACCAGGCTTTGCAATCATTCTGTCTACAAATTCCTTCTGCAGGCAGAGAACAGCCTTTTCAAAATTAAATTCCTTAAGCTTGAAAAGAAGCGGAGAGGATATAGAATATGGAACATTGCTTATTATCAGATCTATCCTCTTTTGCTTTGATTCTTTTAGAATCTCGTTTTCACTCAAATCTAAGAAGTCAGCTTCTATGACTGTAACATTCTTTTTTTTCTTGAATAAAAATTTAAGGGACTCTGCAAAGCTGAAATCTTTTTCAATAATAACAAGATGCTTTGCATTCTCTGCAACCAATCTGCTAAGGTTTCCAGTACCTCCACCAATCTCAAGTACCACTTTTCCTTTAGGTTGTAGCATTTCTACTTCGTATTTCAGTATCTCTTCATTTTCCAGCATATGCTGGCCAAAGTGTTTTCTTTTATTGTACATTTTATCTACATTTTATCGAAAAGAAACATCGTATGGCATTAGAGTTTTTGCAACTGAATAAAGAAAGATGTATGAAATTAAAAGTACTAAAAGTACTAAGATTGGCCATCCAATAATAATTAATGCCTTTATCCATGAGATGTTGTTGCTGTTCTTGACTATTGAAATTATACCATATATCCCATAGATAAAGAGTAACAAACTAAATAAAATAAGGTCTCTAATGATAGAAGAAATTATTAATATAATTATTGTTAGAATAATTGTAACTGTAGAAAACATTAAAATAGAATTAGTTTGTCTTTCAAAGTCTGCTTTTACATCAAGAATTCTTGCAGATAACCATATGAATGAGCTGCTTGTTACGATAGCTAACAATATGAAAAACACATTAAATAGAAATATTAAAGCACCTAGAATAATACCAAAGATGTTAAGGGAAGGCAATAAAAATAAAGTTAAAAAAACTAAAAAAGACAAATAAATGAATAAATACGAATTTTTTATGGTTTGCTTTGTTTCATATGTGTATTCAGCAGACTTTGCAGGATTGAAAAATAAATTTACCATACTTTTGAAGGAATCAATAAAAGACTCCTGCGAATCTTTATTTTTAACCTCTTCTCTCTCGATCTCATTTCTTTTAATTCTCTTTTTTTCCATAAAATCACTTGATAATTTTTTATCTTCTTAGTGTCTTCTAAAACCACTTGTTGGCGGCATTGGTGGCTTAATGAATAAATAATACCTTTCTTTGCCACTCATTTCATTTATTATTCTTTCAGCTATCATTTCTACTGGATTAAGTAGATGTGGCACTCTTTTTGTAAGATCATCAAAACTTTCAAAAGGTTTAATTTCTCTCTCTTTGAGTATATCTTCCAGATGTTTCTTTCCAATACCTGGAAGAAGTTCAAGCTGATGGAGTCTTATTGTTACTGGTCCGCATTTATTTATGAAATTTATAAAATCGCTTTCTCTGCTTTTAACTATTGTTTTTATTGCAGTTTTCAGTTCATTTTTAGCAGCACCTGTAAGTTCAGAGTACTCAACCCTTCCTTTTATTCTCTCTACTTCCTTTCTTTGATTCAATTCTTTTCCTACGTATAGCTTACTATGGAGTTGAATTGGAACATTTCTTTTCACTATAACTTCCAGAAGTGTAAAGAACCTTTCACCAACTAAGTAAGCAACCGGTTCTCGTTTAATGTCCGTTGGTTTACCTAGTGGTAAATAGTCGATTACAATTCCATAGTCTTCCATAAAAAATCACCAGCTATTGTTTCTGGTATTTTGAAACTATTTCTAATATCTTATTAATTTCGTCTTCTGTTAAAGAATAAGTTTCCTTTGAGAATATCTGCTCTATTTCTTCCTTCTTCTTCGGCATTAAATCTACGATCTTAACCGTCTTTGCTCTGTTTAGTTTTGTAACTTCACTCATTAATTCATTTATCATTTCTTCTGCCTTTTCTTTGCTTAATTTGGTCATTTTTTTTGCATATTCTAAAGTCTTTGCCTGTTCGAATCCCATTTCTATTTCACTAGGCATTTCTAGTATCTCTTTTACTTCAGCAAGCGTTACTTCTTTAATATCAAGGATTTTTTTACCTATCATTCCAATCACTTTTTACATATCAATATTCTCTGAGGTGGACAGCTGAGACTATAAATTTCTTTTTCACTCCTCCATCCTCTACTTCTACAATGTAAGCGTTTCCTTGTTTTCCTTTGACTATACCAACACGACCAGCATATCTTGGATGAGGAAAGTCTTCGAACTTAACATTTGGAACTAATTGTACCTTTTTTCCTATCTCGATAGTTTTCAATTGATCAACTACTGTAACTTTTCTTTTAGTTGATTTTCTTCCGAGCAATCTGCTTTTTCTGCTCATTCTTCCTTTAGATGCTTTAACCATATTATCACTTCTATTAACTTAAAAATTGCTACAATTAACTCTACCAAAACAAAAGGGGCGAATTAATAGATATAATATAGTAGGATAAGTTTAAAAATGTGCTATATCTCAAAAATTATGATTTATTTGATTATTATTACTTTTTAAATAGGTTTAAATACCTTCCGAGGTATATATTTTTAAAGCATTTAAAAATGTTAAGCCCTATTTGGGTTCTAAAGGGTGTTTTTAATGGTGAAAGATGTTAAATTTAAGATTGAAAATATTGTAGCATCTGCAAATTTAGGAATAGAATTAGATCTTTATTCTCTCGGAAGGAAAGTTCCAAATATCGAATACGAGCCCGAACAATTTCCAGGAGCAATTCTTAAACTTAGAGAACCAAAATCATCATTGCTTCTCTTTAAGAATGGAAAGATAATTTGTACTGGTTGTAAAACAGAAAAGGAAGTAAAATTAGCAATCAGAAATGCAATGGCAATTCTTCAAAAAGCACAGAAGAAGAGATAATCATATTCTTTTCTAAATTTTTATTTATCTTCAACATACTTTTTTCTTTATCAATTTTAATTAAGGAAATCCTCTTAATCCATTTAGTCTCTGCTCAAAAATTTTTACATTCGTATTAAGTAGTTTAATTTCCCATTCTAATTTTTCATTAATAGATTTTATTATTTTCTTTTTCTCTTTATTCGTTAAATCAAAATAAGATGTTATCTTATCCTTATTTTTGCTAAAATTATCATTGAGATATACAAATAGATTATGTAGTTTTTTATATTCTTCTAACGTTTTGTAAAATTTTTCCTTTCTATCTTTAATTTTTAATGAGTCTTCATATCGAGCTTTCCGATAATCGTTGTTTATTTCTCCTTCGCCACTAAATGAATCTCCAGAATAAAGTTCAATTCTTAATATAACATTATCATGGTATAACTCTAATAAATTAACATTATAAGGATCGTCTTTTAGGAGTTCTTTTATTTCTTTATCACTTTCTGTTAATATCGATTCTTTTTCTTCAACATCATTAATTATTGTCAAAGCATCTGCTTTTTTCATTTTCAGTTTTTCTAAAACAAAAAACACAGCTTTATTTTTAGTCTCTTCATATATCCTTTCCAATTCAGCAATACTTTCATCAATCTCTACTATTATCTCTGCAGAATTCTTTATAAATGAATTGCCATAACTATAGTAATAACTTTTTATTTTCTTTAAATCTTCTTTACTACACACATTCTCCAAGCTTTTTTCTATTTTTTCATAATTTGTAAATGGATAAATACTATAAAATGCATTTGCTTTGGTCGGTGTCATAGATAAACCTAAAGCCAAAATCCCTTCTGCTAATAGTTTTCCAATCCGTTTTTTGAAATCAAGCTTTTTTTCAGGTTTTATCTCCTTAATTTTCTTTTCATCAGACACACATCCACCTCAGCTTATATATAATCATATAGCATAATTTATTTATTAATTTTATGGATGTGTGATTTCTATAAATTATTTATTTTTGACTCCAATCTCAGTAACTTTGCCTTTTGATACTCCACTATAAAAAGCTTCAATCCACTCTCTTTTTTCTTCTTCCATGTTCTTCTCATATTCTTTTTTGCCGGAATAAATGTAGATTATAGTTCCAGTTCCAAAAATCTTATTTTCGTTGAGTTTTTTCTTTAATACTTCTGGCTTAATTCCATCTTCACTAAAGTGTTTATATTCAATTTCGTCTATTAAACTTACGAATGGGTTATATCTGTTAGTTTGTATGTGTTTCTTTATCTCTTCTTCTGTTCTCTCTTTACCTGCTGCTATATTTGTATTCACATTATTAAGATGATTTAGGAGTTCATTGTACTTAGTTCTTTCTTCATGCGAATGTACTTCTTTAGATTTATAGGAAGTTTCTAGCTTTCGTATTTCTTCGTGAATCTGGTTACTTAATGAATCTAATTTCCCAACTGTTGTAAATGTTTGATTATTGTCTTTGGGAATGTAGATTTCAGAATTGTATTTTTCGAAATCTTCTTTTACTTTACTTAAACCTTCCCGTAACTTGATTTCACTTTCATTTAATGTATATGGTGGTGATAAGAGTTGAAGTGCTTTATTTAGCTCTTTTTGTGCTTCATCAAGCTTGTAACGAGTGTATCCATTTCCGGAATTTATACTACTGGTGGTTTCTGCAGCAGATTTTATTTCTGCAGCCTCAAATGTTTTTTTCATTATCATTGCGGAATCTACAGTTAAAGAACTTACAGGAGATAATGAAGGAGCATTTTTAGCAACTTCATATATCTCTTTCATTAATATCAGATTATCTCTTTCTTTTCTAATGAATTCTGTTCCTTTTATTACTCTTTCTAATTCAATTTTTGCAGACTCAATCTGGTTTTCTTTAGATTTAACTTCGTCATAACCTGGGGTACCAATTGTTGGATTTCTATATTTTATATAGAGTTCCTCTAGTTCTTTTTGAAGGTTTTTTATTTTGTTATTTATTATTTCTTCACCCTTTAAAACAGTAAATAATACTGTTTCTGGTGTAACATCTGTTTTCTCTCCATTAACTATCTTTACGGCTCTTTCTAATCCTTTTGAGTTAAGTTTCTTTTCAAGATCTAATGTATCTATTATGTTTTTAGTGAGTTTCTCTTTATTCTCTGGCAATTCATAATTCATATTAGAAAATGCAATTATTTTTTCATTTGGATTCGTTATCTTTCTTCCTTTTTCATCAGTCAACTCTAATTGGTCTAAAAATCTATGGATAGTTCCTATCTGTATGTCTTTTATAATATAATTAAATGCAGCTATTTTATTAGAATCGTCTTTAATTAATTCTAGGTTTTCTTTTAGAACAGTATTAATCTTACTTGGATCACCACTTTCATATGCTTCATAAATTCGTTGAACATTAATCCCATAAGCATCAGCCAATTCTTTCACGTCTCTCAATTTGGACTTAAATTCATCAACTCCATAGTTACTATAGTAGTCTTTCGCATTCATTTTTCTTGCTATTATCAAAGATTCTTTGTCAAAACCTATTAATGCTCCATTGCTACTAATTCTATTAAGTAGTCTTTCAGTATCTTCTCTAAGAATCCTTTCTAAGTTTCTTATTAATTTATTTGTATCTTCTACACTTAAATCAGATTTTTGTTTTATAAGTCTAGATTTTTGTTCATCACTTAGGTAAACAGATTTTAGTTGTTCATTGATTCTTTGAATTCTACCATCTAGATACGTTCTAATATCTTGTAATTCTGTAGGTTTTGCTCCTTTCTTTAACCCCTCTATTACATTTCTTAACATTTCTAAATTTGCAACTTCATCTTTAGCGATCGCATTCAATATTTTCATCTTTCCCTTCTCAGTCAATCCATACACATCTATATCTTCTTTTTGTAAACTAAAACCATATGTTGCTTTCACTTTATTATTTATCTCTTCTTGTTCTTCTTTGGTATACATCTCTTTTGATGGTCTTCTGATCTCAGGTATTGAAGCATAAGATAAACTCCAAGGTCTTACACCCATTCTACCTAATGAGAGAAAGAACGTTTGTCTGAATAAATCTAATAATGATGAACTTGATACTTTATCTGATGCAGTAACAACTCTTATTTCACCAAAAACTCCTTTAACAACTCTTCTATTTCCACCCAATACATCTTCCATTTCTTGTGTAGTTAGTTTTCCTTTTGCAGCTTGTTCCGCTTTCTTCAATTTTTCTAATTCTTCTTTATTCAATCTTCTGGAAGTAGTACTCATTAATACTTTTCCAGGTATAGAGGATATCTTTTGCACTATTCCAAAGGTTCCTTTTGCCTTTTTTTCTTCTTCAATTGAGGGAGTGAGGAACTTTCCAAGTTTGTATGCACCGGTTGAAGTAGCAGATTTTAATGCACTCTGGGCTGCACCTACAGCAGTACCTAATAATGTAGTTCTTTGCCTTGTAGTGACTCTACCTCCAGAGATTCCTGGTGCTTTAAATGCAACTCTTGAAAAGTCAAATAAACCAAACGGATTCTTTCCAGATGCAAACATCGCAGCAACAAGAAGTGCAAATATTATGAAAAGAGGAGCACAAGCAGTCAAACTTATTAACGGAAATACTCCAGGTACATATCTTTCTGTTTTCGCACTTCCCATAAATGGTTCTTTCGGTTTCGGTGTAAATGTAGCGGTTATTGAATATGAGATCTTTCTAGGATCTGTCGAATTTTCTAATAAGGGTGGTTGAGTGTATAGTGTAAAAGAAACACTCCCGTTTTCATTTGTATTTACTACAAAAGGTGCTGATTCATCTGAAAGGACAAACTCACCTGCTGCATTTTTTGTTACAAATTTACTTCCTATTACTAATTCTATAGTTATATTTTTGTTTGCAAGAGGTATTCTATTTTGTGTTTTCCTATCAATTGCATTAAGCTGTATATTGACATCAATTGTATTATCAGTTATACCTACAGGTATATTTATTGGATGCCTTGAATGCTGAATTATAATTTCAGTTGGATTTTTATCTACAGGACAGATATTAACTGTGAAAACTAGAGGGATTGCAAAGAGGACAAGTATGATAATTAATCCAGTTACTTTCATTTGTATCAATACATTATATAAGTTTGAATTTTAAATCTTTTTATTAATATAATATCAATGAAGAAATCTAATAAAATAGATATAAAATTTAATTATTCATTATTCATTCTGTTTAGCTTAATTATTTTTGCTTACGCCCAAACGCAGACACAAAGCCAACAGACATGGCAGCAGTATGTTCCTAATTGGTTTCCTTTGTTTGCAATTGCAATTGGAATAGGATTTGGAATAACTGGACTTGCATTCATGTTAGCAAGAACCTTTCAACTTACACAGATGGAAACATGGGCCAGAGCAGAATTGTTTGAGGTAACTGGAAGTGCATTCTTAGTTTTAATAATACTAATAACATTGGGAGTAATTGACAATCTATTCATTGCGGCTGTAGGAATGAAGCCAACAGATCTTTCACTTGATTTCACAAATAGGATTTCAGAAAGATTGATGGATAGGTATATTGATTCGGTTAAGCTAGGTGCAGCAGTAGGTATGCTTTCAGGTCCACCAGTCCAATATTTAGGAGCAACATCTTCCACATCAGACAAAAGCGGTCAGACAAATCAAGGAAGCGGAACTGAAGTTACAGGAGGTAATGATGGTAAACCAGTGCAGTCTCCAGAGACACCAAATAGAATCTGGATGGTAGCCATTAAATCTTTTAAAATGAGTTACCTAACATTTTATGCTGCAGATGTTTTTAATGGTCATTTTAACTTAGTTCAATCTATAGCTTTAACTTCTTTAGGAGTTTCTATCTTTTCCCATATCTTATTGAATTTTATAAATAGTATTGCAATTCCATTTTTAATTCCATTTGGATTGTTTTTGAGCATATTTGCATTCACAAGGAAAATGGGAAGAACCATAATTGCGTTTGGGGTGGGGCTCTACCTTTTTGTTCCGCTTTCCATAATAATTGCTCAAACAATGTATGATTCTGCATTTAAGCCGAATTCTTCCATCCCAGCGATAAGTAGACCTTCAGGAAATTCAAATATAGATCGTTTTACAACAGAGGTTTTTGCTTATGAAGCTTTAGATCTGCTTTCGCAATTAGCAATTGCCCAATATGCAATTTTAACCAATGCAGATACCTCACTACTGCCAAGTTGTGTAACCGGAGCAATTTCCCTTTCTTCAATATGTGGGATAGCTGCTCCAGCTTGTGCTCCAGTATTTACAATGATATGTTCTATGCTTGGTGGCATGTCTGACGTGGGAAGCGGGTCAGATAATATAAATACAATACAAAACGTTTTTTCTGTTTTGAGAGTTGCTTCTTTAAGTACGATTCTTGATGTACCAATCCCTGAACAATTAGGTTCAGCAAGTGCAACTATTGTAAGTCTAGCTGTAGCAGGTGGTGCATCCACATTTATATTCCATTTAATTCCATCAAATGTGATAACTATAAATTACATTATGCCAGTTCTGCAGCAATTAATGAACTTTGGGCAGTACGAAGTATCAGTTTTGACAGCTTCTCTATATGCAAACATGAATCAATACCTAGCAATCAAGTTAACAAACATCACGCTTGCATACACTCCATATGTAATGCAAGATGCAGTTCCTGCATTGCTTATTCCATTTATAATCATATTTACAGTTATAACTGGCATAAGGTCAATTTCTCCAGCTATTGGAGGGGAAGTTCAAATACTGGGAGTTTCGGAACTTATATGAAATAATACAAGGAGTGTTAGACCATGGGATTTAGCGATATACCGACATGTTTAAGTACATGCACATTATCATCAGAGTATTCAAACTGGCTTCCTTTAGCTGGTATGATAATATTCATAGTTCTGCTTGGAATATCTATAGGCTTTATGATATCTAGATTTCTAAATAGACGCGACTGGGAGGCAATGATAAGATTAGAATTATACCATCTGTCAGTTGCAGTTATTTGGATCGGATTAATCGCAATAGTTGCCAATATTACATGTTCATTGTCATGTTCAATAACTAAAGATGAGAGTCCATTCACATCTTCAATTAATTACCTTAACACAATTAATTCAAAATTAAGCAGTATTGTAAATTCCTTGTATGAGAAAGCAAAGAATATAAGGATAGAAACAGCATATTATGACGCATTTGCCAATTTCATGTATTCGCCAAAGGCAGGATGTGATAATGTTGCATCAGTATATGAGAATTTTTCATTCATGTTATCTCCATTCGTGGCCAGTCTTTTGATTCAGCAGTATGCTTTAATTTTTATAAGCCAGATAGCATTTACTTATCTACTTCCTATTGGAATAATTCTTCGCTTGATTCCAGGATTTAAAGACGCATCTTCATATGTTATTGCTATCGCATTTGCATTTTATATCATCTTGCCTTTAACCTATGTTTTCGCGCAAAAGGCAACGGAAGGAATTTCGCTATCTTTGATTGATACAGATGCAAGTGATTGTGTATCTGCTAATGAAATTCAAACTATATTAACTGATGTTGGATTGCTTTTGCCACAGGCAGTATTCTTCCCTGCTTTAAGTAGCATTATTACAATTGGAGCAGCAAGAGCGCTTGCAGAGATATTTAAGTATGATTTCATTGAACTAAGGGGATAAATTGGTATTAGACAAAATAAATAATAAAGTTAAAGGATACACTGTAAAGATAGCTATGGTAGTGTTTGTTCTAATTTTATGTATCTCATTTTCATTTGCAGCTCAAGATGTTTTCGGTTTCCATACAGATGTTGATTGGATTCTAATTGCATATTTAGTTATACTTATTGTTGCACTACTATTGGGAATCGCATTTATGATATCTAAAGTATTTGCAATGCATGAGTTAGAGGCATGGACAAGAGAAGAGGCAATGAATCTTATTATATCAATTGCAATTCTCGTTTTATTTACTGCATTTGTTGGTGTAGCTGAACAAATAGCAAATTCTTTATCTAAAGACGTTCTTTCTTCAAGTGTTTCTGCAAGTGCTTCAGGAAACATAAGTTACTGGCAATACATACCAAATGAGGGCAGGTGGAAAACGATAGAAACTTCCAACCCATCCTGTGAATATCCATGTTACATATATATGGCAAGAGGCTTCCTAGGTTCTTTGTATGAAAAATATGGAGAATCTTTAAAGAGTATTGCCCAATATTATTTCGTTTCAGTGTTCTATTCCACTCAATCTATAGGGTCTGGCGTTGACTTTACCTGGGGCAAATTTAAATTTGAATTTGGAATTGGATTCCCGTTGAATGCAGGTTTAACTATATATAACAATATACTAGCAACTGTAGTAAGCGAGTATTTGAAAATAATTACAGCTATAAAAATGCAGGAAATTGCTTTAGTTTATCTTTCATCTCTTGCAGGCATGTTCTTCATACTTGGAATAATCTCCCGTTCAGTTTGGTTTTTAAGAAAATTCGGCGGTCTGTTTGTAGCTGCAGGCATAGGTTTATATTTAATATTTCCAATGGTTTATGTTTTAAGTTGGTACACGATTGACAGATCTGCAATAATATTTGAAGTGGATCTTCCACAACCAGTATCTTCCGATGATCCACTTTCATTCTTTACTGGCGGGATTGGAGGTTTAGGAAATGTTGATTTGTTATTTACAAGATATAATGATAATGGATCTGTAATTTCAATTGGAATGTTAGATTCGTTAGGAAGATCATATATTCCAATAATAGTAGTGCCAATCCTTGCAATTTTTACCACTCTTGGATTTATAAGGCATTTCTCACCAATGATAGGTGGAGATCCTGAAATAGCAGGTCTTACAAGAATCATTTAAGCATATGAAAGTAAGTGGATATCATGATATTTAGTGTAAGTGAGTATATGAAAAATAATGAAACAAAGAAGAAAAACGCAAGTTCAATATTAGATCTATTTTCAAGAAGCTTAATCATGTTTTTCATATTAATTTCAATATCCTTTGCTGCAACAGAATGCGGTTACTTTGGAACATATCTTTACAACAATGTATGTGTTCCTGACTTATTAGTCAATTTGAGTACGATATTAATTTTAATTGGAATCATTATAGGCTCAATATTTTATGGACTGGGCATTGCATTAGAGCATACAAGAATTAAAGAATGGTCTAAAGACTTCCTTTATCAACTACTTGGTACAGCAGTAATTCTTTCTGTTTATCTAGGTCTTGTAGCTTCTTTAAACAGTTTCGCACCTGCAATTTATAATTCAAATCTTGCATATCCTGCTGAAAGCACTGTTCGTTCACTTTCAGATACTAAATGGATAAATGTCCAGTCACATTCTGAAAAATATGTGGGCTGTCTTTTAAGTTACACTAAAGATGCAACATTGGAAATAGTAAGAGTATCCTCTTCATTGTCCTCTTTAGCGTCCATCTCTATTCAATTAATTTCTGGTTCATTCAGCAACTTTTATCCATTATTTCCAACTGGAGGAGGTCTCACTTCTATAATGTCAGTTCTAATAGGAGCACTTGCAGCAACCATTATCCAGCTTAAGCTTCAATTTGAAATACTAAAGCTAAATTCTGCATTGTTTAGTATTGTGCTTCCACTTGGATTGATATTGAGATCATTTCCATATACTAGAGGGGCAGGAGCAGCGATGATAGCAATAACATTTGGATTTACAATTTTTCTGCCTATATTTTATTTGATCATAGAGGACATAGGTTATCATTTTTACCAAAAAGATGTATGTTCAATACATCCGCCATCAATAGGATTTTTCCAGATGGTAGATATGGGAATAAAAATTGCGCAAAAGGGAGCGGTTTCAACTCTTCAAAAATATTTTGGAGTCGGGGGCGATTTTGAAAGTCTGACAACAGTTTTATTAATACAGGCTACCATTCTTCCATTTGTAGCTTATTTAGTAGTTCTTAATATAATTAAGAGGCTTGCAGAGGTGCTAGGTGGAGAGATAGACTTCAGCACATTGGTGAGATTGATATGAAAAAGGGATTCAAACATATATTGTATTTAGCTTTGCTGCTTCTCATTATTCTACTTAATCCTGTGCATGCTCAAACAAATACTAACCAAGATAATGTGCCGAATGGTTGTGAAGTTGCATTGCTTTTGGATTTTGGAAATCAAAGCAACAGTGCTATAGGTGTAGAGCAGAATTGGAAATCTTTGTCCTTTATTGGATTATTGGTTTCTTTATTTCTGTTAATTTTTGCGTATTTAATAGGTAAATCTTTAGATTCCCCACAACTTATAGCTAGAGCTAAGACAGATATGATTCAGGTAGTTGTGACTGCAATAATGCTTGGAGTTCTTTATTCAATATTGCTCTTTATTTGTAGCATTGATGCATCTCAATTTGGATTTAATTTTACTTCATTTTTTGATGGAGCAAGAATGTATCTTGAATACTCAAGAGCATCGGCGCTTAACGCTTACCTTAAATGTACAAATGCAATGATGATCATAACTGGATTGTCTACATTCAATATAAACAATCCAAACTTTATAGATTTGGGTGCATTTCTACATATAGGGGTTTACTTTAAACCTTTTGCAGGTTATGGAATTACAATAGGCGCTCTTAACTGGTTCTCCAGTCTGGTACAACTTTCATATTCATTAATTACGGGATATATTGTGGTTCTAGATGCAATTCAGCTGTATTTCCTTAATCTACTTCTTCCAGCAGGAGTAGTATTGAGATGTTTTTCGCCAACAAGAGATTTAGGCGGTGTGCTAATTGCAATAAGTGTAGGCTTATTCTTTTTCTATCCATTACTGTTTTCATTTTCATATATGATTATTGGTCAGCCAGATCCAAATGTAAGATTGCCAGATATGGATTGGGAAAGTGAGATAAATAGTGCTGTAGCTAAATCTGTAGCACTATCATCAGTTCCTTTAGGCAGTCTTGTAACTATCTTCAATTCATTGTTCGGCAAAGGCGGAGAAGCAATAGATAGACTGAACGAGGCATATATTGCGACAGGCAGTGTGATTTTATATGTTTTTATATTACCTGCAATTAATTGGATTATCTTAGTAGCGATCATCAGAGAATTAAGCAAGGCATTAGGCCAGGAAGTAGATATATCTGGTTTGGCAAGAATGATCTGAGATACGGTGAAATTATGTTTGTAAATCCGCAAAAAAGTAAAATAAAATCAATTCACTCATTATTTCTACAGATAATACTATTTTTACTTATTTTAAATCAGGTGAGTGCACTTTCATGCAGCATTACAGATCAAAATTGCCCAAGCGGACAGATATGTGATAAGGGAGAATGCAGGGAATGTCTCACAAGTGCAGAATGCTGGAGCAAAACTCTAATTAGATCTACTCCAATTGGAGGAATCTCACCTTGGGTTAGCATATCTATCATAGTTTTGCTTATATCGCTTTTAGGTGTTGCAATATTTTATATGGTAGCTTATGCATTCCAATCTGATCAGTACAAGAGAATCGCATTTGCTGAATTAATGCAGGTGTTAGCTTCATTTCTGTTGGTTGCATTTCTATTTGGATTTGAAATATTTGAAACAGATATGCTTACAAGATTAGAAAATACTTCAGGAGCAATCACAGCTGCATTAGTTCTTCAATCTCAAGGTACCTCACCCACTGCTGCACTTTCTGGAGATGTACAGATCAATCCATTTGATGTTTCATATGCATTTCTTAGGAATATGATAAATTGCGTTCAAAACAAATTAAAAACAACATATGAGAACTCAAAAGCAATACAAACAATAATTAATTTGAATATAGATGTACAAGTGATTACACCTGGAAAGGTGAAATTTTCAGTTCCAAACCCTCTTGCATTCACATCTCTATCAGAAACTGCAGCAAAGTATGAATTCCAAGCAAATGAACTTACTTGGCTTATGATATTTCTTTACGCCCAGATAGCAGTTCTGAAATTTATAGAAACATCGATGTTCACGGTCTTTTTGCCAATAGGGTTAATACTTAGAGCATTTCCACCTACTAGAGGGGCAGGAGCTGTGCTGGTTGCGATAGCAATAGGATTTTATCTTATCTATCCTTTGACATTCACTTTATTATATACTGGAACACCTAAGCAGATAGAAGGATGCAATCTTCAAGTTGCATTTGATTACTCTCAATTGGAAAAGACATGCCCATTAAACATTGGTGCGACCACTCAGATACTTTCTTCTGCATCTGATCTTGCTGCAACATTAGATGCAGCTGTACCTCAATTACAAGCAGGGACATCTTCTATTAGATTCACCACATTCTTGTATATGCTTATTTCATTAGGTGTCACATTTATATTTGTCCGTTCATTGTCAAGCATATTAGGTGCAGACATTTCAGAGATAGGAAGAACAATGTTAAGATTATTATAAACTGCGATGTTGGAGTGATAATATGAATAAGAAAAAGAAATTCGAATCTGACGTTTCATCAGTTCAAAACAATGCTAAAAAAGATTTCATTAAGCAGTTTACTTTTTATTTTGCAATTATATTTGGACTAATGATAATAGCCTACGTTCTTGCAATTCTTCCCTCTTTGTTGGCAAAAAATTCTCCAAAAGTTGGACAAACAGAATTGTCTGCAGAAGACTATTCTTGCAATTCAAGCGTCACAAAAGATTCCATTGAGTACAATATTAAATATCTAATTATAAAAAACGGAACGCAAATTGGAACTCTAGAATATAATTTTTCTAAAACTGATTCTGGATTCATTAAAAAAGAAATAGGCATGATAGATTTCACAAAGTTAGAAGATTATTCTCAAGCTATTAAAAATTCAAACATTTCACTTTTATCATCTGCTATTACAATAATAGAGACTATTTATGATTCAGATTATAATTGTAAAAACTCTTCCTATATATTGATTTTAGGAAACTCAACTTATAATTATTCTGGAGAGTGCAGCCCCCCAGACATTCCTTTCAAAATATGCAAGCAAAATATGAAAGAACTATTAAATGAAAAGATAGAGGCAGGAGCGTTTACATTCAATACAATAAAATATGAATATACACACTCACAAACTATCGAAGGTCTAAAAGAAACGCAAATTTTATATCTTTGGTTTTCAGATCTTCCATTCCCAATAAAAGTAGGTGATTCAGAGTTTTATTTGATCCTTTCAAACTATTCAAAAAACAATATCAGCCATGAAAATAAATAGAATCTTGTTTCAATAAATAATAAATTAAACTTAAATTCTTTATGTATAAATTAAATCAAGAAGAAAAGATGAAGAAGGTGAATAGATGAATAAATCTGAAATGAAGAAAGAAAGTAAAATCAAGTCTTCATCTTTTTCAAATATGATGGTTTTTCTGATCATCTTTTCTTTGATATTTATTCTTGTCTCTGGTTGTATTGAATTAAAGCCAAGAGAAGGGATAAGTACTACAGTTCCAATTACGGTAACGAAAGGAAGCGATGTATGTGCCGGTTATAATGAATCCACATGCGGCGCTTTCTTGAAGGAAAAGAGAACTGCAATTTCTGATTATATTTGTAAAGGACCAATCGGCCCTTCTTATTCAAAGGTGGACGAAGTAACTTATTCTCTTTCAGCTGAAAAAGGTTGGAGTTGTGAGGAAACAAAAACATATCTAGTTTTAGCAGGAAATAACTATACAATGTCAGGTTCAGGCCATATGGGGAATCCACATGGTGGTAGCATAACATTACAAGATTCAAGAAATGTAGTATCACCAATATCTTATGGAATGAATAATCTAACTTTGAAATGTGATGTAGGCGTATTTGTTAGTGTTTCAAAAGGTAAATATCAGGGGGGTTCATTTACCTTGAGATTTGATGGTTCATCTGACATCTTATCTCCAGGAGACCGTTTTGACGGACAATACTCATTTTTCGTACTACCATTAACTTTAACTCCAGAAAATAACAAATTAATTGGTAATCTTAGTTTTTCAGGTACGTGGGTAGT
This sequence comes from Candidatus Micrarchaeia archaeon, assembly GCA_038880755.1. Taxonomy (GTDB): domain Archaea; phylum Micrarchaeota; class Micrarchaeia; order CABMEP01; family CABMEP01; genus DTQF01. Next base: position 46,733 of record JAVZRC010000001.1, read on the forward strand.
TACCGGAAAAGAATACGGTAGTTGGCCAAACAAAAAACACAAATCAAGCATGGATGTTTCTTACTCTATTTCTTGTACTCCCTTTGCAAGCTACAATGTTAATTGGAGATGTAAAAATGCATATACCTCAGAATCATATGATTTTGTAAATTGCAGCTATGATGAATTTTCTACATTCCAGGGTGGAAGGACATTCCTTGATAACAATACTCCATTCAGCAAGCTTAGCAACTATATTCAATCATATTATGGAACTTACTCGTACAATCCAATTACTGAAGAAACAAAGCCAGCTGGAAAAATTCAAGTTCCATTCTTTATGTTAGGCCAAGGTCCATCCTTCCAGGATTATGAAGAGGCAAAGAAACTATGTGTACCATGGAAAGAAACCGTAGTGAACATCTCACTTGGAAATACGACATTTGATCCTCCATTTATGACAATCCTCTCAGGTTTAGAGCTCTGTATCGATAATAAAGACAATAAGAGACATGATATAACGATAATCAATCTTCAGGATCAAAGTATAGTAAGACAATACATTCTTCAGCCAACGCAATCTGCATGTTATATACCATACGAAGGCTTTTATCACATAAAAGATTCAAATGGAGACTATGCTTATTTATCAGTACTAAGCGCAAAAGATACTACTCAGATTTATATAGGAAATAACATAGTTCCGAATTATACAGTGGTTAATGCAGATGGATTTGTTAATTTTAGCCTAATTGAAAGAAAAGAGCATAACTTGAGTATGACAAGTGTGAATAGATTTGATGATTATAGCTATGATAATAATTTTACTCTCAATCTTTCAAATCCGGTTGAAACAATAAGAGCGCCACAAACAGGAGAGTATAGGATTAATGATATCACAACAGATAAAACTGGTTATTTATTCGTTCAGTCTCCGCTTCAGAGATTCTTGTTTAAGAGAGATGGAACAATTGATCCAGGATATGAAATATACAGACCGCTTGGAGATTTGATTTGTTTTAGAAGCGAAACTGAAGGTTTAAGCATTTCAATTTCAAGATACACAGAAACTGAAAATGGATATGAATGGATATGGCTGACTAATGAAACATTGTCTACAAATTCATATTGCTGTATTCAAGGTGCGTTACCTGGCAAGTATCAAGGAATTACCTCAGATGGAAGAGTTGCAAATTGGACGATAGGAAATGGAAAGCCTTCCGCAACAGTTTCTATTCAGCCGATTGGTTTTGAACCTGAAGAAGTAGAAAGTCCGCCAGGAACAAAGATATGTTGGATTAATCCATCAGCAATCTCAAGAAATGTTATAACAAAATCATCATCAGGAAAGACATTCTTCTCAGGCCAAATTCCACCATTCTCAGATAATGTTTGTTGGCCAACTATGAACAAGACAGATTCATATGTAACTACATTTGTACCTAATTTAGATGTGAGGAACATTGTGAATATTAAAGAGGTTGATTCAAGAAACATCCAAATACTCTCAGGTGGCGCAGGCTTTGATACTATCTCATTAGTTGTAAAGCCTGGCTCTCAAATATGTTGGATTAATAATGATAATAAGAATCATACATTAAAAGATGAGAGTGGAAACTACATACTCTTAGCTCCATCGCAAACAAACTGTATAGATAAGTCTACTATGCAGGAAGGAAATATTTATACGCGCCAGCTGGATGGAAAGGAGATTTATTCAGATGTTGGAGTTATAGATGGTAAAGGTGCAATCCTGTCTTCAAGAGGTCCTATTCCATTTTCACTATTTGTAAATCCACCAAATGTTAATATGACTCAATCAGGAGAATTGTATATCACCTCTCCTTCGTATTTCAAGATTATAAATAAACAGAGTGTTCCATCTGAGTTGTATGAGATTTCCTATATTACTTTATTAGCTAATTCAACTGGATTGGCAGATATAGTGAAAACCGAAAGTGAAACTATTATAATTAATTCTCCGGTTAAGAGCTATACAAAGCTATTGCTTTATGTGGAAAATACTGATGATAAAAACCACACTATAAGAGTGGAATCAAACGGAGATGAAATCAATATTCTACCTAATTCATTTTATTTATTTGAAATTAGTCAAAGTACAGTATTAACTGATTTAACTGTTAAAGAAAATTTGACTAGAAGTGGAACTACAAATCAAACTATAATAGATGCATTGTCACAGATCCCAATAAAGATATTGGGTCCTCCAGAGATAAAATTAAGTAAATCAGGTTCTAATGGAGATTCATTAACATTGTCTGCTCCTATTGAACCTTATACTTCAATACTTTATGAAAATAATACAAACAAGACAATTGTAATCACTTTTGCAGATACAAAGGAATTCATACTAGAGAACCCATTGAACAATCAAACATTAGACCTTCCAACTCAGGTTATTCATGGAGATTTATCCTCTCAAATTCTTTATGATATGAGAAAGTATGCGGATGAGGGAGCAATGTCATTGCTTATTCCTTCATTCCATAATGTAACAGTAAAGATACATTCCTCTGTTTTCTCTCCATCTGAAGCATTAATACCTGCAGGAAGCACAATTACATTTACTAATAAGGATGTAATAGACCATACAATTGATTTAATTAAAAATGAAAGCGATATCATCTCTTCAAGATCGTTTACCCTTCTACCATTACAATCAAATTCAACTTCAGATACACCAAAGAATACAACATTCACGTTCTATGATCAGCTTTCCAATATGAAAGGAAACATTACAACAGTTGCTTATGATGCAAATATTGGAATAATATCAACACCGATTTATCCAGAATCTGGAATGGTTGCAGTTGGTGGACCTGTTAAATTCAATAACTATGATCCTGATTCAGATTATAAGATTGAGATTAAACTTACAGATGAACTAAACGCTGATTACACATATATCTTAAATCTTCCTAAATATACAAATGGGATTCCAGGAGTTGCAACATGGATTCCAGATAAGGCTGGAAATGCCACTTATATAGTTAGAAATAATACAATTGTTGTTGGCACTGGTGAAATAGTTGTCAAGAATTCAATAATTAATATTTCTATTAGAAATGGGGAGTTTGAAACAAAATCAATTGCGGTTGATCATGATAGCAAGGTGTGCTTTAATCCAGACTCACCAAGAAACATCTCAATTACTAATTTAGATACCGGTGAAAAGATAGCTGAAAGAACTATCTATCCATTAGGTGTTCAAGCAACAGATTCAGGTAGTGTTTGTAAAAGAATTTATAACTGTTCTGTAAAGCAACAGACTGGAGATTATGGATGCATAGGAATAGTGAATGAATCAGATCCTTCTACATATTGTTCTTATTATTTAATTAATCCATCAATAGCATGTAAATTAGATAATAATATTTCATGTGTTGTTAAAGACCAGTATTCAAATGATTTAGAGTGTACAACTGACTATTCAAAAGATACGCAACCCGCAGTGCCAGGCATTCAACCACAGTGTTTATTCCAAGCAAGATTAGATGGTGGTGCATGCAACGGTGGTTCAGTAATAAAGAATTCTTCCTTAGCTTCAATAATTAATTGCTCAGTTTCAACTACAGGTCTTCTCCAGTTTAACTATTTTTCAGGTAAGGAAAAGACAGATGTATCAAATTTATTATGTAACGTCCAAAAATCAGGTAATATTATAACATGTAGCCCAACAGGTTTATATCCAGATATAGGTTGTATTAATAATTCAATCAATGATCTATATTGCTATTATACACCTTCACCATTAACATCCGCAGAAAAGTCTAATCCGTATACATTAACTGATAATCGTTTCTGTGCAGTAACAACTGCTCAAAGAACTGAAAGATATTATACAACATATGCATGTGATATAGGGTACGATGGTAAGTGTACATGTCCAACTAATAAAATGTGTGGTGCCTTGCCATGTGATGGAAGCAATGTTCTTGCAAGTATGTATTATGATCGTTATCAAAGCAGTTCTATGTTTGGAAGGAAAAGTTATAATTGTTCGAATGGAAAGTTAGTTAATGTTCTCTTGAAAGAAGGGACATATACATTTAATTTCTCAGGATTAGATAATCCATATTTTTCAATATATCTTAAACCTAATTTTGGATTTAAGGCATGCAAATGCTATGCTGCCAACCAAAGGACAGTCACATACGCTAATTCGTGTAGTGTTAAAACTGGGGGAAGTTCAATCACTCCATTTCCAAGCAATTGTACTTTACAGTCTGAGAAATGTGTGTTCTCTTCTCCATCAGTATTTTTATGCAGCAATGAAGAAAACTGTCCATGTAAATTCGGATGCGGAAAGAAGATCAACTATTCAACACTAGGAAACATAAATTGTGTTTCAACCCCAGGGGGTTGTAATGTAATATCAAATTATAATGCTGATAATGGTGATTACTGTAAATATGCGTATGCTCAAACATGCACACCTAAACAAGGATATGAAGATAAAGTATCATGCAAACTTGATGGAATATCATGTTTGATATCAGAAGGAAAGAAAATAAAAGACGACGGTTCGTATTGCAGTTTGAATTTATTTTCATGTGAACCAGCTTACTCGGGCGTTGATTGCAGTTTTGATGCATCAACACAATCATGTAAGGTTGGTTCTATCGAGCAATTCTGTTTCACACCAGCTTCAACTTATGTTGTTGAGGATGTAGATACTGGAAATATTATGATAGTTGAAGGTTATGACAGATATACGCCATTAGAGATAGATATTCAAAAATCTGTGTTCACTCCTTCCTTTGTTGCATCATCTCCACTGAGCGAAGTATGTTTCCAAAGCCTCGATGGAAAAATGCACAGAGTTTCAGTTCCAGAGGCAGTAAAGAGTGATGGTTTTATTGATGTTTATTCAGATAGGCAAACATGTCTTAATTTCCCATACAATACAGAGCCATGGACTGTAAGGTTGCAGGACAAGCCAGATGTTGCAGCAGGCATTAAATCAATAAAGCAGGATATTGAAGTAGTTGTCAAGTCACAGATGTTTGATCCTTCTGATCTGGTTCTCAGACCTAATACATCTATTACATTTATTAATACAGATGCAGAATCACATCAACTTAACAAAGCAATACCATCTACAAATTTTGTTAAACTTATTTTACAAAATAGCATTTTAACAAGCGATTCATTCTTTTACAATATATTAAAAACAGAGTGGATAGATACAATCGAATGTAAGAATGATTCAGACTGTCCAGAAGGTTCATTCTGCGATGTAGAAAAAAGATGCCACGCTATTAAATTCTGCATACGAGATGATGAGTGTCCATCTCCATCAATTTGCCATAACTATAAATGTATTCTTACAAAACAGTGTCAAACTGATTTAGAATGTGGAGTTAATAGTAAATGTATTGATGATGGAACTGGAATCAAGAAATGTATTGCATTAGATATTCAATGTTCAAATTCATTCGATTGCTACTCTTCAGATCCAAATTCGATTTGTATTAACAACAAATGCACACGTTTAGTAAATTGTACTAATTCCTCAGATTGTCCATCTGGCTTTGTCTGTTCATCTCAGTCATGCACCATGATTGAAAGTTGTACAAATAATAGCGAGTGCCCACTGAATTCAGTATGTCATCAAGGTAAATGTGCTACGCCAATAGTCAATAATTGTAGCTTAGACAGTGATTGCCCGATTGGAATGTACTGTACTATTGTAGATGAAACAGAAGATGGCGAAAAAATAAGGGCATGTATTTCAAGCCCATGCATTTCAAATTCGGATTGCAGCGAAGAGAGCAATACAGCATGCATGACCAACTTCATTACCGATGAAAATAATTGTACGCTTTATAATCCATCTTATGCAGAACTGTTGTGTACAAGCGATGTAGACTGTCTTGAGGGCGGTTGTCTCAATGGAAGATGTGTTATTTCAAAGAATTGTTCACGAGATTTTGATTGTGGCGTGATAAATGGTATTCAATCAGTATGTGAATCTTCTGTTTGTAAGATCCCAGTTAAATGTTCTGTTTTAGCAGATTGTAGATCTGGAGAAATATGTCAGGATGGATTCTGCAGAATACTCCGTGATAAGATTTGCACTACAGATTCAGAATGTAATGCTGATGAAATTTGTCAAGAAATGAAGTGTATAAAGAAGCAGAATTGTTCTTCCACTATCAGTTGTAATTCACTGCAAAGCGGTGCAGCATGCACAAATGCTTCTTCATCTTACCCTGCATTCTGTCAATCATCTACAAATTGTACAAGCGATGCATACTGCGGATCGAACCAGTATTGTGATTTAGGAATCAAGCAGTGTATTACCTATCCAAAGACAACTTGTGATTCGCCACTATATGGATCAGATGTTAGTCAGGTTAATGTTTCATTCAAGCTTCCGTCATCTACCTATAAAGCATATTTGATTTATTCTTTCAATGATAATGGGAATATATTCTTAAATGGACAAACTTTATTACCAACAACTAAATTTAGATGCCAGTATTCGACTGGGTCTGGTGTTAATTATATTGATAACTATTCTCAAACTCAGCAATGGAAGATACCTTTAGGTTTGCTTAAGTTAGGGAATGAAGAAAATAATATGTCAATTACAACATGCAGTTGTTCTGGTCAAAAAGGATTCAACATTTCAATACTTTATTATTATGTTTCTCCAGAAGGAATCAAACAAGAGTCAATTATAATAGATCCAAATTCAAAAATTCAGATCTTTTCACCTCAACAATCTGAAGAACTAATATATATTGATAACAAGACAAAGAACGTGCTTCCAATCTCTGTGAAGTCCATAATAAATTCAACAGGAGGTATAGACTGTTCAGCAGACCTCTCTTCAATGGCTCTGGCAGTTGCAAGCTATGAGAGATTAGATTATGCAACTCAGGCTTGTGACTCAGGAAAGCAGATTGAATGTGCTTCATATAATCCATATGGTCCCGCTACGGTTACATTCTTTGCCTCAGAATCTGGATTGAATCTTTCAAATGAATCTGAAAGACTGTGTGCATTCCAGCAGCTTGCATCTGTCAAGAATATATGTCCAAATTGTACAACTGTTCTAAATGTCGGGGATGTAAATATCACACAGCTCAAGGATATTTTAAATTCAGCAAATTCAACCCAAATACTTGGCAAAAATGCAATTGAATTTGTAGATGTAATAGGTTATGACGAATTCCTTAACAATTATCCATCCTGTAGCTTCGAGGACATAATGAATTCAATAGTAAACAAATCAAAACTTGGTTTATACAATTACACAAAACCATCAATAATAATGAGGTTTGGATTAAAGGATGGTGCATCTAATACAAATTCAGCATGCAACTGGACAGATGAATCTATTGTAACAGCATATCAAGATTTCTATGGAATATGGATTCCAATTCTTGCAGGTTCAGGCGTGCTTGGAACAGCCCAATACTGCTTGACAGACCCATGCCCGTCATTTGATTTCTATGGTCTTCTTACCTCAGGAAAGACAAACAAGCCATGGACAGATGTATGGTTCAGGGAAGGATGCGGAAGATATTATTACGCAGCTGAAGGGTTATCATTTACAACATTCTCAATGAAGGAAACAAACTATTCAATGTGCGATCCATCAAAGATGCTTGCCCTGCTTCAGACTGCTCAATGTGCAGTAGGCAAATATACATTAAAATCAGGAGCAAGTTAAAGAATAGCATCCATATAATAGTATTCTTGTAACTCCTATACTTATTATTGTTTTCTTATCTGATAAATTCTGAATCTAGAATTATTGGAACTTTTTATTTCTTTTATCTCATAGCCAGATAAGCTTCCAAATTGGTTTGGGTAAAGAACCTTAAAGATATTCTTGTTGGAATCAGACATAGGATGTATGTATCTGAAGTAAGAAGAGTCTGAAGAATTCAGGATAAGAAGCTTGAAGTATGAATCTTCAGCTCCGTTTATAATTATCCTGTTACTTAGAATGTTACCTGCAGAGTCTGTTGGTATTAAAAGATAATCGTGTTTGTAAGTCAAATAGGTTTGATAATATGTATCTCCTTGCTTTTGGATTCCAGCAAATGCAAAGGTTTCAAAAGTAACTGTAGCATTAACTAGTTTTGCATATTCCTTTGGAGAATCAAGTATAAACGTGTCTATTATAAGATAATCAAAGCTTGGTGTTCTGTTTGTGAACAAGAAAAGAAACGCCTCATTAGTTAAGACGTTCTTTCCAGTTTCAACTGCGGATATTTTACTTATATTATCTCCATACACTGAAGCAAACGCAATTCTTCCATCCATGCCATTTATCCATGACAATGTATTAACAGTATCTAGATCAACAGTTTGTCTGTTCAACATGCTTGCAATTGCATATTCTATTGAGACCATTATGAGTGTCACGGTCAATAAATAAAGTAAGGTATGCTTATTCTCAAACGCAAGCATTACAACTGCTATCACAAGACCTATCAAAACAGATAAGCCAATCGCACCCACTCCTGAACCAAGTATTATCAAAGATATATCTGCAGCAATCACACCACCAGCTATGGTGCTTAATATTCCTCTGTCTTTTATTTTATTTATTCTGCTGAATCCATCCGCATTAAGTATAAATAAAACAGGAAGCGAGATAAGTGGCATGAAGAACGATGCAACTAATGCTATAATTCCAGTAAATACATATTTCATTTTTTTATTTGAATATAATACATAGATAGAAAGCAGAGACAAAGGAAGCAATGGAAGTATTTGATATATCTTTTCAAATCCGAATGAAGGTGTTGCAATCCCTCCAAGTAGTAGGAAAGTTAAATCTGATATTCCAAATGAGAAATTGTTTATGAATGCATAGGAAGAAACCATTAGCAATGAAGATATGAAAACCGGAAGTTCGGATTGTTTGAAAACAACTCTTGATACAATATATATAATAAATGCAAAAGCAATACCTATGAAAAGAGAGAGATTAGATACCTCCATCATCTTTTCCTTTCCCATGTTTAGACTTGAAGCTCGCTCATAGGTTAAAACACTGGGATTAGAAACCAACCCTAATAAGAAATAGGCATATAATAATATTATAACGAGATTCAAAACATCTTTCTTTGTGAATATGTTCTGCATTCAATCATCATTGTTTTTTTCAATAGAATAAGAATGATAAAGTCAGCAGCAATGCATCTTCCCCTCCAACAGGAGAGTACCAATAACATCGTGAACCGGCTTAGCTTCCGAGTTCGGAATGGGATCGGGCGTTTCCCGGTTCCTATGGCCGCTGACAATATAATATAGTGTGTAATATATTTAAATGTTTCTGAAATATTATAGCTATAAAACAAGCTGTTTTTATTTGAAGGTGAGGTTATTTCAAAAATAATAAGGTATGGAAAGGATCTTGCTATAATCATACCAGAAGAATTAGTAAAAAAGCTTGATCTAAGACCAGACACACCAATTAGAATATATGAGATAACTGCGGGAACTATAGCAATTGAGAAAGTAAAACTTCTTCCTTTATCCGAATCAGACATCAACATTTTGAACAAGCTTCTTCAGATTAAATTCGAAGAAAGAACTCCTGAAGTTGTAAGAAAAACATTCTCTCAAGAAGAATTGAAACTACTTGACGAACTTGTGAAGAAACACCTTGTGAATATTTACTACGGTGGGAAATATCTAAAGACAGGTGTTTATCAGGTTCCTAACCTTGTTTACAGACAGCTTCTTGAAAAGAGGCAGGAGGCAGCAAAGCCAAAGGAAGGTGTCGAAGAGAAAGAGCAGGCTGCCCAACCAAAGGAGCAAGAAAAACAGAAGAAGGAATCAAAAGAAAAGAAAGAACAGAAAGAGATCAAAAGAGAGGAGACGGATCCAATAAAAAGACTGAATAAGAATGGCTATCTTGTTCTTCAGTCCGAAGCAGATGCAAGAGAGATGTCAAAGCTTCTTGAGGATAAGATTCAGAAAAATCAGGTTACAGGAATAAGAGGATTCGATAAAAAATATTATCTTGTTAAGAATTCTTTCGTTCTTAAATTTCAATCCAAGATAAAATCAGTATTGAAATCTGGTCCTAAACAGGCGGACAAAATAGCTGACGCATTAGGCATTGAAGAAGAGGCAGCAATCGCACTTCTCACAGTTTTAAGAGAAGAAGGAGAAATAATAGAAAAAAGAAAGGGAACTTTTTCTTTGATAGATTGATTATATCTTGCCAGTAGTTATGTATCTTAGAACAAGAATAGCCACTATAAAGATAGCAGTTATAGCTATTACTATTCCGGGTTTAAGTTTTATTCCTCCACCTTCTGCTTCATAGAATCTAAATATACCTGCAGAACCTGCCGGGGTGGATACTGTTTGTTTTGCCATAATAATCACTATATTATCTATAAAATCACATATTGTCTAAAAATTTGTAATTATATTATACATCGTCAAGTTTATTAATTATTACGTTCATTTAATTTTATGAAGCTTTTTTATGAGAGTGATTCCTCCATATTCAAGAATGAGAATGCATTAAGCCTTGAGTATTTGCCGCCAGAGATGCCTGAAAGAGAGACGCAGTTAAAAGAGTTGGCATCCGCGGTTGCAGCAGCTTCAAAAGGAAAGAGGGGAAGAAATATATTGATAACTGGTCCAACAGGAAGCGGAAAAACAAGTTGTACAAAATACGTTCTAAATCAACTAACAGAATTCAGTCAAACACCAATAGCAATATATATAAACTGCTGGAATTTTACAACTTCAAATGCAGTGCTTTCTGAGATTGCAGAGAGACTTAAGCTACCTCTTCCAAGAAGAGGAATAGCATTTGATGAAATATTCAAGAGAATAAAAGAATATCTAGTTCTAAATAACAAGATTCTAATCGTAGTTCTTGATGAGGTTGATAGGCTGATAGCAAACAATTCAACTGAAATATTATATTATTTAAGCAGAGGAGACGAGCTTGCAAACGGCAGGGTTTCTGTAATTGTTATAAGCAATGACGACGAAATTGCTGCAAAGCTTGATGATAGAATAAGATCCTCTTTATTGGAGTCCAGGATTAAGTTTGAGAAATACAATGCATTCCAGCTCAAAAAGATTTTGATGGAAAGGGCAAAGCTGGCATTTTTCTCTTCTGCAATAAGCGAAGAGGCAGTCGCACTCTGCGCAGCAAATGCAGCAAAGCAAGGCGGAGATGCAAGGGTTGGCATTTCACTTCTTTATCAGGCAGGATTGAATGCAGAAAGAGAAGGATCAAAGAAAGTTTTATTGAAGCATGTCAAGCTTGCATTAGAAGAGGTAAAGCAAGAAACAGACTTTATATCAAGGCATTTCGATTCTCTTTCAGATCCAGAGAAAAGGATTGTAAATCTTCTTTTATCAGGTCCACTCACAAGCGGACAGATATATGAAAAGCTTTCAGATCTAGGTTTGAGCAACAGAATGCTTCAATTCTACATAACAAAGCTAGAGGAATCAGGCATACTAACTTCAGAGGAGATAGATGTCAAACCCAAAGGAAGAACCAAATTGATATCTATAAGAAAATGAAATTAAGACTAGAAATTCTTAAGAGACAAAATTTCTGAAATTTAGACGTAATTTTGTTAGATGTCTTTTTCTTTCGAATTGTAATAAATGTCCAGATCACCGGAAATTTACCCTTCCAATTAGTATTTAAATAGCCTTTGAGATTCTGTTTCGGTGATGAAATATGATAATGGACATAACAAATATAAGATTGGATGAAGTGAGTGCCATAATGTCAAAGATGGACAAGTTAGGCATGTCTTCAAAAATAGAGAGAAAGGATGACAAATTCCTCCTTGTTCTGAATGAAAGAAAACAGAGGGATGCGGTTAGAGTTCCAACTCTTTTAGATTGGTAATTAATAATAGTTTTTAATCCGCATTCCCGCAGTCGCCTCATCCATTTTTTATATTTTATATATAATCGATGTTAATTAGTTGATAATAGATATTTATGAAAACAGGCTATACAGACCTTCCATTGCATTACGGAAATGCACCAAAATGGCTTTTTTCTAGGATGGTTGAGTTAAGCAGAATTGTTTATGTTGCGATTGAAAGAGAATATGGAAAAGATGAGTTCTTGAAAAGAATATCAGACCCATTCTGGTTTCAATGTCTTGCATGTGTTCTTGGTTTTGATTTTCATAGTTCAGGAACCACTACTGTAACATGTGGTGCTTTGAAGGAAGCATTGTCTATAGAAGAATACGGAATAGAATTTTTGGGTGGGAAGGGAAAGTCTGCAATAAATATAAAAGAAGAAATCAATCTTTTATCAGATAGAATAAATATTTCGCAAAGCAAGTTGGATTCACTTTTTTATGCAAGCAAGATCTCTGCAAAGGTTGATAACTCATTAATTCAGGATGGATATCAGCTATATCATCATTCCTTTATAGTTACAGAAGAGGGAAGATGGGCAGTTATACAGCAGGGTTTGAATAGCGATACTAGATATGCAAGAAGATATCATTGGCTTGACGAAAAAGTATCTGATTTTGTCGTAGAACCACATGCAGCAATATGCTGCGATGAAAGCAAAGAGTGCCTGAATCTGACTGCCTTTGAAAGCGAAGGATCTAGAAGATCAATAGTTGATCTTGTAAAAGAAGCACCAGGAAGATTGATTGCAAAGACAAAAGATCTAAAACAGACCACTCTTTTAGAATATGGATTTACAATGCAGTCTAGGCATGAAATTGATTTGCATTTGTATCAAAGGCTTATGGATTTGAATGAATTCAATCCATCCAAATTCGAAGAGATTATAAATTATCCTGGAGTGGGTCCAAAAACAATCAGAGCCTTGGCATTGCTAAGCGAACTAATATACGGTTCAAAGCCATCTTGGAAAGACCCAGTAAAATATTCATTTGCACTAGGCGGAAAGGACGGTTATCCCTATCCTGTGGACAGAAAAACTTACGACAATACAATAGAATTCCTAAATGATGCAATATTCAATTCGAACCTAAGCGAAAAAGAAAAATTGAATGCTGTGAAAAGATTAAATAATTTATATGCCAATCTATTAGGTCCGGCAATATTGTAAATAAGTAATTAAAATTAAATTAGTTATCAGGTGTATTAATGCTTGAATTGGCAGGTATAATCGGAATGATATTAATAGTTTTAGCTTGGATACCCCAGACATTAAGAACGATCAGGACAAAGAGAGTTGGGGTCGAGCCAAGGTTTCTTTGGTTTTATTTATTTGGCTGTATCGGTCTGATTATATATTCAATTTACATTAACGATCCGATCTTTATAGGTTTGAATTCGATATCCTTCTTACTCAATTTAATTAATGTCTATTATTATAGACGTGGTCAATTTCAAAGCAGTTTAAAAATAAAAGATTGAAACCTAGATAATATAATAATGACTTATAGCAAGATATTTTCATCAAGCATAGGTATTTTTATATCTTTATGATGAATATATAATGTCGTTTTTTAAACTAAAAAGGACGTTGATTTTATGAAGATTGTTATATCCTATAAAGAAAACTCATATCAAACAGAGATTCCAAAGGAGAAGGAAGCACATCTTTACGGAATAAAGATTGGAGACCAGATAGACGGTTCTCTGATAGGTGCTGCAGGTTACACCCTAAAACTTAGGGGAGGTTCAGACAAAGATGGATTCCCTATGAAAGCTGATTTATTGGGTGGCGGAAGAAAAAGTATTCTTCTGTCTCCAGGAGTAGGTTTTCCAAAAGGCAAGAAAGGAGAAAGAACAAGAAGATTAATGAGGGGAAACACAGTAACTGAATCAATAGCACAATTGAATTTCATTGTAGTGAAAGAGGGACCGACTCCTTTAGACCAACTATTCCCAAGAAAAGAAAAGAAAGAGGAAAAGAAGGAATAGTTGTTAATTTTTTATTTACATTTGTTTTTATTACATTTATGGTGTAGAAATGCAGGCAGAGCTTAACATAGGACTTCTCGGACATGTAGACCACGGAAAGACAAGCATTACAAAGATGCTTACTGGTACATGGACAGATGTCCATAGTATGGAAGTAAAGAGAGGAATCACCATAAAATTAGGTTATGCTGAAATGACAACTAAGAAATGCGAAAAATGTGATTTTTATACTACTTCTGATAAATGTCCAAAATGCGAAGGAAAAACAATCCCACTGAGGAAAATATCATTTGTGGATGCTCCAGGCCATGAAACTTTAATGGCCACAGTAATTTCAGCGTCATCCATACTCGATGGCGCATTACTGATAATTGCTGCAAATGAGCCCTGCCCGCAACCACAGACAAAAGAGCACAAAATGGTGCTTGAAATATTGGGTGTGAAAAATCTTGTAGTGGTGCAGAACAAGATAGATCTTGTTTCAAAGGAAAAGGCAAAGGAACACTATAAGCAAATAAAGGAATTTCTTAAGGGTTCAATTTACGAGAATGCGCCAGTCATTCCCGTAGCAGCAAATTATAATGCAAATTTAGATGTTCTTCTTAGAGCAATAGAGGAATACATCCCAACTCCAAAAAGAGACAAATCAGAGAAACCTCTTTTCTTTGTTGCCCGTTCATTTGATGTTAATAAGCCAGGTACCCCTATCGATAAGCTTGTCGGAGGAGTTGTAGGGGGATCAATAGTTTCCGGAACACTGAAAGTTGGGGATGAGATAGAATTAGCACCTGGAATAGTTAGGATTTCAAAGACAAATCCAGAAATAATAAAGACAAAGATAGTGGCAATGTTTGCAGGTTCATCAAAATTGAGCGAGGCAGGCCCTGGAGGACTTGTTGCTATCCAGACAGATCTTGATCCTTCTTTAGCAAAGGCAGATGGGTTAATAGGTAATGTTATAAGTACTGTCGGGAATCTGCCACCATTGCATAATTCACTGAAAATTGAATATTCATTACTAAGTCGTGTAGATTATGAAAATTCAAGCATTAAAGAAGGTGAAATGATTGTAATTTCAGCAGGAACTGCTACTACATTAGGCGTTGCGCAAAAGGTAAAGAAAAATAAAATGGAAGTTGTACTTAAAAGACCAATAGCAGCTCCAATCGGATCAAAAATAGCAATATCGAGAAGGGTTAATCAAAGGTGGCGACTTGCAGGTGCAGGTAAAATTCTAGAATGAGATAATTTTTATTAATAAAAAAGTGAAATTAAAAAAAAACAAGAAAAAATTAATTCTAACTAATTCTTATTTTCAGTTTGGATCTTTGTTCTAGTCCACTTAAGTTTGGCAGGTTTTCTTTTAAGTTTGAGCATATTCTTCATGCATTTTCCTGAATCAAAATAAAACATAGTGCCGTCAGTTTTTACATACACTAATCCAGATCCTTTCTTTATCTCTTTATTACAGAATGAACACTTCATAATAACACCTATAATTTAATCGATCTGATTTTTACTTGCTTTTGATTTGCTTTGCCTCTCTTTCAGTATCAACAAGAAGTAATATGTCTCCTACTTTAACCTGGCCCTTAACATTTCTTCTTATAACTCTTCCTTTGTCTCTACCATCTAATATTCTGCACATCACTTGTCTAACTTCTCCACAAGTTCCAGTCTTCCCTATTAGTTCTATAACTTCTCCCCTATATCCATTAAGCTGTTGTTGTTCAGTTTGGCTTTGTTGTATCTCTTGCTTTGTGGATGGTGACGTTTCTTTCTTTTTCGTTTCTTTCTTACCTTCAGCTTTCTTTTCCTCTGCCATTAATATCACCTTAATACATCAATCATTCTTTTTTCTTTCCTTTCTTTTCTTTAGCAAGTTTTGTAGGTTTCTGTTCTTTTTCTTCCTTCTTTTCTTCTTTTCCAGAAGCTGGCATTTTCTGACCGAGCTTTACTACAATATCTTCAATTTCTCCTTTTGCTCCACCAAGATCCTCTATTGCTATTGCTGCACAACTTACATTTATTCCAATAGCCTTTCCAAGTTCTGCTTTTGTTGGAACATATACGAATGGAACTCCTTTTTCTTCGCAAAGAATTGGAAGGTGCATTACAATTTCTTCTGGATTAACATCGGCTGCTATTACAACTATCTTTGCCTTTCCAGATTCTATCGACTTTGTTGTCTCATTAGCACCTTTTCTTATCTTTCCAGTATCTTTTGCAACGCTCACAGCGTTGATGACTCTGTCTGATATTTCCTTTGGTACTTCAAATTTAATATAGCTTGCCATACTCTCACACCTCTTAGTTCATAGAGTATGCATAATGCATACTTGCATCAAAATGCAATAGAACAAATAGATAAATATATTATGTGTTAATCATTTATAATCTTTGCTGTTTTATACTTTCCTGCTTAATTTAAAGATAGCTAGAAATGCTAAACAACAAGAAATGCTTCTTTGATACCAGGTATCTTTTTAACTTCATCCTTTATTTTTTCAATTTGTTCATTGGAATTATATGCAAGAACTAAATTTATCATTATTCTTTCATCTTTTGTTTCATTTATATTTATTTTTTTAATTTCAACATGCTGACCCATAATAAGCTTTATTAAATCAGATAACAGTTTAGGTCTATCCTCGCTGACTACATTTATCTTTTGTAGATATATATTAGTCTGTATTTCCCATCTAGCATTTATTTTTCTTTTAAATTCTGCTGTTTTTTCAAATGTTTTACAGTCTGCTCTATGAATCGTATATCTACCGTCTTTTGGCGGATAAGTAACAATTTTATCATTGATAGTTGGATTACAACATTTCGCAATATTTATATTAGGTGAATTTATTTGTGCAATTAATTCTCCATTTTCCATTCTTGCTTTCTTTCCACGTTCAGTTATCGCAACTTCTGGTTCTTTAGTAATATTTTTCTTAGGTCCAATAAGATTTAAAGCTGCTCTAATCTTAGCCTTAGCCTTTGAAGTTTTAACTATCCCAAGCCAGTTTACATTAACTTTTTTCTGAGGAGAAGTTAATACTTCAACAATATCCCCATCATTTAGAACCTGATTAAACGGTACAATTTTTCCGTTTACTTTTATTTTATCCGCATTCAATCCTATAGATGTGTGTAATGCAAATGCAAAATCAAGTGCGGTGGATCCATTAGGTAATTCAATCATATCCCCTTTCGGTGTAAAAACTACAACACCTCTTTCAAATAATTCTATCTTTATTCCTTCAATATACTCATTTTCTTCAGTTATTTGTTTCTGCCATTCTAATAAATTCTTCATCCATTCTATTTTTTTATCGAATTCTTCTTCACTATGACCTTTGTATTTCCAATGCGCAGCTATACCCATCTCAGCTATTCTATCCATTTCTTCTGTTCTTATCTGTGCCTCAATGTTATGTCCATTTTCAGTTAAGAAATTTATATGAATTGATTGATACATATTTGATTTTGGTGATGCAATATAATCATCAAGACTTTCTGGAATTATTTTATAATTTTCACTAATTATCTCTAATATTCTATAGCAGTCACTTATTCTCTTAGTTATTATTCTTATAGCAAATAAATCCATCAATTGGTCAAAGGTAAGTTCTTTTCTTTTCATTTTCCTATATATTGAATATATGTGCTTTTCTCTGCTCTTTACTATTACATCTATACCTCTAACTTTGAGCAATTTTTCTATTTCATCTCTTATCCTTTCTGTTTCTTTTTCTTTTCCCTTTCTTTTTTCTTCTAATGCATTTTTTATTTGCAAATAAGCCTCCGGTTCCATCACGGAAAGATAAAGATCTTCAAGTTCATTTTTTATTTTTGTTATATTGAGTTTATGCGCGATAGGTATATAGATTTCAAATGTTTCTTCTGCCATTCTTTTTTGTTTATGTTCCGGTAAGAATGAAATAGTTCGCATATTATGAAGCCTATCAGCGAGTTTTATTATTATAATTCTTACATCTTTACTAAGTACTAAAAGCATTTTTCTTATGTTCTCAGCTTCTGCCTGTTCAAGCTTTAGGAAAGGTATTTTACCTATTTTTGTTAATCCATCAACTATTTTGGCAACTTGTTCTCCGAACTCTTTTTCAATAGTACTAATAGGTATTCCAACCTCTCTACAAACATCATGAAGAATAGCTGCTTGAATTGAAATCGTATCATTAAGATAATCTGAAACTATTTCTGCTACAGCTATACAATGCATAACATATGGTTCTCCAGATAGTCTATATTGATTTTTATGTGCTATAGATGCAAATTCGACAGCTTTTCTTAATGCATTTATATCTATTTTTTCATTTTCTTTTTTTACTTTTTCAACAAGTTTGTTAAATGCAGTTTCTATTTCTTCTTCTAATTGCATTTCTATCACTCAGTATTTAGTAATTTTATTATTTCTTCTCCGAATTTCTTTGCGAATTTCGGTCCGCTTGCAGTTATAATTTTTCCATCGACTACAACTCCCTCATTTATGAAGTTTGCACCTTTTTGTATCAGATTGCCTTTTTCAGATGGAAAAGCTGTAGCTTTTTTACCGTTTAATATTCCTGCGTTAGCAAGGATAGATGGAGCAATGCATATTGCAGCAACAATCATTTTCTTTGCATAAGCATCTCTTGCCAATTTCAATGCACTACTGTCATTGAAATAAACAGACGCCCCGATTCCACCAACAAATACTATTGCATTATATTCATCAACTTTCACATTTTCTATATTCTCAGTTGCCTCCGCTGTTCCACCAAGCATCCCTTTCAAAATTCCAGCTTTCTTTGATGCCACTGTAACTTCGAATCCTTTCCTTTCAAAGACATCTTTTGGCTCAAGCAACTCTTCGTCTCTGAAGTTTTCAGGTGCTATTACCATTAATACTCTTTTCATACAATCACAAATATATTTGAAAATGAAAAATTAAAAATAGACATGTCTCCTTTTATACACAGTCTAATCTTGATTAATGTGTCAGTAAAAGAAAAACAAAGTGCGGCGGCCGGGATTTGAACCCGGGTTGCAGCCTTGGCAAGGCCGCGTCCTAACCAGACTAGACTACCGCCGCTTGTAATATTTAGTTAAAGGATGTATAAATATACATCTGAGATTTTAAAAACTTATTGAATCGATTAATTATAATCCAAGAAGAATTGCAATTGCAACTATAGCAACGGCTGCTACAACAAATAAACCTACAAATATCTGGAATTCATTAGGGAGACTTTCTATACTGGTATACTTCTCAGAAAAACTTTGTTCTATATGTACTCTTTCAAATGAAATTTCGGTTTTATTGTACTCTGTTAAAAATGTATTTGGAAATGTATATTTAATATTAGGACTAAGAGGTGGGAGTCTTAGATTGAATTCCATTTGATATATTTTTTTAGGTCCTAATATGATCTGTCTTGAACAATCAGAACATTCTACAGATAAAGGCGGAATAAAAACAGCATTTACAAAGATAGGGGATTCTTCTTTATTCATAATTTTAATTAATGTTGGTTGATTTTGATCTAATGGGGGTTGCGGTGAAAATATTATATCTATACTAAGAGGGTCTTCTTCAGTATAATTAATTATATCTATATTTACGGTCTCTTCTAAAGATATATGTTTTCCTTCTTTTGAGAAGGCACTTATAGAGTCATGCAAGACAGATATATCTTCTCCAGTTCCAGTTCTTACTCTTAATGCATTTAGATTCATGAATTGATTATGCGTCGGATCAATTTCAATCCATCCATAATCAGGTACATATGTTTCAGTCCATGCATGTGGTATCCATTTTCTGTCAACATATACATAACCGATTATTATGCGTGTCGAATAATTTTTAGCCCTTGCCATCGCAGCAAAAAGATTTGAAAGTTCATCACATACACCAGTTCTTTTTTCAAAAACCCAATCAGAAGGCATATTTGCAGTAGTTATATCATCTATAGTAACATCAGTGTAAGAAGCATTATATTTTATATTTTTGAAAACCCAATTTTGCATATCATATAAGTCATAAGGTTTTTCTGAAACGAATATAGAAGTAAAATTTCTTATTTTCTCATTTATAACAATATTTTCCGTTTCATCTATATATTTTTTCTTTAGATTATTAATCTCATTTCTTTTGATATAATCAGTTTGAATTATAAAATTAGCAGTTATTCTTTTAGACCTTACACCATTGAATTCAAACCTTATTTTTGATTCTGTTCCCTCAACAATTTTATATGGGTCAGAAAAAGTTGCATTTAGTATTTTTTGATTAGGTGAGTTTGTTGGGATAGTGACATCAAGAATTCCATTTTCAAGCACTCCATCTCCAATAATGTCCCAAATCATAGTTACATTAAGTAGTGCTTTTGTTGGCTTTGCGTGTATTAGCGTTAATAGTGAAAGCAAGAAAATAGTAAGTAATGCATATTTGTTACATTGCCTAGAAATGTGCATAAAATAATTATATAGAAAATTAATTAAATTTGTTTTATTTTAAAAATGATTAGATTATATGCCGCGGGGCGGATTTGAACCACCAACCTTTCGGTCTTCAGCCGAATGCTCTCCCAATTGAGCTACCGCGGCGATTCCAATGAATATGTATTTATGTTGTTTAATCTTTAAATTATTTGCTATTTTAATTTCCACTACATTATTGAGATTAGTAAAAGCAAAGATGCTAAATAATATCTTCAATTCTTCGATTTATTTCTGTCATCCTTTTCTTTGTTATAGAATAAGATCTTTCATTTTTCTCAAGTTCAGCAAGATATGCAAAATACCATCCTTCATAAGGCATTTTCCAAGCGATTAAAGTTGTTATACCAGTATTTTCTTCCCATTTAGATAATGCTTCGAATTTTTCGTGATCTATTGCTATTCTATCGCTATTCCAAGCCTTGCATTCCATAGCATATTGTTTTCCACGTTTGAACAAAAGTATGTCTGGACTTATAGAGTTAACTCCACTTCCTGCAGATCTTATAACGCTATATCCTTTTTCTTCAAATATATGAATGAGTTCTCTTTCGTTTCTCGCTCCTTTTTTATATCTATACATTTGACCATCTTCTTGATCGTAAATTATAGTATATTATCTTATAAGAGAGATTTATAAATTGTTATCTTAAATATAGATATTAGAATTGATTTAGGTGAGTGATTTTATGGCTGAGAATCAGGGACCAATAAAGAGATTGATAAAGATGTTAAAGGGAGAGAGACCCTCTATTCCTTTAGAAGCTGTCATGCAGAAAGGAGTAGTTGTTTTGGAATCGTCAAAGAGTGCATTAGATGCAGCAAAGGCTATGGAAAAAAATAAGATCGGTTCAGTAATTGTTGTAGAAAAGGGAAAGGCAATTGGAATTGTGACAGAAAGAGACCTTGTTAGGAGAGTATTGGCAGTAAAGAAAAAACCAACAATCAAGCTTAAACAGATTCTTTCTTCTCCATTAAGAGTTGCAAGACCAGAGCAGGATATACAAGAAGCAGTTTTGGCAATGAAGAAATATAAGATAAAGAAACTTGCTGTTGTGGACGGAGAAGGAAGGCTTGTAGGAATAGTAACAGATACTGACATCACGAGAACACTTCCAGGAATGATAGACATACTTCAGGAGATAGGCAATTACAATAGATTGGCTGAAGAGTCACAATCAGTAGGGATATGCCAAAAGTGTGGCCTCTATTCCGATTCTCTACAATATGTAAACGGAGAACTCATATGCGAAGAGTGTAGGGAACAGGAAGCAGAGGAATATGAACAGTGAATATAATATGTTAGTATCTCATATTCTTCTCTATTTTGACAAAAGTATGGATAAATTCTGTTATTGAGTTCATTGCAGATAAACTGATTAAGATCAGGGCAGGAAGAAGAGAGGAAAGAGTGACATGTCCGTTATCTTTAAATACCTAAACTGAGAAGGATAATCATGGCAGAAAGAGAGGAGAAGATAATAAAGAAAGGAGAAAATAAGGAAGAAAAGAAACCTTCCTTATGGCAGAGAATGAAAAAACCATTAGCTGCAGGCCTATTAGGTGCTTCTTTACTTTTGCACCCTATGAAGAGGGTAGATGCAGTTGGATTTGCAAAGACAAGACAACCACCATTTTATGCATCTGAGGTAATAGAAAAGAAATACAATACAGGTTGGAAGCTTTTACTAAAAGTAGATAAAGATCAAAAAGGAGAAATTAATATAGATGATTCATTAGGGATAAAATTAACTGAATCCGCTATCAATTATTTTAAGAAAAAATATGAAGAAACAAAAGATCCAGATGCTCTTTACTTACAGTTATATGGTATTTATTCCTTAGCCATGTATCATCAAACATTTGAAGAAACAGAAAAAACCTGCCTGGAAGCAATAAAAATAATAGATGAAAGACTAAAAGAAAAACCAGACTTTCACTTTATAGATCTCAAATTAATGATATATTACAATTTGGCAGTTGCATATTATAAGGGGTATATTAAGGATCCACGTGCTGTAGCTTGGGGACATGTTGATTTCTCCAAAATAGATTTCTATAAACAAAAATCAATCGAATATTGTAATAAATACAACGAATATCTTGAAGAAGTAAAGAAAATCTGGGATAAAGTAGATTTATTTATTTTTAAAGACTTAGGGTATAATCAAAATGATGTAGAAGACACAAAAAATGTATTTATGAAACTTTATGAAGAAAAATATAAAGAAATTCAAACAATTTTAGATAAACTAAAAGAGTAATTTTATAAATGTAAATTATTAAATAAGTACATGAGTTTATTTTTGTTTCATGCAATTCCAAATGTTGAAGAACCAGGCAAACAATTCGAACAGACTTCTTCCCTTCCTCAACCCAAATCCCTACAACAATCTCTTTCTTTCCAATTCCTTTCCTCAGTCACTTCTTCTCAACAAACTACAGAGCTAACTGAACTTCAGCATCTTATGCAACAGCAACTCGAAGATCTTAAGCAATACCTTCAGATCATAGAGAAAAAAGATAAAGAAGAGATTGATACTAATTTATTATTGAACATACTGGAAAGAATAGAAGATGAATATGAAGAAATAAAGAAAAGAGAACAGGAAAGAGAAAAAGAATATGAAGAGCTTATTGAAAGAATCTATGAAAGAGAACAAAAAATAGAAGAGAAATTAGAACAAATACTGATTCCAGTTGAAGAAATAAAAGATCAAATTGAGAACGAGACAATCGTTGCTGAAAGCTTAAAACTTTATGAGATTGCAGAATTAGTCAAAGAAGAAAAGAAAGAAGAAATAAGAGAATTAGAAACAGAAGAAAGACTAAAAAAAGAAATCGAAGCAATGCAGAAGGAAATTGAAGAAATAAAAGCAATAGGAAAGAGTGAAGAAGGAGTTGAGAATTCACTTCAAAAACTTAACAAATTCATCAAAGAAAAGCATTCTTTTGAGGAAAGAATCAACAAGATAAGTGAAATGCTTAATAAACTAAAAAGAGCTGGAATCTTTAACAAGGAAATATATGAATCATTCATAGATGAATTAAAAAGAATGCAGGAATTAGAAGAGCAAATAGTTAAAACAATCGAATCCATAATAAAAGAGACGGAAGTTACAAAAGAGAAAAAACCATCAACTGAAACAATTAGAGAAAAATTGTCTAAATTGGCAGACAAAATAAGAAAAGAAATATCTCTCCTACAGAGTCTTGCAAGCAGGATTGAAAAGATTAGAATAGAATTAGAAAAACAAACAGAAAAACAGATCTTAAAAGAGGTTAGGGAATCAAAACCAAAACTGATTTCTATTCAGAATCTTGAAACTATTTTGACAAAAGTATGGATAAATTCTGTTATTGAGTTCATTGCAGATAAACTGATTAAGATCAGGGCAGGAAGAAGAGAGGAAAGAGAGGAAAGAGAAAGAGCAGGGAGAAAAGAAGTAAAAGAAGAGAGATACTGGGAAGAGAGACTGAAAGAGGTGGAAAAAGAAAGAAATGCTGATTTTGAAAGATTCAATAGAAAATTAAGAACTATGTTCAAACCAGAAGAATATAAAGAAATAATAAAGCATGCAAAGAAAAGTATTGTTGCATTTCTCAGGGGAATTGCAAATAACTGGTCTGAACGATGGTTAGAGCCGTTAGAATCAATAGAAGATATAAAAGGAATTAAGATCGAAGAAAAAGGACTAAATATAATAATAGAAACTTTAAAGAGGAGGATCTCTTTCATTTCTATTTCTTCTTATGATATTCAAACAATGGAAAGAATAATAAAAGAGAATTCTGATGCAGTGAATACACTAAATGCACTTATTGATTACATGGATGAAATAAGGATAAACGGAGTATTTAGAAAGATCCTTGTGAAAAACATAAGAAAGTATAAAAATGGGGCAAAGCCATTGCTGTTTAAGAATTTATTGAATGAGTTGAATACAGTTAACGTTCCCACTCAAATAAGCAACACCTTCATTCAGGCAGTGACGAGGAATAAGGAAAATATGATTGAGAAAGATAAGGAAGAAGAAAAAGTAAGAGGGAGTGAAACCAAAGAGAGGAACGAAATAGATAATATAGTGAAGTTCATACTCTTTTATGTCTCGCTTCTTAATATGAGAAAAACAAGAGTCAGGAGCATTCTTTCTCAAATCAGTGATGAAAAAGACCAAAGAAAAGAGATCGCAACATTATATGCTAAACAGTGTGCTTTGATGAGACTTTATTCTTCAATCACTCTTTCAGAACTTAGACAAAGTACATTAGATTTGCAGTTTTAGCCATTATTTGCTTTGTTCCAGATAAAGCTATTAAATCCGGTGTAAAGATGAGTAAAAAGAGACTCAGTAAACAGCAAAATACAAATGAACAAAACAGGAACGAAAAGATATATACGGATAGAAATGAAAATATAGATAAGAACAGCGAGATAAATACAGATAGAAATAAAGAAAGAGATAAAGTTAGGTATGGCTTTCTGAATAAGTTTTTGATTAAGTTTCTGAAGAAATACAATATCCCCTTTCACTCATTTTATATAGAACCTTCTGAATCTGAGAGTAAATTCAAGACTGATTTGAAAGGAGTAGATCAAGAAAAGTTAGAGAAGATCGTACAAGAGAACAACGCATATCTCTCAATTTTAGAAACACTGATAGAAGATATAATATCCAATGATGATGCAGAGACAATAAAATATGCTTTTGACTATGGAATTCTTGACGTTGATGCAAGATTTAAAGACGGAACCACCCCTCTTTTTAAGGCTTGCGTATTGGGCAAATATAAAGTTGCAAAACAGCTAATTAAATTAGGTGCGGACGTTAATCTCACATCTGAAGGTTACACTCCATTATCTATTGCTTGCGGCGCTAATCGTATAGACATAGTCAAACTTCTTCTTGAAAATGGAGCTAAGGTCAATTTCACTGAGCAGAAAATTACCCCGCTTGAAGTGGCAATAGCACAAAATAATGTACAAATAGTTAAAATTCTGCTTGATAAAGGTGCAGATCCAAACCTTTTTTGCCTGCGACCGCCTTTATTTGCAGCTTGTGAAAGTGGAAACAAGGAAATTATCAACCTACTTATAAGTCATGGTGCAAACATGAATATTCTTTATGCTCCATTCAGACCTATCACCGTAGACAATACAATCTCTCTTTTGTCATATATGGTATACCTAGCAAAAGAAGATGTGATCAAATTACTTATTGATCATGGAATAGATCTCAATATTAAAAATGGAAACGGAATGACAGCCTTATCATATCTCTCTGTTCAATCTTACAGATATCTTAATGATAACACTATAAAAACATTGATTAAAAATAGGACAACTCCACCATCAAAAGAAGAATATAAAATCATGTTATTTAGGATCGCAAAAGAATTGATTAAGGCAGGGGCAGACATCAATAGCGAAGATAACGATGGTTGGACGCCGCTAATGTTTGCTTGTAAATATGGTGAAGAACAACTTGTAAAATTATTTTTGAAAGCAGGTGCAGACCCTAATCATCGTTCAAAAGCAGGAACAACTCCACTATCTATAGCTGCAGTTAATAATCAGATAGGTGTAATAAGGTTTTTAATCGAAGCAGGTGCAGATCCGAATATAACAAGTTCAACCGGAAAGACACCATTAATAAAAGCAACCGAAAAAGGTTATTTAGAAGCAGTGAGAACTCTCATAGAGAACGGCGCAGATCTCGATATTAGAGATGAAGAAGGCAATACGGCATTGTCTTATGCTATAATAACACAAAGAAAAGATATAATAAGGCTCTTACTAAAGAACAAAGCAAACCCTAATGTAAAAATAAGCCGATCTCTTACTTTAAAAGAGCTGCTTAAAGAAGGAATACCTTTATTTATTGCTGAAAATTTAAAGAAATACGGATTTGAAGAGAATAGTAAAATAAAGATCAGTTTTTCATGTTTGAGTTTTGCATTATTTCAAGGTGACATAGATATCATCGAGTCTCTCCTTGAAAACGGTGCAGATGTGGAGCTGATTGACAACGGCTTAACTCCTTTAATGATAGCAGTTTTATCAAACAAAAAAGAAATTGTAAAATCGATTTTAAAATATAAACCAAACATTAATGCAAAGGGCATATCAAACATCACAGCCATGCATCTGGCAGCGATGAAGAATAAAGATTCAGACATAATTGACCTTTTGATAAATTATGGTGCAGATATAGAAGCAAGGGATTCAGCTGGTTTGCCCCCTATTGTATATGCTATTCAGAGCAATAATACAAATGCAGCTAAGGCTTTAATAAAGTACGGGGCAAAAACAAACTTTAAATTTCCAGATGGTCGCAGCTTATTTGTTTATGCTGTGCAAAATAAATTTTCAGATATTTCTCTTATTTCAGGAGGAGATGATATCGAACCAATCGCATTAGATTTTAAGGAAATAACAAAGGAAAAAAGTAAAAGAAGCATTAAGAAGAAAGACTGAACGATATGATGAACATCTAAAGCTATTATCTATTTGCTTAAAAGTAAACATCTCTTAAAATCAGATAAAAAAATTTTAGAATTAAGGTGGACTTATAAATTTTGGACTTAATAAAGAGCTAATTGTATAAATTTACTAAAAGAAATAGAAAGGTTTAAAAATAAGTGTGGCTTAATGATATTAAAGTGCAATATTATCAGCATGGCTGTTGAGTAGCCTAAAATCCGAACATGAAAACCGAAGTTGTCAAACAAAAGCTAAAAACACTTAAACGGGTGCTTGAGCACCTTAATACCTCTAGAGTAATAGTTCTCGTCGAGGGTAAACGTGATATTCATGCTCTTAGAAATTCACATTTCTATGAAGGAGAGATTATACAAATATCAAATAAAAAGCCGCACGAACTTGCGCAGCTTTTGCTTGGCACTGAAAAGACTGTTGTAATACTTACAGATTATGATGATGCTGGCGAGCAGCTTCTTGAAAGGTTTGCAGATGAACTATCTGCAAATAATATATCTGTAGATGTTACAACAAGAAAATCAATTCGTTGGATTTTAGGTATAAATACAATAGAGGAGATCTCAACTGCTTACGCTGATTTTGTTGCACGTGTTACATGTGCACAGCACGAATTGTGCTTGACTGAGGAATTATTAATTCCTATTAAAAGTCAGGAATTAGTAATTCTGAATAAGGACAATTCAAGGGTGCACTAAAGACCATAAATAATTATTCATTAGTGCATCGATAGGTGATAAAATGGGAAAGATTTACATAGATACTGTTAAATATGTGATTCATGCAAATGTTGAGATCACAGGTTTGGTAGAGAAACCAGATGTAGTTGGAGCTATATTCGGGCAAACTGAAGGATTGCTAGGCGAAGAGCTTGACTTAAGAGAATTACAGAAAAATGGAAGAATTGGAAGGATAGAGGTTAATCTTCAACCGAAAGGAAATAAATCAGTTGGAACTATAGAAATCCCTTCGAGTTTAGATCTTGTTGAGACTTGTATTATTGCATCTGCACTTGAAACAGTTGATAGAGTAGGGCCATGTGAAGCATACATAACAGTTCAGAGAGTGGAAGACACGAGAAATATAAAGAGGAAGAAAGTAGTTGAAAGAGCAAAAGAACTTGTAAAGAAAATGATCACTACAGAGATACCAGAGAGAAAAGAACTTTCAGAACTTGTTCGTGCAGAGGTAAAGACAGCAGAGATCTCTTCTTATGGACCTGAGAAGTTACCGGCTGGTCCAAACATAGAATCCGCAGACTCAATAATACTTGTTGAAGGAAGAGCTGACGTAATAAACTTATTAAAGAATGATATAAACAATGTGATTGCAATAGGTGGAGCAAATGTTCCAAAATCTATAATTGATCTATGTAAGAAGAAAGAAGTAACACTCTTTGTAGATGGAGACAGAGGTGGAGAGATAATAATGAAGGAAGTGTTAAATAGTTGTGAAGTTGATTATATAGCAAGAGCCCCCACTGGAACAGAGGTAGAAGAACTAACAAGAAAAGAAATTCTTAAGTCATTAAGATCAAGAGTTCCAGTCGAGCAGGCAGACACACTAAAAAGGAGAAAGGAAGAAAGCACCTTTGAGCAGCAGTATAGGTCAGTTATTTCAAAAGAACCACCGATTCAGCCAGCTCAACCAATGAAACAGGAGGTAATCACTCAACAGACAAAAACAGAAGAATCTTTAATTCCAGCAGGAATTCCTGAGATTATACAATCAGAACTTAATTCCCTTGAAGGTTCTTTAAAAGCTAAATTTTACGATGAACAGATGAATGTAATAGGGGAAGTTCCAGTGAGAGATGTAACAAAAGCATTGCAAGAAGCAAAAGGAGTTTCTACAGTTATATTGGATGGAATAATAACTCAAAGACTTGTTGATTTAACAGAAACTCTTAATATAAAAACAATAGCAGGAATTAAAATGGGCAACGTATTTAGAAAACCACAGAACCTTCAAATTTTCGTAAAACAACAAGTTTAATTTTCTATTTTTTAATTTCTTTTTATTTTTCTTTTTTATCTATATTTGAATCTTAATATACCTGCTATTCCCCCAAATTTTTGCAATTTTTTCCAGGGTTCTTCTCCAGATGTGAAAACAGTAATTTCCACTCCTTTTTCTTTAGCTTGGTCAAGAATTTCAGGATTATTTCTTGCATATTCGTCTAATATATACAGTTCCCCAAGTGCCCCATATTGGTTTGCCTCATCAACTTCTTCTCTTCCTTTCACTACTAGACCACTATTTCTTCCCAGTTCAGTCATTAATTTTTCAATCTTTTCAAATTCTTGTGAAATTCTATCTTCTTTCATTATTTGCTTGACAGTTCCACTTTTTATAAGTTCATAAACTCCACTTTTTTCTGCTGTGCTTGTATGTTCAATTGTAATATTCTTTAATAATTCCGGATGTTTGTTTTTTATATAATTTCTAAAAGACTCTGCAGTAAAACCTGGTCCAGCAATGAGCACACGTTTCGAGTTCTGGATAACTTTTGCAAGTTCTGCAAAATATTTGTTTATCTTTTCTTCATAAGCATCGTCTCTTTTAGAAGTTCTACTTTCAAGTTCAAAATCAAACTCAACTCCATAACTTCTTAACGTTGCTACATTAGCTATTTTGTCATCCATTACAATTATTTTTAATATCGGTCTTTTACTACTTTTTTCAGCATCTTTTATTCTATCTAGTTCATAAGTCGTCCATTTTTCTTTTTTTATTTTATATTGATATCCTATTTCGAAATCAATAGTATGGTGGCTTCCTTTTTGGACATATTCTTCTGGAGTTCCAGATAAAATAATACCCATAACTCTCAATATATTTGCATTTTTATGCAATTCTGTCCTTTCAACTTTCAATTCGATTGTAACCTCTTTTTTTTCGCCAGATTCTCCCTTTTCTCCTTCTGATCTAAATCTTCTTATAGTTTTTCCAATAACAATATCTCCAGGATTTATTATCTTCATAAGATGCCATAAATCCTCGAAATTTTCTGGTTCTATTTTCATTTCGCTGTTTCTCGTATCAAATTTAATTATTTTCATATTAATCAGTTTTATATTAACTAATCTATATATAATATTTAAATATTTAATCGATGTATTAAATTTACAGATTGCTATGTTTCTATTAATTGCAATCTATTGATATATAGTTAATAGAGTGATTATATGGATGCAAAGAAAATTGTCTTCCTATCTTTGATTATTTTGTTGGGGTTGGTGTTTCTTTCTGGATGTACATCAACTAAGAAATGTAAATTAGATTCTGATTGTGGAAGTTGGCAGATATGCAATAATTCAAAATGTATCGCTGCCGTTGGATTCTGTGATTCAAATAATGAATGCGCAGCTCATGAGCAATGCAATGCAAAAACACACACTTGTGTAGTTAGAACAGGGATGTGTAATGCAAATGCAGATTGTCCAGATTGGCAAGAATGCGACACTGCAACGCATGAATGCAAAGTTAAGTTAGGCTATTGTATCGATAGCACTTACTGTACTAAGGATTATGAGGTTTGTGATTCAACAACACATCTTTGTACCCCTAAAGAAGGAAGATGTAACAATGATTATGATTGTGCAGGATGGCAGCTTTGCAACACCACAACAAATATGTGCTATCCTAGAGCCGGATACTGCTTTACAAGGTTAGACTGCAATCTTTGGGAAGAGTGTGATGAAAGAACAAACAAATGTAAAGTTAGGGAAGGATACTGTGCAAATGATGGAAACTGTCAGAAGTGGCAAATATGCGATTTGACTACTCATAGGTGTGAAGTAGCTCCAAAGTTCTGTGATTCTGATGCCCAATGTGAGTCCTGGCAGTATTGTGTTTTATCAACGCACCAGTGCACTGCAAGAAAAGGATACTGCAGCTCAACATCAGATTGTGCTGGAGGATATTCTGGTTACGAAACATGTGACCCTGAAACACACAAATGCATAGTTACAGCGGGAAGATGCGCAAGTGATTCTGATTGTAAGAATTGGGAATATTGTGACTCTACAAGTAAGGTATGCAAAGTGAAGTCAGGATACTGCAATTCGAACAATGATTGCGAAAGGTCACAGGCATGTGACACTTCAATCCACAGATGCTATAATCTATACTGCGTCACAGATGCAGATTGCGACTCGGGTTACAAATGTTCTTTTGTAACTAGATCTTGTTACAAAGTTTGATTTTTTTCTTTTTAAATTTCTTATTTTATATTTGGGAATTTTGGGGATTTAATGCTAAATGAATCCATATATTTTCTTGTGCAAAACCTATCTGATCCATTAGTGATTTCATTTATCCTTGGGGCTTTGCCTATTTCAGAAGTTAGAGGCGCAGCAATTTACGCTTTCTCAATTAATAATCCAGCTTTTATCTTACCTGCTATAGTATCTAATATATTAGTATGTCCTTTAATTTTATTGCTTTGGGATATATTAAAGATACAAAAAATAGGTGAATTTATTCTTGGTAAGTCACTTGATAATAAATTACATAAATTTGCAAAGGCCTACGAAAATCAAGGTATGTTGGCTTTGATAATATTTATAGGTCTTCCATTCCCAGCTACAGGGGTTTATACTGGAACACTGCTGGCAGAGATTTTAGGTATTAAAAGAAGTAAGATGCTATTAGGGTCTATTATCGGTGTTTTTCTTTCTGCAGCTATAATGTATATTCTACTAAGTAATCTTTTTAGCTTATTTGTATAAATCAATAAAATGCAGAATAAATTAAAAATAATAAAATAAAAATAATATATTAAAAATAATAAAACAAAAAAGAAAAAATTTATCCGCAGCTTCCACTTACGCTGCCAGTTTCACTGCTTAATGTTGTGCTGCAGGAGTTGGGCTGGGTTTCAAAAGCAGAGCATATGGTTTGTTTGTATGCTTCTGCAGTTCTACCACCAGAATACTCAATATCGTTTATAAATAATGTCGGTGAGCCCTGTACTCCATACTTCTGGTTAATACTGTATTCCTGCTCTGCATATTTCAATGCGTTCTCATTGTAGCAGTTCTTTATAAGCTCTGTATCTATTCCCTTGCTTTTCGCTATGTTTTCCCAGCAAGTGTCTACATTCTGGTAGTTACAAGAAGTGCTGACTGTTTTTATATAGTCTCTCCAAACAGAGTAATCATATTTCTCTTTTATGCATATCTGTCTTATGTCTTCCCTTAGTTCCGCTACCCCATGCATTGAACAGTATGTTTTGTTCAAACAATATGCATCCTCCTGGCCAGAATAGTATTGCGCAGGATAGATTACATAATGGAGTTCAAATTCGATTTTATCTCCTAATAAATCAGTAACTGGCCACATTGCGTTTTCTGCCTGTTGACCATACGGACAGTAGCTCATTACAAATAACTTCACATTTGGCTTTTCAGATTTTGGAATTTCCTGCACTTGAGTCTGAGTGCCTTGGTTTGTTTGAGGGATGGTCTGACTCATGTTGTAAATTCCACCAACTATCATAAATTCTCCATCATTAGTGACATAAACCTCTCCTTCGCTTAATTTAGCGCCGTTTTGCATTATGTCAATCTGAAGGACAGATATTCCGTTTAATTGTGTTATGTTTTTAACAACTGCATTCGCATTGTAGGATTTAAGGAAATTTTTATCAAGGTAATTTGCAACCTTTGTTGATAGATCTGCAGTACTCATCTCTATTCCGTATTTTGGTTTTGACAGAGATAGAAACGGCAGATCCCATGCATTCATTATTAAATAGCCTACTAATGCATAACCAAATACTAAACCGAAAACAACTCCAATCACAAGGCTTGTGATAATAAGTTTTCTCTTACTTGTTTGGCCTATCTTTTCTTTTATTTTTTTAATAACCATCTTATCACCTAAAATTAGTTAAGTATGAGATATTATTGTTATTATATATTGATAAATCTTTACTTTGAGTATTATATTAACCTTATGTGGATAAAATCAGGTATCTAAATGGATAGAAAGAATAAATCTAGTAAAATTCAATTTTTACCAGTTTACATTTCATTCATGTTTTTATGGAATCTAATCATATTCTTAACTCCGATTCTTTCCATCAATAACTTGGAAATCTCTAAATCGCTATTTACATTTTTCTCATTTTTTTGCCACCAGTTATTTGAAAGGTCAATATGTATGAATAATAATATGGAAATAGGAAACTGCTCAGTAGCAAATGGTTTTATATATCAATTTCCAGTATGTGCAAGAGATATAGGTTTTTATTTTGGGATGCTGATTGGCGGAATTATTATGTTAATTGCACGCAAAGGAGAAAAAATGCCTAATTTATTATTCCTTTTGATTTTCATTTTCCCTATGGCAATAGACGGTATTACACAATTATTGTATTTTAGGGAGAGCACGAATGAATTAAGGCTGATCACAGGCTTTCTTGCAGGCGTGATCATTCCATTTTATTTGATGCCGGTTTTAAATAGATTTTCTTTGAGGGGTGTTGGGAATGAAAGATAAAGAAAACAGATCTAAAAGCCAGGCGATTACAAACCAGATAGCAATAAAAGATATAGAAAAGAAAATCAGGAATTTCAATAAAGAGATAAAGGTTTTGTCAAAATCAAAAGAATTGAGGCACCTAAATCTAATGAAAGAAAGAGTACTTCGACAGATAAAGAAGTGCATAGATCCAGAATTAGAAAGCAATATAATAGATCTTGGTTTCATTTATGGTTTAGAATTGACAAAAATAGATAATAAATATAAAGTAAAAATAATTATGACCCTTACCTCTCCATTCTGTCCTTTATCTAATTATCTTGCATCAGATGTTAAGGAAAAAGTAATGAAGCTTAAAGACGTTTCCGATGTAGAAGTGGAAATAGTATTCAATCCGCAATGGAACCCGTCAATGCTTTCAGCAGAATTACAGAGAAAAATGTTTAGTCAATTTATTAATCAATAACTCGTTATGTTTTCATAAGTCAACATAAGTCAAAATAAGTCAAAAGTTGCTATACATCGATTATAACTTGACATTTCCATATTTCTTTTCCGTTTATTTTTATTTTCTCTACTTTAAAATGATGCATAGTAACTGCCTTTGCATCTATAACTATATCGTGTTTTTTCGGATCTATTTTATCCCCATATGCATTTGCATGAAGCATATATCCTTCATTATCTCTATGGATTTTAATATCAAATTTACTGAAAAACATCTGTTCTGCATCCTTTAGAAAAACTAGTTCATCTAGAAAAGAGAATAGGAGTCTCTCTTCATTTATCTCTTTCTTAGAAATTTCATATTTTATCTTAGGTTCTATTTTATTCGGGTCTCTCACCATTACACCAAGTAAGGCAATTCCAGCATATGAGAACATTTCTTCCAACGATTCTCCTGTTGCCTCAAATGCAACATCTGCAGATGTTAATTCAGGAAGATATTTGTAAGCCATGTTTTCCCTTAAATTATCTATTAACCTTTGATGTTTGCAATAGGTATGAATCTTACAACTCTTTTTGATATTCCTGCCTTTTCACAGGTTTCTGTAACATCATCTATCGATTTATATGCAGCACCAGCTTCCTCAGCCAATCCTGAAAGGCTATCTGTTCTTACAATAATACCTCTTTTTTCCATATCTTTCTGCAATTGATCTCCTCTGAACTGATGCTTTGCCTGTGCCCTTGACATGGTTCTTCCACTTCCATGCGCAGTGCTACCAAATGTATTTTCTTCTGCATATTTTGTGCCCAATAGCAAGTAGCTTCCAGTTTCCATTGATCCTCCGATAATAACCGGCTGACCAAGCTTGCTATACTCTGAAGGAATTTCTTTATTTTCAGGTCCAAATGCACGCGTGGCACCCTTTCTGTGCACTATGACTTCTTTCCAGTTTCCATCTATAAGATACTTCTCCAGCTTTGCTGTATTGTGTGTGACGTCATAAATTTGATGCATTCCTAGTTTTTCAGGATCTGATTTAAAGACATCGCTAAATACTTCTCTTATTCTATGAAGTATAACTTGACGGTTTGCAAATGCCATATTCATTGCTCCTTTCATTGCTGAGAAATAAGTCTGACCTTCTGGCGAGTTAAAAGGCGCACAAGCAAGCTCCTTGTCCAGGATTTTTATCTTATATTTTGATTCCATTACATTAAGAAATGTATTAAGAGAATCGGTTGCAACCTGGTGTCCGAATCCTCTGCTTCCACAATGGAACATTACAACAATCTGACCAGGGAATAGGCCGAGCTTCTTTGCAGCCTCTTTGTCAAAAATGTTTTCCTCCTTTACAACTTGAATTTCTAGGTAATGATTTCCTGAACCTAATGTTCCTATTTGATCATATCCCCTTGTGATTGCTCTTTGGCTTATCTTTGACGCATCCGCCCCTTCCATGCATCCCTCTTCTTCTGTTCTCTTAAGATCTTCATCCCACCCGTATCCTTTTTTAACAGCCCATTTTGATCCCTCTTCAATTACCTTCTTGAATTCGTCCTTGCTTATTTTTACAAATCCAGTTGCGCCTACACCTGAGGGAACTCTCTTGAATAATTGATCTATCAATTCACGAATCTTTGGCTTTACATCATTTATGGTCAAATCAGTTCTTACAAGACGCATTCCGCAGTTTGACACCACAAAGCAATTTGCTATGAAATTATGTGCCTTATGGTTGATAGTAAAGTCATATACCCAGCCTTCGTAGTCAGTTTTTTCCTTTTGAACTACTTCTGTCCATATTGCTCCACTTCTACCTAGTCCTTCGGTTGCTTTCTTGCAAAAATCTTCAAAACCATCGAATTCGAACGATATTCTTAGCTTTGTTTTTCTCTTTTCGTAAATTGATCTTATTAAAAATCGTGAATTAACATATTCTGATTCAAGCTCTTTAATTATTTCAGATCTCGAATAGCCGGATTGCCTCATTGTTTCAGTTAAACTGATTGCATTTATTCTCTTATTTATTATGTTTTCTTTCAGCCTAAGATATACAATTGCAGCGTTTGCCTTTGAAGTTTTTTCATTGTTATATTCAAATCCAATTTTTTTGTACAATCTAATCAAATTTTCCGAGTCATTATACACATGCAAGCGTATTCGGAATGTTTTGCTGAATTTCCCATCATATTCATAAACTGGTTCACTTACAACGCTTTTTATGTCAAATTCAGCAAGTATTCTTTGTATTTCAGAAAGAAAATCTACTCCAGATTTAATACATTCTGCTGATTTGTTTATCGATACAGATGGCATGTAAAAATTGAATTCATGGTTAGTAAGTACCTTTGGAGTGCTCATTTCAGCTCCAAAGAATGCGGCAAGGAACAATCGTTTTTGCCACTTTGGAGATTTCGTGATCCATGTAGGCAATTTAAATGCCTGATATGCCTTATTGCCTACAGGTGCACCAAGCATGGCTAACAATGCAGCAAAAGCGCGCGAAGAAACACGCAAAGAATGCTCCAGAAATTCAAATCTGACCTCACCATATTTTGTAGAAATTTTATGTTTTCTTTTTCTTGAATATATTTTGCTCGAGAATCCAAGGCGCTGAATTTCATATTGCATGCTTTTAAGATCTTCCTTCTTTCCCCAGAAGCATGAACATATTCTACCACTTCTATCAATGTATATGGTTCCATCTCCCATGTTGTACGCAACTAATTTTATAAGCAGAGGAAAATTCTCAGATGAAAGTCTTAGAGGAAGGAGATTTCTTTTTTTAAGTTCTGTAATTATTTTCTCTTTGCTTGTTTTTGAAAGAGACAAAATATCGATATCTGATTCGCTGACAATTATTTCCTCCGATGGAATCTCATATTCCGTTCCTTCAAAGGGAAAAACCACTATTTTTTCTCCTTCTTTTATATCCTGTATCTTTTTCATTCCATCCTTTGTCATGATCGGGTGGTCTGCTGTTGCCTTTATCTCCATTCCACATTTTGTCTTTATAATAAAAACATCATCTTTAGACCTGCGCCTTAAATGCAAAAGAATATCTGCATTAATCCTTCTTTTTTCTGAAATCAGTGGCAATCTTATCTGTGTTTTGGATTCGAACATGTCTTCAATTCTCAGTGTATATCCATATTCAGTCAGTATTCGAGTCTCGCCAACCAGACAATTTATGTCAAAACCCACCCCTCCAGGTGAAATTACACCATTTTCTGTGTCAAATGCTGCAACACCCCCGATTGGAAAGCCATATCCAGAATGGCCATCAGGCATGACATAAGAGTATCTTTGAATTCCTGGCAGAGTAGCAACATTTGAGGCCTGGTCAAATACTGCAAGATCCATTGTGTCAAGCAGTTTCTTGCTTGCATACACTCTTACAGGTACTCGCATTCCTTGCTTGAAAGACGGAGAAATCTCCCATAGATAATCGTTTATCTTTATGAATTCAGGTTTTTTCTGCACCACACCTTCACCCCATAGATAATTAGAAAATGCTCTTTCAGTGAAATATTTTTTTATATTTATTGTCTTTGTTATATTATTAGGGTATTATCTTTATTAATCTTTATTCACAATTATCATCATGGCCTTTGAAATACTTTTACAATTATTCTTTCTTATAGTTGCATTAATCGCATTAGCATTCTCCTCTAAAATAGCATTAGAGAGTGCAGAGAAGCTTGCTTCATATTTTGGATTGAGTCAACTTGCTATCGGCTTTATCTTAATCTCTGTCCTTACAAGCCTTCCTGAATTCTCAATTGCAATTTTATCATCTTCATCACACAACAATAATCTTTCTCTTGGAGATTTGCTGGGATCTAATGTTACAAATATTGCATTAATATTTGGATTGTTTCTATTTCTTTCAATGAAACCTATAAGGCCTAATAAAAAGAGAACGAATGAAATCCTGCTTTATATCTTTATTTCATTAATACCTGTTGTTCTATTTATAGACGGGTCTCTTTCATTTACTGACGGTCTGATACTGTTGGTGCTTTATCTATTTTTCATCAAAAACATATTAGATTCAAGAGAAAAAACATTCACACTAAATAATCTGGATAAGAAGGGTGCAGCAAGAGAATTCTTAGTATTGCTTGCAGCAATATTTATTGTAATAATCAGTGCAGAATTCGTAATTAAGATAGCTGTAGCATTAGCAGAAATGTTGAATCTGTTCCAATCATTTATTGGAGCTACATTAATTGCATTTAATACTTCTTTACCTGAACTTGCCCTTACTCTTGTTGCAATTAGAAAAAGAGTCTCGGACATTGCTATAGGTAATTTGATAGGAAGCAATGTTATTAATATCACTCTTCTTTTAGGTTTGAATGTTTTAATAAATCCATTTTTACCCAATATAGAAGTTGCCAGTACAATCTTTGCTTTCATCTTTATCACTTCAGGATATCTTGTTTACAAGCTTCTTTTGCATAATTCATTGGAGAAAAATGATGGTTTTATTTTACTTGCTACTTATGTTTTATATATAATCGTTCTCTCATCAGTTCAAATTGCCCTCCATTAGTGCACGTGAGTATATGAAAAACCATATCAGGCAGAGAAGACATACAATGAACATTTCAGTGATTGAAGGGAGCTTATATTCATGCATGGTTGGATTCGCACAGTATTTTATAACACCATACGCAGTATTCCTAGGCATGTCTAATTTTATGATTGGTTTACTGCGTTCAATTTCGTCTCTTGTTTCCGCATTAGGCTTTTATCTAAGCCCCTTGCTTATGCAGTTTGAAGAAAAACGAAAAGAAACAATATCTAAGTTCGTTTCTTATCAAGCTTATACAATCATATTATTTCTTTTAATTCCATTATTTCCATTTGATAAATCAATTTTATTCATCATTTTTTATTCACTGTTTCTTTTCTTCGGTTCACTAATATCCCCAATTTGGACTTCTCTAATGAAAGATGTTGTACTTAAGAAAGAGAGAGGTTCATATTTTGGAATGAGAAACAAACTTGCAGGGCTTTTTGAAGTTGGTTCTTCTTTAGTTGCAGGTGCGATACTTAGCTATTTTACAAACGATGTTTATTTGGGATTTATAACAATTTTTGTTTTCGCCTTTATATTCAGAATTTTTTCATCAAATTTAATACTTAAACATTGGGACCCAATATCAAGATCAAAAAGATTAATGCATAAGTCTCAAGGATTTGATTTAAAATTACTTATCCTAAATGATGCGTATTTAAATAATCTGATTCTTCTTGGTGGAGGAATGCTTTTTGCTACAAATATCGCAGGTCCTTTCTTTGCGGTTTTCATGCTTAAAAATTTGAATTTTAGTTATCTTGATTTTACAATTGCAACAATTGCATCAACCTTAGCAACACTTCTATCTCAACCATATTGGGGTAAATTAATAGATAAATATGGAACGCGTCCAGTTATATTCTCCACTTCGATTTTAATCCCACTCATTCCATTATTGTGGGTTCCAGCTACTGATCTTTCTTATGTAATTATTATCCAGCTTTATTCCGGCCTTGTTTGGGCAGGTTTTGATTTAGCTGTGTTTAACATGTTATTGAAGATATCTCCCAGAAATAAGACTCAATTGTATTCTGCATCATATAATGGTGCAATATCGATATTAACATTTCTAGGCATGTTAACTGGTAGTTTTATCATATTGGCTTTGGATTATGTTGATATAAAGATACTCAACAGTATTCAGATAATCTTTATTATTTCTGGTTTATTGAGATTTATTGTTGCTGGAATAGCGCTTCCAAGAATAACAAAGCATATGCAGGTTAATTCTTTAGAATTTTTCATGAAAACAATAACAGTGTATCCAATTAAAGGTGTATTATCAGAGGTAGAACAAGGAACAATATTCGCTGAGCAAATAATAGTATCAACTTCAAAATTAATATTCGATCCAATTGCTTCCTTCAAAAGAATTTCGAAAGGTTTCAAAGCAAGCGTAAGCTTAATAAGTCCAAAG
The DNA here is from genome assembly GCA_038880755.1 of Candidatus Micrarchaeia archaeon. Taxonomy (GTDB): domain Archaea; phylum Micrarchaeota; class Micrarchaeia; order CABMEP01; family CABMEP01; genus DTQF01. The sequence goes on from JAVZRC010000001.1 coordinate 86,555, forward strand.
AGATAATATTATCAAATTTAATAGAAAATTTACGAGATGTAGTGGTAGGATGCAGATAGTCAAAATTCCAGCTGAAAGGATAAAAGTATTAATATCAAATGCAAAATTCATAGAAGAAAAGGGAGAGGTAGAACTTTCAGTTTCAAATGAAGAAGGGATATCAATCAAATCAAGCGACCCGATAGCTGAATGGAAGGCAATCAATGTTGTAAAGGCAGTAGGAAGAGGTTTCAATCCAATGATAGCAATAAATCTTTTTAGTGATGATTATGTTCTCCATATTATAAATCTTAAAGACATATTTGATAAGGAAAAGCAGAGAATAAGAGTCAGAGCTAGACTTATAGGTACAAAAGGAAAGACAAGAGCCACAATAGAAGAAATAAGCGGTGCATTTGTTTGCATATACGGAAACACTATAAGTTTCATAGGGAAACCTGAAGAAGTTGCCATGGCAGTAGAGGCTGCAAACATGATAATAAATGGAGTAAGTCATGGTGCAGTTTATATGTTTCTTCAAAAAGAAAGAAAACGATTAGAATCAATGAAAATTTGATTTTATTTAGCTATTTTTACTTCTTAATGTCATGTTTTTAATATTTTCTTAACAAATATATATGTTGCTTAATTAGCAAAATAAAAACAAAGAACGCAATTAATGCGATCTTTTCTTTTATTAGGTCGACCAAGGTGTTTATATGGATCAAAAAGATCAGATTACACAATTTACTGTACAAGAAATTCCTCAAACTAAAAAAGATCAAGTGGTTTCTGCAGATATGAAATCAACAAAAATAACTGCAGGGGTTTCAGAAATAGAAAGTAAAGAGATATTCTCAGAATTCCGTGAGCACTCTGTAGCAGAATTCTTTAAGAAAAATAGGCAGATGCTTGGTTTGTCAGGTAAGGTCAGGTCGCTTACAACTCTTGTTCATGAATATGTAACAAACAGTTTAGATGCTTGCGAAGAAGCAAGGATTCTTCCAAATATATATGTTAAAATTGACAATCTTCCAAATGGTCATGTAAGACTTTATGTAGAAGACAACGGCCCAGGAATACCTAAACAATACATAGGTAGGGCGCTCGGCCAGATGCTTGCAGGTACTAAATTTCATAGATTTGTTCAACAAAGAGGTCAGCAAGGTATTGGCGCTACAGCTGGAACAATGTATGCCCAAATAACAACTGGAAAGCCAATACATTGTCGTTCAAGTACTGGAGATAATACTATATATGAATGTGATATCGCAGTTGATCTTAAAACAAACACACCAAAGATCTCAAACATGGTTGAATACTCTGGAAAATATAGGGGATTGACTGTAATCGGAGAATTCGGGGAGGTCAAATACGATAAAAGCGAGTATTCTGCATTTGAGTATCTCAAAGCAACTGCACTAGCTAATCCACACGCTCAAATAACAATTGTGGAGCCAGATGGTCAGAGAACAGTATTTCAAAGAGCTCATGAAGAAGTACCTGAGAGACCAAAACCAGCACAGCCACATCCATTAGGAATTACAACTGATGACTTGATTAATTATGCTCATCATTCTAAAGAAAGAAAGCTCTCATCCTTCCTTACTGCAAACTTTGCAAGAATATCAGATTCAAAGATAGAAGAATTAAAGAAGCTGTGTCCATCGATAAACTTTGACAAGATGCCTAGGGAACTTAAGTGGGAGGAGGCAGAAGCAATAGTCAATGCATTTAAACAGATAAAATGGATCGCCCCTTCAGCAGATCCACTAAGGCCGATAGGAAAGGAGCAGATAGAAAAAGCACTTAAAAACGTACTCCAGCCTGAATTTATTTCTGTTTCTGAGCGAAGTCCAAAGGTATTTAGAGGAGGAGTTCCTTTCTTAGTTGAAGTAGGAATTGCATATAAAGGAAAGGCAGGAAGGCAAAAATCAGATGGTACAGTTGGATTGGATGTAAAAAGATTTGCAAATAGGGCTCCGCTTCTTTTTGATGCAGGTGGATGCGCAACTATGGAGGCAGTTAAGACAATCGATTGGAGTAGATATGGATTAAAAGATATTGAAAATATGCCTGTAACTTTATTCATGAATTTGGTTTCAGTTCATGTTCCATATACTAGTGCAGGTAAGCAAGCAATTTCATCAGAAGAAGAAATAGTTGAAGAATTTAGATATGCAATTATGGAGGTTGCAAGAGATCTTGATCGTTATTTATCAGGAAAAATAAGAGAGGAACAAAGAGAGGCAAGAAAGAAAGCAATAATGAGATACGTTAAACAAATATCATCAGATCTTCCTTATCTTGCAGGAGAGAAAACTCCTGAAGAACTTGAGAAGAAGCTTATAAACATAATCGAATCTAAATATTCAAAGATATTTGAAAAGGGAAGACTAACTAGCGAAGAAGAAAAGCAAATTAAAAAACAGAAAGAAGAGGAGGAAGATATAGAAGAATAATTCATTAGTTCAGATAAATGGTGATTTTATGGCAAAGAAAAAAGATGTTCAGATTGAAAAATCTAATGCACCTCTTACAAAAGAAGATATAATAGTAAAAGAAAAATTAGAAATGTTGGGGAAACAGTTGATTAGAGAAATCGATAATGGTCAATCACCTTATTTTGAAACTCTATTGAGGGGAAGGTCAAATGTGCTACATAGCGAAGAAGGTTATTTATATTTAGGTGATAAGAAGGAAAAAAGAGTTTTCCTTAATGTAGCACAAGCAAAGAAATTTATGCAGACTATAGCAGTAGCTGCTAAATGCAAGAAATTCAAAGAGGAGAATCTCCATACCTCAATCAGAGGTCTTTTCTATCAGTTAAAATTTACTTTAGGTGAAGACTTAGATGAGGAACTTTTTGAAGAACAGTCAGAATCTAATGAACTTGTTGAAGATCTCGAAGTTGCTCTTTCACTTAAAAGAGAGGATCTAAATTTAAGTACAGATAGAAAAGGTGTAGTCGCTGGAAATCTTACCATACTTGACAAATTCGGTGGAGAAGAAATAGAGATAGATTGTACAAAACAAGGTCGTTCCGGATGGATGATTCCTTCTGATGTAGATAATGGAATGGAATTTATAGATGTGGATGTAGATTATGTTCTTGTAGTAGAAAAAGATGCACTTTGGCAAAGATTGAATGAAGATAAATTTTGGAAAAAAGAAAATTGTCTTATAATTACACCAAAAGGTCAAGCATCAAGAGGATGTAGAAGACTTATAAGGAAGTTAGCAGATAGAAAAATTCCAATATATTGCTTTATGGATTGTGATGCATGGGGATGGTACATATATTGGACGATAAAGACAGGAAGTATGAATCTTGCTTATTTGGGTAAAAATATTGCAACACCTGAAGCAAAGTTCATAGGTGTAACAATGTCTGATATCGAAAGATATGACTTTTTGAAGAAACTAACAATAAATGCAAAAGAAGTAGATCTTAAAAGAGCAGAAGAACTTCTTTCTTATCCTTGGATTAGCAAGCATCAAGATTGGGTTAAAGAATTGAAGATAGTTCTAGATACAAAGAAAAAGATAGAGCAGGACGCATTGCAAGGACCTCGTTTAACATTCGTTGGAGAATATGTAAGAGAAAAAATTGAGAAAAAGCAATTCTTATATTGAAACGAAAATATCAATACGTTTCATAATATCAACGGTTCATACTCACGTAGTTATGTGGTGACGTTTTTTGCAATATTGTTTCGTTTTTCTCATTTCATATTTTTTTGTTATATCATACTATTAAATGTGTTTTTAATATTTTAAAAATACTATATGCAGTATAATTTTTATTCGTTTATTGCCGTATTTTCAGAAATTTATAGAAAACTTTTTAAAGTTCAATATCTCTTATATTTTATGGTAGTCCGCTCTCTTCGTGATTCAACTCTGCTCATTGCAGAGGCAAATTCTTTTTTGGATCGTTTAGAACGACCCAAGACGATGAAAGAGATCGAAAGTAATCTTCATTCTTTAAGTCGCATTAAAGAAGAAATGTTAGCTGCCGGTTTTAATGCAACTTTTCCTGAACTAATGCTTAATATAAAAACAGAACTAGCTGATGATGAAATTTCTTCGGACCTTTCAAAACAGCTAAGAACTCTAAGGGAATTTGCAAATCTTAAAAAATATACTCTTAATAGAGTGAAGGTTGCAATAGCTTCACATAATATTCTATACAACATGTTTCAGAGAGGAACCATATATGCTTTTGCGGACTATCTTCCATATAATGGCCAATACTTATATGAACTTATCTATTTAGGTGAACCGGCAATACGTGCATATAATGCACTTAATATAATTCTCTCACAGAAAAAAGAAAATAAAAGTGGAGAGTATACAGTTGTTATTTCTGTTGACGGAAAAAAACAAAAGATAAAACTTGATTCAAATCAAAACCTCGGTGAAAGAGTAAGAAGAGTATACGGAGAGGGGGCTACAATATTAAGCATTACTAAAAGAAATACTGAGAAGCCATTAGTAAATGGAAGGAGTAACAGAATAGCGATTGCATCAGCATATGCGAGATTAGCAGCTAGTTTAGTATATCCAAAATTAAGTAATAGCCAATTATTTACAAATGAAAAACATAGAATTTATTCATCTATCCTTTCAAAACATGGATTATCTTCAGATACTAGAATAGATTTATTAGATGAAAGAGAAGATATTGAAGATGAGTTATATTCCAAGAATCTTCTTTTTGAAGAGAATAGTGTTAAAGTTTTACACCCAGATGTAGTAAGTGCAATTACAAAGAATAGAAAGAGATTTAATAAAGAAACAGTCAAAGAGGCGGAGAGACTTCTTAGTGAAGATATATTCTATTTCTTTATGGTTGAATCAAAGAAGGCAAGAACAGCATATCCATTATTCAAAGGAATTTCAAGTGAAATCGATGAACGCTTTAACTTCATGAATAAAGTAATTGGAAGCAATTCAGTTCCTTTGATAAAAGAGAAACTTACTCTTGAATCTTTAGTTCCGACTTCAAGTAAGGAATTGGCTGCGGTTTTATTATTAAACTCTGGAAGAAAGAAAGAATGGTGCATGGAGAAATTTGGTCTTTCTGAAGCAGAGCTAGAAGAAGCCAAATCAAAGTTAGCTCCTTATCTTAAGAATGTCTCATCACAAGCTAGAGAGTTTCTTGATCTGTTAAAAAAGAAATGATTTCTTTAATAATTTTTCTTTAATTTTGTATTTTAAAGTTAGGTTGATAGCTTGCAAGAGAATGAAATTATAAAGAGAAAGGTTACTATTAGAGATATAGTTAACATATTAAATAGACCATACCCTATTAAAAGAATTAGAATAAGTCAGGGCGCATACAATTTCCTTCCAAAGAAAGCTTTAAACACTTTAAATAAAATGAAAATTAAAATCGAAGTAATACCTTTGAAAAGAGGTCCGAGTATCAAGGTAGACAAAGAGAAAATAAGAATGCTTTACAAATCCGATGTAAACGCATATGAGATTTCAAAAAATTTAAAAATTCCTTTGAGAACTGTTTATTATCACATTAAAAGAATAAAGAAAGAAGAAAATTGATTAGAAATACTTATTTTAATTACTTTAAAATTTTTTGTACAATTTAAATAAATTTGCAAGGTGTTTCTAATCAGTATAGAAAATGAAAAAGAATTTAAATTTAGACATATATTATAATATTACTTTGTGCCTCGGTAGCTCAGTTGGTAGAGCGTGTGGCTGTTAATTGTATTAGTCAGTTAAAACAGAAACCACAAGGTCGGAAGTTCGAGTCTTCCCCGGGGCGCATCATTTCTCTATTTTTATTTTATCTCCAATTTTTATACCATTTATTTTTGAGAAATTGGCGTTCAATTCTAGAGCATATAAAATAGGTTTATTTGGACTATATATCTTACATGTTTGGTTTTTTATGGTGCAAGGCTCCATTTCAACAATTTGAATAATGTTTAGTTCTTTATCAATAAATAGTATTTCTAAAGGGATCAATGTATCTTTCATCCAAAAAGAGTGGTAGTCTTCATTTTCAAAAATAAATAACATGCCTTCGTCTTTGCCAAGGTATGTTCTATTCATTAATCCTATAGTTCTTTCTTCTGGTGTATCTGCAATTTCTACTTTTATTTTGATATCATTTACTATTACTTCTGCAAATTCAATAGTCTTTTCTTTTGTTTTTATATAAGATTCATAAAGTAAGAAAAATAGAATAAAAGCTAAAATTACAAAAATCAATATTAGTTTATTTCTTCCTGAGATTTTATTCTCTTTATTTTCAGATATACTTTTCATTCAAAACACTTACTCGCTAATTATTTCTTACCTCTTAATCATTTATTCGATTTTACCTATTATCACTTTTTGTAGTTCAACAGGAGGAATCGCATTTGCCATTTCTATAGCAAATGAAAGTTTTGTTTCGCTTTCAGATACGATTTCAAATAAAGTATCTCCAGGATTAACTTTATCACCCATTTCACAATGTAGTATTATTCCTGCTCCTTTATCTTTCGGTGCGCCAGCAACTCTAGCTATTTTATTTATATATTTGTTGTCAACGTGCGATACTCTTCCTCCCTTTTCTGCTTTAATTGCATATCTATAATGACCGATTGGAATATCATCCTCCTTTACATTTGGATTTCCACCTTGTGCCTCTACAATTTCTTTGAATTTTTCATATGCCTTTCCACTTTTTATTATGTTAAACGCATAATCAGCACCTTTTCCAACAGGTGCCTTTCCAAGCATTTCTAAGATACTTCCAGCCATAAGGCAACTCTTCTCCCTCAATTCCTCTCCATCTTTCATTTTAAGTGCTTTAAGCACTTCAAGGCATTCAAGACCCGGACCTATGCCAAATCCTATTGGATCAGATCCATCAGTTATGAGGCATCGCGTCTTTATTCCAAGCTGTTCACTAATTTGCAGAAAATCATTCGCTAGCAATTTTCCTTCTGATTCATTTTCAACTTTTGCACCTCTTCCCACAGGAATGTCAACAATTAGATACTCTGCGCCTACCGCTTTCTTCTTTCCCAAGATAGACGCCAATAAAAGACCTTTTGGATCTAGGTGCAACGAATTTCTTATTCTGATTAATTTGTCGTCTACTGGTGCTAGATTTATCGCGCCTCCCCATGCAATACATCCATGTGTTTTAAGAACAACTTTTCTCAATTCTTCAATGGGAAGAACAACAGGTGCAAAAACCTCAAATGTATCTGCAGTTCCGGATGCAGATGAAATAGCTCTCGAAGACGTTTTCGGAATATATACTCCGGCAGCTGCAAGAATAGGAACAATTAACATTGTAGTTCTGTTTCCCGCAACTCCTCCTATACAATTATGCACTGCAATTGGCGCAGTTCCAGCCATGAATCTATGATAATTATCAACTTTAATATCATATACATATTCTGTATTAGGTTTTATGAGTTCGATTCTTTTAATGCGTAAAACAGACAACTGTCCTCTTATGAATTTCCTAACATCTTCGCTTTTAATATAGGCCATAATGCGTGATAGTTTTTCCTTTGTTATATACTTTTGTTCTTTTAATAGCTTTCTAAAACGCCAATCGATTTTATTTTTATCGATCTCTCCAATTTCTTTTATCGGCAGTAGATTGAGAAATGAGACATTCGGTTTCTTTCTCTCACCAAAGATTTGGCGTGCTTGTGTGTATACATAATACGATTCTTGAGTCATTGCATTTTGTTTTGGAAATTTTCTTTTCTTTCCTGCAGACATCGACAATGTGGCCGAACATCCCATCAAGCTAAGCAAGTACTGTAATCCTATTGCCATATTCTTTGATGAAGTCACATAAATAGCTTCGTATCCTCTTCTCACATATCTATCTCCAGCAAATAACGCCTTTATGAACTCTTTTTTCATTTCTTCATCTAAATCAAAAATGAATGATGGAATCTGTTTATTGAGTGCATTGTTTCCAGCTTTCAGTTTTTCAAATTCCTTTGCAAGTTTTTGGTCATAAATACATATGTGGATTGCGGTTTTATTAGGCCTATTAATTGTCGGTTCTTTTCCAAATAAATGCTTAATGCATGCAATCGCATCTTCGATAAGTTCCTTTTCATGAGAACCAAAATTCAGGAAGATGCCTTGAGAATTAGTAAATCCTTCTGCAAGGTAATATCCCAAAAATCTCATAAATTCATGATCGATCTTTATTTCTTTATCTCCAATGCAAATCCTTTCCGGTTTTTCTTTGTTTTCATTTTTGAATCCAGAAGGTACGACCACATAATCTCCAACTTTTAATTCCTTCGCCATGATGTTGGTTATCTTTCCATTTTTTAGAATAAAAACAGTATGGTCGGAAGTCACAGCGATGTTTCTATTTCCAACTAATGAGATTTTATAAAGTTTATCCGGTGCCTTCACTCGAAATACACCAGAAACAGGTTTGAATGAAACATTTCCTTCGTCATCAAATACAAGGGTCTGGAGTCCGTTTAAATTTTTATTAGTAAATTCCGCACCATCATCATTTATAATTTCATCTGGCTTGCATCGATCAAATATTTTGTCAATTGCATCACCAATGTTGACAACCTTTGCTTCTCCACTATTCTTTATTAAGACAGGCACATCTCCAGCCAGGCAATGCTTATCTGCAATTGGATGGACACCAAGATCTAAGGTTGTTCCCGTTTCAACCATTGCCTTTGCCAATGCCACAGTTTCTCCTATTCCAAATCCATTTATATATGCAGCAGCAACAAATGATGCAAGTTCACCTTCACTTAATCTATTTTCAACTGTTTCTTTTACTATAGTATATATCTCGTTTTCAGTAAGCGATTCTCTATCCATTTTTTTCTTTATATATTCTAATGATTTTGGAACCGGGATATGTTGTATTTCTACAATGTCCCCATCTTTAACTTTCAATTGTTTTGCTATATCTTTATAAATTGCCACGTCTCCTTTTTTAACCATTGTTCCTGATGTATCTATTATAGATATTACTTCTTTTCCTTTGTATTTTATACTCACTCTGTCAGATATGTAAATATCATTATAAGTTGCTTCTTCCTCATTAAGAATAGCTATATTTTTTCCAGCTTCTATGTCCAATATTCTTACTTTGAATCTATGAATTCTGTGTGGAATTTCTTTGTTTATTTTCATGTTCTCACCATTCGGATGATTATTAATTTATTCATTTTGCAGATATCTTTCAACCGCACTCATTATATTTTGTGGAGGTATTATACCTAATTCAGTGATGTATGCTCTTATATATGGGGGAGGTGTAATATCAAAAGCAGGATTAATAACTTTCAATCCTTTTATCTTTTTGGCAAGAACTTCTTTTGGATCTCTCATTTCTATTTCTGTCATCTTTCCAAACTTAGTGAGCGGATCAAACTTATATATCTGAGTGGCAGAATAGAATGGGACCTTCATATCATTCGCTACGGTTGCAATAGTAGATGTTCCTATCTTATTGTATAATGATCCATCTGTAGCTATAGCATCTGCACCAACAATTACTATGTTAACATCTTTCATAACATGTCTAACAGCTGAGTCAATTATAAGGGTTACATCTACACCAGCAGAGGCAAGCTGCTTTGCAGTGATGTGGCCCTGATAGAGAGGTCGCGTTTCCGTGCAGTATACTTTTATTTTCTTTTTCTTATTTGCTCGTATGAGAATGCTGTTAACTGTTGTACTATGGCAATGAGTTAAGATAACTTGGTTGTCCCAAATCATTTCTGACCCATATTCAGTTATTTTTAGAAATGATTCAGTAAACATTTTGTCATATATCTTCATGGTTTCTTCTGCAATTTTCTTTATTTCTTCTACATCTTTCCCTTTTTCAAGCCTTGCAAAAAAGAATCTAAGCGTGTTTCTAGCCATGGGTTCAGTTGGTCTTAGCGAAAGAAGTTTCTCACTTATTTTTTCTATTTCATTCAGAATCTCCTCTCTTGTTTTTGCATTGCTTTTTTGAATGCTAATTACCAATGCCTTTGCAGTAGCTTCTGCAACTCTTCTTGCACCTTGAATTTTCAACGCTTTTATATCACGCATTATTCTTTTAACTTCTATTGCCATAATTCTATTCTTTCAGATATAATTTTAAACTTTAACTGTTTAAAAAACGAAGCTTTAAAATTTAAATGTATATAATATTATTTAGTAAGCGACCGTGATTTTATGGTTGAATCCCTCAAACAAATCGTGGACGTTCCTTTAAGTGGAGGAATGAATTTCCAAAATTTTGATGATCTTTCGGAAGATGATAAAGAACTTCTTAAATTTTATGAGTCATCCAAGCCTAAAATATATGTTTTAGGTATGGGTGGAAGCGGTAGCAATACTGTGAATAGATTATCTCAAATAGGAATCAAAGGAGCAAATATAATTGCAATGAATACTGATGTGCAACATCTTCTTCATATCAAAGCAGATAAAAAAATACTATTGGGAAAAACAACAACAAGAGGGATAGGTGCAGGTAGTGATCCAGAAGTAGGTGAAGCAGCTGCAACAGAATCTATTGAAGACATTAAGCGTGCAATTTCTGATGCTTCTCTAGTGTTTGTAACTTGTGGTTTAGGGGGTGGAACGGGAACAGGTTCTGCTCCAGTAGCAGCGAAGGTTGCTAAAGAAATGGGCGCGTTAGTTGTAGCAGTCGTAACCCTCCCGTTCACTTCAGAAGGAGAAAAGAGAAGGCAAAATGCCATGAAGGGTTTAGAAAAACTAAAGAAATCTGTCGATACTCTTATTGTAATACCTAATGATAAGCTTCTTGCAGTTGTGCCAGATCTTCCTTTAGATGCTGCATTCAGAGTTTCAGATGAAGTGCTTGCAAAATCTGTCAAAGGAATAGCTGAACTGATCACTGTTTCCGGTCTTATTAATCTAGATCTTGCAGATCTTAAAACAATTCTAAAGGATGGCGGTTATGCAATGATCGGGGTTGGAGAATCGAGTGTTGATTCTTCTTATGATGAAAGAGCCCTTCTTGCTGCAAATACAGCTCTTAAGAGCCCACTTCTTGATGTTGACATATCAACTTCAAACAGGGCGATTATTAATGTTGTTGGTGGAGAGGATATGACATTAAGAGAAGCTGAACTTATAGCAAGAGAAGTATCTAAGCAGATAGCAAAGGATTCCCATATAATCTGGGGTGCAAGAGTTGATAAATCTATGAAAAGGTCCCAAATTCAAGTTTTGGTTGTACTTGTTGGTGTTAATGCAGGAAATGTTAATGGAAAAACAGATAAGGTAAAAGTTGCTGAAGAACTCGAAGAAATAGATCTGAATGATCTAGATCTTGCATTGTAGGAAAACAGTCTCTGATTATTTGACACTAAGCACATATTTTTATTTCTTTTTATTATATACTATTATATCTTAATGTCTATTTATAATTGTAAATGATTATGAATAGGATGATTTGTATTTAACCTATTTTAAAGGTGTTAAGATGTCACTCATTAAAGGATTAAAGGAGTTTTATGATAAGGCAGTATATGTATGGAGGGCAAGCAAGAAACCTTCTCAGAAAGAATTAAATGAAAACCTTAAGATAGTACTATTAGGAGTTCTTATATTGGGGATCATAGGTTTCATAATATCAATAATATTCAGTTTCTTACAATTTTCACAATGAATTGGGTGAAATTATGATATTTGCATATAGGGTAACTTCAGGACAGGAACATATAGTTTTAGAGATGCTTACACATAAGGCTGAAAAGATGAAAGATTCGATAGGTGCAATAGTAAGATTTCCAGAAGTAAAAGGTTATATATTTATAGAATCATCTGATATCTCTGCAGCAAAGACTATCTCTCAAGGCATTAGACATATAAAAGGAATGATTTCAAAACCAGTCGATCTTAATGAAATGACCAAGCTTATAGAAGAAGGTGTGCAATCGGTCAAGCTTGGAAAGGGAGATATAATTGAATTTACTTCAGGACCATTCAAGGGTGAAAGAGGAAAAATAATGAGAATAGATGAAACAAAAGATACAATAACTGTAGAGCTTATAGATGTTGCAGTTTCTGTTCCTGTAACAGCTAAGATCAGTACAGTAAAGATAATACAAAAAGCAGAAGAAGAGTAATCTGCTTAAATTAATGTTTATAGAAAGCTAGACGATGGCTAAATATCTAGTAAATAAAAAGTTAGAATTAGATAATAGGTGAGTATATGGCTGAAATTACAGTTTCGCTTCTTGTAGAAGGAGGAAGGGCTTCCGGAGGACCACCATTAGCAACTTCAATAGGACCTCTTGGAATAAATGTCAATAATATTGTTAAGGAAATAAATGAAAAAACAAAAGATTTTGCAGGAGTAACAGTTCCAGTAAAAGTAATAGTAAATAAAGAGAACAAATCATATAAAATTGAAATCGGGATGCCTGCAGTAGCTTCTTTGATAAAGAAAGAAATAGGGATAGAAAAAGGAGCAAAGGCAGAACCAGGACAGAAGCCAGCACCGGTGGGAGACATCAGCTTTGACAAGGTTGTTAAGATCGCGAAGATAAAGATCGGGTCAACAAATGCAACAGAGCTTAAGTCAGCTGTTCTTTCAGTTCTAGGAACATGTTTAAGTGTAGGAGTTACATGTGAAGGGCAGGATCCAAGAGTAATAGCAAAGAAAGTTAAGAAAGGAGAATATGATGCAAGCATCAAGTGAGGTTAAATGAAAACGAAGTTGAAAATGAAGTTTGCACAGAATGGATTATCTGTAAAGACACAAAGTTGCAGAATATTCTCTATTTTAATTTTTATTTTATTATCTTTTTCTTTTTTGTCTTCATTTCCAGTTGATGTGAAATGGAAGGTTCAAACAACTCAGACTTCAACAGCACCAGTAATTGGAGAGGACTATTTATTTTCAATCTCAGACGCTGGAAATGTGGTAGCATTTAATCGCTTTACAATGTCAAGAGTTTGGAACTTAGATTTGGGCAAAAGCGTGAAGTATCAATCAAGTTTCATAAGTAATATTCTTTTCGTTCCAGCCGAAAATATATTATTTGCAGTTTCAAAAGACGGTCGTATAGTAGGAAATATATCATTTAATTCCACTATCTCTACTCCAGTTATTCAGGTAGGTTCAAACTTAGTGGTTGCAACAAGAGATGGAAATGTATATATAATCTCGCAACCAGGTAATACATTTACAAATAAAAATATAATAAAAACAAATAAATTAGATGGAGAAATAGATTCTTCGTTTGCATTAAGTGGAAATAAGATTTTTGTAGCTACAGTCAGCGGCAAGATTTACTCAATAGATCCGACCGGTTCTTCAGTTCTTCTATATGATCTTGGGTATTCAGTCTGGAGATCAAGACTTGCCATCACTAATAATACAATTTATGTCCCAGCCGAGCATTCATTATACGCAGTTGACATGCAGGGCAAGCTCATCATTGTAAAAAGAATTGCAGACGGCAATCTCAATTCAATAGCAACAGACGGAGAGAGGCTTTATGCAGGTTCAGATGATGGTTATTTGTATTCTTTGGATCTTGAAGGCAATGCCATTTGGAAGTTCAAAACAAACAATTCAATAAAAAGCATTCCAGTTATTCTTCAAGATTCAATAATCATCTCTTCCAGGGATAACAATATATACAGCATAAGTAAGGAAGGAAGGCTTAAATGGAACATTTCGGTTTCAGACTGGCCAAGCGAAATAGTAGAAGAAAAAGGAATTTTTTATTTCACTACATATGATGGAGCAGTTTATGCAGTCTCATTACTTTCATGTCAAATAACAAATCCGGAAGTCAGTTCTACAATTCTTCCAATTGTTGCAGTAGCGGGTGATGCTTATTCAGAGAATGGAGTAAAATCAGTTCAAGTAAGAACACTGCCGGGAGAATGGCAATCTGTTAGTTTGCATGGAGATGGAAATAATTTAAGTTGGTCTGGAAATATTCAGATTACAGGATTTACAGAAGGGGAAGTATCTCTTCAGTGTAGAGTAATAGACAAATATGATAATCAAGAACAACCCCCTTATTTTACTTCAACTTATAATTTTGTTTTCTCAGAAGAAAAACTTCCTAAGATAAACGTTTCTTATCCTTTACAAGTTAATGTTAATCAACCGATTATAATAAAATTCTTTACTACCGAAGGAGCCATCTTAACAGATGTTAATGTAAAAATTGGCGGAGAAACATTCAAAGTGACAGATAAATCAGGACAGTTTACATACACTCCTACAAAAGAGGGAGACTTAACTATTTATATTGAAAAATCAGGTTATCAACAGAGACAAATACAAATAAAAGTTACAAAACCTTTAATTCAACCGATATATGTAGTGATAATATTTATTGTTGCAGTAGCGATAGTCATATACTCCTCAATAAGAAAAGGAACTTGGAAATAAATTTTGAATTAATATATCTTTTATTAATCTCATCTAAAATATTTCTATTTTCATTCCCACTTTTCCAAATAATATAGCTACAGATAAACGTAAGTGAGAGAGTTATTATTGCTACTATTTCTATTCCTTCATTTGGAATCATTGGACGTGTTCCAATCAAATAATCAAAAGTGTCATTAAGCAAATAGAATACAAATATTAGGACCAAATCTTTTTTCTTTATTTCTAAGCCGGTTAAAGCAAGTCCTTCCAATGTCAGACCCAAATGTGCAATAAATAAAATCGAGTAAGTAAAAGGATCAGAAAAGAGAAAGTAATTATAATAAAATAGGATTACAAACATAGTCCATATTCCATATTTAATTGAACCGACTGCAGTGAAATTAGTAAGGAATCTAAATAACCCAAGTAATTTTTGGTTAGTGGGATTTTTTATATTTTCTTTTTTATATATTTTTCTCACTTTCCAAGTTAGTATAATCCCAACCAATAACGCTTGTAAAGGACAGTCAATTATTAATATCGAGTATAAAAAGTTCCAATCAGAAAGTTGATCTGAATAGTAGTAGATACCGTATAAAAATCCTATAAAATTTATAACTGCTATAACCAGTAGTAGATTTTCTTCTTGCATTTTGTCACTTTCTATATTTACAGGATGTATAAGAATCATTATTTAATAATTTTTATAGGCACCCCTCCAACAAAACTGTTTTCTCTAACGTCCTTATTCACAAGGGACATTGCAGATATCTTAGCATTATCTCCTATCTTAACTCCTGGAAGTATGGTGCTATTTGCCCCTATCATAACATTTTTACCTATGTCGACATTTCCTATTCTTAATTCTTCTTGTAAGAATTCATGTGCCAATACTGTAGTATTAAATCCTATTATAGTATTATCTTCTATTTTGATTAATTCAGGAAAAAAGATATCAAATGTTACACCTAATCCAACCGATACATCCTTACCAATCTTCATTCCAGCCATTTTATAAAGTAATCTTTTGATTGTCAATGAAGGTATGTATTTAGCGAGATAAATCAATATGAAATTATATATTATTATCAAAGGGTTTTTTACTTTATACCAATAAAGAAGCGAATTTCCTTTTTCAGAGAATCTTATAGATCTGACTCTTCTCATTTAATCACTCTTTTAGTCACTTAGTTTAATCCATGAAACAATAATATTTTTAAATTATCGCATTGTATATATCTTATCTATTATAGTAATAAATACGCACAGATCTTTATATCTGTTGCCCGTATAACCGCATTCTGCGGGAGGGTGTTTAGATGATTAATGACGAGAACATTAAACAGGCTATTTCAAAGGCTTTAGAGGAAAAAGGTTCAAGAAAGTTTGTACAGTCTGTTGAGATGGCTGTGAATTTTAAAAACATAGATATGTCAAAACAGGAGAACAAGCTTAATCTTGAAGTTACGCTTCCAAAAGGAAGAGGAAAAAACATAAACTTAGTGGTATTTGCAGATGGAAATGTTGCAGCTGATGCAAAGGCAGCAGGAGCAGAATTTGTAATAGGTAGTGATCAAATTTCAAAATATAAAAAATCAGACATAAAAAGACTTGCAAAGAATTCAGAGTTTTTTGCACAACCTCAATTGATGGTATTAGTTGGTAAGAATTTCGGTCAGATTCTTGGTGGAAGAGGAAAGATTCCAAAGCCTCTTGTTGGAAATGTTTCTCTAATGCTTAAAAACGCGAGAAACGTTGTAAAGATAAGATCGAGAGGAAAGTTTCTTCCTGTTGTTCACTGTGCTATCGGAACAGAAAATATGTCTGTGGATGACCTTACCGAAAACGCGAAAGCAGTTCTCAATGCAATAAGAAATAAAGTTGGTGGAGACTCTGTAATAAAATCAGTTGTAATCAAACTTTCCATGGGTAAACCAGTTAAGGTCGAATAAATAAAAGGTGATATTTATGGTAAGCGCACTTGAAATTAAAAAGCAGAAAGTTAATGAAATAGCTAATCAATTAAAATCAGCAAAAGTTGTTGCAGTCGTAGATTTGCATACTTTACCAAATGCTCTTTTACATCAGATAAGAAAAGAACTAAAAAGTGAAGCAAAAATTATAATATATAAGACATCACTTCTTAGAAGAGCACTTAAATTAGCGAATCTAAATCAATTACTTCCGGCAATGAAAGGAGAAAAAGCACTAATTATTGCAAATATGGATCCATTCAAACTTTACAAAAAGATGAATGCAAATCCATTGAAGGTTTATGCAAAGCCAGGTCAAATTGCTCCTTATGATATAATCGTACCTGCTGGAGAAACACAATTACCACCAGGTCCGATCCTGACAGAGCTTAAGACTGCAGGAATAGATGCAAGGATACAGGCTGGAAAGGTTGCAGTTGGAAAGGATTCTTTGGTTGCAAAGAAGGGCGAAGTTATAAAGGATGTAGTGGCTAAGGCATTACAGAAATTAGATATAAAGCCTTTTGAAGTTAGAGTTCATGTTCCTCTTGCATATGAAGATGGAATAGTATATAGCGAGGAGCTTCTCAACGTTGATGAGAAGAAATTATTGTCAGATATGACAACTGGATACTTTAATGCAAGAGCAATTTCAATGGAGATTGGATACATAACAAAAGACACGATAGAGCCTTTGATGCAGAAGGCATATCGCAATGCAAGATACATTGGAATTGAGAAAGATATCATGCTTCCTGAATTAATGGAAGAATTGATGAAGAAGGCAGCGAGACAGGCACAATCTATAAATTCAGCAGTGCCTCAAGCTGCATGATCATCAAGTTAAATAGATGTTTTTGAGGTGAATTTATGGAGTATATCTACGCTGCTTTGTTGTTGCACGCAGGCAAGAAAGAAATAACAGAGGATGCATTGAATGCAACTGTAAAGGCTGCTGGCTTGACACCAGATCCAGCAAAGGCAAAGATGGTGGTTACAGCTCTTCAAGGAGCAAACATAGATGAGATATTAAAGAATGCATCTATGCCAGTTGCAGTAGCAGCCCCATCCGGTGGTGCAGCACCAGCTGAAGCAAAGAAGGAAGAGAAGAAAGAGGAGAAGAAGACAGAAGAAGAAGCAGCAGCAGGACTTGGTAGCCTGTTCGGCTAATTCTTCTATTTTCTTTTTTTATTTTATTCTCAGTAATCTTTCTTTATTTTTTCTTCTTTTCTGGTTTTCTTAAGACTCTAAAATCTGTCCTTTCACGAAAGAGATATAAAAATTTCTTTCATTATCTCTATTATGGTTATTCAATCTAAATCTTTAAGTAATCATATTAATAATGAACATTTTTTGAATACATTAATAGTTTCTGCAATAGTAAATGCACAAAAAGAGGCCGATTCCGAGAATTATGTTTCAAAAATCCAATTAAGTAAGGGAGCAGAAGAGTTATTTAAAAAATTGGCTCTCCATTATAGTTCAGATTTGCGCACTTTTTTCGAAAAACAAAATAAGACCGTATTTTTTTTATTTCAAAAGAACGTGTTGACTAATATAAGGATCTTAAAAGAAGAGGATAAAACATATGTGCAATTTAATTTTAATCCGTTAATAAATTTCTTTAAATTGACGCCAGATGCTGAAAAGGTAATAGCGATAGTTTCAAGCTTGGAGAAAACTAAAAGAAAGAACTTCAAATATAATTTTTTAGTCACAACTACAGATATAAATCAATTTGTTAATGAAATTAAAAAATATACAAAAGATAGAATTGAATACAACCAGATAGGCAAGGATAAGTTTAATTTTACCATTACAAGAGGCGATCCAAAAATAAGAGAAATAAGCGAAAGTGCTAAGTCGGATGCATTTTTATGTCTGGCAAATATTTATTTCAGCAAAAGTAAAAAGAAATATTTTGTTAATTTTCTTGTAGATTTGTGGAATGCACCATACAATGATTTCGAAAATAGAAGAGCAATAGAGGAGGTATTTTCAAAAGCAAGTTGGAAGGTGTGGAATGAAGTAAAGAATCATTTACCCACTGCAATAAGTAACCAAATTGCTAAGAAAAGAGAAAAAGCTCTGCCAAAAGAGAGATTGGAAGAGGTGAAAAAAGAAATCGCTTTTAGTAAGAGATATAAACCGTTAGAAAGAATTATTTCATCTATCGAAGAAGCAGAATCAAGCAATAAAGAACTTAAAGATGATCTAAAGAAGCTAAGAAAGGAGATTAAGAAAGTATTAAAGACAGCTAAAAAAGAAAATAAAGAAGATGCAATAAAGAAAGAGATAGAAAGCTATGCGGCAGGAAATTTAAGAGAGGATTGGTATTTACATTTAGAAGAAATATTCAAATTTAGGACATTTTTATCCAAGAAATATTCAAACGTTTTAAAGTGAGTTTTATTTCGTTTTAACGATTCGCATTATTCTTCCGTTTAGTCTTATTAAGTTTATTTCAATATCTCCTTTTTGTATGCCTATTGGCTTCCCCAATCCTTTTTTAATTGCTTTTCTATAGGCCTCAATAGTATCTACATTAGCAAATGTATATACGCTGCCTATCTCTCTAAATGTATGTGCATCGCTGCCACCGATTTGTGGAATTTTATTCTTTGTTGCGTATTCTATTGCCTTTCCATTTTCTTTTGCATTACATCTTCCATTTATTGACTCTATTGCATCAAATTTTATCTTTTTTTCAGATAAGAATTGCAACATATTTTGTTTTCGAAATATTCCTGAGAATGGGTGGGGTATTGCAGCAATCCCATTTCTTTCATGAATCTGCTCAATTATCTCTTTAACATTTTCAGGAGTCTGTTCTTCCTTTTTTATTTTCAAGTCTTCATCTAAAAAAAGAGCAAGGATCTCGCCAATTTTCTTTCCTTTCTTTTCACCAAACTTCGGTTTCTTTCTTATCACTATTTCTTTCCCTGCAACGAATACAAGTCCGAGTTCCTTTGCAGCTTTTTTCCCTCTTTCCCATGCAGAAGAGGTATCATGGTCTGTTATGGCAAACCCATTCAGGCCAAGCGCCTTTGCTCTTGAAGCTATCTGTTCAGGGTTGCAGCATCCATCAGAGTATATCGAGTGAATATGCAGATCAAGTTTCATTAATAATCTATTGTATGATAATATTTTATATCTTCTATTTCATAATATTTAATATGGATACTAAAAACTGTGGCGATGCAAAATTGGAAAAATACTATCTTTCATGGGAAAAAATAGAAAAATTGTGTCAGGATATAGCCAACCAAATAGAAAAGCAGAATGTAAAAATAGATAAGATAATAGCAATAAGCAGAGGAGGCCTTATTCCAGGAAGAATACTCTCCGGTATTCTTAAAAATAATAACCTGTCTACTATAAGGGTTACATTTTATACAAAACCGGGCGTGGCTAAAGACAGGCCTCACCTAGCAGAAGACCTTTCTACAGATGTTACAGACAAGAACGTGCTTATTGTTGATGACGTTGTGGAATCTGGAAAGACGCTTTCTCTTACATACAATTACCTTAAAGAAAGAGGAGCAAAAAAGGTATATACTGCAGCTCTTCTTGACAAAATTGTAGATGGAAAAGAAAAAATTATGTCTCCAGATTTTTATTCAGAAAAAATTGCTAATAAGTGGATCGTTTATCCTTGGGAAAAATTTGAAGAATAATAATTTTAGCAATTAACAATAAATCACTCATTTTTGGGATACCCAAATCTTCCTACTAGAGGAACAAACATAACAGGCAAAATAGCTCTTGTAGTGATGCCTCCATTTTCATTCTTTTCAACTAAAACAAGATCCTGCCAGTATCCTATGCCAAGCGGAATAAGCATCTTTCCTCCTTTCTTCAATTGTTCTAATAGGGGTGGTGGAATCTGCGGGGCACCCGCAGATACAATTATTCTGTCAAAAGGCGACCTTTCCTGCAATCCTTCAGTTCCATCCTTTACAATTACTTCAACATTTTCAATTCCCAGCTGCTTTATTATCTGCTTTGCATTCTCTGCAAGTTCTTTTATTCTTTCTAGAGAATATATTTTTCCATTATTTCCTACAAGCTTTGCCAATAAACACGTCTGCCATCCAGATCCAGTTCCAACCTCAAGCACAGTCATTCCTTCTTTAACATCTAATTCTTTAAGCATTATTCCAACCATTGAAGGGGCAGAGATTGTTTGTCCAAATCCAATAGGCAAAGGAAGATCCAGATAGCTTGAATCTTTTAGCTCAGCCGGGATAAACAATTCTCTTTTAATTTCTCTCATTGCTGAAGCTATCTTTTCATCAACATAATTATTTTTCAAAAGATATTCTATCATTATGCTATTCTTGTCTTCTTTCATAAAATCACATAATAATAAAGATATAAATATCTTAATGTCTACTATTATATTCAAATATAATCTAACATCATCTCAAGAATTCTAATTATATTTATTCATTTTTAGTTCTTCACAGGTGTTTTTATGAAGTATGTAATAAACGGAAAATCAAATAATATAAGATTTGAAGGAACAGTTCAAGAACTTCTAAGTAAGCTTGGAATAAGCGAGCAAATAGTAATTGTTAAGGTCAATGGGAAGATTGTCACAGAATTAGATAAAGTTTCCAATCAAGATAATGTGGAAATCCAGAAAGTAATACTTGGTGGATGATTTAAAGGTGTTAACGGTGGTTAATTGTTCTTTCTGCAATAAGCAGGCAGTAATTCATCTATCATATTCAAATACAAATCTATGCGAGAAGCATCTTGTTTATTCAGTGGAAAGAAGGGTGAAACGCACGATCAGGGAATATGGGATGTTGGACGGAGCCAAACATGTGGGAGTAGCAGTTTCAGGAGGAAAAGACAGCCAAGTTCTTTTGTATCTTCTCAACAAGATAGCAAAGCCAATGAAAATAAAGCTTACCGCCATACTTGTAGATGAAGGAATAGAAGGATACAGAGATAAGATCATACCAGAGGCCAAGAAGCTTGCTTCTGAGCTTGAAGTTCCTTTAGAAATAGTGACATTCAAAGATCTAACAGAACATACTCTAGACGAGATAATGTCAATAGAGAAAGAAAGGAGAGAGGATTCATCATGCACATATTGCGGTGTGTTCAGGAGATATGCATTAAACCTTGCAGCAAAGAGATTAGGGGTTGATAGATTAGCTATAGGGCATAATCTTGACGATATGGTTCAGAGCTATCTGATGAATATATTAAGAAATGAGGGTTTGCTTTTTAGATTCAAGCCAATGGGTGGCGCAATAGAAGATGAGAGATTTGTTATGAGGATAAGGCCTCTTTTCAAGATTCCAGAGAAAGAGATAGCTGTATATGCTGTTGTAAAGGGTTTCAAGTCTGTATTTGTTGAGTGTCCTTATGTCAATGAAGGCCTAAGGCCTTTAGTGCGTGATTTCATCAATTCAGCTGAATCTAGATATCCAGGAACAAAGTTTAAGATTCTTCAAAATTATTTAGAGACAAGCAGTGTGATTTCAGACAAATTCGATTCTAGTAGAAAAGAAAAGAAAATAAACAGCTGTTCAATTTGTGGAGAACCTACTTCAGGTTCAATATGCAAAGCATGCAGCCTTTTGGAAAAATTGAAAAAAGAGAAGCGAGTGTAAAATATTTGAAAAACATTTATATTTTATTTATAGTTTATAGAATTGATTATATCTATAATTTGAGTTAAATCCTCAACCATATAATCTGCTTTTGGACCTTTTGCCTCATCGCTGTTGCATTTTCTATTAAGATATACTGTGATAAGGCCAGCATCTTTTGAGGGCTCAATATCGTTTGAATAGCTGTCGCCAACCATAATCATTTCTTTTACATCCCTGCCTAATTTCGAAGCTATCCATAGGAAATATTCTTTTGTCTTTATATCTATGCTTTGGGATAGTTTGTTCTCTTGAACATACTGCTCAGTTACAAATATTTCATCTATAAGCATGCTTAAATTCGCCCAATTTATTTTATCTATCTGTTTGTGCGTTATTCCTGCAGTGGCTATCCCGATAAGCAGTCCTTTTTTCTTAAGCGAAGTCAGAGTTTCTATTACCTCGTTATATAGGAAAGCGAAATAAGCATATTTTGTTTTATGGTGCGCACTTATCCCTGCTGTCGCTATCCTATCAATCTTTAGTTGGTCATTTATTCCCAAGTTTTTGCAAACCAACATTGCAGTTTCATCAATAAGCTTCCCATAATTAGATCCTTTTTCTTTTCTTATCTTTTCCATTGTTTCCTCAAGCACTTTTCTTGACAATTTTATTCTGAACTTTTCAGTTGCCTCTGACTGCATTCCAATTATTACTGCCTTTTTTGAAAGCTCTTTGTATTCATTTGTATTCAAAATCGTATTATCCCAGTCAAACAAAACAGTTGTTATTGCCATGTATTTATCCATCAATTGAGATATTTATATCTTTTGGACTGGGGTTTTGTAGAAATTTCTGCAATGTAGTGAAATGAGGTATTTTCTTTAATTTAAGGAGATACACTGCTTCGGTTGAAAATTCTAACCAATCTCTAAAGTCTCTGTAATTCATTTTTAATTCTGTCTTTAATATTCCCATCACTAGGAATTGATGCTGAGTAAATGTTTTCTTAGAAAATTTGGAGGAATACCTTGAGATTCCTCTCTGCTTTACTAACTGGAAGCCTAATATGATAAGCTTTTTAAGTTTATTCTGCCTCTTAGACATCGTATACCTCTTGGCGTGGTCGCCAAGAGTTTATACTTATAATAATTTAAGGAGTCTATAGAAAATATGAGCAAAAATTTAAATATTTTCTACATAAAAAGGGATTCGTATACGGGTTGTGTCTTATTCAACTATGATCTAATGAAATAAGAGGAATGTGGATGGAGGTAAAACATATACTCTTGCTCATTGTAGCAGTAATTGTTATAGGTTTAGTGTATATCTTTTTGATTTCACCAACTTTTCAATCAAAGAAGATCCTCTCCTTTGGAGATTCGATTAATGAAAACGATCTTATTTTTACATTAATCGATATACAAGGTCAAGAAAAGAATAAGGAAAATCGAACTATTATTATTTATGCAACCTTAGAAAATCCGGCTAAAATTAGACTTGATGTTGAAAGTTATAATGTCACAGCTCAATTAGTTGGTTCAAAAGGGGAGCAATACAGCCCAATCGATTTAAATGATCTAGTAAAAAATAATTTCACTTATAGAAATCTAAAAGGAATAAAACAGTTAAGCGAATATTCTAAAATTAGAGGTTTCTACGCTTTTGAAGTACCAAAATATACATCTGGTCTTAGATTTAAGATCAAAATAAATGATAAGCTATATATTTATCTACTTAATTATTCTCCGGTATATGAAGAAATTTATGATTTGTACATTGAAAATCATACTATCTTCATCGATTTATTGGATCAAAAGAAACTGATTACGAGATTTTACATCGATCAAAACAACAGTTTAAAATCAGAAAAGTCAATAGGGTCTTTGGCTAGGGTGGATAATTTATATAACGAAACATCCTATGCTATTGAAGCAGAGGGTCTAATAACGAAACAAGAAAAGGAAAACGGAAGTTTTAGATTTTATGCTGTAACTAAATATAAAGATGAGTTAATCACATTAATAAATAAAGTATTAAATAATCAAAAAGTAGATTCGATTCATTTTGCTATTTGTGACAGTGTAGTATGTGAAGTAGCACTTTGTAACGGATCGACCTTCTATTTTAATGGTTACTGCAATAAATCAAGTGGTAATTGTATCTATGATACATACCCTTGTTATGGTGGATGTAGCGCGGATGGCAAAAGCTGCAAGAAACCATTGACATTAAATGAAAGAGTTCGAGGAGTAATACCTGCAGCATTTGAAAACTTAGTAGTTTATGCAAGTGTAACAGATGTCTTTAATTCAGAGTGCAATGTATACCTATAACCTGCTTTACACTTTCTCTTGAAGCGCCACCTTATGAGCGTTATAGTTTTGTTTCATTCCGTCACGATAGAATCTACACAGAATATTATGACGCGGCATATGCAAGAAATGGCACTCCTCTTATAAGATTTGATGAGTGCTCTCCAGACACTATATATTTGGTATCTAACAGCGTTAAAAACTATAACTTTTGTTATTCTAGAGGTGATCCGCTATCATTCCATATCGAGTTAGCAAATTATCCAGGGTCAGTCGGTGGAATGGGGGCAGCCGTATCATGGACATTTTATATTTTAAATGAAACAGATCTCAATTTGATTAACGACCCATCATTATTTATAAAAGAAAAAGTAAAGTGAGAGAAGTAGAGTATTAATCAAAGAATACAAATAAATGGTTGAGAAGAATAATAATATTGAATGATTTTGGATTTGAATTATATTTATGAGCAGCTATTAAATACAATTAGGGAGAGTTAAGATTAAAATTGGGGGTGATTAAAATGAGAGAGGCGTTATTTAGATTTCTCATGTTCGGTTTAATGGTCGTTGGTTCGTCTTTTGCATTAAGTCAAACAATGGAAATAACAGTGCATTCTGATACCTCTCTAGATGTTTCTTTAATTGCAGAGCAATCACCTTTATTCAGTGTTTCATGTTCTCAAGTTAAATCGTACTTGCAATCTCTATCATCTTTTTCATCAGAAGAGAGCGTCGAAATAATGAAGAGTATGAAATGTAAAGAAACAGGAAATAATATTACACTTTCATTTTCAATTAGTGCACAGACCAATAAATCTAAGATGGGTATAAACGTGTATAAAATTAAGAAAGCAGATGGGGAATACATCAGATTTGAGATGAATTATGTTTCTTTTGATCTCAAGGTCAAAATGCCATCAAAAATTATATCACATAGTGGGGTCTTGAACGATTCAAATGTAGTGATTTTTAAAGCAGGTACCCGCGATGCATATGCTGAATCGAAAAGTTCGTCCTTTAGTTTTGAAATCATTATTTATTTGATTGCCGCTTTAGTTATTGGTTATATTGGTTATAAGATATTAAACAAGCCAGGTTTTCTAGAAGGTAAAAGTTAGATAGTATAAATATATCTAATAATTTAATGATATGTATGTATTATCTCAATAGGAGGTGTAGATAAATGGCAATTGAAGGAGCAGCATTGATTGAAACACTGCTTGTTCTTGGTGCAGGTTATTTTGTAATTTCTACTCTGTTACCAAGAGTACGAAAAGATGTTTTGACACGCTTTATAAGCGATGAAGCTACATTGAATACAATAGTGTATATTGTTTCACTATGGATAATCGCAAGCGTAACGCATAATGCATTAAATGCATTTACGGGGATGTTGGATACAGATGGTCAGAGATATATTTCTGCATTAGCAAGTCCAATAGGTGTTATAAGTGGTGAGATCAGTAAACTATTCAGTCTCATGGTTTTAGGCGCATATCTCTTCATCGCTTATTCTATCCTATCTTATTCTAAAAAAGGTAGGGATTAATTTGATGTTTTTTCTTTTTTCTTCTTTTTATGCCCTTTATAGAGTCCGTTTCCATACTTCATTTGTCAAATGTATTTACTAGGAATGTAAATATTCTAGAAACGTTCTAGTTATTATTTATGCAGTCGCTAAGAAAGGTAAAAACAAATATAAAAACAATAATAAATATGCATCAGAAGATTATTAATACAACTGATCCAACTACTTTATCTATTATTTTTCTATTATTTTTAAATGACCTTCAAGTTATATTCTCAATGAATCAATACTCTTTCCTCCCGAATCAATACAGTCTTATAATTATTATGGGTAATGAGAGCAATAAGATAATAATTATCTTGAAGACCAAATCAAGAGAAGTATTATGCTTTCAGTCAAATAAAAGTTACCTTTAAATACCTGAACTGAGAATGATAATCATGACAGAAAGAGAGGAGAAGATAATAAAGAAAGGAGAAAAGAAGGAAGAAAAGAAACCTTCACTATGGCAAGGAATGAAACCACTAGTTCCAGATACAATTAGTTTTGATGAAACAGAAATCAATACATCTAAAACCATTCCAATAAATATAAATAAGAATCAAATAGATTACTCATCGGTTATAAAACTTAATGAGAAGGTATTTTATCATATTAAAGAGATATATGAAAAGAATAAAGATCCATTTACTCTTTATTTATTAATAGACAGTGCCCGTTCGTTGGCACGCAAACAACCAACAATTGAAAAAACAGAAGAAGTCTATACTGAAGTAATTAAAATAATAGATGAAATGCTGAAAGAACAGCCAAACAATCTTTACTTTATTAATCTTAAACTCAGCATTTATTACGAATTGGCGGAAATGTATTATAATGCTTATAACTATATAAACAATGTACCTATTTCCCAATCTAATTTCACTAAAGAGAGTAAGCCTACCTTATGGCAAAGAATGAAAAAACCATTAGCTGCAGGCCTATTAGGTGCTTCTTTACTTTTCAGTCCAGTAAAGAATGCAGATGCAGTTGGATTTTATGCAAGACAGCCACCTTACTATGCAGCTAAAGTAATAGAAAAGAAATACAATACAGGTTGGAAGCTTTTAGTAAAAGTACACAAAGATAAAATTGGAGAAATTAATATAGATGATTCATTAGGAATAAAATTAAATGAATCAGCAATCAATTATTTCAAGAAAAAATATGAAGAAACAAAAGATATTGATGCCCTCTATCTATGGGTTTATAGTATTTATTCTTTAGCTGCATATCATCAAACATTTGAAGAAACAGAAAAAACCTGCCTGGAAGCAATAAAAATAATAGACGAAAGACTAAAAGAAAAACACGATTTCAATTTTATAGATCTAAAATTAACGATATATTACAATTTAGCTGATGTATACTATGACGGCGCAATGAAAGATCCACGTGCCGTAGCCTGGGGACATGTTGATTTCTCAAAATTAGATTTCTACAAACAAAAATCAATCGAATATTGTAATAAATATAACAAATATCTTGAAGAAGTAAAGAAAATATGGGATAAAGTGGATATGTTCATTTTTAAAGACTTAAGATATAATCAAAATGATGTAGAAGACACAAAAAACGTATTTATGAAATCTTATGAAGAAGATGATAAAAAAATCCAAATCATTCTAGACAAACTAAAAGAGTAATTTTATAAATATAAATTATAAAATAAGTACATGAGTTTATTTTTGTTTGATGCGATTGGAAACGCTGAAAAACTAGGCGAACAATTCAAACAGCCTTTTCCCACTCTTCAACCCCCGCCTCCTTCTTTCTCTTCCTTTTCATCAAATTTTACTCACATTATCAGAGCAGATGAAAACAAAATGCTTGTAGTAAACCAACCCCCTCTTGAAGTTCTTCTTTCTTTAAAACAACAACAAGAACAGCAAAAAGAACTAATAGAAACAAAAGAAAAAGAAGAGATTGAAGAAAAAGAAGAAATAAAAGAAATAAGTCTGGAAGAAGAAGCAGAAAATCTGCTTGAAAGCTGCGAAGAATATGAAGCTATAATTGCAGAAATGGAAGGAATGATTCAGACATTAGTAACAAGAATACAAAACAGAGGAAAGATCTCATATCCTGTCTCATTTTTAATAACAAAATATGTAGAACCTGCAATAAAGGCAGAAGAAGCAGCAGATTCATTAAAAGAAGAAATCTCATCACCAGAAAAGAAAGAAACGAAAATAATGAAAGAACTGGATGAATTTGACGAATCGCTTATAAAAATAGATCCAAAACTCTCAATAATAGAAGAATCAATCAATAAAATAGAAGAAAATAAAGGCAATGAAAAATTCGTAATAAACGAAGCCTCAAGAATCGCATCCCTTTCAGATCTTGAAACCCTGCTGGAAAAGGATGCAAAGATCATAAAAGACAAAGCATTTGAAGACAGCAAAGAAGAGAGAGAAGAGCGTATAGATTCTGCAAAAGCGCTGATAAATTCGTTTATTGAAATGTTGGAAAAGGCAGAGGGAAAACTCGGCAGTTTAGTAAAGCAAGGAAAGAAGGAGATTCCACCTGACTTTTATGAGAAAAACCTTTCACCCTTATTGCAGGACTTTCCAAAAAGCATCCAAGATTATATCAAATATAAATCAAAGGATAGGATGACCACTCCTGGCGAACTTATTAGGATTATTGATGAGATAATAGACTGGTTAAGATCAGACAGATTTCTCAAAATTCTTGATAATGAAGTCATAAACAGCGATCTTTCTGGAAAGAATGTTCGCGAGATCCTTGAAGAGGCATTAAAGAAGACAGAAGAATTTATGAAGGCAAAAAGAAAGCTGGAAGATGCAGTGGCAAGGAAGGATAATAATGCTATAATTCAGGCATTGGAAGAAATGAAGGTTCATATAAAATCGAAACCAATTACTAAGAGATTGGCTGAATTTAAGGAAAGATTAGGAATACTTATTGAAATGAAGCAAAAGGCTGAAATGGAAAAAATAAGGAAAAAGAAAGAGATCGAGTCGATAGAAAAAGAAATGAATGAGATTTACAATCAAATTGCAAGATTCCTAGATGAAATGGGCCCATTCTTTCAGATTTTCAGATCTATAAAGATAGCAGTTAATCAGCCAAATCAAAACATATCCAAAGCATATCTTGAAATGATTCAAAATCTTCTTGAAAAGCTGAGAGAAACAAACTCTATAGCGATTGAAACCAAGAACAAAAGAATTCCAGAATATATTTATCTTAAAAAGAAATACGATCAGCTTAAGAAATCAAAATTCGAATCAAAAAAGGAATATCGTGATGCACTGTTGAAGGAAATAGAAGCATTTTCCTCTCTTTATAAGGATGATGCATATAAATGGTTAAAAGATGGATCTGTTGAAGAGATAGAGGAATGGATTTCTGTTTCTCTGAAGCGCGATCCAAAGGAAAAATTAAAGTGTGCTATTCTTTTGCTGAATATAGATATTTCCCTTTACAATATGGCAGTCACGCTTCAATGGAAACAAACTGCATATTCCACATTGCTAAAACAGTTCCTTGAGAAAAAGATTTCAGAAGATACATTGGTAAAAAATGTAAATAGGATTTATTCGATATCTCCAACAAACGGCCGTGCCTTTCCTGCTATTTTAAATTCTAGAAATATAAAAAAGGAGATGTTCCGTGACATAGATCTCCCAACTAAGCTCGACTCTCTTATAGAACAGGAAGAAAAAAAGGAGAGAGAAATACCTGAATATGTTTTTAAGGATTTTAATGACATTCTGCAATTTAAGAAGAGAGAATTTGCTGAATTACAAATCAAAGATTTCAACTCTGCAGCAGAAGTTTATATCCAACTTCTTATCAAATATAAGAAAGAGAAAACAAAACCTTCACTTAATTTAATAAACGGAATTGCTGAGTTCTTATCTAATGCAGAGTACCTTGTTCATTCTTATAACAGTTTAGTTTCAAAGTTTTCCAGAAATGAATATGAATTAATGGATGATTTGATTTCACGTGAGCTGCTACCAAAGTCCATGTCTCTTTTCTTTGCAGCCCATAGCGTGGTAGACAAAGAAGGATTTTTCATACTGCATGATGTATTTGAAAGATATCTAAAGGCGCTCAGCATTAATCACCTTCTTGTATATATCCGTTCTTCCTCTCTCAATGAAATGACTCAATTAATGGCAACAACCTACTTAAAGTATTCCCCTAATGTATCTTTTAGCTGCGCAATGAACTTATATTATAATAAGAAGTATAATGAAGCAATCAAAATGTTTCAAAAGATTTTAAAGAAGAGCAATTCCAATTATGAGAAAGCTACAATTTTGCTTTATATGGCTGAGGCATACAAGTCTTTAGGTAAATTTGATAAGATGGCTGATTGCATTATTTCCATACCCTCTCCTGATGATATGAAAGATATGTCATACGTTAATGCCAAGCTCTATAAACTTTTAGAATTAATGGGCTTAATGGAAGAGAGAAAGGATGAATTTAAGACAGTAGCATTGGCCGATATTGAAAAAATAAATAAAGAGTCTGATGTGCTCTCACGAAGCGAGTTGGAATTTAATTCTCTTCTTCAGAAGTTGATAGAACTTTACTAATTTTATAGCAATACAATAATAAGCGAAAAAGTAAAATAATTTCTGAAGAAATACTGTTAAGAAATGCTAATAAAGCCGCCAAAAAATACCATGATATTATATAAAAATGTCATCAATTAAAAGAATTTACTTTAATAGTATTACTTTCTTTAATATTGTTAATATTATATTGATCTTATCTGAGATGGGGTGTTTATTTGACTAAGAAAAAAATCAAAGCAATAATCTTTGATATGGATAACACGCTTTTAGAGCTGAATGTTGATTGGTATAAGCTTACAAACGATATAGATTATGAATACTTCCAAGGAAAATATTCGCATCTAACTCCGCATAAGTTTTTTGTTGCTTTTTTCTCAAAGCTTTTAGATAAGCTTACAACCAGGCAGAAGAAAGAGATTAGAGAAAAGAGATTAGAGAAAGAGATGGAAGGACTGGCAACAGGCACATGTTTCCCTTACAGAGGAATCTTGAAATCTTTAAGCAAGAAATACAAGCTTGGCGTTGTGTCCGGAAATTACCGCCAAACAATAATTAAAGCATTGCAAAGGTGTGGATTTAGAAAATACATTAAAGCAATAGTATCTATAGATGATGTTCCTGAATCAAAGCCATCCCCCCTTCCTCTGCAAAAGGCACTTAAAATGTTAATGGTTAAGCCGGAGGAAGCAGTTTATGTAGGAGACCATCCAGATGACATAAAGGCAGCTAGAAATGCAGGCATGTCTTCCATCGGTGTTCTTACATACAAGAGAAAATATGATCAACTTCAGAAAGAGAATCCAGACGTAATAATAAAGAATCTATTTGAACTTGAAAGCGCAATTGATCAATTAGAGAATAAACTGAGAATAAATGATGTTTGATTTTCTTAACTGGATGAATTTTAAATTTATTGCTTATATCTTATTATGGCAGAACCTAAAAAGATACAGATTGGAATCTCTGGAATAGATGACATGCTTAATGGTGGAATACCTAAAAGGCATCATGTGCTTGTTTCAGGTGGTCCTGGAAGCGGAAAAACATTATTCTGCTTTGAATACCTTTATAGAGGTGCAAAGAAAGGAGAGAAGGGTCTTTTTATTACCTTAGAAGAGGATCCAGAATTAATAGTTGAAAACGTAAAGAGCGCATTTTCAGGATTGAAGGATATAGATTCAATGGTAGATAAGGATATATTCATCATCAAACCTGCAATGTATGACTTCAAAAACTTTTCAGATATCCTCCAGTCTTATGTGGTTCATCACGGCGTTAAAAGAGTGGTCATAGATTCATCTACTTTACTCAGATTCAGCTTTGAAGAGGTTTTGGAGTTTAGGAAAAAACTTATTGAATTCCTTAGTTTCCTAAGAAATCTGGATTGCACTGCATTGATTACTTCAGAGCTAGAGAATCCAGTAAGAAACAAAATGAAGTTCAACATAGAACAGTTTGCAGCAGACGGAATCATAGTTCTTTACAACATGCCAAGAAAGGAAAAAAGAATAAGGGCTTTGGAAATAATAAAAATGAGGGGAACAGATCATTCAAGAGATCTGGTTCCAATGAAGATCACATCTCAAGGAATAACTGTATTTCCAGGTGAAAAGATCTATTGATTGATGATAATATAGAGATTTAATAAGAGAGTTAAGATAGTGGTTTAATGAAAATTGATAATGAATATGTTTCATTCATTTTCGATCTTGAACAAGATATAGATTTAAGCAAGCTTTCAAAAAGCAAGAACTTTCTTTCGCTTCCAAACGAATCCAACTTTTTGTTTTCTGTTATTGAAAACAAGATATTTTTCATTGTTTTTAGAAGCGGAAAAGTGAGGATCACCTATCCAGACGGTGATGTAGAATCTCTTCAAAAAAATATTTCAGAGTTTGCACCAAAGATAAGCGAATTATTTAACGAAGTTAAAGAGAAAGCTAAGATAAAGGCAAACATATCTTCAGTTATTTCAAAAGGAAGATTCGAAAGCGAAAAAGATGGCTTTGAGATAAGGAAAGAGATCTGTGAGAAGGATTGTTCAATTCCAGTAGGGCTTTTTATGGATTTGGCTTTTCTTTCTCCAATGCAGTTGTTCGGCCAATATAACCATGAAAGATTGCTAACTTTTTCAGGCGAAAAATTCGGCAGAAAGATTTCTGCCAAGAATAAGCAGGATTTAGAGAAAGAAATAAAGAAATTTATTGAACAGAACAATCTAGGGTCGGTTGAACTGATAAAAACAAAGGAGGATGAAACAGGAGCCATTCCTTTTTCTTCCTTCAGGGTATACAAAAGCAAGTTTGTATATGGATTGCCGCCGACTGGAAAGGCAGAATGTTATTTCATACAAGCTTTGATAAGGGGCGCATTTGCGTCATATCTTAAACAGGAAAATATCAACATAATAGAAACAAAATGCTGGAGAAAAGGAGATGTTTATTGCGAATTCAATGTTTATCTGTTAAAACATTCATGATTAGATTCGTGATTAGATATTTTTATTAATTAGATGTATTAATATTTTTATTAATATTCTAAAAATATATTCTAATGATCAATAAAAAGTACAATAAAAAGTAGGTTTTATGAAATCTCAAAAGGATAAAATAGGAATTGATTTTATAGATAATCTAATGCAAGGAGGGCTTCCATCAAAGACAGCTCTGCTAATAGAAGGCACATCTGGAATCGGCCAGAATGTCATGCTTTATCAATTCCTTTATGAAGGAATAAAGAATAATGAAAAATGCATCTATCTATTTTCAGGACATATGATAGATGAGATAATGGATGAGTTTGAGTCCTATGGAATAGAGATAAAGGAAAAGGATATTGTTTGGATTGATGCCTCTTCTTCCAATGAAAATGCAATTCAATGCGATTTATCAGAACTTTACACTGTTTCTTCAGCCATTAAAAATGTGATCTCAAGCAGAAAGAAAAACGAAAAGATAAGATTTGCTACTGATGCAGTATCTCCCATGCTGATGGCAAATAATCCAGGAGAGGTTTACAAGTTTCTTTCATCGCTTATAACAGAGCTGAAGAAAGCGGATGCACAGTCAATGTTTATAATAGAGGATGCAATGCACGAGCCCCAGGTAACTGCATCTATAGAACAGCTTTGCGACGGAGTTATTGAATTAAAGGCAATTGAAAGAGATTTGGAAATTGAAACAGTAATGAAGATAAAGAAGATGAAGAATATTCCTCCATTTCAAAAATATTTCAAATATAAAGTTACAGAAGAAGGTATAGTGGAAAAGAGGGAATAACATGTCTGAATTTGCAAGCGAATCAAATCTAACAAACATAATTGCAGAGATCGCAGGATTGTCAGCTCCATTCTATCTAATAATTGCATTGTCTCTGCCAATAATAGCTGCCTTCCTAGTATACAGATACTTAATAACCAATAAGATAGTTGTTGACAAATTAGCAAAGAAAAGACTCTTTGCTTCCATGCTTACTGCAGTGTTTTCAATCTTATTCACTGAGATAGATGCTATAGGATCACTGACTGGATTGGAATTCGGACAATACGTTCTGATAAGGAGATATGTGGGTGCAGTTGCAATATACGGAGTTTATCTTTTGTTCTGCTCACTAATTGAATCAGCTTTGAAATATGATTACACCCATAACAGAAAGAGGCTTGTGCAGGACGGGCATATGGGAAGAATATCCAGCTTCCTTCTCATAGCCATACTAATTATTTCTCCATTTATTGGGGATAAGCAGCTTTCAGATTTCTTTACATTCATGATAGCAGTACTCTTGCTTTTAATTATGATAATTGCATTAAAAGTTTTGAAAGATACTGAAAAGGGAATAAAAGACAAAACAACAAGAAAATTCACTGTATGGTCTTGCTATCAGGTTGTTTTCATGAGCATAGGCGCATTTTTCAATACAGTTGCAATATTGGCAAGCCTTCCGCCTGCAGCAAACCTGATAAGAATACCAATGTCTATCCTAGTTGCATATGCAGCTTATAAGGTTTCAAAGAATTTAATAAAAGTAGAAGAAGAGTAAGGTGGTCTTATGGATTCAATTCTTCCAAAAAGAAGAGAGACATTTCAGGTAAAGGTTGGAAACATAACTATTGGCAGCCAGCATCCAATCGTAGTCCAGTCAATGACAAATACCAATACAGCTGATGTTGATTCAACTGTAAAACAGATAATAGAACTTAATCAAGCTGGATCAGAAATGGTAAGATTCACAGTAAAAGATGAAGAAATGGCAAAGGCAGTTCCAGAGATAAAGAAAAAACTTATCGACCAGGGATACACCCTTCCTTTAATAGGAGATTTCCATTTCAACGGGGATATTCTTCTTTCAAAATATCCAAAGATGGCAGAGTCTCTTGACAAATGGAGGGTCAATCCAGGAAACGCAGGAAGCGATGAAAGATTTAGAAATATTATAAAGCTTGCAATAGACTACAACAAGCCTATAAGGATAGGCGTAAACGGAGGTTCATTGGATCAAAAACTTCTTGCAAGGATGATAGAAAAGGATTTGAAGAAACCAAAAGAAAAGCAGCTTGGTTCCCACAGGGTTTTTCTTGATGCAATGATAAAGAGCGCATTGACGTCTGCAGAATCTGCAATAGAGGCAGGAATGCCAGAAAATGCAATTATACTTTCAGCTAAGGTCTCAAATGTGAGAGATCTGATTTATGTTTATTCCAATCTTGCAAGGAAATGCAAGTTTCCTCTTCATCTTGGGCTGACAGAGGCTGGAGGAGGATCAAAGGGAATTGTTGCATCAGCACAAGGAATAGGAATTCTTTTGAATCAAGGAATCGGGGATACGATTCGTGTTTCTATCACTCCAAGGCCAGGGCACAGCAGGACTGAGGAAGTGATTGTTGCTCAAGAAATACTTCAAACCCTTGGCCTTAGGGCATTCTTCCCGATGGTTACAAGCTGCCCAGGATGCGGAAGAACAACAAGCACTGTTTTCCAGACAATCGCAGAGGAGATAAGTAATTATCTTCAGCAGCAGTCTCAGGTTTGGAGGGCGCAGGGATACAAGGGATTTGAAAACATGAAGGTTGCAGTTATGGGTTGCATTGTGAATGGCCCTGGGGAGTCAAGAGAAGCAAACATAGGATTAAGTCTACCAGGCTCTGGTGAAACACCTTCAGCCCCTGTGTTTGCAGACGGAAAGCAGATTGCAACCCTGACAGGGGATGCAAAAACAATAGCAGATCAATACAAGAAATTGATAGAAGATTATGTGAAAAGTCATTATAAATAAACGATTAAAAAAGGAAATAGTTATAAAATTATCTATTAAAT
>JAVZRC010000002.1:0-20177 GCA_038880755.1 Candidatus Micrarchaeia archaeon
CCTTAGAGGTTCTGTATGTTCATCATCAGCTGATTGCTGCGGAGCTCCATGCTTAGATTCAAGATGCGCATGCTCTAATTCAGCATGCACAACCACAGCTGATTGCTGTTCAGGATATTGTGAAAATGGAAAGTGTAGCTCTGCACCTACACAGAAACTATCCTTATTCAGTGCATTAACAAGTCCTAACCTTGGATGTGCAGGCTTGATAGAGGAATGCTCACCAGATGAAAAGACATGCATCTCATTATGCAACGGAATGTCACTTCTTCTTGTCTTAGTTGCAGGATCATTCGGTGCATTCACCTGGACTAGATTTAAGCATCCAGTTGCAGGATTATTAGCAGCATTCACTCCAATATTGATTGGAGTTGCATTATATCCGTTCCTTGGAATTATTTCAGGAATAATATTATTCAGCTTGCTGATATATAAGGATACTGGAAGTATTGAAGTATAAATGGTGTTAGTATGAAATTTAAAATAACTGAACTTGCAGGATTTAATAAAATTTTATTTTTGCTATTAGTGATTACTCCTTTCATCTTTTCAATTTCTCAGCTAGGGGAGAAATGTCAATTCAGTAGGGACTGTGCTGAAGGGTATTGCATAGATGAGACATGCAAGATTCCAGGGGTTTTAGAAAAATATTATACTGTAGGAGAATGCAATTCAACTATAGACTGCACTAATGGCTTTTGCTACCAAAACCAATGCATAATACCTGCCAAGGATTCTTCAGTTACTCCTTTGGCATCAGGGCTTTCCAACAGCTGCGCAGGTATAATTGAAAATTGCACTGGAATAATATGTATTTTCTGTAATGCAACTTGGATAATCCTGCTATTAGCTGCAGCTATGGCCGCCTTCATAGCAAGATCAAAAGGAAGAATAACTCCAATCATATTAATTGCAGTACCTGTTTTCTCTGGAATAATATTTTTCCCATTCATAGGAGCAATAATCGCATTGCTTGAATTAGTGTTGCTTGCGTTTGTTAAGCCAGCTGCAATTAGAACTGGAATACAAGATATACTTCAGATAATAAAGAAGCAACCAGTCCAAGAAAGAAAGGAAGAACAAAAAGATAAAGAAAAGCCAAAAGAAGGAGAAGGAATGGAGCAGCTTCCTTTTGATTAATTTGTTTTTTATTTTTTACTTTTTTATTTTTACTTTTCTTATATTCCTAATGTCTTTATACACATGCTAAGTGATAGCAATTTAAATTTAATTTCCATATATTAATTGCTGTTTTAGATATTAGAATTAATAATATTAAAGAGGTAAGATAATATGGATCCAGTTTCAGAAAAATGGCAAAAAGAATGGAATGAAGCAAAGATATTTCATGCATTAAGGTCTGACAAGCCTAAGTTTTATCTCGTGTTTGCCTATCCAACTGTTTCTGGAACTCTGCATATAGGTCATGCAAGGAGCTATTCAATTCCAGATATAATTGCAAGATATAAAAGAATGAAAGGATACAATGTTTTCTTTCCATTAGGCTTTCATGCAACTGGTGTGGATTGTGCAAAAATATATGAAGAATGTAAGGCTGATTACAAAAAAGGAGCAAAGAAATATGGAATTGAAGAGGAGGCTGCAAAGAAATTTACCTCACCATTAGATGTTGACAAGTATCTTGAGAAGAGAATTATAAATGCATTCAAGAGGCTTGGCTTAAGCATTGATGAGAGTACAGCAACATCAACTATAGATCCACATTACAATAAGTTTATACAATGGCAATACAGAAGATTAAATTCTCTTGGTCTTTTAAAGCAAGGAGATTACGTTCTTCCTTATTGTAATGAATGTCAGCAAGTAATTAGCATTGATGCTGCACAGGCAGAGATTGCAGAGGGAGAGGACGCAGAGGTAAAGGAATATGAAGTAATCAAGTTCAAGGATGAGAAAGGAACAGTATATCCAATTGCAACATTAAGACCTGAAACTATCTTTGGTGTTACAAATCTTTGGGTAAATCCAGATTCTTACTATGTAGAGGCAAAGGTCGATAATGAAACATGGATAATTTCTGAATATGCTGTTGAAAAATTTGTGAATCTAGGAAAGAATATAGATATTAAAAGAAAGATAAAGGGAGAAGAGCTTAAGGACATATGTGTAATAAATCCTGCAAATGGAAAGAGCGTAAAGATAATACCTGCAACATTTGTCGACTCATCTGAAGCAACAGGAGTTGTAATGAGCGTTCCTGCGCATGATCCGTATGACTATATGCATTACAAAGAAGCAACAAACGCTGACGATTCCACAATTCCTTTTGTTGTGGAGATGCATCTTGATGGAATTCCAAGTGCAGTTATATTAAAGAAACATAATGGAGATGCTGAGGCAGCTGTAAAAGAGCTTTATAAGCTTGAATATAGGGGAACGATAAGGAAGGACATTCCAGTAATTGGAGGGATGCCGACTGCAAAGGCAAAGGATGCGATTATATCCTATCTTTCTGAAAAAGACGTCACAGACAAGATATATGAATTTACAGTAAAGCAGGTTAAGGATAGATTCGGCCATCCAGTAGTAATAAAGAAAATATCTGGCCAATGGTTTGTAAATTATGCTAACAAGCAATGGAAGGAATTGGCAAAGGAATGCATAGATCAGATGAATACCTATCCTCCAGAATATAAGAAGGAACTTCCATCTATAATAGACTGGTTGAGAGAGAGACCTCTTATTAGAAAAAGAGGGCTTGGAACAGAATTCCCATTCGCCAAGGGTTGGATGATAGAGGCTCTTTCTGATTCAACAATCTACATGGCATTTTATGTAGTTTCAAGAGCAATAAATACTGGCAAGCTTAAAGTTGATGAAATAGACGATGCTTTCTTTGATTATATCTATCTTGGGAAAGAAGGAAATCTTAAGTGCAGCAAAGAGGTAGCGGAAGAAATCAGGAAAGATTTTGAGTACTTCTATCCTCTTGATCTGAATTTTGGAGGAAAAGAGCACAAAACAGTCCATTTCCCATTCTTTATATTTCATCATGCTGCAATATTTGAAAGAAGATTCTGGCCGAAAGGAGTATTTGTTAACTGGCATCTTATTGTTGAAGGAGAAAAAATGTCAAAGAGCAAGGGCAATGTTGTATTCTGGGATGATGCGATAGACAAATATGGGCCGGATGCAATAAGATTCTATATGGCGCATGGAACAAACCAATGGAATGACTTTGATTGGAAGAGTGCGGAAATGGATAGATACTATGCACATCTTGAAAATCTTAAGAAATTATTTGATGACTTGATAGAGTCAGCAGACAATGGCAAAAGCAATGCTGAAATAAATAAGTGGGGAGAAACAATATTTGCAAAGAGACTTAAGATGATTGAAGCAGAGCTTGAAAGGTATGAGATTAGAAATGCAGCTTCAATTGCATTCTTTGAGATAAAGAATGATATTCAATGGCTAAAGTCAAGAGGAGGAAATGTCAGCAAGGACCTGCTTGGAAATTGGCTTAAGATCCTTTCTCCATTCATCCCACATACAGCGGAGGAGTATTGGCATAAGCTTGGAAACAATACTCTTATAAGTTTAGAAAAATGGCCAGTAGTGGAAGAGCTCGATCAATCCATACTTAAGGCAGAGGAAGAAATAAGAACTATAGTGGATGACTTGAATAATTTAACTAGGATTATGAAGGAGAAGAAAACAAAATTATATGTATATAGCATGCCTAATGAAGTTCAATACATCAAAAATGCAGCTGAATTCATAAAAGACAGATTTAACTTTGATAGTGTTGCAGTTTATTCTGTTGCAGATAAAGAAAAATATGATCCTTTGAACAAGGCAAGCAAAGCAAAGCCAGGAAAGCCTGCAATATATCTTGAATGATTAATTGCATCTTTTCAATTTCTTCTTTTTGCGATTATTGTTCTGTCTTTTATTTTCTTTATCTCATAAACGTTTCCTCTAGGGTCAACTAGTTGCGCTTTTCCATTTATGTTGAATTCTTCATACCAGTCGTTTTCAGAAATAGCAAGCTCTATATAATTTCCTTCATAGACGCTGAATCCTAGCTTTAGTGCATCTTCTTTTCGCAATTCTATAGATGCGATAATTCCTTTAATTGAATCATTTCCTATATCTAACCACTCTCTTGCTGCTAATGTATTTGTGATATTTGCATAATGTGATACATAAGTAGGTTCTTTTCCTATAAGGCTTAATTCAGAAATGACAAAATAATGCTCAGCTCTTTTATCTAAGAACCATTGATTAATTTCACTTATTTTGTCTTTTATCTCTTCAAGTTCTTCGTCAAAAACAACTCTTGGTGTTTCAATATATACAGGTGATAATTGGTTGATTTCTTTGTATTTTTTAATTGCGAATTCCCAATCATATATTTTTCCATTTTTCCCATTGCTATAATCAATATCAGTATAGTGAATGAATATATTAGGTTTAAATCTTAATGGCTCCAATATAATAGATTTAATATTGTGCTGGTTAGATTTATGTTTAGGTTGATATTCATCTAAAAAAGATGAGTCATCATTAATAGGTTCAATTAGATATATCTTATCATTTTTTCTTAAACCTTTTATTTTAATTACACACTTGCCGATTCCTGTGTTTGTTTCTTTACCATCTTTATAAATTCTGTAAATTTTTATTGCCTTTCCAATAGACGATGTTCTTATAAAATCATTTACAGACAAAGGTTGATTAAGATATACAACCGCTCCATCTCTCTTTACTTCTAAGACTTTCCCTATTTCCTTTCCTCTAAAAATTTGTGATTTTGGATTGATTAATTTATTTTTAGCCTCATTGAAAAGATATCCAGTTGTAAAACCTCTGTTGCTTTCTAAATTATCTAAATTGATATCCTTTCCATCTATCGCAGCTCTAAAAGTAGAAACAACTTTACCTATATAGTTAGCGTCTTTCAGCCTACCTTCTATCTTTATCGATTCAATACCTAAATCCTTAATTTTATCAATATGATTAATAAGATTAAGATCTTTAGTGCTTGTTAAGTATCCTTTCTTTATTTCTTTTCCATTAACTAAGAGCTTCCATGGAAACCTACACATCTGAGAGCATGCACCTCTATTTCCGCTTCTTCCAGTTTGAATATAACTCCATAAGCACTTTCCAGAGTAAGAATAGCATAATGCACCAAATACAAACATTTCAAGTTCTACATTTACATTTTCTTTGATGCGCTTAATCTGATCAAAAGTTAATTCTCTTGCAAGGATTATTCTTTTTATCCCTCTTTCCTTTAGCAATTTTGCAGTATTTGAATTGTGTACAGACATTTGCGTACTTGCATGAATATCAAAAGAGAAGTTTAATTCTCTTGCTAACCTCACCACTCCCAAATCCTGAACAATTATTGCATCTGCTTCATTTTTGTCTAAAAATTCCAAGTATTCCTTTACTCCTTTAATTTCTTCTTCAAATATAAGCGTGTTTAAAGCAATATATGCTTTCACGTTATTATTATGACAGTATGAAATAGCTTTTGCAAGTTCCTCTCTTGTGAAGTTTCTTGCTCTAAGTCTTGCATTCCAATTCGATCCCATATATACCGCATCAGCTCCTGCTTCTACAGCTGCTTTCAATGCAGATGGGCTTCCAGCAGGAGCTAGAAGTTCGATCATTTAATCACTATTTATATTCTTTAAGATAGTATTATTTAAGTTGATATTATGAGGTTTTTGATCCTTTTAATATTTTGGATTTTAATATTTACATTATTATTGTTTACAATTAAAAATATAGAATCTATATTTTTTGATTCTTATAAAATTAATGTAGAATTAAATCCTGGCGAAAGAAATGCAATTATCAATTATACAGACAATATTTGTATGACTTCAGATAATAACCTTAATAAGAGTTGCATAAAGGATGAGGTTAACATAAGTCAAACAAATCACAATATACTCGTTGAGCAAAATTATATTAATTCAGATTCTAATTATTCTTTAAATAATATTAACTATTCTTCAGATTTAATCAATATTTCAAATGATGGTTCAGCTAAGAGTGATGATTTAGAGATTTTGGAGAGAGTAAACCAAAATAATAATATTGATAATGTACTTACTAACGATGATAGTTTTTTTCTTAAAGTTTCTTCTTTCGCTTACCAATTACAGAATATAGATCTAGAAAAAATAAAAAATAGCAGTTATGATCTTATAGTTATAGATTATGCTCCCGAAGACAAAAATGTTGGGTTTAGTAAGGATCAGATATCTTATGCCAAGAATGGAAAGAAATTGATTTTTTCTTATCTAAGTATAGGAGAGGCTGAAAATTATAGGTGGTATTGGAAAGAGGAATGGGATGCTGATAATGATGGATTTCCAGATAAAAACGCTCCAGAATGGCTTTTGGAATCAAATCCAAATTGGACAGGAAATTATTTCATTAAATTTTGGTCTCCAGAATGGCAA
This sequence comes from Candidatus Micrarchaeia archaeon, assembly GCA_038880755.1. GTDB lineage: Archaea > Micrarchaeota > Micrarchaeia > CABMEP01 > CABMEP01 > DTQF01. The sequence goes on from JAVZRC010000002.1 coordinate 6,447, forward strand.
ACTATTCTTTTCGAATATATAAATAAAATAATTGATTCTGGATTTGACGGTGTTGTCTTAGATACGGTTGATAGTTATATGTATTTTAGGAAAGAAAGATCAAAAGATGAAATGAAATACTTAGTAAAAAAAATAAGTGAGTATTCTAAGAACAAGAGGGAAGATTTTAAGATTGTTGTAAATGGAGGTATCGAATTAACAGATGATGAGAATTACATAAATTCTATAGATGGCATCTTAAAAGAATCGGTTTTTTATCAGAATGATGAAGCAAATCCCAAAGAGGAAATAGAATATGTTGTTTCTACTTTAGAAAGACTTAGAAATGAAGGAAAAATGGTATTTATAATTGAGTATGTCAAAAGTAAAGAAAAAATAGAACAGGCATATAATGAATCAAAAAAACATAATTTTTTGATATTCTTTTCTAATCCTCAATTAGATATTCTTCCAAAGCCGGTTAAATAATGGTTTATTAATTTTCTGTACTAAAATTATTCAGACCAATTAAATCCCATATGTAATTGTCGTTTAGGTGATTGCTATGGACGAGGCATTTGCTAAAAGTCAAAAAGAAATCAACAATAAAAAGCCAGCATTCAAAAAATTAAGAATTTTAACAGAACGAATTATAACATCTACTAAAAAAAAGATGGATAGATGTTTTGACATAGCTGTTGAAGCAATGTCAGGATACCCGGTTAACGAAGAAGAAAAGAAGTTGCCTGAAAGAAGAGTGCAAACTAGTTTAAGCAAAGATGTTTTTATAAAATTAGTTAATAAATTGGAAAATTTATCTGCAGATAAATGGGTCAGATATACAAAAGAAACTTCTAGAGTTCACATAGAAGGTTTTTCTGCATCAATGGATGATTTCAAAATAATATTAGAAAAGCGTACAGTTAAGAATAAAGAAAAATTCCGAAAAGAAGACCATATACTTAATTTTTATAATAGTATGGTTGTTGAGTATTGTTTTGAAATAAGAGGGGGTAATTTATTATTATATCTATTTAAAAGTGATGATTTTAAAGATATTTTTAATAAAATAGAGAAAAAAGTAGCTGATTTTAATAATTTATCGAAAGAAGAAAAAGAAAATATAATTAAAATCAGAAGAGAAGAATTTATGAAAAAAATTTAATAAATTGTTAATTTTTTAATTAATCATTTTAATGTTTTATCAATCCAAATTCGAACCATGTGCTCCGGAAGCGCCCCTACGAATTCATCTACAATGATACCATTTTTGAATAGTTTTACAGTAGGTATTGAAGAGATATTATATTCATTAGCCAAAATTTCGTTTTCATCAACATTTATCTTTGCAAGCATTAATTTTCCATTATATTCTGCAGCTATTTTTTCAAGAATTGGTCCAAGTATTCTACATGGCCCACACCAAGGAGCCCAAAAATCGACAAGTATAGGTATACTTTTAGATTTTTCAATTACTTTTTCATTAAAATTGAGTTCGTTTACTTCGAATACATTTTCTTCTCTTTTATTTTGGTTTATTATTTTTTCAATTTTCTTTTTTCTTATTTCTTCAATTTCTGTGTTCTTTTCTTCATTATCTTCAAGTTTTGCTAATGCAACGTCTATCGCAGGCCTGTTAAAGCCAACTATTATTGTACCTCCAATATCTAAAACAGGTACTCCCATTTGTTTACTTTTTGCTATCATTTCATACGCCTTTTGTTGATCTAATTCAACATTATACTCTATATATTTTACTCCTTTGCTTTCTAAATATTTTTTCGTCATAAGACAAAAAGGACAAGTAGAAGTAGTATATATTTCTACAACTTTTTCTCCCATAATTTCACCTCATATTGATATTAAAATTAATCGAGTTCCAACGATCAAAAGAATCGATCCAATTATAAAGTGAATTTGACTTCTAATTTTTTCTGTTAAGATTTTATTTGCAAATTCAAAAGTTAAAGTTACAAAAACAAATAAAAGAAAAGCCAATGGAACAGTATTTTCAAAATCAATTCCAGTGAATGTATAATGAAAAATTATTGAAAAAGTAAGAGAGAGAAAAAAGATAAATATACTTGCAGTGTATGCGCTTTCTCTTTTAATGTTTCTTAAGTTAACTACATAGGGTATTTTAAGAGGCTTTAATGAAGTACCTATTAAGCTTACACTTAATGCACTTATAGCAGGTCCAAAAACTTTACAGAAGTTATCATCATATATTTCTTTCAAGTTAATATTCTGATTTATTTTTATTAGAAGGATTCTAATTCCATATAAGATTGCTACTATTCCTAAAATAATTCTTAGAAAATTATCACTTATAATGCTAAACATATAAGAGCCAATTAAAGAAAATATAATTATTATAAGAACAATCAGGTGTAGGTTATAATTTCGATTTTTTATTGTCGCTAGTATATTATTGTAATTTACCATTAAATACAAAATGACACTAAAAAACGCAACAAAAAAGAATGTTTGGACTGCAGATTTAGATGAAAGACCTGCAATTGATATGAGGAGTAATATTATAAAAAATCTATCCGCTCTTATAGATAGTGCTGCAGTGATGATACCTGAAATTAAACCTATAATAAATATAGTAAAAATATCTAACATTTTATGCACCTTCATTACATATTTCATTTGCCATTTCGAATATTTTCTTTATTTTATCATTTTTTATTGAATAACAGATTTTTTTCCCATCTCTTTGATAGCTTACCAAATTAGCATCTCTAAGTATTCGCAAATGTTGGCTTATATTCGGTTGTTTTTTTCCTAATTTTTTCTGAAGATCTGTAACACATCCTTTACTTTCCATAAGACACATAATAATTTGAAGCCTTACTGGATCTGAAAGGACTGAAAACAATTTAGCCAATTTATTCATATTAATATATGCGCATATAAATATATAAATTTTGCTTATTACTAAAATTTAAGTCATATCGGTTATAAATAACGACATAGTTTTTGGATTATACAAAGATTAAAATAATAAAATGAATCTCAAGTATTTTTTAAGTATAGATATAAATATGATTTATGTATCTTAATAAAAAAGGATTCGACATTGACCTATAAAGTATTTGTCAAAAATTCCTTTTATAGAAATATTTTTATATAAGTTTTAACTTAAATATATTGTTTAATCGGTTAATTTTCCTTTCTTATCAGCAAAAGCTAGAGGTGGTTCAATGGAATTTAAGAAACAAAAAAGAGAAGTAGAAGTTAAAAAACAAAAAATAGATATCATTGAAGAAAAGCTAATGAAAAGAAAGGATTTTGATGCGGAATATGCAAGATTGGTGTTTTCCTCTAAAATCAAGCCATTTGAAATTGTTAATTTGGTAGATAAATTAAAAGATGAATCACAGATACAAAGAGTTGTGGACCTAGTTAAGTCAATAAGATCAAATTCTATAAAAAGGAAGATATTATGGCTATTACAAGAAAAATATAAAGATTCAGATGATGAAGTAAAGAGTCTATGCGTTTCAAGACTTAAATGGAGTTTAAATGAAAGGAAAACAGATTATGATAGTTATGTACCAAAGACCTATTACGATCTTGATGAAAAAGAAATAGCAGAACTTTCATTCTATGAAGGAATGGAAAGAGCGTTGGAAGAAACAATGGAAGAGGCCGATGAAAAAGGAAGATTGAGGCTAACTAATTCTGAGTAACTATTTTTATTTTTTCTATATTAATTTATTTTTATGAGAACATTTGTTTTATATTCAAGAAAAGGAATAACAAATCCAAATTTTAATAATCTTGTAGATGCTGGAAGAATGGATCTAGTAGCTAGATGTATATCAAATGCCCTATTTCTTTCAAGATCTCTTCGAAATGATAGAATAATATGTGTTCTTAACGGCCCTCCAAAGGGACCTGTATCAATTGAATTTAACGGATATTTAAAACCGATACTTCCAGATGAACAGTCAATAGGCAATCTTATTAAAACTGCTTTGAAATGTAGAATTACAAACGAATGGAATGAACCATTTTCAGGAGTAAAAGTTGCAAAGAAATCATTTCAGAATGTTATAAGAGAACTATCTTCATTTCCAATTTATGTTTTACATGAAAAAGGAAAAATAATTACAGATGTTAATATAGAGTATGATCCTGTTTTTGTCATAGGTGACAATTTTGGCATACCAAAGAATGATGAATCATACGCTCTAAGATTTTCAAAGGAAAAAATTTCTTTAGGTGGAAAAAATTATCTTGCTAGTCAATGTATTACAGCTATAAACTGGATTTGTGATCTTAAAGGAATATTTTGATTCAAGGCATTTTTATACAATTAATGGTCAATTAAATAAATCTTTAAATCTTTTATTTTAAATTAAGCCTATGTATAAACTTCTGCTGTTTGACATAGACGATACAATTTGTGATGCATCAACTGCATACAAGCTAGCAAAGAAGGAGTGTTTTAAATATCTGAAGAAGAAATATCCATTAATAGATGAGGAGCTATTTGAAATGGTTTATTCTCAAGCTAGAGAGCAGATACACAATGAACTTTATAATACTGCATCTTCGCATGAAAGATTTCTATATTTTCAGCGCATGTTTGAGATATTAGGTTTACCACTCAATCCATCAGTTCTTTATGAAATATCGAAGTTATATTGGAAAGTAACAGTCAAAAACTTGAAATTATTTCCGAATGTCAAAAGAACTCTTAAAATTGTGAAGGAAAATAACATGAGAATCGGTATAGTCTCAGATCTTGTTTTAAATGTACAGATAGCAAAATTAAGACGTTTAGGAATAGACAGGTATGTTGATTTCATAGTCACATCTCAGGAAGCTAATGAGGAGAAGCCAAGCAAAAAAATGTTTCTACTAGCAATGAAAAAAGGAGATGCCAAACCTGAGGAAACGATAATCATTGGGGACTCAATAAATAAGGATGTAATCGGGGCAAAAAATCTTGGAATAACTTCCGTATGGAAGCCTTACAAAGAAACACAAAAAGAAATAAAGAAAAAAGGAAAGATTGCCGATTATGTAGTGAATGATTTTGGTCAGCTTTTAAAAATTATGGAAGTCAAGAAAATGAAATTTAGGAAAGGAAAGATGTTGGCTTTTGACTTGACAGGAACTCTTCTCAAAGAAGGGAGCATTGTGAAGAGAGGACTTTATCCATTAGCTAAAAAGGAAAACCTAAAAATTTCTTATGAAAGATTAAAGGATCTCTATGTTAAATACAGCCTTGGAGAAATTAGTAAAGAGGAATTTAACAAATATGTACCCGAAGAAATTGAAAAGAAATTTCTTGATTCGCTTCAATTGGAATCTAGCGCAATAAGCACACTTAATTACTTGACTAGAAAGGGATATAAATTATCAATTCTTTCTAATTTTCCTAAAGAATGGGGGGATTATATTGTTAATAAGTTCAACTTTCAAAAATGGTTTTCACCTATTGTATTTAGCGGTGAATACAAGACTAGAAAACCTGATGAAAGATTGTATCTAATTCTGGCGGAAAAGGCAAGAATCAAACCTGAGAATTACTATTTAATAGATGACAAGCTAGAGAATTTGAAAGAGGCCAGGTTTTTACTTATGAAAACAATACATGTTTCTATCAATGATAATAACAAAAAGGATATTTTATTTTTGCCAGATTATAGGATAAAGAAGCTTTCAGATCTGAAGAAGCTATTTTAACGAAAATAAATTAATTCTTCATTTTGAATCTTTTATGAAACTATTTCTCAAAAATGTTGGAAATTTGAAAGGCATAAGATGTCTAACACTGACAATACTATCTCTAGTTTTAAAATGATCCTACCATAGCATAGAGATAAAACAAAAGATTTATATATATCATAAGTATGAAAATATACATGTCAAAAAGAATACATCTTACATCAGATGAGCGTGAAAGCAGAATCGCAAATCTTCGTAGATTATTAGGACCATACTTTGAAAAACTCACTCCGAATAATCTCGAGCTGTTACAAGGAGCGCCAATCGAAACAGTCAATGCAGCATATGCAAAGCTCACAAGCTTTGGAATTAAACCTGAAAAGATAGCATCACAAGCACAGCTACTCGCTATGAATCCTGAAACATTACAAAGGAACTTCAATTTCCTTAACCAGACTCTTGGAATTAAACCTGAAAAGATAGCATCACAAGCACAGCTACTCGCTATGAATCCTGAAACACTACAAAAAAACTTCAATTTTCTTAATCAGACTCTTGGAATTAAACCTGATAAGATTGCATCACAAGCACAGCTATTCACCAATAATCCTGAAACATTACAAAGAAACTTCAATTTCCTTAACCAGACTCTTGGAATTAAACCTGAAAAGATAGCATCACAAGCACAGCTACTCGCTATGAATCCTGAAACACTACAAAAAAACTTCAATTTTCTTAATCAGACTCTTGGAATTAAACCTGATAAGATTGCATCACAAGCACAGCTACTCGGTATGAATCCGGAAACATTACAAAGGAACTTCAATTTCCTTAACCAAACTCTTGGAATTAAACCTGATAAGATATGTACATTAGCACAACTACTTGGTAGAGATCCGGAAACATTACAAAGGAACTTCAATTTCCTTAACCAAACTCTTGGAATTAAACCTGAGAAAATATGTACATTAGCATACCTACTCGCTAGAGATCCGGAAACATTACAAAGGAACTTCAATTTCCTTAACCAGACTCTTGGAATTAAACCTGAAAAGATAGCATCACAAGCACAGCTACTCGCTATGAATCCTGAAACACTGAAGCGATACTGGCAGAATCTGAGAAGATACTTTGCTGCAGATGATATAAGAAAGCAACCAGTTATATTAGCTATTTCACCGATAACTATTATTGCGAATGTACAATTCTTTGATCAATATGGAATTAAAATAGCTGAACCAACGTTCTACGGTACTACTACTAAAAAGAAAAGAGAGAAAATGGTCTGGATTGCAAAGAACGTATTTAACACACACATGCTTAATGAATACGAAAGACGCGAAGCCATATCAAAAATAAGACAGCTTGTGTCCAGGCACCCGATGGATACGATTTGTCCAAGCGTCAAGCAGCTTGAAAAGAATATCAACAACTTGAAGAAGTTGGCTGAATCAATCTAAATCCTAATAAATCATCTAAATAATTAAAATATTCAAATTTTAAATGTCCACTTAGAAAAGACAAATAAAACACAAAACGAAAGATTTATTATAACCATTATTTCTAATTATTAATATGTTTGAAGGGGTTAAAAATGATACCATCAACGAAGATAAAATTTGAAATCTCTGCGGAAGAGGACATGAAAACCGCCTGCCGCTTCTTGGGACACAAATCGGCAGGGGTGAATTTCTCCAAGAATATTACCAACATGCTCCCTGCGCTAGAAGGGATAGACAAGAATTCAGAGTCAGGAAAGAGATTAATAGGGAAGGAAGTACGTGATTACTACGAAAAGCACGAGAATGAAATCAAGGATAGGCTTTTAGAGGTTCAAAAACGATGGAATGACATCGAAGTAGATTTCCTTGCTGAGACAGACAGGATTTTCAAAGGAAAACCATGGCCAAAAGGTAAATACATCTGCTATCTTTCTATTTTCAATTGCAATCCAAGGAACCTGGAAGAAAAAACATTCCAGATTTGGATGTTCAAATCGGATGATGATTTCTTAGGTGGAATTGCCCACGAAATGTTACATTTCATGTTCTATGAGTATGCTAAGGAGCTCGGTTTCACCCAGAAACAGATGTGGAATCTATCTGAAGTGATCAACACAATATTGCTGAATCTTTCCCAGTACAAGAGGCTTTTTCCAAGCCATCTAGAGAAAGGCTATCCGGCTCATAGTGCATTAATCGAGAAGTGGAAGAAGTTATGGACAGGAGATATAGATTCATTCTTGAAGATAGCATTAGAAAACAAAGCAGATTTTGAACTGTGAACTACTACTTCAAAGCTTTTTAAACAGTTGTTGATGGATTGTAGAATAAAAAGCTTTCAGATGACTATGTAGAATCTCTCTTAATTATAAGTATAAACAACTCGTTTAGTCGGTAGAAAAATCCACCATCTATTAATAGTTCAAGTAACAAAGGATAAGCTTTTATATCTTTCTCACATAATCATATTATATATGAAAAAGTGAGAAAATGATAAAAAAGGGTAGAATGATAAGTAGAATCACAGATGAGGAGAAATCAACGCTTACAGCAGCGGAACAAAGGTTACTTGCTTATCTAACAAAGGATTCATTAATATCTACAAATAGATTAAGAGAAATATACAATTCAAAGAAAATAGCCTCACCTTCCTATTTTAAGATAGTTGTAAGCTCTTTGATAAAGAAAAAAATTTTTTTGCAGATCAAAAAAGGACTTTATTATGTGACAATGGGGGAAGCCTATGATGAATTTCTTCTCGGCCAGTACTTATTTGGGGGATATATTGGATTTTCAACAGCATTATGGTTGCATGGATTAAAAACAGAAATGCCATCAATATGTTATGTGGCTGTTTATAAAGGCAAGAAAACAAAGAAAATAGGAAGAATGCTATTCAAATCGGTTTCATTGGGAGAAAAGGCGATAGGAGCAGCATATATTGATAAATACCGCGTGTCGACTAAAGCAAAAACATTTTTCGACTGCTTTTTGATTCCAAAATATGCGGGAGGATTTCAGCAGATTCTTTATTCCTTATCTGTTGCAGATATGACTGCAGCTGATTGGAATGAATTTTTGGATTACATTAAGAAGTTTGGTTCGTCATCAATGGTACAAAGAGTAGGGTATGTTTTCTCAATTCTAAGAAGAATAAACGCAAAAAAAGTGCCTAATTTTTTAATAAGCGAATTAAGAAAAGAATTAGAGAGGAAAGGACCTGTAATAACCACCTTAGATCCCACAATCAAAGCAAAAGGAAGGTTTGTCAGCGAATGGAAAATTTATGATAACGTAGGTGAAAAAATATTTGGAAGTCTGCATGTCTTTGGGGGCGTTGAATTATGAAAATAGATAAAACAACATTAGACAACATTACAAAAATTTCTTCTAAATCCGGATTGCCATTACGCAATCTAGAAAAGGAATTGCAATTATTCGGATTTATACCAAAATTATTTCATCTTTTTGAAGAAAATAGAATTCCTGCAGTTTTGTACGGCGGAACAGCTTTGAATAAGGGATTTTTTAAGGAGAAGCAAAGGTTTTCAAAAGATCTTGATATCGACTTGCCTGCAAGAAATTTCAGAAATTATTGCAATAAAATAGATCTCCTTTTGCAGCAGTTAAAAGAATATAGAGTGGAAAAAACATATTTTGGAGAAGAGGCATGTGTTTGGAATATTTGGTATGGAAATAATCCTTGGGAATCGTTAATCATAGAAATAAGAAAACAGCCAATAAAAGACAAGGCACAAAAGGTTGAATTGCATTCCATATTGGAGTTCTTAGGATTGCCAATACTTCCAATATATGTTTCATCCTATCCGCTTGAGCATCTTTTAGCAAGAAAGATAATTGCATTGAGCAGAAGAGCGATAGGCAAGGATATCTATGATACTTATTTAGGATTAAAGTTGAATCCAGACAGGAAAAAGATCTTAATGGCCATTAAAAAAATTACGAAAAAAGATCCAAATTTAACTTTGAATGAAGCTATCTATTGGCTAGATGAAGTTAATCTGAAAAGTCCTGACATTACAGAGCTTCAGGATACCGTACCTATCTCATACAGAGAGGATATAAGAAGCATGATAAATTCAGTGAAGTATGAGTTAAAAAGATTCTTATGAAAGATTAAAACATATTTGGAAATGATTTGAAGTCCTAAGGAAGTGGTATAATGGATTATGAAGGCTTTGTTAAATTCTTTAGCTTAACTGGCAGATTAAAGGATATAGCCCGTATGGGCTGGGTAATGAGAGGAGTACGGAATGCTGAATCAGTGGGAGACCACAGTTTTAGAACCGCATTGATGGCTTTAATTCTTGCACCAGAATTTCCAGAGATAAATGCAGAAAAGGCTGTAAAATTAGCATTGATTCATGATGTATGTGAGGTATATACAAAAGATATTGCCACTAGGCCGAAGGAAGATTTACAGATAGTTTCAAATGAAAAGAAACACGAACTTGAAATGAAGGCAGTTGAAACTCTCTCTGCATTTCTACCAAATTTTCAAGCAAAGGAATTGCTGGACTTATATAAAGAATGCGAAGAAAAGAAAAGCGCTGAAGCTAAGTTCGTTAAGCAGATTGAAGTAATTGAAACTGCATTGCAAGCTGCTGATTATGAAAGACAGGGAAGGAACAAGGAAAGCTTAGAGGAGCTGTTTGTAAACGCACGCAACAAAGTCAGCGATCCAAAACTGAAAAAATTACTTGACAATATTGAGGAATGGCGCAAGCAGAAAAGCACGGAAACTAAGACAGATGTAGAGCGTGAGATTGATTTCCTCTTTAAGCAAATCAAGAGGAAGGAAAAGAAAGGATGGAAAGAGTAATGATTGGATTAAAACACCAATCATTCTCTAAATCTTCTTTGCTTTTAAGTAAATTAATCAGATTTAAAGAAATAACAATTTTTAGTATATGAAATTATGTGGTTCGGGCCCTAATAACAAACAAATCAAATTCCACGATAATTTCTTAACAGCAGTAGAGTAACCTTTATATTATTTTTATATGTGAGACATATATGAATAGTTTCAATCATAATCATTATGAAGATCAAAAATTAAATACTGGCCTAAATGATTTAGAACTGTTAAAAGAAAAAATCAGAAAGAGAAGAGAGGAGGGCAAAGTATTTCAGTTAGATAATAAAATCACAGTTATTTGGAGAAAGCCTGAACAAAAAAATGATACCATTAGCTCATCGAAGGCAGCAACAAAAACTGATTCCACTAAAGATTTTGAATACTTTCAGATAGTATTTAAATGTGGTCAAAAGGACGGAGTTGCGTTAAATTCTGTCCCACATATGGCAGAACACGTTATTCTTTCGCGAAAGAAGTGGTATGATAAACTGATAGAAACTGTAGGAGATATCAATGGTATTGCAACAAAGTTTCTAACATATTATCCCAGCAAAAAACTAAAATCAGTGATGCCTGAAAAAACAGTAGAAGCGGTGGAAAATACTATAGGTATGCTTTTCGATAGAAATTTTGATAAAGAAGCGTTTGAGATAGAAAAGGAAATAGTTATCGCAGAAGATGCAGCAAAGAGAAGTGAAATAGGATATGATGTCAGGGAAGAATTTACAAAAAAGATAGGATTTAGATATAATTATAATGAAGACTTAGAGAGAGTTACTTTAGAAGATGTTGAAAGATTTATAGAGGAACATTACATTCCAGAAAAAATGATAATTAACTTAATATGCAGCGAGGATAACCTAAAATCCATAATAAATATCCTTAATAAATTGCCAAAATCAACAAAAATTACTGAAACTGTGGTTATGCGAAGAGAGTTTTCCAAACCAGATTTTCCTAAAACAAAAGGCTTTGTTAAGCGTGATGTTGAATATGAACATTGGAAAATTGGTGAAGTGGATTGGTTCTTTGAAGCCCCAAATGAGCTAGCTTCAGATAGGCAAGCGTTTTCAATCTGCTGCTCAATTTTGAACAAACGACTATCAGATGTATTATATAATTTTCCAGCTCATTCTTTTGGATGTATTTTCGATCCCACCTATGACTATGGAGTAGTGGATATCTATATCGGTAGGATGCTACCAAAAAACATTAACAGAGCAATCGAAATTATAAAGAACGAAATCGAAAAAATAAAATATGGAGTTACTGAGAAAGAAATTGAATTTGTAAAGCAGAAAATCAAGAAGAATTGGCTTTCTGACCTATCAGATGAATCATCTACTATAAGCATTTTATTTGATGAATTAGTGATTGGAGGATTACCCCCAGAAGAACGTCTTGATAGGTTTTTCAATATAACTCCAGAATCGGTAGTAGAAACTGCAAAGAAATATTTTGATTTCGACAACTCTATGCTAGTAGTTTCTTCTTCAAAGAAGCAGAAATAAGAAGCAAATTTACAGGAGAAACGTGTACCAAAAGCAGTATAAACAAGTTTACTTTATCTTATTTTTTTAATTTCAGTCTGAGAAATCTAAAAAAAATACAAGCTATTTGTTGATGAGGGCGTAGTAAAATAGTATTGATAAATTTAACGTATAAATATTGTAAAAGAATGGAAACGGGTGAATGTTATGGCCACTGTAAAAGAATTATACGAATATGCTCTTAGTTTGAAACTTACAAAAAGACAGCTAAGTAAAAACTATGATCCTTGGAACGAAGAGACTACAGTATTCAAATCTGGAAAGAAAACACTTGTCTTTGTTGGAACAGTACATCATCCAACAAAAGAAGGTATAAGTGTCCTGAAAGAGATAATAGAAACCACAAAACCAAATATGCTTCTCATTGAAAAACCTATAAACACCCCATACGAGCAAATTGTTTCAATGATACAAAAAAATAATGATAAATGGTCTGATATGCAATGGGCCACCTGTTTTGCAAAGGAGAATTCAATCAAAATAAAAGGAATGGATATAATAGATAGATTCAAACCGTTTACATCAGCCAGTCCTCTTTGGCAAACTAAATACGAAGGTGTAAAAGCTGGATTGCTATTCTTTGCAATAGCATATATGCAAAATCCAAAACGAAGAGCTGTAAAGGAACTAAAATACGCGGATCTTTTTGATCTTGCATTGTTCGATATAATCCAAGAATTCATGTTGGGATCTGGAAGATTCAATCAGTATAAACGCCTTTTCCTATCATCAATCAAAAAAGAGGATTCGAAAACTATATTCACTTCTTTGAAATCATGTCTAGAGGATGTTGCAACTAAGTACATTTCAAATGAGCCAATGCCAAAATTATTACAAAGGTATTTGGATATCAGCCAACCTTACCCGTTTGTTACAAAATACAAAATAAACAAAGTTCATGCATGGTGGGATGCGCATAGAAATGCAACAATGATTGACAGTTGTATTGATGCATTGAGAGAAACCGATTCTGTAGTTGCCGTGGCTGGCTGGGGACATATATTTACTTTAAGAGATGTTTTAAGAGAAGAGCTGGAAAAGAGATATGGGAAGATTCAAATGTTCAGCTGGAAAGACAAAGAATCAAGAGGAAGGAAAAGAAAGGATGGAAAGAGAATTGATAAGGAATGAGTTGGAGTCATAAGAAAAAAGAAATTATACGAAAGAAAAATCAGATCAGGTATCGCGTGCATACAAAAGAAGATTTTATATTATAACAAGGCATGGTGACAAATATAAAAAATTATACGACCACGCCATTAGTTGAAAAAAAGGTGAAATGGTATATGGAAAAAAAGATTAAAACAAAAGATTTTGTGTTGAGACCTATAGGAATTAATGATGCGAAGAATATATACCTGTTTCAGCAGGATGCAGAAGCAAAGAAAAACCTAGCTTGGATTCCAGACAGTATAGAGCGAGTAAAGAAGGACATTATTGCAGAACTAAAGAAAAAAGACAGGGAAACGCTGGTAATAGATGTAGAAGGGCAAGCAGTTGGGGAGATTACTCTTTCTATGATAATTCCCAACCACAAGGGGAAGTTAGGGTTCTGGATAGCCAAAGAATACAGAAGAAAAGGAATAATGACAAAGGCAGTGAAGCTTGCTACAGATTACTGGTTCAAAAAGTA
>JAVZRC010000002.1:20269-97049 GCA_038880755.1 Candidatus Micrarchaeia archaeon
TGGGGAGATTACTCTTTCTATGATAATTCCCAACCACAAGGGGAAGTTAGGGTTCTGGATAGCCAAAGAATACAGAAGAAAAGGAATAATGACAAAGGCAGTGAAGCTTGCTACAGATTACTGGTTCAAAAAGTACAGACTAAAGCGAATTTATGCCAATACAAGAAAATGGAACAAGCCATCTGCGAGAGTGCTAGAAAAGGCAGGATTCAAATTCGAAGGCTTGATAAGAAAGGATGTAATGAAAGATGGAAAGTATTATGATAACCTGCTATTTGCAAAGATAAGATAGCATAGAATAAACAATACGCAATGATAAGAAATATAGGCAAACAAACACAAGATAAAATTAAAATGTCGGAATTGAAATAGGAAAGTTAGTCTATAGCGCAAATGTCTTATGGTATTTAGAATGATAGAACGTAACATGCCGACACATAGTAAAATGTTTTTTTGAGAAAAGTATATGGTGATTAGTGACCATGACAACTTTATTAAAAATAGCACAGAGAGCAAACGAATTTTTTTCCAAAGAATGAACATGAGAGATGCCGACATTCAAAGAAAATCGCTCTCATACATTCTGGAAAAAGAATTGATGGTTGTAACTAAGCCGGCATCCAGTATGCATTGCATACTCAGTACAGAATGTGTTAATCAGTTTTGAAAGTAAACGAAAACCAGAATGAGATTCATTCTCATTCAAAAAGAAGAAAGAAAAAAAGAAAATTAGATTCGCTATTTTTATTTACTTGGCGCAGGTTCAGCAGCACACTTCACATTCCAGCACTGTGCACCAGGCACGTGTTCACCAATCTTACAAAGTGCTTCATTTGGTATGTTACTGCCACAGTATCCTTCTGCGCAAAGTACATGTCCCCCAGGCAACATGCATCCTGCAAAACATCTACAGACTGGACGGTCAGCCCCAGCAGCTGCAATTGATGCGAGCGTTGCTGTGTTTGCTGTAGCACCATTGAGAATTAGGAGCCCTATCACTCCAATCACTGCAATAAGAGCTACTATCCCCACAAGAAGGAGCGGCATATAATTTTCTCCTGCCAAAAATATCACCTCTATAAATTATAGTTTAAATAAATTTAAAAAGATTTATTAATACCTTTATTCTAGGCAATGATACTTTCAATTAGCATTTTAAGTTTCTTTATTCCATACAATTATTATATTTTAAATTTATAGCATTCTAAAGTTTTTTTCGATAAAGTTTTTCTTCGATATTTCATTTCAGCGATATACATAACTAGAAAGAGACACAACGAATTAGGAAAATAGGCAAAGAAACAAAGAAAGATTGTATTTTTAACCCGAGCTAATGTAAAATCCAGCCAACATTATCAAACACTTGGTCAAGCCATTCTTTAAAATGATTGAGATTGTTTATATAAGGTAGATTATTTTTACCATTATCAAGTGCTCTGCAGCATTCCTCTATTTTTTTGTCATACACTATACTCTTCAATCTATCCATATTTTCTTTGATGAAACTTCTCTCACACTCTGATATACTATTTTCATCAATTGATTCAATTATATTTTTTATTGGTGTAATTTCGATTCCTTTGACTTTGAATGTATCATTTCCACCTATAAAATCCCTTACAATATTTAATATATTTGTATAGTAACCAGGTTCATGCTTTTGTAGAAGGTATTTATTATCCTCTACAGAATTAAAGTCAATATAAAATGGTGCTATTACACAATTAATTAATTTAGCTTTTGATGATGAAATTTGCACTAAAGCTTCTTCAACTGATATTTTATTTTTCATTTTTTTCATCTCTGTTTCTTCTATCATTGATCTTGCAATTTTTATTTTATATTTGTGCTCTAAATCTCTGCTTTCTTTTTTTTATCCTCAAATTGTCGTTTTTTTTGCGCTCCATACAATCACATTACTTACTGTACTTTTTTGGTATTTAATATTAACTATAGGATTTTTTTATAAACTAAACGTTTTTCCTTAAAAAATTTCCATTTTTTAAAATCATATAAAAGTAAATTGTATCTATAATTTTATAATTTTGCAATCAGAAATTAAGGAACTTATTTCTTTTCAAAGGACAGAAAATTGATCTTGATAGCGAGTTAAGTAAAAACAGTCTGAAAAGTCATCTATTGGAGGTCATAATATTAACAAAAAGCGAACATCAAATATAACTACAACTGCTTAGGGTTTTTCTGATGATTACAACTAAGATTTTAATCTGATGAAAATAGGAACAGATAATGATAGCACATAAATTATTAAAAATATATCGAACAATTTATTTTATGCATGACATAAAATCTCTCGAATACGGTTATAAAAATTTAATAAATAAATATAAAAAAATTAAACCAGATTTTGATAAAATTTTAAAGCAAATTGCAAAGGATAACCATGGAGTTGCAATTGCAACAGAGCTAAAGAAAAAAGACCGTACCATTGAAAAGGCGCTTACTGAATATGGGGGCAATATAAACAAAGTTACAGATATACTTAGAGGGTCGATAATTGTCGAGCGCAGCGAGCGTATAAAAGATGTCATTAATGATATTAAGTCTGAATTTTCAGTTATTCAAATAAAAGATTATATCAATTTACCGAGTGTGAGTGGATATATGTCTATTCTTATTAAAGTAAAGTTTAGAGGATTGCCTGCTGAAATTCAAATCCATCTAAAAAGACTCTTTGAAATGAATGAATATATAGGTCATATGCTATATGAAATAGAACGTAGAATAAATGCACAAACGAAAAAGGAAAAAAGAGGACAGTATTCATGGGAAAGTTATGTTAAATCCGAAATTTTAAAAGTTAAGAAATATGCATTTCTTCAAGCTTGGAATCGCCAACTTCTAATCGAAAAGAATCAAGATCCTAACAAATTAATATACATTGTCACATCAAACATTAATAAATATAATGAAGCAAAAAGATACATACCATCATTGATATGGCTTAATATGAAAATAAAAGAGATACAATCAATGGATATAGATGAAGTTGTCAAAGAAAAGGCAAGAAAAGTTCAAGATTTTATAGATGCTAAATTTATCATAGAGGATACGTCATTAGAATGCGAAGGGTTAAACGGTTTTCCTGGCACTTTGATATCTTTGTTTATGGAAAAGATGTCTCTTGAAAAATTTGCAAAACTTGTCATATCTACAGGAAATCAAAAAGCTAGGGTTATAACATCGATCTGCTTTGTAGATGGCTACAACAATTTTTATATATTCAAAGGAGTTATAAATGGAAAGATAGTAATGCCAAAGAAAGGATTAAAAGGTTGGGATTTCGATCGTATTTTCGTTCCTGATGGATATGATAAGACGTTCGCTGAATTAGGCAAAGAAAAGGAAAAAATCAGCATGCGAAAGATTGCATTTGACAAACTCATAAAATTCCTGAAGGCAAAATACAGCATAGAAGTTTAACTTCAAATCCTTCTGTTTTTTCTTATAACTTGGAGTAATAATATGGAAAATTAATATCTAATATAAAAGCAAACAAAAATAACCTAAAATAGAATAATAGAATAACATTTAAAATAAATTGCAATCAATTATAATGTATTGATGTGATTCTCATGTCTAAAAAAACACAGGATTTAAGCATATTAAAATCTCAATCACGTTTAAATATTAACCTTACATTAATTCAGGTTAGTTTCACTATTCTTGTATTAATTATAACACTAAAGCCATCCATCCTTGAAAAAACAGCAATACTCCTTCAATTAACATTATCGATTCCTTTAATACTCACATCTACATTTGGAAATTCAAAAGTGACTTACGCAACAAGAAAAGATATATGGGAAGGTTATTCTTTCATAACATTCTTAATAGGTTATTCATTTTTAGTTAATGTTGCTGGTTTATTAATAACTCAATTTATAGGTTTATCGTTAGGATTGATATTTTTCATATTTAATATCCTAGTTTCTATTACATATTCTATAGTTAATATTCTAGAGAACAGCGAATTAGTATTAGTAAAAAGAATCAAGAAGGATCTACTATTCTGTTTGCTATTAGTATTTGGAGGTATCCTTCCAGCTTTAGGATTATATTAGATAATATAGCCACTATTATTAAGCAACTATAAATGCAAAAGATAGACTCATCCGATCACTAGAAATTCAGTTGGATCCAATTTTTAAATCAATCTGATCAAAATGGATCATGCCACACTACATCGGAATTGAAATAGGAAAGTCAGCCTATACAGAATTCAGGATGAAAGACGGAGATTTTCATGAAACAGATGACGGCGTCTATTTAGGCCAGGTAAAGGCAGAAAATGAGGAAGAGGCATTTGAGAAGATAAAAAATTTAGAATGGAACAAAGGAAGGGAATTTGACACAGTGATGATAGTTGAGGTTAAGAAAAAGCATTATTTTTAGATACTGATGATGTGTAGATTTTTAAATTTATTAAGTTATACATCTTTTTGATAGCATGCCAAATAAATTCAAAGCAATACTTTTTGATCTTGACAACACACTGATAGATTTCATGAAAATGAAAAAGATCGCATGCGAAGCTGCTATCGATGCGATGATCAAGACAGGCATGAAAGCAGACAAGGAGATGACATTGAAGCTTCTTTTTGAACTATACAACAGCCCACCTTACGCCTCCTATTCCTGAACAAGGTTCTTTTCAAGCATAGTGTCTTCGTTTCCTTCGATCTCCACGAACCTTTTCTTGTATCCTAACCTCTCATAGAATATCACCGCGCTAGGTTCGGAATCCACCCTTATAAACTGCACCTTCGATTCCCTGCAGATTTTCTCGAACTCCTCGACTAGACGGCGGCCCAGATGTTGCTTCCGATAGTCTGGATCCACTATGATCGTATCCAGTTCGGCTTTTCTTTCCTTTGGGCTGAACACCAATGTTCCTTCAAGCCAGCCTATTACTTTTCCATCCTTCTTGGCCACCAGCACCACCCATTTTCCTGCTATGTCGTGCGATTCAAGCCTGTCAGGAGTAAGGGAATACAGCCGTGAGTAAAATGCATAAAGAACAGAAGGCAAGAGCCCGGTGTCGATCATATAAATATTATCTTTTTTCTTAATCAATTTCTTTTGAACGAGCGAATCCAACGCATCATTGAGCGGGATTATCTCTCCCTTGGAGATCTGCTTCGTGTAGAAAATATAAACCCCTTTTCTTTTTTTTAAGGTCTGGAGGTCCATCTTGATATATTCATCCGTGAAGCTTCTCAACAATGCAAGCTCGCAATCAGTCAGAGATTCTATTTTGGCCTGAAATTTCATGTTAACAGGGCCTTTTGCCTCGGTTTTGGAAAGAAAGGACAGGATCAATCTCTTGTCCTCCTTGTTTCCGTTTATTATCTCGACTTCTCCCATAAAAACACCTTATCATTCTATACTTTCATTTCCTTTGCAGCCTTGACCAATCTTACGTTTGCTCTTCCTTATCCTTCCACGAGATGCCTTTCCTTACATTCCTCCATTCTTTAAGCAGAGAGATGTTCCTGAACAATGAACAATCGCGCATGCATTCCCTGTTCCTCAATTCAGGAGGCAACTCTCCTCTGTCCCGAAATCTGTCGAAATGCTCTTTAAGAATCCTGTCCATTCCTGAAGGAAGCGTTGGAAATCCAGCTTTTGGGCGCTTCCATACTTTGTGCTTTTCCAGCCAGAAGCATCTAGGACATTCAAGAAAAAGTCCAAGCGAAGATGCAGACAATTCAAAAGGCATGCAGCCACCTTTTCAATGTAATGACTATTATATGAAAGTTTAAAAAACATCGGGCGAACCAGTGTTTATTCAGTAAAAGGTTGATATTTAGGGAAAGAATTAAAAAATTAATAGAAATAAATCAATTTAATGAAAACACAAGTATTGATCAATGAACTTATAAAATCTAAATTATATGCAGAATGTCCCAACTGCCAATGTGAGTTTAAATTATCAGATGCAATTTTATTTGACGGTACAAAACCTTTTCCTAAAGAAGCAATCGAATCAAAATTAAAATACGAACAAGAATTAAAAGAATTAGAAGAAGAGCTTATGCAAATGAAAAAATCAGTAACAGATAAAGCAGAAGTAGCTGCAAAATCAGTAAATATCGGCAAAAATATCGAAAAAATAATTTTCACCATTAAGGATTTTCCATGGAAACCTATGGATTGTAGATTTTTATTTGATCCGATAGATCTAATCGTTTTTGAGGGCTTTCACTTAGGTAGAATCAAATCAATTAGTTTTATAGAAATTAAAAGTGGCAACTCACGTTTATCAGAACACCAAAAGGCAATTAGAGATGCAATTAAAGATAAAAAGGTAATTTACAGGGAGTTTCAATGAGTAAAATATTTGAGGATTTTCAAGAATTTAGGAAAATTCTTTGTGTATGTCCGTGTTGCGGAGATTTAGTTCGAGTTTCTGATCTTAAATTACGAATCAAAGCGCCATATAAAAAGACTTGGTTAGATGAGTATGAATATAAATTAAATCTTATTAATAAAAAAATAGAAAGATTCGAAGAAAAGAAAGAAAACTTACGTAATCTTGCAAGAGAAAAGGGAAGGAAAGCTGCTAAAATTATAGTTAATAGTCTAATAGATCCATCATTAAGAAAACTGGATTTTGATCCTTATGATTTAAAACCATTACTGTATCCTATTGATTTTATAGTTTTTAGCGGTATGACTGAAGAATCCTTTATCAGTAAAATTGTATTTTTATCTAAATCAGTAAATGATAAGCAAACAAATCAATATAGATCACAGATTAAAAATGTGATTCTATCAAAAGATTATGAATGGGAGTTGATAAGGATAAATGAAATAGGTCATATTAGATTTGAATAAATTAATTCACTATTTTATAATCTATTATGTCCCGACTCTGGTGTCTTCAGAGAAATTAATATAACCTATTCGGTTTATATCATTATTATGGATGAATATGAATGTAATATTCAAGATAATACAATATATCTGATTTTATTAGTTATTATTCCAATTTTTATTACGATACTGTTCGTTTTACCTTATGAAATAAAACAGTTATTTTTGTTGTATCAAAATGATCCGACCATTATAAGTATTTTCTTTTCTAACTATCTTCATCTTACATTTAATCATTTTTTTACGAACATTATTTCTTATTATATTATTGTTGTTCTAATCCTAAAAATCGATGATCTAGTAAGAACAAAGAAAGCAATAATCCCGTTATTTATCATTGTTCCATTAGTTGTTTCTTTAGCATCAATATTACTTTATCCTAAGACAGCTTATCCGTTTTTAGGATTTTCAGGTGTTGTAGCAGCTTTCGCAGGTTATTTTTTAACTTCAGTATGGTATTTTTTAAAGAAAATAAAAACTGACACAGATATTAGAGTACTTTTCCTATTATTAATGTTAAATTTAACGTTATCAACTTATTTTAATGGAATTAAGATTTTTTCTTTAGAACTGTGGTTACTATTATTGGCAATTACAACTGGGCTAATTATTTATAAAGGAAGTTTTCTTCTATCGTTGTATTCTTTATTTTTAAATTATCTAGTAAACAAAATAAGAAACAAAAATATATTGGAGGTAATAATATCTGGAATTTTAATTTTCTTTTCTGTTTTATGTCTTCTTTCATTTGCTCCATTAGTGGCAATAAGCCAAATCGAAACTAGTACAAATCTAATCGGACATTACTTTGGATATGTTTGCGGCTTAATGATAGGATTGATCGTTACAAAATCAAAAAGGCTGCTTGAATAATGGTATTTGAATTGAATAACTGGAAGATAAAATGAGATTTTAAGGTTGCGTCATCATCGGAAATATGCCTAAGAAAGATTTAAAAACATTCGAATAAAGTTAAAAACGTATTTACGAACAAGTAAGGAATCATAAAAAACTCTTGTTAATTTGGTGGTAATAATATGGACAAAGAACAAAAATTTTATAAAACATTACAAAACGTGTTTATCGGTGCTAAGATTGAAGGTCAAGGTGGATTTATCAATCTAATGAAAATAAAATCAAATTACTATCGCAAGATTGAAAAATTGCTCAAAGCAGATATAGAAAAAGCATTAGAAAAATATCCTTCATTCAGAGATGAACTTTTTGACAAACTTTATTCATTTTTCAGCAGATATTTTACAGAAAGCGGCTCGATCTATTTCAATTCAACACCATTTCATAACAATATCTACGAAAAAGTTTATACTGATGAAAAAGATGTTATTCTCTTTTGGAAAACACAGATGCTTTACTATGTTAAAACCGATCGTATTTTCAAAAGTATACCAATTGAATTTGATGGCTTTAAATTCTACTTTGATGCTTCAAAAATAGAAAACAAAAAATCTAATGAAAAAAGAAATTTGATATATGAATTAAAAGAAATTAAAGATGATAAGACTATTGTTTTTAATGTTATCTATTCTGAAAGAGGAAAGAAAACAGAAACAGAAGAAATCGTTAAGGAATTAAAGAAAAAACATATAAACATTAGCGAAGAACAATTAGAAAGAGCATTTAGAATCTTTGAAAAGCAAAGTGAAGTTGATTTCTTTATCAACAAAAACGCTAAAGCATTTTTGCAAGAGCAATTTAAACTTTGGAGTTACCAATATTTTTGGGAAGGAGCCAAAGAATGGAACGCAGATAGAGTAAATCAACTCCAAATTCTTAAAGACATTGCCTTTAAGATTATTGATTTTGTTTCTCAATTTGAAGACGAACTTGTAAAAATCTGGAACAAACCTAAATTTGTTAAAAATTCAAATTATGTAATTACTTTAGATAGAATTAGTGACAAAAAACTTGTTGAAAAAATCAAAAAGCACAAAAACTTTTCAAACCAACTTAAAGAGTGGGAGGAATTAGGTATAGACAAAGATAATCCAAAGGCGCCAATTGATACAAAATATTTCAAGGATCTTGAACTTGAAATTTTATCTCTGTTTGATGACTTAGATAATTCTCTGGATGGCTGGCTGATAAAAAGCGAAAATTATCAGGCACTGAATACAATTTTGCCAAAATTCAAAGAAAAAGTGCAGACGATTTATATTGATCCGCCTTTCAATAAAGAGAAAGATGCTGATTATTTCTATTCTGTGAAGTATAAGGATAGTAGTTGGGTAACTTTGCTTGAAAACAGGTTAAGATTAGCAAGAGATGTTTTGAAAGATACTGGAAGTATCTTTGTAAGATGCGATTATAATGGGAATTGGCTTGTAAGATCTTTAATGGATGAGATTTTTGGGAAAGAGAATTTTAGGAATGAAATAACCATAGCAAAAACTAAAGAATTCTTCAAAACAATGACTCATATTAAGAAATTTTCTGAAGAATCAGAAAGTTTATTTTTCTTTTCGAAAACGAATAATTTAACATTTAACTTAATATACAGGAAAAAAAAGGATCCATCAAAATACGAACCTTTTTTGCCTGTGGATGATGATACTTATCAAGACTATAGGATCATAAATGGAGAAAAATACTATTCTCCAAAAGGGAGAAAATGGGGTATAAAACAAGAAAATGTTAGCAAGTTAATACGAGAAAATGGATTAGTATTTGAGAATTATAAATGGTATTTAATTAAATATGATGAACCGTTGAAAGATGTTTGGATTGATTATCAGGGTTATTCAAGAAATTGGAACTTTCCCACTGAAAACTCCGAAATCCTTCTTAAACGTGTCATAGAATCAACGTCTAACAAAGGAGATTTAGTTATGGATTTCTTTTTAGGAAGCGGCACAACAACGGCTGTAGCTCATAAACTTGGTAGGAAATGGATGGGAGTTGAAATGGGAGAACACTTTTACACAGTTGTTTTACCTAGAATGAAAAAAGTTTTAGCTTATGATAAATCAGGCATTTCAAAAGAAGTAAAAGAATATGAAGGCGGCGGCTTTTTCAAATACTATGAACTTGAGCAATACGAAGAAGCACTAGCAAATTGTAAATATGAAGATGGAGATTTGTTTAATATGCCAGGTGAAAATCCATATCAAGAATATGTCTTTATGAAAGATGAAAAAATGCTTAAAGTATTGGAGATAGATTATGAAAATAATAAAGTCAAAGTAGATTTATCAAAACTATATGAGAATATTGATATAGCAGAAACATTATCTAATTTAACAGGAAAGTGGATAAAGAAGATTAGTAAGGAAGAAGTGGAATTTGAGGATGGAACAAAAATTAATATAAAAGATTTAGATTATAAATTAATTAAACCATTAATTTGGTGGTAGTATATGCAACTTTACTTACAAAACATCGTAGACGATATTTCTTTTGAAAACTTGCCGGAAAAGTGGCATATGTTTGATTTTGTACATTTTTCAAAGGATAAAACGCTTTTTGATTTTCAGAAACGAGCGTTAGAAAATGCATTGAAGGGACTTTGGATATATTTTATTGATAAGAAAGCAGATAAAAAATCTTTTTTTGAACACTATAAATTAAATGGATTGGAAGAAAATTTTGATTATGATTTAGATAGAAAACAAGATAGTAAATCTGCAAGGTATCTTCTAGAATATCCAGAAGATTATCCATTAATTGATAATAAGATCTCTTTTGCACATTTTATTAACCGAATGAGTTTTTGGATGGCAACAGGTTCTGGTAAAACATTAATTATTGTTAAATTGATTGAAATTTTAGGAAAACTTATTAACAAAAAAGAAATTCCAGAAGGAGATATTTTATTTTTGACACATCGTGATGACCTATTAAATCAATTCAAAAAGCATGTTGAAGAGTTTAATAATTTTAATTTTGATATAAAGATAAACCTCAAAAATTTAAGAGATTACGAAAGCACAAAAAGAGAAAGTATAGTACCATTTGTTAAAAATGAGATTACTGTTTTTTATTACCGTTCTGATTTGATTTCTGATGAACACAAAGAAAAAATAGTAAATTTTAAAAACTACGATAATGGTGGAAAATGGTATATTCTTTTAGACGAAGCTCATAAAGGTGACAAAGAAGATAGTAAGCGGCAGATTTTATACAACATTCTTTCAAGAAATGGTTTTTTGTTTAACTTTTCAGCTACCTTTACCGACCCAAGAGACTTCGCCACATGCGTTTTTAATTTTAATCTTTCAAAGTTTGTAGAAGAAGGTTACAGCAAACATATTTACGTATCACAATCAAACATTTCTGCTTTTAAAGATCATAATGACTTTTCACAGATCGAAAAGCAAAAAATAGTTTTGAAAACATTATTGCTATTAACTTACATAAATAAGTATCATGAAGAAATCAAGAAAGTTAATGAATCTCTATATCATCATCCACTACTTTTGACTCTAGTTAATTCCGTAGAAGTAGAAAAATCTGATTTGGAATTGTTTTTTAGGGAATTAGAAAAAGTTGCGAAAAATGAAATTAAAGTAGATTTACTCATCCAAGCAAAACAAGAGCTTGTCCAAGAGTTTAACGGCTACAAAAATTTTGAATTTGAAAATTTAGAGCATGTGATAGATGAAAAGTTAATTAAAGAGTTAGATTACAATGATATCTTAAGATATGTTTTTAATGCTAAAACTCCAAGTAATATTGAAGTTTTAAAAATCCCTGGAAATAGACAAGAATTGGTTTTAAAGTTAAGTACTACTGAAAAACCATTCGCTTTAATAAAAATCGGTGATATTTCCAGCTGGCTAAAAGATAAACTCGAAGGATATGAAATAAATGAAAGTTTTGATAATCAAAGCTATTTTTTACGAATCAATAGTGATGATTCAGATATAAATATCTTAATGGGTTCTCGTTCTTTTTATGAAGGTTGGGATTCTAACAGACCAAATATTCTTTTATTTATAAATATTGGAGTTGGAAATGATGCTAAAAAATTTGTTCTTCAATCAGTGGGCAGGGGCGTACGAATAGAACCACAAAAAAATCAGAGAAAGCGACTTCAGAATTTATACAACGATAAAGAAATAGAAGAGGAAGTTTTTAAGAAAGTCAAAGATCTGATCATGCCGATCGAGACTTTGTATGTTTTTGGAACCAATGCCAAAAATTTAAACGAAATAATCAAAACTTTAAAAGAAGAAAAACAAGATATGACTTTAGGTAATGAGTTTATTATAAATCCTGAAGCAAAAGATAAAACACTTTTAATACCGATTTATAAAACAGCAGAAAGAATTTATTCTGAAGAAAGTGAGCTGCAAAAATATTTCATTAGCAAAGAAGATTTTGAAATTACAAAACGTTACTATGAGTATTTAACTGATAAAATTATCTTGATCAAATATAATTGTGACGTAAATATTTTGAAGCAAGCAAAGAAAAGTTTTGCTGAAAAAGAGAAATACTATAATTTTAGTGAGACTAATTCTCTTTTTGAGCCAGAGTTAATTCTTGAACGAATTCTTGGATATCTGGGAGTTAAACCTAAAGAGTTTGATAAATTCAAGGAATTGGAAAATGAAATCGTACATTTCAAAAAGATTAGATTTAGTGATGGCAAAAAATATGAGGAAATTAAAACGAAGATTGATCTTATAAGGCAATATCCAGAAAAGAAAAAAGAATTACAAAACAATTATGGAAAGATTCCCCTTGAAGAATATGGGAAACAATTAAAGTTATTTGAAGATGCTGAAAAATTCGAAGTAAAAGATCAAAAAATTAAAATCAAGTACTTAGCAAATCATTATTATCTACCAGTTATAATCTCAGAGACAGAAAAAATTGAGTATCTCAATCACATTATTAATGTAAAAAGCGAAGTAAAATTTATTGAAGAATTGGAAAAATATCTAGATAAACCAGATAATGTATTTAAGCAATTTGACTGGTGGATGTTTTCAAAACTTGACCAAACACTCGATGAAGTTTTCATTCCGTATTACAATAAAAAAGAAAATAAAATTACTCATTTTAAACCAGACTTTATCTTTTGGGCGCAAAAGGGTAAAAGATACTTAATTTTGTTTGTTGACCCTAAAGGAACTGAATACGCAGATGGCTATAGGAAGATTGAGGGGTATTCAAAGATATTTGAAATCGATGTTAACGGGCAAAAACAAAGCAGAGAATTTTCATATAATGGATTTACCATAAGCACGAAACTACTACTATTTAATCAAGGTGGTATAGCAAATGTTTTAGAACAATATAAGCGATACTGGTTTGACAACTTCAATGATTTTGCTGATAAGGTAAAATCTTTCTTTATTACAGAGAATATATAAGGCCACAAGAAAATCAATAGAAGATAAACTCTACAATATAACTGAAGAGGAAAAGAAGATAATTGAGGAAAGTTTGAAGTGAAGGAGAAAAGATGTGTTCTCAGGATCAAATAAAAAATGTATCATCAATTTCTTTTCTTCTTCTATCCTGCATTGCAATCGGATTTTTGGTTGGTATTCTGGTTTGGTATATTTGTTCCTTGCCTTCGGAAGAAAGAGGTTCAAATATCGAACCATTAGAAGTAAGTTTCAATTTCTTTATAGTTGATTATGCGATCAGCGCTGAAGAATTAAGTCAGTATATAAGAGAGGCTAACAACATATGGAATAAATACAATATTTCAATTAAAATTAATAAAACCATATTTGTAAATGGAAAAATCACAGATTCCGAAAAGAAATTTCTATTTGATAATATCACAATGATACAAACTAATGATGAAATCGAAAAAATTTGTACTGAACAATACATTCCTCTATTAAATAAAATAACCAACAATCAAATTAATATGGGCATTATATTTATGAACATTAAAACAATTTACGGTGGAAGAAGTAGTCTATGTGGTTATAAGTTTGCAATTTTGACAAAAGAGAATGGTTTAACAGGCTGGAATTTGGCTCATGAAATAGGACATATTTTTGGATTAGAAGATATAAGAAATGAAACAAAACAGAATCTAATGAATGATAAATGTAAAATATTTTTAGCTTCAGATTTTTTAAATCAAAAACAAATCAATGTTGTTATGTAGAGAATAAAAACTTTGAATTAAGGTAGTTAGTAGAAAAATAGCTGTAAGAACAAAAATCTAACTTTTCATAAAAAGTGATTACCGTGCAACATAAAATATATTAATGCCTAATGTGTTTGGAAAGTGTGATGCTTTATGCATGATCCATTGTTGGATTTTATAGTAAGAAAGGAGAAAAATATAGAAAGAACAGCAGAAGCCTTGTTTGAAGAAGATACAGTTAAAAAAATAGAAAAAGTCCTTGATGAGGAACCCGTTAGAATTGGGATAGAAAAGTTACTTAGCCATTTCGAACAGAATGGAGGAGCACTTCCATCCCACAATTTTGCGCATGCTATTGATGTATGTGTTTTTGCTTTAGGCATCGCAATTGAAAACAAAGTTGAGGATAAAGAAGCTTTGATTGACTTAGCACTTGCTTCTTTATTCCATGATTCAGTTAGATACTATAAAGATGAGGATGATACAGCAATTAAAGAGATTAAAGGAGAGACAAGTTCTGAAAACATAGAATCTATAGAGGATTCAATTGAATTAGTAGGTAAATTACTAAATAATGTTAGAAATTCTAAAAATATTAAAGAAATACAAAAAATGATAAAGGAAGCATCCCATCCTATAGGTAAATATCTGCATATGGCTGATTGCATAGATCTGGGGGAACCGCTAAGAAACTCTTCTATAGCAATTGAGCACAAGACCGCGAGGAAGGCAGGCTGGTGGTGGGTTGCTTGGAAATATAAGAAAGTATACAAAGAAAAAACAAATGCACTGCCACCACTTGAGCAAACACATATTGAAGTATACAGCATGAAATTGGGAGGAACAGGAATCTCACGCGGTCTGCAAACACTACTTGCAGAAGGAAGAGGTTTGATTGAAAAAGCAAAAGGTTTTATCCCAGTTGGACTAAAGCCGCATGAGCTTAGAAAGGAAAGTCTTGAAGGTAGAGAGATATTGACAAAGAAAAGGCTTGTCTCGCTTGCATGGCAATACAGAAAAACTGACAAATCATTTTCAAAAAGAATATTCCAATATGCCAAGGATCCTAAAAGGATTGAAAAGCAGATCAAAATATAAGTTTTCAACCTTTTATTCGTATTTTTCGTCTCAAAAACGTCCGTATATGAGAGATGGGGGTTTTACGTCGGTGGAAGACGTTTTTGTGACAGATTTTTCTTTATCTTTTAAACAATATAAAAGATCTACTACCAAAATTTTAATAGATTTTCCAATATTTTTTTATCTTTCTATTAGTTTGGTATTTTCTATACTATTTGCTTTTATTTTGAGGTTATTCTGCATTCAGAGCGATATTCACAAGATTTACACTTCCATTGTTTTGGTGGAATGGGATTCATTTTATTTGTGAGTAGTTTATCCATAGTGTTTAGAGTATGCACAGCATGCCTTTCATCTGTTTTTTGTTCAATAATTATTGATCTTTCATTTACTTTGTTCATTAACTTTATTTGAACTTTAATCTTTGGCTTTCCAAATAGATAGGAATAAATATTTGCCTGCGCGATTGCCATTGGTTTTATGAAATGACAAAGAAATTCATTTGCTGTTGTTTTAAATTCATAACAGAAGTCAGGCCCTATTCCATCTGGTGCTCCTTCAATTATATAGTTTTTCCAATTGAAATGATATCTAAAAGTTGGATAATGCTCTGCTCTATTTAATTCTTCAAATATCCCTCTTTCTAATGGATTATCATATATAGTTTTTCTATTAGCAGTATCGTTTGACATTTCTGCTATTGCTAAATAAGGTATATTATTTTTTTTAAGTTCATTCTCTAATTTTATTAATGCAGATCTATAATTCTTACATTTATTTAGAATTTCTATAAAATTATTAGTCAGAATCTTTTTTAATGGGTAATCGAATTTATTTATATCTGATTCATCTGGTATTATCGTTATCGCTCTTCCATGTATGTTTATGGTTGTATAATCCTCCATAAATTGTGACAATATTTTATGCACCTCTTTTTTAGATAGTTGGCCGTATTTTTCAATATCTTCTTTATAAGATGCGAATATATTTTTCTCATTGTTTCTAATCTTGAAAATCATTTGTTGATGACACCAGTACATACGTGCAATATCTGCAACTGCAACAAAACAGATTTGGTCTTTTTTAATGGATAATTTTTTCTTTTCTCTGATCATTTCTTTCTCTAAAATTTTATTATCAATTATATTCTCAGAGATTGGCAATTTCTTCATTGACCTGCTCTCTTCAGTCTTGCTTCCTATAGAAAATAAATCCTGATCTTTATTATCAATTTTTATTCTTTTTATTTTATCAGGCTTCTTCATATCCTTACACCAATTCATTATTGAAAGACAATAATAAAAATCATATTTTGTTAATAAATTTTTCTATCGTTTTCAACAATTGAGCCTTAATCTATAATAATGTTGGAATTTCCAATATATTATTAAAAATATTAAATTACATCCTAGAAACTATAGGAGATTGGGATTTTCTTAAATCAATTGACATATATTTAGAAATAACATAAATGTCAGAAGCAAATATTCGCGCAATTTGGTTTTTAGCATTCTTCTTTTTACCGTTTTTCATTCTTCTCAGCTCAAGAAACTTTGAATATCTTTTATCTAGAAGATTCACATATGTTATTATTTGATCGCACAGCTCGTCTATTGTTTTATAATCTTTCTTATCATACGCCTCAATGATTCTTTTTACTGCATTTAACGGCATATTTATTGCTTCAAGTTCTTTCAATAGCTGCTTAATAAATTCTCTTTTTGCTTTACTTCTATTCCTTGCCATCACTCTCATTAATATTTTTCTAACAGAACCGTCAGATTTGTCAAATGTCTTTAATACAGCTATTATCCCCTCAATATTATTGTTTTCAGCAAGATTTATGAGGATCTTTATTTTCTCATCTAATATCTTAAGTCTTTGGAAAATATTTTCTAGAATTTTTTTCATATCTTCTTTTTTGTCTGCTTCAACTACATCTTTCAGCTTGATTGCATATATCTCTCTCTGCAGGGTTCTCGCAATTTCTCTTAGATAGGAAGAAACAGCATGCTTTGCAAACTTGACTGCAGATAGGTAGTCATCTTTTGTAAGGTTCTTTCTTAGTTCTTTGTCAAATCTATCTATTTCCTTAAATCGTGATGTTCTTTCCAATGTGTTCTTCCAATATCTTTCTTTATTCTCTTTCTTTGCTTGTTTTGCTTTTAAGATCTGGCTGTTTATGAATGTGACAACTGAATTTATCCATACAGAATTTAATACGTCTATTATTTCGCCTTTTTTGATTATCAGTCTCTTCCCTTCCATTTCTTGGAGTGATTCCTCTATCTTTTTTATCACTGCTTTATTTAGTTCTTCTATTTTCTCGTCAATCATTTCAATTTTTCTTGCTGCTTCCAGCAGTGATTTTGCAGTATTTAAAATATTCTCATGAAGTTGGTTTACTCTCTTCTTTATTTCATCTCTTGAGAGATGATCCCAGTCTATAAGGATGTTGTTTATTTCTCTGAAGATTTCTCGCTCAGCTGAATGCTTTTTAATGAATTCTTTTGCCTTTCTTACTGCTGCATCTGGATTAGTTTTTTCTAGCTCTTCTATTTCTTTTAATAGTTTCTCGATTTCTTTTTGAAATGTTTCCTTATCTATTTTTGATATTTCTTTTGATATCTGTTCGATATCATTCAAAAGACCCTCAGCGCCTTTTCCGTCTTTTTCTGCATTTTCAATTCTCTCTTCAATTTTATCTAAAATCTCCACTCTTTCTTTTATCTCTTCTTTTGTTTCTTCAATATACTCTTTCAGTTCTTCCAATCTTTCTTTTTCACTGTATTCTTTAATGGTTTCGGCTAATTCAAGAAGTCCGCTTTCTTGAACAGCAAGGATCTCAGCTTCCAATCTTTCCTTAATCACTTCCTCCTCATCCAAATTCTTCTCGATTATCCTTGCAGCTTCTTCTTCAATTCTTTCTTGAATCTCTTCCCTTTCTCTTTCTTTATTTTCTATTTCCTCTATGAATTTTTCATGTTCTTTTTCTTTTATCTCTTCCTTTTCTTCTATTCGTTCCTTCAAGTCTGTGTCGGATGTTTCTTTTTCCCTTTCTTCCTTTTCCTTCATTTCTAGCTGTGCAATTAATGATGCAAGATGTTCAACATACGCCTTCATTGCTTCAGGAGAAAGAGTGGTTGATTCATTGAGGAGTGAAGTCATGTGTTGATGAGGGAGAGAAGGAGTATGAATGGGACTGTAAGTGGCTGGCTTACTATTATTAGATTTGGGCTCTCTATTAATATCCTTTCCAATGTTTAAACCCATAAATCACTTTTCAAAAGGACATTTTTAATCCTTTCGTTTTTCTTTTTGTATTTCCTCATACATCCTTTCATTTTCTTTGAGATCTTCTTTTATATATTCTTTAATATTATCCTTCTCACTGTCAGATATTTCCCTGAAACCTTTTGAAGTATACTCTTTAAGCATAGAATTGGCAATATTTGTCATTAATTCCTTTTCAAATTCAATCAGTTCTTTTCCATATTTAATTGCATCTTCGTAATAAAGATCTATTTCTTTTTCCTTTCGATATTCTCTATATCCCTCTTTATTAAAGTATAAACCATGTGCTGCATAGAATAATGCCTTTAAAGTTATATGTTTCTCAATTATACTCCGAGCATCGTCTGTATAGATTTTCAATCTTTCTTCGATTGCTTGTAATTTCTTTAGTAATATTTCTTTTGATTCACGATAAGTTTTCTTTTCTATCGCAAGATAATGATCTGTGGTGTAATCTAAAATCAACGCAGCTGGGTTCCCTGTTTTTTTATATACAGATTCGAAAATTTTTTTAGCAATTTCCAAACTCGCAGGAGTACCATCGCCATACCAATAGTTATCGAGAATTTTCAATCCTTTCTTTAATAACTTATCGTTTTCCACTTCACTAGCAATATATGGTGGCGGATTTGCGCGAAGATATATCGCATCTGCCTTTTTTGCAGGATGCAAAAGTAATGAAGCACCTAATAGACCTGCAGCTAATGGTTTTTTCATTCTCTGCCATAATGAAGGCTTCTTTTCTTCCTTCTTTTCTCCTTTCTTTATTATCTTCTCCTCTCTTTCTGCCATAAATATCATTCGCTGTTTAGATATTTAAAGGTAACTTTTTCTTTTATCTCTTCCTTTTCTTCTATTCGTTCCTTCAAGTCTGTGTCAGATGTTTCTTTTTCCCTTTCTTCCTTTTCCTTCATTTCTAGCTGTGCAATTAAGGATGATAAGTGTTCAACATATGCCTTCATTGCTTCGGGAGAAAGAGTGGTTGATTCATTGAGGAGTGAAGTTATATGTTGGTGAGGGAGAGAAGGAGTGGGGGTGGTAGCAGAGGTAGGAGAGGGATTAGAAGGAAACAGAAGCTTTATTTTATCGTAGTTATAATCTGTCATGAATTACTTTTCTCTGCGATATTTTTAATCGTTTCGTTTTTCATTTACTAGTTCTTCGTACATTTTTTCATGTTGTGGAAAATTTCTTTTTGTCCAATTTATAATCCCATTTTTTTCAGTATCAGATAATTGTCGTAATTCGGTTGAAGTATACTCTTTAAGCACTAAATTAGAAATATCTGTCATTAATGCCTTTTCAAATTCGATCAATTCTTTTACATATTTAATTGCATCTTCATAATAAAGATCTATTTCGTCTTTCTTTCGATATTCTCTATATTCCTCTTTATTAAAGTATAAACCATATGCTGCATGGGATAATGCCATTAAAGTTATATGTTTTTCAGTTATGCTCCGAGCATCATCTGGATAGATTTTCAATCTTTCTTCAACTGCTTGTAATTTCTTTAACAGAAGTTCTTTTGATTCTTGATATGTCTTCTTTTCTACAGCCATATAATGATATGTAGTATTTTCTAAATCTAAAGCTACCGGATTTCCCGTTTTTTTGTATACTGAATCAAAAATTTTTTTAGCAATTTCCAGACTCTCAATAGTGCCATTTCTATTCCAATAATTAACAAGAATTTCGTATCCTTTCTTTAACAACTTATCTTCTTCATTAGCAGCATATTCTGGTGGCGGTCTTGCAAGAATAGGAAGAGCACCCACCTTTTTTGCAGGACTGAAAAGCAATGAAGCACCTAACAGACCTGCAGCTAATGGCTTCTTCATTCTCTGCCATAAAGAAGGTTTCTTCTCTTCCTTCTTTTCTTCTTTCTTTATTATCTTCTCCTCTCTTTCTGTCATAAATATCATTCGCTGTTTAGGTATTTAAAGGTAACTCTTTCTTGGCTTTGGAGAAGTCCTGTGATGAGAAAATAGGATTTCCACATCTTATTATTTAGCTTTTAAACAAGTTTTTATTTTCTAAATCGAAACATTTATAATCTATGCTAATTATATTTATCATATAATAGAAAATAGGTTGATTGCATATGCCAAACATAAAAGAAGAAATGATAAATTTAAACCCTTGGTGGAAAGGCGAATTTAAATTATCTTTTAAAGATAGAGAGATCTATAGAAAAATTCAGAAATTCATACCTCTCCCGCAAATAATAGCTTTAACTGGGCTTAGGAGAGTTGGAAAAACAACTATACTTTTTAAGCTTGCTGAAGATGCAATAAACCAAGGGCTAGATCCTAAAAACATTCTTTATTTCTCTTTTGATGAATTCAAAGCGATCGAAATTAAAAAGATTGTTAGCGAATATGAAGAATTATTTGGAAAAAACTTAAGAAATGGTAAATTTCTTTTTCTTTTTGATGAAATACAAAAGTTAGATGATTGGGAAAATCAATTAAAAGCATTTTATGATGTATATGGTAAAAATGCAAAGATAATAATATCTGGTTCTGAATCGCTGTTTATAAAAAAGAAATCTAAAGAAACCCTTGCAGGAAGATTATTTGAATTTAAGGTAGAGCCCCTCTCATTCAAAGAATTTCTAAATTTTAAACAATTGAAATTTGAACCTGTTGAACTATATGAAAGAGAATTAAAAGAACAGTTTAAAGAATTTACTTTAACATATGGTTTTCCTGAGCTAGTAGGCATAAAGGATAAAGAGATCATTAAAAAATACGTTGTTGAAAGCATCGTAGAAAAAGTAATTTACAAAGATATACCCTCCCTAATGAAAGTAAAAGACATATCTATTATTGCGTCTCTTTTAAATACAATCATGGAGGAACCGGGACAACTTGCCGAAGTTTCTGAGTTTGCAAATAATTTGAAAATCTCAAGATATACAACGGCTTCCTATCTTAGATATCTTGAAGATTCATTTCTAATTAGGAAACTCTATAACTTCTCTCGAAGCAGAAGAAAAGTGGAAAGAAAACTAAAGAAATATTATCCTACTATCATCTCTCCCAGTTTACTTTTCCGTAATGATGAACTTTCGCAATCAAAAGTATTTGAATGGATGATTGTAAATCAACTTAGAGCTGAATTCTTTTGGCGAGATGCGTACAAAAATGAAGTGGACATTATCCTATTAAATGAGCAACCCACCCCTATTGAAGTGAAGTATGGAAAAATTGAATTCGAAGGCTTATCTACTTTCATGGAAAAATTCAATGTTAAGAGAGGTTATATTGTTTCTTTAGATACAGAAGAAAAGAAAAATATCGGTGAGAAGGCAGTAGATGTAATTCCAGCCTTTAAATTCTTGTTAAGGCAAAGCACAGAAATTTATGATCAAGAATAGAACAGTTCATAAAAGAGTGGTTGATTCATTGAGGAGTGAAGTCATGTGTTGATGAGGAAGAGAAGGAGTGGTGGTAGCAGAGGCTGGTTTAGTATGATTATATTCTGGCTTTTGGGACCTCCCAATATGATCCCTATTCGAAACATGAAATAAGATCATAAATCACTTTTTCTAAAAGACATTTTTAATCCTTTCTTTTTTCTTTTAATAATTCCTCATACATGTTTTCGTTTTCTACGAGGTACTTTTTTAAGTGCTTTATAGCATCATCTCTTTCCGTATCATCAATTTCAATCGGTCCTGTTGAAGTATACACATTGAATTTTGAATTAGATAATAATTTATATAAATATTCTTTTTCAAATTCAATCAGTTTTTTTCCATATTCAATTGCATCTTTGTAATAAAGATCAATTTCCTTTTCATTTCGATATTTTCTGTATTCCTCTTTATTAAAGTATAAACCATGTGCTGCGTGAAATAATGCCTCTAAAGTTTCTTCTTTTTTATCTAAAGCACGAATATCATCTGGATATGATTTTAATCTTTCTTCAACTGATTTCAATTTATTTAACAATCTCGCCTTTGACTGATAATAATTTCTGTCTTCTATAGCGAGATAATGATCTGTAACATGATTCAAATCTAATGCAACCGGGTTTCCTGTCTTTTTGTATATAGATTCGAAAATTTTTTTGGCAATTTCTAAACTTTCAGGAGTACCGTCACCATACCAATAGTTATTGAGGATTTCCAATCCTTTCTTTAATAGCTTATCTTTTTCCACTTCAGCAGCGGCATAAGGTGGGGGCGGTCTTGCAAGAAGATATATAGCATCCACCCTCTTTGCAGAACTGAAAAGTAATGAAGCACCTAACAGACCTGCAGCTAATGGTTTTTTCATTCTCTGCCATAATGAAGGCTTCTTTTCTTCCTTCTTTTCTCCTTTCTTTATTATCTTCTCCTCTCTTTCTGCCATAAATATCATTCGCTGTTTAGATATTTAAAGGTAACTTGAATGAGAAAGCAGATGCGTAGATGTTTTGAAGTTTGAGCGCATAGTGCAAACAACAGTAAAAAAGAAAAGTAGAAAAGTTTTTAAAGTATTATTTTGTATACTATAAGTATAAGAATACTTTATGACGATTACAATTTGTGAAGGTGATATGGTATGACTCAGAAACAAGCTTGGTTTGTAGGTATCTTGCTGTTGGGCATTTTCCTTACTAACATCATATATGCGCAAGATTCAAATCTAAGTAATTATACTAAAAATGCTACAGCAGAATTGTTAGGTAAAAATTCTGTAATATGCAAACTTCTTGGAGTACTTAATGTATTTGGTGCCGTCGCAATGACTTCTGGTATTTTATTAGCAGGTTATAACTTCTTATCTGCAAGCCAGGAAGCAAGGGAAAAAGGTAAAATCGGAACCGAGGGAGTGTTGATTGGCGGTGGCCTTATAATGATGGCTCCACAAATAGTGTCCTACATCTTCGGTTTCGCGGTTTGCTAATTAACTACTTAAGGGCGTAGTTATGGCATATCCAATTCCAAAATCAATCGCATACGAAGAAAAAATCGCATTTGGATTGACTTTGAAACAATTAGGTTATGCCATAATTGGAATAGCAATCGCATATAATCTGTTTAATATTTTTGCTCCTTTTGATTTTACTATTGCAGCTGTCATTGCATATTTTGTAATTATGATCACTGCAGGTTTTATCTTTTTAGATTTGGAAGAAAAGCTGTTAATGCTTTTAGATTATCATTTAAACGTTAAACATGGTGGATTCGATTCTCCTGAAGTTAAAAAATTCATGGAAGTTGCATCAATACGTGATGATATAATTTTTCTTAAAAATGGAGAAATGAGAGCAGTTATTCGTGTAAGACCGGTAAACTTTTCAACAATAGATGAAGAAAAAAAAGAAAGAATAACAGCTCTTTTCGCATCTTTTCTGCAACAATTAGAAGGACCAATTCAACTTCATGTTAGAACTGTCAATGTGGATATAAGAGATCAGTTGGATGCATGGGAAAAGCAAATAGAAAAGAGAAATAAAGAACTATTGCCACTTTTCAAAGATTTCAGAAAATATGAAGAACGATTATTAAGAGAAAATACAGTTAGAGAAAGGCTTTTTTATATCATCGTTCCATTCACTCCTGTAAAAAATGCAAAAGATAACATTGATCAATTAAATAGAAAGGTCCAAATTATTCAAGAAGCCCTTTTTGGAATTGGTTTAGCAAACAACCGCTTGACTTCTGATGAACTAGTCGCATTTTTAGCAAGTTACTTTGAAGAACGTCTGTTAGTAAGAAATGAGTATCTGGGAGGGAGGACATTACTATCTCGATGGATAGAAAGTCGAGATGAAAAAATAGCACCAAAACTTAAAGACGAAATGCTTTCAAGTATATTGTGTCCTTCAAGAATTGAAACAACTCCAGAATACATAAGAATAAATGAAATTTATTATCGTCCTATCATAGGAGTTGGTTTCCCAAAGTATGTGGAAAGTGGATGGTTGGAAAGATTAATAGGAACGCGTGACAATTATGACATCTCTATACATATTGAACCAACTTCAATTGAAGCTGCAAAGGTTATGTTGCATAAACAGATTGTAAAAGAAGAGGCAGATCTTGCCATATCAATGGCAAAAGGAGTTCCAAACCCATCTTTAGAAAACCTCCTTGCAGATACAAAGGAATTCTTTGATTGGCTAGATAGAGGAGAGGAACAATTATTTAGTGTAAGTATATATGTAGTCGCAAAAGCAAGAACAAAAGATGAGTTGGACTTCTTAACAGCAAAATGTAAATCTGATCTTAATGCTGTATCAATAATACCAAAAATCCCATACTATCAAATGGCAACTGCATTAAAATCAGCAATGCCATTAGGGCTTGACAGAATTAAAAAGGTAAGAGAATTTCCAACATCAACCCTAGCAGCATCATTTCCCTTCATGACAACTACAGTTGAATCGGATGAGAGCGGAAATGGAACTCTAATAGCACATGACAGAGCAACTCTTAATCCAATCATCGTTGATTTCAATAAGCTTTCCAATGCGCATTTCATGCTTCTTGCAAAGAGTGGCGCTGGTAAATCATACACTAGTAAACTATTGCTTACAAGAATGCTCATGAACGGTGCAAGAATATATGTCGTTGATCCTAATGGTGAATATAATCGACTATGTCAGCATTATGCTGGAGAACGTATAATTTTATCTAGAGACTCACCAAATATTATAAACCCATTAGATTTATTCAATGAAGACTATGCTGATAAGCGTATATCACTCATTGCAATATTCTCAATAATCTGCAACGGATTATCCCCTGTTGCAGAAGGAATAATTGATCGTGTTTTAAATGCAGTATACGAAAAGAAAGGAATAACAAATGATCCAGAAACATGGAACAAACGACCACCAATAATGAGTGATGTTCTGGCAGAACTTGAAGAAGAGAAAAAAAGACTTGAAAAAATACAAAATAAGACTGAACTTAAAGAAGTACAAATGCTGATTACAAAGATAAGCAGATATACAAAGAAGGGAGTTTATGGTTTTGTAGATAAGCAAACAAAATTAGATACTAGCAAGGGTTTTGTAGTATTTGATATTAATGAATTACCAGATGAAGTAAAGCCACTTTTCATGTTCTTAGTTTTGGATTACATCATAAATATTACAAAAAGCAATCTCGATAAAAAAGCAGTTGTAATAGATGAGGGCTGGTCATTATTAAATAATCCAAAAACTGCTGAACATCTTTTATGGTTGATAAAGGCATCAAGAAAATTCAATACCAGCATGATATTTATAACCCAGGAAGTAAATGACCTTTTAGGTACCAAAGCTGGAGAATCTATCCTAGCAAACACTGCAATCAAGATTATGCTCGCACAAGATGAGACCGTAATCAACGCATTATCAGACATAATGCATTTAAATGAAACAGAAAAAACTCTATTGACTGTTGCTAAAAGAGGAGAAGGAATTTTATTCATTGAGAATTCTGTTAGAGTTCCAATCATAATTACAGCATCGCCAAAAGAACATGAATTAATAACCACCCATCCAGAAGAACTAAAGGCAATACAAGAAGAAAAGAAAGCAGTGAAAGAAAGGGAAAATGCAAGGTCAAAATCAAAAGGAAATGATAAATAATTTTGATAAAATATAACATAAATTTTTAAATATAAATTTCTTATTAGATATATATTCGAATTTAAATTAAATGTGATAACTATGAAAATCAAAAATGAAAAAAATTCAAAAGAAAAAAATAAAGAAAGGATGAACTTTAAAAAAAATAAAATATTGACATTGGTACTGCTTACATTTATCTTGAATATACTGGTTGCCGTTGTTTCTGCCGCAAACAGCAATGTTAGAGAAGTAATTGGTAAAATACATGGCTATGCAACGGTTCTAGCAGCAATAGGATTCAGTATAATTATCTTCTATTCAGGTTATAAATTTTATTTTGCAGAAAGTGAACTTGAAAGGAAAGATGCCTGGACGACTTTAGGGTATGGAATAATAGGTGCTTTGCTGGTTATTATGGCACCTAAGATTGGTAGTTATTTGATGGGAGATACGTCTCTTTTTTCTAGTGATCCAAAATGTACGATTTAGATGATTCCCAGCATGCAAGAAATATAAATCTCAATCATTTCAACCATAATGTTTCAGACTATAGGGTTAAACAAAATCTAAGAATTGGATTAAATATAAAATTCTTACTACTATATTTTTTATTTCTTGGTTTATTTTCTTATTCTCATACACGGTCTGATGTTTTTTATGATAAAGATTATAGTATCCAAAATTTCAATAGCCCTTTGCTTGAATATAATTTATGTGAATTAATTGCGAAAAGTTATTATGCCAATTGCACTAATGGTGATTTATTCAAACAAATGACAGATCTGTTAAATAGTTTTTTGACAAATTTATTTGGAAGTAAATCAGATACTAGTTGTATATCTCAAACAACTAAGCTATTTTTTAACTGCAGTGAAATCTATGAATCAAACCTGACTGAGTATGAGAAAAAAATGTTAATCGCTAATTATCTAATTAATGAAAGTGGGCCGGAAATGTCTCTAAAAATAAATAAGATCAATAGTATTATTTTGGAGAGGATAAATTCTGATCTTGGTATTCATAGAAAAGTGGCACCATCAAATACAAAAGTATACGAGGGTAAACTTTTTAGGAATACTTGGATAAAAATAGTTTACACGAATAATTCATTTGTTGATGAAAATAATAAAACATGGGTTCTTTTCGGCCAAAAACCAGAATTTATATATAATATTGACTTTGTTTATTTCTTACCAGAAAAAAATGAAGAGGATTGTGCTTCCCCTACAATTAGCAATAAAGGTAATTATGATTTTACAATCCATACCTTATATGATGGATTAGAGACAGAATATTTCAATACAACTCAACACGGTAAAGAAGTGAACTTTACAGTTGTTCTTAATTTCAATGGTCAATTTAGCTACAAACGATACCACGAAATAACTGTAGAAGTTTGTGATAATCAAACTTGTTGGAATGAAACTAGGTGCGAACCATATGAAATAACAATAAAAGAAACAGGTTCGATCTCAGATTCAAAGCTGTTCACGATATTTGGGAATGATATCGCTTCAGCTTATATATTTACAGATAGCAAGAAATTTTATAATATGAACAACATAGGAATAAATGGTTTTGCATTTGTCATTATCCCTCCAGTTTATAATTGTATTCTCTCCATCTATGGAAAAAATTTAACTATTAGCCATACTCTAGTGTATCCAGATATTTTAGATTCTGCACCATATGATTTTTTAGTACATAGAAGAAATGGTGGCTTCACTCAATTATTCTTTCCGCTTGATCTTTCTGCTAATTCAATTATTAATTTACAACATGATTATGAGAACAACAACTCTAATCAAGAAGCGATCCAATTGATGTTAGATTATAATGTTCCAATTGAGATAATCAATTTATTTAATCATAGCAAAATTATAAGTTTCATTCACTTTAATCTATATTCAAATAATATTTCTGATTGTAGTTTAATGTGTTATAATATTTTTGGAACTGTATCGACACAGCAAATAAGTTGCAATTATAATTATTCAAGGAAGAGCTGGATTACAATTGAAAAGAAAAATATTTCAGATAGATATATGGAAGTTAAAATAAAACTAACTGATTCTTTGAACAACTCATTATCAGGAAAGAAACTAAAAATAATCTATCCCGGTTTTATTATCGATGGAATTACAGATGCGAATGGAGAGTATATATTAAACATATCAAAAGGAGAGAGAGCGATTCTATTAGATGTCTACTTTGATACTGATGGAAAATATATGAGTTCTTCAAATTCGATAGAAATAGATCCTTTACCTAAAGAATCGGAATTTTTATTCTGGATTAAGATTTTTATCGTTTTTGGTTTATTATATTACAGTTATAAGCAGATCTTGTATATGTATAGATATATCTGATATGAATAAATATTAACTCGATGACAAAATTAGGTTGATTTAATGATTTTAGAAAGTTTACTGAAAACAAATAAAATAAAGAAGATAAATTTAAGCAGTTTCTTTCTCATTTCTATCTTCACACTATTTCTTATTCTTTTCCCAATCATAAATGCATACGAAGTAGATAAAAATCAGAGTTATATACTTATTTATGATCCGCAAAAAATTGATGAGTTGAGTGGATTTAATCCTAGTAATATAACATTATGCGAGGATAATACTTCTAATTGCGGCGGGGGCAGTACTAAATTTGATATAGTTTCCATAATCACTGCTGGTCTAGATATTATTCTAAAATTCATCCTAGATTTTTTCTCAGGTCTATTTACAAATGTTATTAGTGGAATAGTTAAAGCTTTTACAAAGATTTTCTTTTGGTTTATCGCTTCATTTCCAAATCTTTCTACGCCAAGTATAGCCTGTGAATACAATAAAGTTTATTCGCTTGTTGCATCACTTTATTCTTTAGCAATAGCAGTCGTCGGTTTATACTGGGTATTTGGTGCTACCGACACCTCAAAAAGAATTCAAGCCAAAGAATATACTGAATTATTATTCTTTATAATCATTGCAGAAACAGTAGCTCCATATCTATTTAACATACTTGTAGATTTAAGCTTATCATTAACTACTATATTTTTGAATGAAGATACTATTGGTAAATTTCTTGGTACGATTGTAGTTGGGATTCTTAGTGGTGCTGCAATTATTGTAATGACATGGGGACCGACGACGCCGTTTCTTTTATTGATTCTACTTATCATGTTTATACTTACTCTTCTTCTTTTATTTGTTAGAAATCTATTGATTGCCATCATGTACGTCTTGCTACCACTTTCTATATTTCTATACTTCTTTCCTCTTACTAGGCGCGTAGGTGCTAACTTATTAAGATATACAGTGACGCTAATCTTTTCTCCTTTAATACTT
The DNA here is from genome assembly GCA_038880755.1 of Candidatus Micrarchaeia archaeon. Classification (GTDB taxonomy): domain Archaea; phylum Micrarchaeota; class Micrarchaeia; order CABMEP01; family CABMEP01; genus DTQF01. Next base: position 49,517 of record JAVZRC010000002.1, read on the forward strand.
GGGATAGTGTTGTACGCTGCGATAGTTGTGAGTGAAGCAGTACTTGGTCCATTCTTCTATGTGTTGAGTGTTTTATATTTAATAATAATCCTTTATTTGATATACAAGATTCTTTCAGCAATAACATTGGGTGCATTATCCGAAATGCTATCTAATATTCTTAACGCACAACTAAGTTTTCCAAGTGCATTATCGATGGGGAAAGAAGCTGCTACATACCTTATAGGTCCAATGGGTGGGGGAGGCAGTGCGCTTTCCTATTTGGCTCTTGGGGCAAAGGGTTATTTCGCCAGAACGGTGCCTCGTGTTATGAGATCATTTTCTCATATTAAAGTTCCTATGCCAACCATAAAGACCACGCAAAAAGGTTTGGGGGTTTCTATTAAAGAGGTACAGCCTTTTAAAGCATTTGAAAGACCACTTGCAGAAAGGATACCTGTCTTAGACCAGATCCAACGTATAAACCTATCTAAAGAGGTAAAGAAAAATATTGAGTATCTAAAAAGAAAGGATACAGAACCTGTTAAAAAGCAAAGACGAAAATAGAAAAAAAGAAATAAAAATATAAATAGAAAAATAGAAAAATCCCTTATTCAGTTGTAATAAATGCCCACCAGGGTCTTTCAATTTCTAAAGCTCCTGCATTTTCAACATTTATCTTTGCCCTGGTTTCCATTGCAACTGGAATAATTCCCAATATCTTTCTGTTTTCTTTGAGATCTGCACTGTATATTAGTTTATTATTTTCAATCTTTATCTGTAATTTGCTCATTACTGAATTTTTGATTCTTTCTTGAAGCCTTTCTTTTACTTCAGCAGGAGTTATAGATAAGTTCTTATCATTTATCATTGTTTCATTTTCAGTTATAACAACATTTGCAGTTGGTTCTATCTCAGCTTCAGTGTCTTTTTCCACTATCTTTAATCTTTCTTGTATTCTTGTGATATTCATTTCTCTATCTTTTATTCTTGCTTTAATTGAAATGTTTGTTGAATTTATCTCTTCATCTCCAAGTTTAGCAACAGATCTATTTAGATGTATTGCAGTTGCGATTGGTAAAACATCTGCGGCGTTAATTTCTTTTCTTTCTGCAATAATCTGTTTGATCTGCATCATGGTCTCCTCTTTTATCTGTTCTCTTATTTGATTTCTTAGTTGAGTATCATTAATTGATGACAGATTCTGGATTCTTTCAACATATGTAGAAACCACCTGCCTCATTTCTTGATTAAGCTCCTGTTGTCTTATCGGAACTGTATTTGTCTTGCATCTGGAAACCTGTTCCATTACTCTTTCCCTTAGAGTTAAGGCTTCCTCCCTTAATAGAGGAATCATTTCCCTGTTTTTATTTTGCACTGCATTTCTGTATTTTAAGTAAAGATTAATTATCTCTGTCTTTGTTTCTTCATCTATGCATTGCATTATCCTTGTTTCATTTGCATACTTTATAGCCGAATAAATATCATCTACTTCTGCTATATTAAATTCAGATGTGCTAGTTTCATTAGTTTTATTTGAAGATACATTAGAAGACATTGTTCCTTCCTTAAAGTCTTCTGAAACTCCAGTATCTTTTGTAACCATAGGCTTATCTGTAACATTTGGATTTCCAGAAGATCCAGGAGAAATCTGGCCTTGTGCAAAACTGAATGCAGATATCAGATTCAACATTATAAAAATAAGTAAGACATTCCAAATATTCAGATATTGTCTTCCCATGCCAAACCACCTTTACTATCTATCAATCAATAAATATATAAAATTATTATACACATCAAACCTTCCAAAATCACTTTGATTCTTCAAGGTTTTTTATTATCTGTTCTATATTCTCTCTTTTGAATATCTTTTTGTAGAGAAAATCAGGGACGCAATCAATCTTAAGGTGCAAACATTTTGCTTCGAAACGCTGCTTGAAATCAGTTAACAATACAATTTTAGGAGGTTTAATATTAATGCGTTCATATTTTTCTTTAATAAGATGTATATAATTCGAAGCGTATAACATATCAACTTTCTCGAGAGCTTCATCGCTTATTATAATGGCGTCAAAAACTAAGTTTAAATCACTTCTATTAGTGATTAATTCATTAATGTGTGAACAGGTATAAAAAGAAACATTAATGTCTGAAGTATTTTTTAAAATACATGTACGCTCTGCTAAAGAAGGTGAAATAAATAGTATTCTTTTTACATTTGCTTTGTTATCAATTGTAGTTTTATCTTCTTTCGATTTGCTGTCGTCTTTTACCTTGCCTATTCTATCATTGATTGATTCTTTTCTAAAAGTAATTTTTTCTTTAAATTTATTTTCATCTCTTTTTTTATACATATCACTAAATTTCACAGAACCACTTTTTAACACTGACTTACAGATTCAATTCTGAGTTTTGAATTTTCTTATACCTTTCATAATTGATTCTGTTATTTGATCTTTATTTTTAGGCAACAATTTTTTGATTAGTTTTATCCTTTCGTTAATCTCTTCCTCTGAATTATGAGATGATATGAATTCTTTTGCATTTTTATTTGAATCCGATGTATCTACATAATTTTTAGTATCTTCAAAATTAAGTATATGAGTCTTTTCTCTAGAGATTAAACTTAAAGGACCATAATCTATAACAGAATAGTAATCTATATTTTCTTTATCCATCCAACTTAAGATAGCTTTTTTATAAAGGTATATATTTTCTATTCTCTTTTTTACTCTTCTCCATATTAATTGAGTTTTATTATCATATAAATCCGTATACTTTATTTCGATTGGCTCTAAATAATAATTTATTTCGTTTCTATTGTAATTGAACTCTATGAAATCAACTCTTATCTTAGAAAAATATATAACACCATGATGTTTTTTATCGATAATTTCAGCAATTGGATAATCAAAAATTTTACCATTATACTTTTGATATTTGAAAAAACCAATGTTATTCTTTATATCATCAAACAAACTATCACCAATTATTCATTATAAAATCTCTTTGGTAATTTCAATTTCTTTTTTCCAGACTTTATCTGTTTAATGAATGAGTCTGCTATTTCTTCCCTAGTCTCCTTATTTAATTGGAACAAAACTGCATCTTTAACTTTAACCGCTTCTCTGTCAAATAGCTTTCTTGCCATAGGCATATCTATGCAATCTTTTACCATTCTAAATGTATCTTTCAATTCTAAATTTGTATTTTGTGTAATTATCTTTGCAAAATCTAGGCTGATTATATCTCTGAAAATACTTATACCAAGATCATCTCTTCTTTGATCAAATCTTTTAACTTCCTTGAAGAATTGAGATGGTGTTTTAATTTTGTCCATATCCGGCAACATCTTACTCTCTAGATATAAAAGCTTCTTCATCTTCTCTCTTATTAAGAGATCTGGATTATTCTTATATTTTGATATAAAATCCATCTACTCCTCCTCTATTTTTTTCCATCTTTGATTATAAATTTCTATCCTCTTAGTAAATATATTTCTAGCTATGTTGTATTGATGTGTGTATATTTCCTTCTTTTTATCATCTGCTTTTTTTATTAGATCTTCATAAATTAATTTAATTCTAGAATAAACTTGAAATTCCTTGGTTTTCTTTATTTCCTCTATTATGTATTCATTATGCCTCTTAAGCTTATCTTCATTACATTTGGAATTTTCAATTCCCATAATAATCTAACAAATATGTTATATATAAATCTTTTGTTTTGTATATTGGCTAAAAATGGGCTTATGAATAGAATTTCTATTGCTAATAAAAATAGAATTAGTCAATAAAAAATTTCGAAATTTCCATTATCTTTATTTAATATTACATCAGGCTTAACCGAATATTTTCTTATGTTTATATTTCCCCTATAGGTTAAGAATATATTTATTTCTGAATTTGTCTTTTTTGACAAAGCTTTAAATAAAGAGACTAAAAGTGGAGCCATTCCATTTTCAATAGCATCATCAATAATGATCGCGGAAAGAGTTCTGTCCTCCATAGCCTTACTTGCATACTTTACCCCATCATTATGGGAAAATAATTTAATGAATTTATTTCCTGGAAAAAAGCTTTCATAAAAGTTATCATCTGCAGGATTCGGATCTATAATGACTATAACAGAATGCTGCTGTGATTTAATGCTATTTTCAATTAATGGATTAGTTTCTAATTTATCAAATCTCTCTATTTTATCTAGAAGATAATCTTGTTTCCTTTCAATTTTTTTACTTTCATTATCCATATATATCATTTCCTATTATTTTTTCGTAAACAGATATGATATGGAAATGAGAAAGTGTAACCTTTGCTTTTTCGATATTCTTCTCGACAAACTCAATCATATTTTTTTCTTCGCTAAAGCTGTATTGAGTTGCAAGACCTATAAACTTAATATCTGCAGAAATTGCCGCTTCACCATCGGATACACAATCTCCTACATATACTATTTTAGTATTGGAAGTGTTTTTTAGTTGTTTAAGCGCTTCTAACTTTCCATCATGTGGAATTATTATTTGAGAAAAAACTTCATTTACCAATCTCTCTCCTAACTTATAAATCGTATTTTCATACAATTCAAGACTAAGTATATGCAAATCAATCTCCTTTGCCTTAAGAGCATAAAGAACATTTATTACATTGGGTATTATCTCAGGTTTATTTTTTCTTATTTCTTTTTTAAAGAATTCATAGACCCAATAATTAAATTCATCGGCTAGCTCCAAAGGAACGCCAATGGCTTTTGCAGTGTTTCGAAATTTATTTGATTGGTCATAATTCTTTCTTAACATTTCAAGTGACGGTTCCTTTAGCTTAAATTTTTGACATGCTAGACAATAGCTTTTGTAAACATGCGGAAGAGTATTCACTAAAGTTCCATCTACATCAAATACTATCATATTTCGCATAATAATCTAAAAATAGAAAACACAATCAAAAATATATATTTTTCCTTAAATCTAAAATTATTCATCTTTCTCTTTGAGTTTTCTTATTCTTGCTCTTCTTTTAGAAGCTAAAATCTTTCCTTTCATTCTTAACAGCCTCTTAAGCTTTGGATCCGAAATCGACATCGAATTCCCCTCTTAACTTTTTAAATATATTCAATATGATAATATTTTTTAATCTATCCAACATTAATCAATTATGAAAAAATATTCAAAGAAAACTGAACGCTTATGGAAAATCGCATTAGTGGTCTTAATCGCAGGTACATTATTGTATTTGCTAAATCAAATTATTTCAGATCCAAGATGGCTTTTTTCTGAAAATTCAAGCTTTATAGTCTTAATAATATTTATATTAGCAATTGTTGGATATCTATTAAGAAAAAGAAGAATGAACAGACTAGAAACAAATAGAAAAAAATAATAATTTTTAAATCTTTACTACGAATATAAATTGGCGACCATTATGAATGCAACATATAAATCATTATTACTACAAAAAATACCTTCCCCAATAAATAAAGTTGATGTAAGAGAGGTAGAACAACAAAGTATTCCGTTTTTAAGAAGAAAAAGTGATAGTAAAATATTTTCAAATACTGTTAAGACAGAAGACATTATAACAAAAGAAGAGATTGAAAGATTAAAAGAAGATATAGCAAGAAAAGAAGAAGCAACTAGAATGAAGATTGAAAGATTGAAGAAAGAATTCATTTCTTATCAAATGGAAATGAATGTAGAACTTCTTTTCAAAGATAATACAATAAACGAATTGAAAATAGAGATTGCTAAATTGAATGAAAAAATAGTTAACATGCAGCAAACTATAATTTTACAGAAAGAAACTATACAAAAACAAAAGCAGATAATAAATGAACAGACTACAGAATATATGAAGCATTTAAATGAACTTTTAAATGAAAAGAAAAAAACAGATCAAGAATACAGCAAATCACTCGCAAGAATAGTTCATGATATGAAAAACCCTTTAACTGGGGTTAAGTCAGGAATAGAGGTTCTTCTTGAATACGATGACCTTAGCGATGATAAACGTCAAATTCTCAATCTAGTTTACAATTCCGCAATGGATCTTTCACGAATGATAGAGGAGATATTGTTAAATAACAAACTCTTACACGATGCTATTAAACTAAATAGAAATAAATTCAATCTTTCAAAACAAATTCAGCATATTTTTGAATTACATAAATTATACGCAGAAAGAACGAACAAGAAAATATCTCTTTCTGGCGATGAGAATTTAGTAATAGAAGGAGATGAAGACAAAATAAAAAGAGCAATAGAAAACATAGTGCTGAATGCACTAAAATACTCTAATCAAGAAGTGCATATAGAACTTTCAGAAGGTGAAAAAGAGATCTATGTAAAAATTTCAGATGACGGAGAAGGCTTCAATGAAGATGTTAAAAGAAAAGTCCTCTCAAACAAAGACATGGCAACAACTGACCTTATCAATGGAAATGGATTCGGCTTAACTAATGCGAAAAGGATAATCGAAATGCATGGCGGTAAAATAACAATAGACTCAAAGGAAGGAAATGGAACCACTGTAAGAATCACCCTTCCTAAATAACAAGCAAACACTTTTTTTAATTTTTTCAAATAGAAATATTCATGGAAATGGGGGCCTTGCGTATTGATCTTCGTTTTGTTTTTGTGATCATAATATTGCTGCTATTGTTAGCCATTTCTTTTCAAAATATTGCTAATGAAGCTAAAACACATCTTGATACAGATTTAAGTGTCGGAGAAAACGGCAGCATTAGAATCGCAGCTTGGAATCTCCAGGTCTTTGGAGACTCGAAGGCTGAAAACCAAACACTTTTGCATAAATACGCAGCCAGGATATCCAATTATGACCTTGTTTTCATTCAGGAGATAAGGGATGAGGATGGAAGCGCATTTGCGAGACTATGTGAAAAATTAGAAGGGTTCTCATGCTTTACAAGCAGCAGAGCAGGAAGAACTAATATAAAAGAGGAATATGGGGTTATTTACAACAAAAGCAAAATTATAATTAACAATATATGGGATTTCAATCCAGATATTCAAAATAGATGGGAGAGACCGCCATTGGCTCTAAATATAACAGCTAGAAACCAATTAGAAGAGGATAATTGGGTTATCGTTTATGTTCTTCATGCAAAGCCTTCTGACGCACCCAATGAAATAAGAAATTTACAACAATTAATTGGAAACGTAAGCTATCCCGTAATAGTGATGGGAGATCTTAATGCGGATTGTTCATTTTATAACGTTTCACAAAAAGATTTCAGAGATTGGATTTGGTTAATAAAAGATGATGAAGACACTACAGTTGGTAAAAGTAATTGTGCATATGACAGAATAATCATAAATCAGGCTCTATTAAAGAGATATCTAGCCCATGGAATTGAAAAGAATATGACTTTAGACATGTCTGACCATTATCTAATCTGGATTATGATTAATTGATTTTTAATCAAAACTGGATCTTTTCAGCTAAATTCAATTTGTTTTCATTTGGTGCTTTCTTTATTTAGTCTTTCTTCCAATTCTTTTAGTACACGTCTTAATCTCTCAAGTTCTTCATTATATTTTTGAATCTCATCTTTCCTTTCATTATTTTTCTTTGAGTCTGGTTGATCATTCTGTGTTTTTTGCAATTGTTCCTTCTCTTTTTTTGCTTCAGGTTTTATACTTAATGCACTAGGTTTTGAATCCGTTTTCCCAATAGGATTGGTTGTTTTAGCTTCGTTCTTTGTTTTCTCTTCTTTTTTGACTTCTTTTATCTGTTGGTCCTTTTTCTTTTTATTCTGAATGTGAAAATAAGAATTCCATATCTTGCTGATTATTGAATCTGATTCTTTATTTACACGTATAAAATCATCTATGAATTTTTCAATTTCTGGATAAAGTCTGAGATACTTGCTTACACAAGTTGCAAAGTTGTCACCTTGCCACCAATTATTCACAATATATTTGTTATGACCACGATTATAAAAGTGATAAATCATAAGGAGATCTTCTGCTTTAAGGCGCTCAATTTTTGCATCCGTTGGAGCTACAGTACTTATTCCATCTCTTAGATAATAAAGCGCAAGTATTATCTGAGCAGTTGTATCTTTTCTCCAGTCTTTTCGTTCATTTATCAATTTATTTATGTACTCATCACTTCTTCCATACTTATTGAACATCAATGCCATTGTATCTGGCATTACTTGCATGGGGGATAATTCGCCTGACTTTCCTATCTTTTTTACAAATCTGGATTCTGCAACTGCAACTAAGTATGCAATTCTTGGATCTATACCAAGTCTCATTGCATGATATTTTATGTCTGGCCAGTGCTCAAGCGCTCCTCTGAATATTGTTCGTTCTTCATCATTCAGATTTCCATTTAGCTTTTTGATCAGATTCTCAAGCTCTTCTTTATTCCATCTTCTTAACGTTTCCTTTATGATCTTCACTTCTTTTGATGTGTATCTCTTTCCTTCATCAGAATTAGATGAATTGATTCCCTTTTCAACCTTTTTTTGCATGCTTTCAATAGGAGTGTTCAGGACCCTTCCATCTTTGGTCCTGCATTCTGAACAAAAGTTTTTACCAAATTTTTCACCTTTGCATGTCTCGCCCGGTTGCAATGTAAATAGATACAGTCTACTTCCTTTAGGACAAAAGTCTGCTTTATCATAATCTGCATTACCCATTCTTGGAGAAGAAAAGATTAAAGAAGCTGATAGAAAAAGGGAACTCCAAATAATAGAAGAATTTTTACTTTGATTAGATTTTGAAAACAAATTTTTATTTGGTTCATAATACTTATTTTCTTTCATGTAAAATTTAATGCAAAAGATATATATAAATATTTCGTTATAGAGGCTTTGTAGAAATCTTCTTTCTCATTAAAGTTCTCTTTGTAGGATTTTTAGAAGCTGTTAAGCAGAACTCTAAAAGGATTTTATCCTATTAACTCTTTACCATTCTCTGGATTTCTTATCTTTTCAACAAGTGAGAGATATTCTTCTTTTATTTCTCTATAGTCACCCAATTCTGAAATTCTTTGTGAAATTTCTTCTAAGATTAGTGAATGCTGAGGTCTCTGATCCTTCAGCCTATCTATTGCATACTGAGTTGCGCTGTTGTAGAAAAGAAATTCAGCGATTTCTTCTTTTGGCAGCTTAGACTTCTTTGACAAATCATCTAGCAGCTTCTTCTCTTTTTCATTTAATCTGTTAAAAAGTGCATTCATTTTTGACTCCTCTTTTTCTGTTCTGCCAAACTTCTGTGAACTTAATGCCAACATCCCACCTTAATTATCCATACTTTTTAAGATTTATAAATCTAATTTTGCAGATTTATCTATGGTCGTGTTTGAAGTTCTTATTTCTGTATTAGTAGTAAGTCTAATGTCACTGATCGGAATACTTACACTTTATTTTAAAGAAGAAACAGTAGAAAAAAGCCTTTCAATTCTTATAAGCTTGGCTGCTGGAACGTTGCTTGGAGCAGCATTCTTGGATTTGATACCTGAATCATTGGAACTCATGGAAGTAAAAAACGCAATGATTCTTGTGCTTATAGGATTTCTTTTATTTTTCGTACTAGAGAAATTTATTTTATGGCATCATTGTCACAATAAACAATGTAAACATAGAGAAAGAAAGAGAGCCCTTCCTTATTTAAATATAATTGGGGACGGAGTACATAATATAATTGATGGAATGGTTATTGCAGTCGCTTATCTGACAGATCCTTCCTTAGGAATAGTAACAACAATTGCAATTATAATGCACGAAATCCCACAGGAGATTGGTGATTTTGGAATTCTTCTATACAGTGGTTTAAACAAATGGACTGCACTCGCATTTAATTTCCTTACTGCACTAACTGCAATGATCGGAGCAATAGTAATACTGATTCTTGATGTATCATTTCAAAGCATTACTGCATTTCTCCTTCCATTAGCTGCAGGACACTTTATATATATTGCAGCTGCAGATTTAATACCTGAATTGCAGATAACCACAAGCAAGAAAGAATCTGCAATACAACTTGCAGTACTACTTATAGGTATTCTACTTATTATATTTGTAGGTAGTATATTCGAACATTGATCAATATCTAAGTATCTCAATTAAAAAGAAAATAACTATCAAGGTTTCAAGTATCAGCATTCTGACAGTTTGAATCCTATTTACGATAGTATTGTAAAAGCCTTCTATAATGTCAAGCTTTTCTTCTACGCTCTTTTTCCAGCTTTCAAGTTTAAATGAGTTTGAAGCTGCATTATAAACCTTGGCAAGATATGGATCGCCAACTAGTTTAAGTGCATTTTCTACTTTTTCGATAACCTGAGTTACATCAAGCTTTACCTCTTCTAATCTATTTAATGTCTTAGAAAATGGATCGATAGCTATTATTGTCCATTCAAGTTTAGATGGTGTTAATTTATCATAAGCTAAATCTATCTCCTTATCTAATATATTATCATAAGTTCTAAGTTCAAGAAGTTCTATGTTTGCATATTCTAAAACCTCTAATGTATCTAGAGAATCTCTAGGATCGATTATAAAAGCAGCATTCCAGTCAACAAATACTATATCATCTTCAAAGTAAGAAACAGATGTTTTAAGCGTATCTTTTATTTGTATTTCACTTAAATTTTCTGTTTCAGCTCTTAATACAGAAGCTATCTTTCCACTGTATTGACTTACAATCTCATTAACATTGATTTTTTTCTCAAATTCTTTTACAACGAATATTATATAATCCTCATATTCAAATTTTTCTAATGGTTTTACTAATGCTTCACCTAATTCTTTCTTTATTCTCTCTATTTGTTTGATTGCTTCTTTTTCTACCACTTCGTTGTCTACAAGAACATTACTTAATTTTTCCAGTTCATCAAAAGAACCAGAAAATGGCAGTGAGAATCTTAAACTTACCACTCCGAAATCATACAATTTAACTGTGACTTTAAAAGCTAGTTTATTATTTGGAGATATCTCTAATTGTTTTTCTCCTATAGTTATTAGATAGGGGGGCTGACTATATTTCACATATCTCGGCGTAAGCTTTGTATACTGGATCTGTGACTCGACAGGTCTTTTTCCTAATACCTTCTCAAGCTTTTCAAGATGAATCTCACTTGCGATGTCAAATGCATAATAAATGTAAATTTTTCCTTCCTTTATTTTCATGATCCCACCAGAATGATAATACGTGTTCGCAAAAATCAGTACTATACAATATATCGTGATGAAATATTATAAATGAATAGCCTAATAGAAAGATTTATAAATATTAACTGCTTCATTATAAGCACTAATAATATAAATCTAAGTGTTTTATATAGACGGTGATCGTAAAACTTAATTCTTTTGCTTCAAGTGGTCAAATCTTTTAAAGATTTTGATTTACTTGTGGCCTTTCTATAATTCTAGAGGTGTATAAATGGTTAAAGAAAAATGCCCAGAATGTGGTAGCACAAAACTTATTAGAGACTATGAGCGAGGCGAAGTAGTCTGTGGAGAATGCGGATTCGTTATATCCGAGAATATGTTTGATTCAGGTCCAGAGTGGAGAGCCTTTGACAGCGAGCAGATGGAGAAGAGAGCAAGAAGCGGTGCTCCATTGAAGCTGACAAGGCCAAACAAGGGATTGGTAACTGATATTGATCAGTACAATAGAGACATCAGAGGAGTAAAGATCAGCTCCAAGAAGCAGGCACAGTTCTATAGAATGAGAAAGTGGCACAAGAGAGCTTCAGTCTCATCCTCAATGGAAAGAAACCTTCAAATTGCTTTAAGTGAGCTTGCAAGAATATCCTCATATTTAGGACTTTCAGAATCTATCCAAGAAGCAGCTGCTTTACTTTACAGAAAGGCAGTTGAAAAGGGATTGATAAGAGGAAGACTCATTGAAAGCGTGGTTGCTGCAGTAGTGTATGCAGTATGCAGAGATTATGGAATCCCAAGAACCCTTGATGAAATAGCAGAAATTGCAGGAGTTGAAAAGAAGGAAATAGGAAGAACCTACAGGTTCATAATGCACGAGCTTGATATGAAAGTTCCGCTTACAGACCCAAGAGAATATATATCAAGATTCGTTACTGCATTAAAACTCAGCGGAAAGGTGCAGGAGCTTGCAATAAAATTATTGCAAAAAGCAATGAGCAAAGGACTTGTCTCTGGAAGAGGTCCGACTGGAGTGGCTGCAGCTGCAGTATACATTGCTTCTGCAATGATTGGAGAAAGAAGAACGCAAAAGGAAGTTGCTGAGGTTGCAGGAGTTACAGAGGTAACTATCAGAAACAGATACAGAGAACTCAAAGACGAACTCAAAATAGACGTAGATCTCTAAATTGTCAAAGCAATATAGTACAATGATTTAATGGTGAAAATATGAAAACAATAGAAAAAACAATTGGTAAAAATGAATATCTGAAATCAGTAGTTGAACAATACTACTATAAGAAAAGTGAAAAACCTACACGAAAAGGCTGGAAGCTTCTTGAAGAAGGAGATAGAAAAGGATTTGAACAGCTGATGAAGGAATACAGAAAAGTGAAAAAGACATCAGACAAGGTATGCGTAATCCTAAAGGCTGTTGAAAAGGCTAACACTGAAGCAAGGATAAATACTATTTCCAAAGAGATTGCTTCAACAACTGATACTGGAATGATAATAAACATAATAGATACTGCATATCCTGATAGCCAGATCGCAAGAAAAGTGATAGAAACAGTACATGCTGAATGCTATACAAACATGGCAAGAAAAACAAGCGAAATAATTGAAAGAGCAAAGGAACTCAGAGACATAATAAAATCCTTTAATCTATAATTTTCTTTTTTCTATTTTTTCTATTTTTATTACTGAATTTTTACATTCATCGCTTCAATTACGTCTTTTATATTTGCATTTGTCTTTATAGCAGTTAAATTGAAATTAGTCCTTGAAACAGAAAAGCCCTTTAATTTAAGTGCGTTGAACACATCCTCAAACTTTGGAGAAGGAATATCATATTTGTCAGCAATGGCATGCAGATCAAAATAAAATGGCGGCATGCTGCTCTCTGCTTTCATCAGATTAAGAATAGAGTCTATCTCCTTCTTGCTTTCATAGCCTCTTTCTCTGTTCAGACCAATCATTCTCTCAATCAGTTCCGCATCATATATTTGCCCAAGCCAAAGATCGCCGGCCCAGTCAAGATTTGAACCGCAAAGCTCGCATTTTTTATCAATGTTTGGCCTATCAAAAGTCCTGATGTCGCCACATCTTTGGCATAGCGAAACAAAGCCTAGCTGAAGCATTGAATCATAAGCTGATTTTGCTGACTTTTCAACTCTGAGGATTACTTTCATGTAATGCCTCTTCGAAAGAGAAAATACCGGCTTTATTCCTAGATGAAGAGGGGCTGCAGTTTTGACTACATTTCCTATCAATATCCTTAATCCCACCTCATGACATATTGAGCTTTGCATAGGCTTTGAACCATAATTGATTATGCATGCCCTAGGATGGGCGCCGCACAAAACTGCAGTATCTGTAGCTGTTACTGAAAGAAAGCCTTTTTTCGAAGCCCTAAGATTCAGAAGCGCAGCCCTTATGAAAGGCACTGGTGAACCGAATGGATCCAATTCAATGAAGTTATATTTCATTCCTCCCCTGTATAGATGATGATTTATATCATCATTCACGACGTTCGTAGAAATTGACTTCTCTTTTAGCATGTTCAATTCTATATTTTTAGAGATGATGTCACATGCAACCTGATCTCCATCAACAAATGTAATATGCTCAATATTTCCATTTTCTATTGCATATCTGATTCCTCTTATCCCTGATGCTGCCATTCCGTCGCATATTCTTAACGGCATTCCTTCGTTTTTTGATAATTCAGTTGCTAATCCACCCACCACTAGAGAAGAAATGTCTCTGTTAAATCTCATATGTGGATTATAAAAAACAGAGTCCATGACTATAATTTTTGCTTTTCCCTCTTCAATGAATTTAGTTTCGTTCATATCTATTTAATATGCAACAAGATTAATAATATTTATCAAAAATATACTTCAAAATATTATATGATTTCAAAATATTGCGTAAAGTGATAAAATGAAAAAAATTGCAAAGGTAAATGAAATCCCTGGCAACGGATGCAAAATTTTTGAAGTTGATAGAAGGAAAATCGCTGTCTACAATATCTCTGGGAAAATATATGCGGCTGATGCCGAATGCACCCATATGAAAGGACCTCTTTGTAAAGGAAGAACGATAATAGAGGAAGGGAAACCTTATGTGCAATGTCCCTGGCATGGAGCTGTTTTTGATTTAGAAACAGGTCAACCAATGAGCGGTCCTGCAAAAAATCCAATTAAAATATACAAAATAAAGATAGAACAAGAAGATATATATCTAGAGTAAGATTAAACAGATTAGACGGATTAAACTAATTTAAAGCCAAAAAAATAGAGAGGTAGAAAAGATAAAATAAAAAGATAAAACAAACAATCTATTTAGTATAGGATTGAGTTTACTTTGTGCATTATCATGAATGCAGCAAAATAGGAGACAAATGCATGAAGAGATGTCCATCCTCCAGTGTACATAAGCACGCCCTGGCTAACTAGGATTGCTTCTATTGCTGTTCCTGCTGCTGCAATCCATACGCTGCTAAAGAAACCTAATTTAGTATCAAATTTTCTTGGAAACAGAACTGCATATGTGAAGCCTGCGCAAAATGCAATTCCCATAACTTCTATTGGAACTGCCCCTAATTGCAATATGCTTCCAGATGTATACCAGTATCCTAGTAAAAGGCCAAGATTTTCAAATATAAAATCAAACACCAAAAGGAAAATTCCCAATTTGATTGCACGCGAATTCAATTCCTTTAATTTTGATTTTGGGGTCTTATCTTTTACAAGATAATAAATAGTGCCCCATATACCTATTGCTGTAAAGAGAAGAAAAACCCATATGCTCATTGTTAACAAATCCTCACCTCATTAGCTTGATTTGATTAGTTGATCTTAATAATATTATTTTAAATAGTTCATATTATTTTAAAGTATAGTATAGATTCAGTCTTTCATAAGATATTCATCAATGCTCTCTAAATACTTCTTTACCTTTGGCTGGAATTCATTCAAATATTTCTCTACATGGAATGCAAGAAGTTGCTTTGTTTCTCCATCAAGTATTTTTCCTGCCCTATAGTCATCCTTCAGTTTTTGGAATTCAGAATCGCTCTCAATAAAATGTGCGCCTAAATATTCAATCACTACCGACTTCTCAGGATCTCCACCATATTTTCTTTGCTCTTCCACAGTTGGCTGGCCGCCGGTCAATGCCTGCATACAAAGCTTTGCTGCTTTTTTCGGATCCTCATCCAAGAAAATCGCACTTCCAGGCTTACTCTTTGACATCTTGCTTCCACCTTTCAATCCCCTAAGGAAGCGCATATGAACTGTTGCTGGCTTGATAAAGCTTGCTCTGTCAGCTATGTCTCTTGCAAGCCTAAGATGCGGATCTTGGTCTATTGCAATTGGAACAAGGACATGATGTGGACCATCAAGCTCTTGTGGAAGTAAAATATCTGCAGCTTGAACAACAGGATAAAACCATTGACCTGGATTCTTTGACATATCAAATCCATATATTGCCTTTATCTCATTCATAGTGCAATGCCTTGATAGCTTTATTGCAAGATTGTATATTTTAGTATACTGCTGATGAATCAAAATCCTTGTCTTTTTAGGATCAAAACCCAATGCCAGCAGTTGAGCAGATATCAATTTTGCATTTTCAAGCGATTCTTTCTGGTCTTTTGCCTTTCCTGTTACATATGCCTCGTCATCAGAAATTGTAAGAAGAACTGGAAGATTATATTCTTTTTGCAATGCAACTACTAGATCCATTGTCCATTTATGCCCAAGATGGAGCGAACCGGATGCATTTACTCCAGTTATTATTGATGCTTTATCTCCTTTCTCTATCGCAGATAGAAATTTATCGAAATCCCTGTGAGAGAATACAAAGCCTCGCCTGAAAGCCTTATAGTTTGGAAGCTTTTTGATTGTTGAAATAGGCTGCGTCCCAAATTCCTCTACAAGCTTCTGATAGTTTATTTCTTCATCTGAAACATCAAATGGATCAATATGCTGCATATCATCACTTTTCAGTAATTCAGAAATAAAGATACTGATTTGGGTATACTTTTATTCCGTCCTTATCAATCTTGTATGGCACTGGCTTCTTTATGATATCGCTGCCTCTCATCTTTACTACTTCAAGAGTTTTGATCGTGTATCCTTTATTCTGAATGTCAGTAAGCTTTATCACTCCGTCGCAAAGCGGCTCTATTCCAATCTCTTCTGTTCCTGACTTTGCTTCTGAAATTAAGAGGGTGGTTGTACCCCAGCTTCTCAATGTATCAATCAATTTCATCATTTCTTGCCTTTTCTTTTGCTCATCTTCATAAAGCATTGTCAATGGAGTGATTGGGTCTATTACAAGCCGTTCTATCTCGAGCTCGACTATAAGGTTGAACAGAGTGTTTTCCTGAGAAAGGAATTCCTTAGCTTCATGGATTGGATACTCGATGAATATGAATTTCTTCTGCGCCTCGTAAGCTGAAAAATTCCATCCGAATTTTGCAAGGTTCCTGTACATTGATCTCTTTCTCTCGTCAAAAGATATATAGAAACCGCTTTCCTTGTAATCAGTTATCCCCTTATAAAGAAATTGTGATGCAAGAATAGACTTACCAGAACCTGTACCTCCAGATACAAGAACCACGCTGCCTTTAGGCAATCCCCCACCAAGCATGTGGTCCAACCCTTCTATTCCAACTGGGGCAATTCCTGCCTTAATCGTCATTTTCTTCACCTTTATCTATTAATTATCTATAACCTTTGTTCAATAAGATGAAACAAATTGCAAATTCATTCCTTTTTATCTTCTTTTTGCAAAAGCTCCTTTCCTCTTTCAGCCCTTGCATCCAATATCTTTGCCAGTTTCTTTCTCTCCTCTGGAGTCATTGTTCTTTCAACTATCTCCTTCAGAAGGTTTGAGATTGTATGAACATGATCTAATATCAATGCCTGAGCATCGTGCTGCTTTATTACTATTTCATTTGGCTTTATTATTTCAACCCCTATCGGGCCGTAATTGTCACATATCCTTGCAAGGGATGGAAAATTCTTTGTAAGAATTGTTACCTTTGCTGCAGCTGAGAAATCCCCGCCTTCAAGAGGTATTGCTCTTTCGATATCTCCTACACAGTAAACAACATCCTTTTCTGAATTCAGCCTTCCCACTAACTCAACAAGAAGCTGCTCTATCTTTTCTTTGTCTTTTCCTATAGCATCGAAATACAAAGTAGAAAGCACGCCACCTTCTTCTATTGTTTTTTCTGTTAATTGCTTTATATTTTTGATCTCTTTCTTTTCATTTGACATTATAACACCTTCGTATTTAATCGTTTAATGCTTTAAATCTTAATAATATTATTTGCCAAGATATAATAATCTTGTTTTATAATGATCTAAGTAACCCCTGATATACGCAGTTAATAATACGTCACATTTCCTTTATTATCGCTATTACATCTTTTATCGGAAGCTGTTTTTCTTCTCCAGATTGCAGATTTCTAAGTGTCACTCTCTGGAGTTCTGCTTCCTTTAACCCAATTATTGCAATATATTTGAATTTCATTGAATTTGCATATTCTAATTGCTTCCTAAGATCTCTCTCAGTAATATTAAGTGAAACTTTTAATCCTGCTTTTCTCATTATTGATGCAACCTTTATTGAGTATTTGTATGACTCATCCTTTATGTTTGCAACATAAACATCGGCCTGTGAGAATGGAGAATCTGTTTTTATTCCTTCTCTTTCTTTTATTATCTCTGCAATTCTATCTATTCCTAATGAAATGCCTACTGCGGGTGAGGAGGAACCATAAAGACCCAAAAGCTCATCATATCTTCCACCCCCACCTATACTAAGTTGCTGAGGTCCTGATTTAATTTCAAATATCGGCCCGGTATAATAATCAAGCCCCCTTGCTAGGGAATAGTCAATCTCTATATTGTCAACTCCGTACTCTTTTGCAATCTCAACTATTTCTGCAAGCTTGTCGCTTCCTACAAACTCCTTCTTTTTAGATATGATTGACTTGAATATTAGCTTTATTGATTCTTCTGATATTCCTGCCTCCATCATCTCATTTTTCACTCCTCCTTCTCCCTTTTTGTCAAGCTTGTCAAGTATTCTTATTGCTACAGGTACTAATGCCTTTTCCACTCCTGCCTTTTCCATCATGTCAAACAAACATTCTCTGTTATTTAATTTGAACTCAACATCCCTGAAATCGAGTGCAACCAATGCATCGTTTGCACATGCTATCAGCTCTGCTTCGCATTTCATGCTGCTCGAACCGATGATATCTATGTCTGACTGCCAAAACTCCCTAAATCTTCCTTTCTGTGGCTCATCTCTTCTCCAGACAGGACCAGATCTAAATACCTTTATAGGCTTTGGAAGAGAGGTGTTGGATATGAACCTTGCAAGACCTACTGTAAAATCAAACCTTAGCCCCATGTCATCTATCTGATATATCTGCTTCTTCACTTCCTCTCCTGATTTTCTTCCAAGAACTTCAAGATATTCCAATGCAGGAGTATCATATGGATCAAAGCCGTAAGACATGTAAACATTTTCAACTGTTGAAACTATTCTTCTCCGCATGCTGGCTTCGATTGGATAAAAATCCCTCATTCCTCTTGGAGGTTGATTGATCATTTATAACACCTTAATCAGTTAAAACCAATTGATTCTTTACAAATTTATAACTATGCCAATTATTATCCCTTATAGTGATATATCCTGAAGCACTTAGCTTGTTGTCTTTTAATTTTATCACACATTCATTCAGAGAAGAAATTGATGTCTCTAGATTCTCACCGTGTACGCCAAGCTGCATTGTAGAAACAATTGTGACTCCTTCATTTCTTAATTTGCCTAAAAAGAACTGCAAAAATGAAAACACCTCATTTGCACCAAATGTTTCTATCAAAGTTGAGATGGAATGAAGAACAACCAACGGTTTCTTACCTTCCTTTCTTATTTTGTCTAAATATTCGGAAACAGATATGGAAAGAGAACTTAATGTAAATGGAACTTCAAGACACTTTACATTTTGAGATGCAGAACAGACATTAAACTGCTGGGAATAACTATCTATGTAGAATATACTGCATGTTTTTTTATTACAGCTCCAATTGTTTTTTTCAGCCATTGCAATCCAGTTGCTAACACCTAAATCAGTAAGTATTATGATTGGTGAGATACCAAGTTCACAGCAATTGTCTCTAATCATCTTCATTAATATTGGTTTTTTTCCAGAATGAGGTGTTCCAAGTATCAATACTGATGTTCCTTCAATAATTCCTTTTCCAAGCAACCTGTCAAGCGACTTGCTTCCAGATGTTAAGAATTTATTTTTCGCAGTATTTGTCTTTGTAATTCTTTTTATGCTTGCAATTCGAGATTTTTTCTTATTTGTTTTTTTCTTAATAGAATTTTTTTTCTTGGTGATTTTTTGCTTTTTTGTCTTCTTTTTACTCTTTTGCAAGACCATTCAGATCCACCTATTGCTATCCGAATTAACGCTTTTAATTCAGATAATTATTAGACAGAAATAATTATAAATATGTTTTAAAGATATATTCACATCTTAAAATATAAGCGTGAAAAAATATGAAAGTAGGAATTCTTTCTGATACACACATCGGATATCCAAGGTTCTATGAAGATTCCATAGAACAGGCAGAGGAAGCTTTTAGAGAAGCATGCAACAATTCAGACATTGTTTTGATAGCTGGAGATATATTCGATACAAAGACACCTAAATTCGAAGTTATTGCAAAGGCAATGGAAATCTTTTCTTACGGGAAAAAAATAGATTGGAAAGAAAAGGGAATAGAAAGCAAAGAAGGCCTTCTTCCAGTAGTTGCAATCCATGGAACACATGACAGAAGATCAAAAGGAATGGTAAATCCAGTAGAACTGCTTGAAAGAGCTGGAATTATAACTAATGCAAGCGACAGAATTGTAGTTTTTGAAAAAAGAAACAAAGACGGAAGTATAGAAAAGATCGCGATTCACGGAATAGGTGGGACGACAGAGGATTCGATAAAGGAAACTATAAGACAACTAAATTTCAAGCCTATAGCTGGAGCATACAACATACTAATGCTGCATCAAACAATTAAGGAAGTAATACCTATGGCTGAAGGGATCTCTTTAGATGAGCTTCCAGATGGATTTGATCTTTATTTATGCGGCCACATACATAAAAGAGTAGTGATGGAAAAAAACGGAAAGAAACTGCTTATTCCTGGAAGCACTGTTATAACTCAACTAAAGAAAGAAGAAGAGGAACCTA
The DNA here is from genome assembly GCA_038880755.1 of Candidatus Micrarchaeia archaeon. GTDB lineage: Archaea > Micrarchaeota > Micrarchaeia > CABMEP01 > CABMEP01 > DTQF01. Next base: position 69,909 of record JAVZRC010000002.1, read on the forward strand.
GGGCATATGTGATTCTTGACACCAATACAAATGAAATCAAATTTGTTGACATAAAAAGCAGAAAATTCCTTTATGGAGAGATAGAATTCAAGAATGTTGATCTTAAAGATGTAAACGATGGAATAAGAAATAAGATTGACGAGCTTTTACAAAAAGGAAAAGAAATCAAAGGAAAGGATGAAATTCCAATAATTAGAGTGGTTGTATCTGGAACTCTGAAACAAGGAATAAAAAGAGAAAACCTAAGCCTTCAAGATATACATTCAGAATACGAAGATAAATGCATACTTCAGATAGACAATGAAATGGATGAACAAGGTTTAAAGGAAAAGCTTGAGTCACTAAGAAATATGTACAAGCAAAAGATGTCTGTAAGAGAGATTGGAATACAATCAATAAAAGAAAGGCTTCAAAGCACGAGCGCAAAAGATATCGATGTTGAATTCCTTATGGGCATGCTCCAGGATGAAGATAACATAGAACTTGTTCTGGAAGAGATGATAAAAAAGAAGCAGAACAAGTAAAATAATAGAAACAAAAATAGATAGAAAACAGATAGAACGAATAGATATGACAAAATCAAATTTTAGAATATTTATTAGAATACCATGCTAATTTTGAAAGTGCCTTAGCTGCGACATATGGCGAGGTGTATGTTGGCACCCCTCCGTTCTCCAATAGCACTCTGTTTTGCTCTGTATAATCCCCTCCAATTGTAACAACCACAATTGGTTTCTCCATCTTTTGAGAATAAGAAACTATCAGATCTATTATGCTAGCATCAAGGCTTGCTGTCTGCATCAATGGAGTGAGCACCAACATGTCTACATTTTTATCTTTGAACATCTCTTCAAGTGCTATTCTAAATCTGGCAACATCTGCATCTCCCGCGAGATCAAGAGGATTAGATATGTTAACATGCATCGGCATTGACTCGCGAAGCCTGACCTTTGTTTCTGTACTCAATTCAGCCATATTCAAGCCGTTTAAAATGATTTGATCAGAGGTAAGAACGCCAATTCCCCCTCCATTTGTTATTATCCCAACTTTGTTTCCCTTAGGAAATGGCTGAAGAAATATTTTTGAAAAATCAAATAAATCAGTCAAGGATTCTACCTCTATTATTCCTGCCTGTCTGAATGCGGCAGAATAAACTGCGTAATCTCCAGCCAATGCAGCTGTGTGTGAAGCGGCAGCCTTGACACCTGCCTGCGTCTTTCCAGCTTTTATAAGTATGATTGGTTTTCTTTTTGTCACTTTCTTTGCAACCTCTAGGAACCTTCTTCCGTCCTTTACCGCCTCTATGTACATTGCAATTACCTTAGTTCTTTTGTCTTCATTTAAATATTCAATAAGATCTGTTTCATCAATTACCGTAGCATTTCCATAAGAAACAAACAAAGAGATTCCAACACCCATTTTTGCAGCTAAGTCCATTACTGCAGCACCGACCGCTCCGCTCTGACTTATGAATGCGATTTCACCTGCCTTTGGCCTTCCTAATTTATATACTGGATTAAAAACAGAATCCACTCTTGAATAAGGATTAATAAATCCCATGCAGTTTACTCCTATCACCGCCATTCCATATCTTTCCGCTATCTCTTTTACTCTTTTTTCATCTTCAACATTTCCAACCTCTGCAAACCCACTGGTTATTATTACGATATTCTTTATTCCTTTCTGCCCGCATTCATCAAGGACTTTAAGAACTGCTTTCTCTGGAACAACAATTATTGCAAGATCAACAGGGCTAGGAATGTCTTTGACAGATGCGAATGCATGCTGATAAAGAATCACATCAGCGGAAGGATTTACAGGATAAACAGGACCTGAGAAACCTCCTTCTACAAGATTCTTTAGTATTACATGACCTATTTTGTTTGGCTCTTTCGATGCTCCTATCACCGCTATTGATTCCGGCTCAAACATTTTCTTAAGGTCAAATCTCATGATATCACTCAACTATTCTGACATCGACTACTTCGCAACCGCCGCCCCTGTCCTTTGAGTGCACTATGACTGGATTAAGATCCAATTCCTTTATTCTCTCTGTAAGTGCTATCGAGTTAACTTTCATTATTACATCAATCAAAGAATCAACGTCATATTCCTTTCCTCTTGCATTGAATATAGGATAAGACTTAAGTTCAGAAAGCATCTCCTTAACGTCGTCGATTTCAACAGGGCACACCCTTATAGATATGTCCTTCATTATCTCTGCGTATATTCCTCCTGCACCAACTAATATAACTGGACCGAAAGTAGGATCCTGCTTCAATCCTATTATCATTTCTATACCTGGTGCCGCCATCTGCTGAACAATCACTCCTTCAAACTCAATTCCTGCAGAAACAGAACTTCTTAAGATATCTGTAAAAGTTTGTTGCACAGCGTCTGGAGGTATGTTCAGCCTAACTCCCCCTATCTCTGTTTTGTGCAAAGGCTGGGAAGAAGCTATCTTCATTGCAACAGGATAGCCTATGCTGTCAGCTATTCTTTGTGCCTCTTCCGGACTTTTTGCTATTGCATACTCCACCAAAGGGATTCTATATTTTGACAATAGATCAAATTGTTTCATAATTATCTTTCACAGTAATTAAATCCAATAATGCGACTTATATAGAGATGTATCCACCCAAGTATAGTACGGCAAGCACTATTATCAAAATTACAATTATTATAAATGGAGCATATTTGCCTATGAAGAAGGTAAGCTTGCCTAAGAATTTGTCTATCGCACCTAACTTCCTTCCTTCTTCACTGCCGACAGGTGTTGCATCTGCAGAGGAGAGAACAGACTTTATATCAAGCTGCTTTGTCGGCTTTACTTCTACCTGCCTTACCTGTTGAGCAGCCTGCTTCTCTTCAGCTTGAAGTGGCTGCTTCTTTGGAACATATCCAGTAAGTTTGAATCCCTTTTCTGTTATATTTAGAGTTAATTTACCAGCTCTTATTTCATAATCTGCATATCCTTGCTTTATTACTTTATAAAGATGGATTGCAAGATCATCGCTCCTTATATTTAAATCGTTTTTCACATTCTCAAAAACCTTATTTCCTGATGCTATTGATTTTAATATCACATGATCCAATCCATCCAAAGGTTCAGTTGCCTTTTCCTCTGCATACATAAGAACCTTTTCTCCAAGCTCGCTTCTATTGACTATGCTCCTTCCTATTGCAGAGGATATCGAAACAAGCTGCTTTACCTGCAAAGTTCCTAGAATGGAAGCAGTATCAAAGAAAGAGGAGTAGAGCTTACCGCTGAAGCTCTCCATAAGAGAATCTTTCTCAATTTTCTCAAGCACAATCAAATCAAGTATTGTCAAATCTTTCGGCATTTCCATATCTATCCACTCTCATTTCATATTATTTGTCTAATAAAACTTGTATCTAATGATTTAAAAAATCTACTCTTAAATTCTATTTAATGGAATATGCTATTATTGTATAGTAACAATATGTTTATAGATTAAAATGGAAGTGAGTAATTGAAAATACATGTTCTTGGAGCTGGAAGAGAAGTTGGAAGATCGATGATGCTTGTAGAGACAGAAGGAAAGAAGATTGCATTAGATGCAGGAATAAAGGTTAAGGATCAGGACATGGAAGTTACAGGACTTCCAAAGCTTGACATAAATGTCAAGATTGATGCTGCATTGATAGGACATGCGCATCTTGACCATTCTGGATTCTCTCCTGAACTTTATAGAAGATACAATACTCCATTTTTCATGACAATTCCTACCCAAGGATTGGCAGACCTTCTGATAAAGGATGCTAAGAAGATAGACCCACAGCTTCCGTATGAAAGAAATGATATAGATGGCACATTTAATAAAACAGTTGGAGTGCCATACGGAATGGAACATTCAATCGGCAGTGTTAAATTCACTTACTATGATGCAGGTCACATCCCAGGAAGCGCAATGATGGAGATAAAGACTGAAAGAAAAAGATTATTCTACACAAGCGACTTCAAATTAGATGAAACAAGGCTTCTTTCAGGAGCAACCATTCCAGAAGGAAGGTTCAATGCTCTTATTATAGAAAGCACTTATGCAAAGAGATACCATCCTCCAAGAAGAGAAACTGAAAGAAAGATCATAAACATAGTTAAAAAGACGCTGAATGATGGAGGAAATGTTCTGTTCCCGACATTCGCAGTTGGAAGAACTCAGGAGCTTGCAATGGTACTGGCTGATTATCAGATAAACGCCCCTATATTCATAGATGGAATGGGAAAAACAGCGTCTGAGATAACTATGAGCTATCCGAGATATGTCAAAAATCCAGGTAAATTAAAGAATGCTCTTGAAAATTTAAAACCAGTAGGAAAAAACAAAAATGAAGTGCTTAAGGAACCATCGATAATAATAGCAACATCTGGTATGCTTGAAGGTGGTCCTGCAATAAGCTATTTGCTTGCTTTGAACGAGATGAAAAAAAGAGAGGACATAGATTCCTCTGTGATATTCACTGGCTACTGTGTTGAAGGAACAGGAGGATGGCTGCTTCAGAATAAGCAGATGGCAAAGATAAAACCAAGAAGAGAAGGAGGAAAGACAAAAGAAGTGCCTATAAATCTAAATGTTTTCTACGAGCCATTAAGTGCACATGCTGGCAGAAATGAATTATTTAAATTCATAGAAACAGTTGAACCTGAAAAAATAATATGTGTGCATGGAGATGATTGCGAAGGATTTGCTTCTGAGCTGAAAGAAAACGGCTATGACGCAATAGCTCCAGACATAGGAGAAACGATTCAGATATAACAATTCGATTTAGAGTATTGTTTTTCAAATGAGCAGATTCGAGAAAAATAGAAAAATATAAATACGTTAAACGTGCTTCTTTTATTAGCATCTTAATCAATACGTTACACATCAAAATAATTAGGTGGAAGAATGAAAATGAGAAATAAGTTTCAAAATTTTAACAGAAAAAAAGAGCTTGAAAAGTTCGTAAATTTAAACACTGAATTTGACAGAATAGAAGAAATCAGGAAGTCAATGGATAAATTAACTTATTTGCTTCCTAGCGAAAGAGAAAAGATAGAAAACATTCTCTTTGACATCCATATAAGGACATTAAGAAATATAGAGTGGCAGAGAAAAATACTAGATCTACCAACATCTCTTGTCGGAAATGTTGACGAGTTGATAAAGTCAGTCGAAGAGACAAGAAAAAGAGTAATTTCCAGAATAAAAGAAGGAAAAACAAAAACAGAAGAACTTTTTAAATAAGCTATCAACGACAAAACCATAATAAAAACAATAAAATACAATAATAAAGATCAAATCGAAAAATAAACAGAGATATATAACAGAGATGGATATATAAATGAGTTAATATTACATCTCTCTGTTTATTACGAAGTCAAATAAAGCTTCTATAAACTTCTTTGATTCGCTGTCTTTCATAAATTTGTAGTGTTTGTCAAAATTCTTTCTTGCTCTTTTTGCAAAGAATATTGCCTTTTCCTTTGCATAATCAATGCTTCCATATTTTTTCATCAGCGAAAGTATGTAATTAACTTCTTGCTCTGTCTTTTCATTTCTTTCCTTATTCATTATTTGAACTATTTTTTTCTTTTCATTATTAGATGCGTTTTTCATAAGATGTATAAGCATTAAAGTTCTTTTGCCCTCGTATATATCTCCAGCTATTTCTTTTCCATATTTGTCTTTCTCTCCCACGAGATTAAGTATGTCATCCTCTATCTGAAACGCTAATCCAATATCGTCACCAATATCATAAAATGGCTTTAATTTTGATTCCTTGACCCCTGCGACTATCGCACCCAACTTAAATGGGGTTATGAATGTATAACCTGTGGTTTTTCCTTTGCACATAGTATAATAATCATCCTCGCTTATATTCCATCTCTTTTCATGAACCCATTCAAGCTCCATAGACTGTCCTTTTACGCACCTATCCATCATTTTTATGAATTCATCCATTACCTTGAAAGTAAGCGCATCTCCAAGAAGCTTTCTGTTCTGGAGAAGAACATCCCACATCTTTATATGCAAAGCATCTCCAGTGTTATTTGCCAAAGGCATTCCATATAAATGATGAAGAGCAGGTTTTCCTCTCCTCTCTTCTGAATAATCTTCAATATCATCATGTATAAGAATCCAGTGCTGGAAAAGCTCAAGCGCTATAGATATAAACTTCATTTTCTTAGGATTTCCATTGAAAGCCTTGCAAGATTCCAACGCAAGCACTGAGCGCAAATGCTTTCCTCCCCTCAATGGATAATCAAGCATCATTTCTTTTAACTTTGATTCAGGTTCCTTTTCCAGATAAGCAATAGTATCCTTCTGTATCTGTTCCCCGTCCCTCTTTAAAATCTGCATTATGTCTATTTTGTCTATTTTATCATTTTTTGTATCTCCAGATAATTTTGCCATAAAATCACAAAAGAAATTATATGGAAAAAAATAAAAAACTATGAATAACCTAGTATAAAATAAAAAATTAAGTTAAGTCGATAAAAATATATTAAAAAAGAAAAGAATCATATCGTTTAAATATAACTATATCGTTTCCTTATCTATTCTTTGATTATCTGACATTGGTGTTCTCTTTGTTAATAAAAATCTCTTTAGCTCTTTATCTTTCTCAGAAAGCATCTTCAGCCAAATTCCTTTATTTCCCTTTCCGAGCGTTCTTTCTGATTTATCCTCCCATTTTTTACTCCATTTTTTCAATTGATCACCATTTAATGGCACCGAATGCTTGTCAGAATTGCAGAATAATTCGTGTACCATTTAATAAATAACCTTTGTAATAGAACCACGCATAACTTATTTATAAACCTTTCCTTTGCGTATTGATCTTGATTTCTGTTTTACATCTTCTCAGGAATAGAGATTCCTAATAAAGCTAAAGAAGAAGAAAGAACATATAAAGTTGCCTGCGTCATGCCTAATCTTATCTTCTGCTCTTCTTCGCTTGATTTAAGGACAGGAGTAGATTCATAGAACCTGCTGAATGCGTCTGCAAGCCTAAGTGAGTATTCTGCGATTACATTTGGCTGGTAGCTGGAGGCTGCTTTTTCTACGACAGACTCGAATTCAAGAATTGTTTTCGCAAGCTGCCTTTCGCTATCGTTTAATGAATAGTTTTTCGCATGTGACGGTTTGATTGAAGGTTTCACATTTGACTTTTCAATTATTCTCTTAGCCCTCACACCTGCATATTGCAGATATGGTCCAGTATCTCCCTCAAAGCTTATTGCCTTATCCCATTCGAATATAACTCTCTTGTTTGGAGAGATTCTGAGGAATGAGAATTTAATTGCCGCGTTTACGATTTGTTTTGCAATTTTTTCCTTCTCCTTTTCATTTATTCCTGATTTTTCAATCCTTTTCTCTATTTCTGCGAGAGATCTTTTCATTCCTTCTGCAAAAAGATCATCCGCTGAATAGCCAAGCCATGTTCCCTCTCTGCCACTGAATGCTGCCTCTGGCAAGGTCACATGTTCATATGCAACATGTATGTAGTTATTAGCCTGCGCTTCATATCCCATCTTCCTAAGAACGTATCTAATTAAATCCTGGAGATAGGTCTGTTCTACCCCTATTATGTTCACAACAATGTCTCCTTTTCCAAACCCCTTTACATCCCTACCGTTAATATCTGTAGAATAAAGGGATTTCTTATTTGGCTGCTTTTCAAAAACGCTGTATTTCATATTCCCTTCTGCTAGGCCGAATTTCCACATTGCAAGTGCAATGTCTTTTGCAGTATATGTAGGGACCCCATCAGATCTCACTATAACCTTTTCATCAGACTTCAATGACGGGAATTCAGATTCATCAAGTTTTACTACAACACATCCTTTCTTTTCGCCTTCTGTCTCCTTTACAAATATACCTGACTTTAGCATTTTTGAAAATATAGAATCATAAAGCCTGAATCCGATTAAATCGCTTTCCCAAAGTAAAACATCCTCATAAATCTCATAGTTGAATGCAGTTTGTAGCTGTGCCCTAACTACTCTTTCACATATATTTCTTGCTGTTTTTGAAGATACCGGATCCCTTTCGTCAAGTTTTTTCATTAATCTCCTGACTTCTGTTTCTATCTTTGCTGGATCCTTACTTATCTCTACATATTGCTTTCCAATCAAGAGATCAAATTTCTCCTTTTCCTGCTCTTCTGTCCTAGGCAATGTAAGATATCCCCATATGCTTTGTGCCACCTGCAAGCCTAAGTCGTTTATGAAGTTTTCCCTTTCTACAGTGTATCCGTTGAATTCAAGTATGTTTGATATTGAATTACCTAGAAGTGCATTTCTTAGATGGCCTATATGCCATGGCTTGTTTGGATTAACTGAAGGATACTCTACAATCGCTTTCTTTCCCTTGCTTTCACTCTTTCCATAGTTTTCTTTTTTATCTAAAACATCTGCAAAAACAGAAAGAATGAAAGAATCGCTGAAAATAAAGTTAATGTATGGACCTATTACCTTAACTTCCTTAACTAGTTTCTTGCTGCATTTCATCTTTTTTGCAATTTCTTGTGCTAGTTCTGCAGGATTTTTAGAATATTTTTTAGCAAGGGTAAAACATATGTTTGTAGACAGGTCTCCAAATTCAGGTTTTGCTGGAATTATTGAGTTTGTACATTCCTCTAGCGTTGATTCATATTTAATCTTAATTATCGCATCTAAAAGGCTTTCAGCTATTTCCTGCTTAATAGAACTTATAATTGACATAAAAAGATATGCGAATATAAATTTAAAAGAACTGCTGTAATTGATATAAGTTTAAATATTTGACAGCAATAATTAATAAAGAAGCATTATTAATCGATTTCTAAGGGGCCGTGGGCTAACCTGGTACGCTGCCAGCTTCGGGAGCTGGTGATTCGAGTTCAAATCTCGACGGCCCCATATGTAGATCTTATATCATCTAACAACTTAATCATAATTTTCTAATTCTTCTAAAAATGTATCTGTATCTTCCTCGTCTCCAATCAAATCAATCCTATCGAATTTCTTTATTGGAATGAGTGGAGAATCAGTGAAATCTATGTCTTTTCCATCTTTATCTTTAATGAAAAGGTAATCGCCCTTTGCACCGATGACATATAGATTTTTACCTCGTATCCATTCGCCTATTGTTTTATATACATTATCTATCAAAGTTCTGAAAGAGAATTGGCCTTCTGGGTTTATATGATATACTGCATTAAAAACCTCTTTATAATGTATTGCACGCATATATTGGTTGAACAAAAATACCATGTTCTCTGCGGATATCTTATCAGTCATATCTGAGTATTCAGACGTTGCTAATATTGAAGCAATCTTATTCTTTATCTCATTAAGACGTTCAAATTGTGATTTGAATCTATCTAATTTCTCTTTTGATGACTCTTCTAAAGCAGACTCTAAATCAGTCGGAAGGTTGTAGAGCTTTATTATGTCGCTGTTTTCTTTTTCGAATAAATTAACGAAATTAAATGTAAGCTGATTATCTTCTCTTCTTGTGCTCCCTTTTCTTATGTGATTCTTTATCTTTCTGCTTGCCTTTTTGTCTTTTGTCTTTAATGATATGTAAAAAGATCTAAACTTATCCTTAACAGTCTCATAGGCAGCATAATACTGTCTAACTAAAGATTGCTTGTCAAGCTCTTTTTTACTTATAGTAGTTGTTGCCGTACCATCTGCCTTTGCAACAGCTACATAGTACTTCTGCATCATGCTTGTTGCTTCGTCTTTAGATATATTAAGTACTCTCAAAATTTCTCTGTAAATATCCATTTCTCTTCTATATAAGTAGTAATCAACATGTATATTCTGTCTCATGAAATATTTTGGATATTGAAGTTCAGCTATTCTTATTATAGGATCATAATGTAATGTACTGAAATATAAATTCCATTCTGGTTGAGATGGAAAGAATGTTGATGACAACATAAGTTCTAATGGAATGTATGTCATATAAGCATCATAGTATAATCCTGGCTTTACTTGAGGTATTCCTTCGTCCATTAACTGCCTTTTCATATATTCATTAAGTCTCTTTTTGAAAATCTGCCTTTCATCCTCTCTCTTTTTTTGTTTGTAGCCGTAATGCAACTGAGTATGGCGGACCTTCCATTCACGGAGATGAAATATTTCATTCATTGAAGTTGGAGAGAAGGCCACATCTGTTATTGGAACATGAGATACCATGGCAGCTGCTTTATACAAAAGTTTAAGTGTAGGCTCAAAATCAAATATCTCTATCAATGGGTCTATGTCGTGAGTAGAATAAAAGTCAAGCTTGTACTCTGCGTCCTTGTTTCCATTTATCGCCATTATCTCTAATTCTTTAAGTTCATCATGTGTAGCTATTTTATGAAATTCTGAATCCATAACTGTCTTAATGTACATCCGCTTTTTCTGCAAATATATGAAATTTGCAACATCTGCAAGCTTATGTGAAAGATCAAAAGGTTTCGTCTTAAGATATGGGAACCAAACAGAAGCCAAACGATGAGTATCAAGGATTTCCTGCGCTGCAAGAGATATCTTCTGGTAGAAATCCCTTCTCCAGAGCCTTGGTTCCTTTTTCTTCACTGCTATGTCAAAACGTTCGGTTTTATTCTTTCTTGCGCTATCTCTTATTTCTGAAAGATCATAAGGTATAACGTGGCCTACTATCCTATAAGGTTTTTCCTGCTTGATAAATTTAATCACTGCATTAAGTAATTCATATTCAGTATCAAAATAAAGAACTGTGAATCCATTTATTTCTTTTGTTTCATTATTGATTGCAGTATTTCTGAGCTTGAAATATAATCGTTTTATAGAACCGTCTTCTTTTCTTAGATGGATCATTACTCTAGAAATCTGCTCTTTATACTTGTCCTCAAGTAGATTCACATCTCCAGACTGATTCGTTTTCATTACCATTTTCTTAGTCAATTCCTGAATTTTTTCATTTATCTCGGATGGATCCATTGTTGAATTCTTATTTGCAAGTTCTGCTTGCAGCTCTGAAATTTCCTGCATTATCTTTCTTTCTTCTTCTGTTTTCCACATTGGCTTCTCAATGTCTATGAAACATGTTGAAAGTGACTTCCAACAAATATAAGGAATTCTTTCATCTGTCAAAAGCATTCCTTCAGGTTCTGTTCCTCCTTTCACATATGGATTTACTTCGCTTTTAGGCTGCAACACTAATTCATATTGCCCGTTATCCCAATTGTAAATTACTGAATTCTGGCTATTTAAAGATTTTGCAGCAAGATCAAGAGAGAACCTAAGGCTTCCAAATTTCATTCCAATTTCTTCTAATTCTCTCGCAAAACTTTCATTTGACTTAAAAATTCTATATACGATAGGGTGCTTATCTCTTATTATCCCATTATTCTCTGTTAAGAAATCTGAAATCTTATGACCTTCTAAATAAAAATGCCGAAAATCATTGACTGCTCTAGTTATCTTTGCGGATAATACTTTATCATGGTGTTTTGAATCTTTTCCATAAAATTTAGAGATCTTATCAATCAAAATAGAATCTAATTCATTAAGCTCCTTAATCTTAGAAAAGATGTATTCTAGTTCGCTTGAAATTTTTACTTTTTTATACATCCAGCCCAACTGTCTCCTTATCGACTTGTTAATGTTTTTTGTTTGGAAGCCTAGCTTTTCAAAATTATCCAATATCCTTTTTTCGCATGGGACTGTTGCATTAACAACTGATGATTTGATATTGTCAATAATGAATTCAAAATCAGGAAATTTTTTTTCTAATTCTGTTTTTTTATCTCTATCTGCATAAGAGAGATAACACGTAATCTTGTATGTCTTGTCCATGGGTCTGTTCAATTTCTCAAGATAAGCATAGAACGAATCGTAATTATAAAAAGGACTTGTTGAAATAGTAATTGGATGATCGATATAAACAGTAACAGTCTCAGGAGAGGACAAAGACCATCTCCTTAAATTCACAATCAGACGATTCCTTTTTGACTCGTACTCCTCAAAACCAACATGGCTAACAAACCAGAAAGGCTGTATCTTTTTCTTCTCCTCTTCTTCTGAAAATAAATGAAGCTCATGCTTTGCATCGAAAGAGGGTTCTTCATCTAAAGGAGTATCATTCCAAAACGAATCATCCTCTTGCGAACCAATAGATTGATTTCTAATAATATGGTTATTCTCTTTTAAGTTATTATTATGCATGATATTTTGACATTTTTTTTATATATAAATGTTTCATTTTCCAGCGAAAAAGATGTCTAAAACCTCTAAATTAATGACGCTACTTTTATCCAGATAATGATAATATTTTAAACTTAAAATTGCATATATGTTTCACTATTCGACTTCGATTACTTAGATTAATCAACTGCAGGGGTGGCAGAGCCTGGTCAAATGCGCCAGCTTCAGGGGTTGGTGCCGTAGTGGCTACGTGGGTTCAAATCCCACCCCCTGCACTAAGGGTGGATAAAATGACATACGAAGAGATCCTAAAAATTAATATCTTTGGAAATACAGTATTTGATTATTTAGTTGCAATGGGAATTTTTCTACTTACGTGGCTAGTTATATTTGTAATAAAAAAAATAATTCTTGTACAACTAAAAGAGATAGCAAAAAGAACGAAAACTACTCTTGATGACAAGATGATAGAATATGTAAACAGTATCAATATTTTCTTCTATATTGTGCTTTCTATATATGTAAGTACAACATTTTTAGTTATGCCAACTATAATACATACCTTGCTTTACTATTCTTTGCTTATAACTGTCGCATATTATGTTGTTAAATTCTCACACAAAATAATAGAGCATTTATTTGCAAAAATAGAACTGGAGCAAACAAAAAGATATCATGAAACAGACTTCTCACAACTGCACCTGATGAGAGATGTGGTAAAGTACATAATATGGTTCATTGCAATTCTATTATTCCTATCTAACCTTGGTTTTGATATAACTGCATTGATAGCTGGTTTAGGTATTGGAGGTATTGCGATTGCATTCGCACTTCAGAATGTGCTGGCAGATATTTTTGCTTCATTCTCTATTTATTTTGACAAGCCTTTCAAGAAAGGAGATTTCATAGTAGTCGGAAATGAGAGCGGTACGATTAAAAAGATAGGGTTAAAGACTACAAGGATAGAATCTCTTCAAGGTGAAGAAATAATAGTTGCAAACAAAATGCTTGTTGATTCAATAATACATAATTACAAAAAAATGAATTATAGAAGAATAAACTTCACATTTGGAGTAACATATGAAACTCCTTCAAATAAACTTGAAAAAATACCAAATATAATAAAAGAAATAATAGAAAGCAGAAAACATGAAGGAAAGCAAATAGCAAAAGTTGAAAGAGTTTTCTTCAAAAGCTTTGGTGACTCTGCATTGATTTACGAAGTACTTTACACGATTTCATCAAATGAGTATAACGTGTATGCAAAAATACAAAATGAAATAAATATTGAAATATTAAAGAGATTTAAGAAAGAAGGAATAGAAATGGCATATCCAACAAGAACTGTATATATCAAAAAATAAAGTGAAAATATGGATCTCAGACCTTTGTTTGTATTGGTTTTGATTCTTTCTAATTTATTTGCTTACAGATATGACAATCAGTTGGGGACAAGGCAGACCATTGCTTTATGGCACATTTTAACCTCACTTGTTTCATCCATATTAATAGTATATCTGGCAATACAGTTCAGAATAAAGCAGAAAAAATTCCACAAAGAAATAGCATACATAATGGCAATCACTGGATTGGCAAGCCTATATTTCTCCTGGCAATATGGATTTGTCATCTCACTGAACGCAGATATAAAAAATATACATTATATAACTGGCTTTTTAGCATTGATTCTCTCGCTATTACCAATACTAATAAAACCTGGTGGAAAAATGAAATTGCATTGCAGAATAGCAACAGCTGCTGCAGTTTTTGCTATTGTCTCGATAATAACTGGAATTATAGGATATCAAGATATGATAATTAACATACTGTCTAGATTAATGTAGAAAGGTGATTTGATGGGAAATTTATCTGTAGCATCTGTTGAAAGAATTATAAGGGCAGCAGGTGGGAATAGAGTAAGCAGAGAAGCGGCTGAAGCGCTCGCAGTGATACTTGAGCAGAAAGGAATGGAAATTGCTTCAAAGGCTGCAAAACTTGCAAGACACGCAGGAAGAAAAACAATCACTGCTGACGACATTAGGCTTGCACAATAATTCGATAAAAACTAAATTACAATAAAATTAGATAATAAAAATAAAACAGTTAAAAAAATTATAGTTTTGACAATGCATAGATCAGAACAATGTCAAGAACTATAAATGCTATAAGAAGTATATTGCCCGGCGATCCCAAAATTAAAAGGTTTGAAAATTTACTTAGCACTATATACTCCATTACGATAGCGGATAAAACAACCAATGCTTTAGATACGAAAAGGTCGTAGTTTAGTATGATATAACCGCCAATTATAGCTATTAAAACCCATGCTATCAGCGCAAAATCGCTGAACATTGTAAACCATAAGAATATAGAAGAAGCAAGAATCAGCATCAGATAGGATATGAACTTCGTCTTCAAACCAGCCTCTATTTTTTCCACTTTTTTCCTAGAAGCGACTGTTTCTTTTTTAACTTTTTTCATTAAAACAACCTCAATTTTTTATGACTGATTCAAACCAGATTAACCTCTTCTATCTGGGCCTGGCTAACTCCTTCGATTGAATTTAGCTTCTCTTCCATGTCTCCGCCCAGATTATCAGGCACGATGAAAAGAACCTTGAGAGCCTTAACTCCAAATCCAACATCCTCTATTCTTGAATCTGCAAGTCTGCCTATCTTTGCTATCTCTGCCTTTATTGATTCAAATTTAGATGGATCCTCTGAATAAATTTTTGCTGTTACCATTACGTCTCCCATGATATCACAATATTTATTTATAGAAAAAGAATTTAAATATTAATATCTGAGTTTATGAAATTTAAATCTATAGAGAAAGCTATAAAAACATAATCCACTATATTATTCTATTAAGGTCTATTTTTATAGATCATATTTCAAAGGTGAATTTATGAAAACATGCATTAGCTGTGGAAAACAAGCAAAGAATTACACTGAATTCGAAAGCCCGGAAGGTGAAAAAATAGTAAGATGCAAACACTGCAAGGAGAATGGAATACCTTACAAGACACCTTCAGGATTTGAAGGTCCATAACCATCAAAAAATCATTTGCTTTTATCAGTTTATTCTGTCAACACTTTTGCCATGTAATGACCTTCAAGTTCGTAGCCTAATTTTCTATAATATTCTCTTACCCCTACCCCGCTGATTACCAATAATTTCTTTATTCCGTTTTCCTTTGCAATTTGCTCTGCTTTTTGCATCAATTTTCTCCCAAGGCCAGAATGCTGCACTGGAATTGCCTTTTTAGTGCTTGTAGATTCAGTTGGGCTCTTTATCCTTAATTCTGGGCCATAAACATGCAATTCTCTTATAAATGCAAAATCTTTATTTCCATCTATAATCCTTAATCTGCACAATCCGAATAAGAAATCTTTATACTCATAAGAGATAAAATATTCCTGGCCGCCTGATGCACGATACTTGTCAACAATAAGATGTAAATCATCTGAACTTATTTTTTCCACTTCCTCACGATTGATTTTTCCTTTAATTATTGAAAAACCTATCTCTCTACAACGTATGCATTTGCATGCCTTTCCTTCCTTTTTTAATTCATCATAAACAAGATTGCGCATATCTATTTTCCTTGTTCCATTTGTTATGAAAGAAGGCGGAATTTCCCTCATCACTCTCATTATTCTTACCCATTTAGGAACCATGAGCTTTATTTCCTTAAGCAAATAAAGAATCTCATCATCAGAATAAGCTTTATACTTTCCTTCTTTATACCATAACTCAAGTTCGCTCCCCTTCATCACTTGTGTTGGATATATCTTCACTTGATCTGGCATAAATCTTTCATCATAGAATATTTCATGAAATCTTTTTAGATCATTTTCGATGCTCGAACCTGGTAATCCAGGCATAAGATGATAACCTACCTTGAATCCAGCATCCTTTAATCTTTTTGTTGCATCAACCACATCCTTAACTGTGTGACCTCTCTTAATTAATTTATAAACACGATCATCTGGAAGCTGGACCCCTATCTCGCATCTGGTTGCACCTAGCTCAAGCATTCTTTTGACATCATCCTCTTTACAATAATCAGGCCTTGTTTCTATACACAAAGCAACGCATCTGTGCTTTGCATTTTCATTAATCTTCTTTGCCTCTTCTAAATCCCTTGCTTCAATCCCATTCATTGCATCAAAGCATCTTTTGATAAACCAATATTGATAATCAACTGGATAAGCAGTAAATGTTCCTCCCATCACAATTAACTCTATCTTTTCAGTAGGATGACCCATTGCCTCAAAAGATTTCATTCTAGCTAAAACTTGATTATAAGGGTCATATTTTAGTTCTTTTGCACGCATAATTGCTGGACTAAGAGGAGTATATGATTGTGGAACACCAAGAGTTGGACAATAAACACAGGTTCCATGCGGACATGGCCTTGGTTCTGTCACTACTGCTATTGGAGTTACTCCGCTCATTGTACGTGTTGGCTTTGTTGGCATAAAAGAATAAAGCTACTAAAATATATAAAAATTAAGTGAAAGATCTATTTAGCAGAGATTACATAAGTATCTGCTACTTTATCATGCACGCTTTGATTATTCTTATCATACCATACAAAAAATGCAGTTAAAATAAGAGGTATCAAAAATAAATAGGCTGATAAAAATAAAATTAATGACTTTGTAAACTCCCTTAAAAATAGTTTTTCAGGCTTAGGCAATTTTCCATTTCTATCAACTATCTTAATACTTAAGATATATTTACCTGGAGTCTGGCCTGATTTCAATGTGGGAACGAAAAATACTGCCATAAAAAGTATAAATTCCAATAAAATAAAAAAACCAATATTAAATGCTCCTCTAGAGCCTAAAAATATTCCTATAATAAACACCAACAAAGTAAATAGTATTAGATCTATTATAAATGCAAATCCTCTTCTGACTATACCAACATAATTACGTTTTTTCTTTTCAGCCTTGTTAGTTACCGTATTATTTTCCAAGTTGTTTTCTGTCTTGTAATTACTTCTTTCTGGTAATATAATTGCTAAAAGAAAATACATAAATATTAAAGTCAGCAATACAGCTGCTGCACCGAACAGATGATAATAAAAAAATCCAACAATCATAAAAAGAAGTGCAGTTACTAAGGATACAATTCTTAAAACTGTTGGATTAACGTTTAGCCACTCTGCAAAACCACCTATTACGCCAGCTACTATTCTATTTTTCGAACGGACTAATTCATTCATGTTTTAATTTATAAAATAAACTATTTAAAAATTATGTTTTTAATTTTACTATGGAAATACAGATTTTTAAATGGGAAGATATAGGCGAAATAATTAAAATTGAAAGAGAATCATTCGAAAAAGATATTTGGGACAAAGAGGAATTTATGAAATTTTTTGAAACATGTAAAGATAGTTTTTTAGTTGCTAAAGAGAATGAAAAAATTATCGGCTATATTATTCTAGAGATGATTGAACCAAAAAAAGGATATATCAGATCAATTGCTGTAAAAAAAGAAAAACGAAAAAAAGGGGTAGCTAGAAATCTAATAGAATACATTATAAAAAAGTTTGAAATAAAAGAGTTATCTTTGCATGTAAGGGCTGGAAATAATGCTATTAATTTTTATAAAAAGTTAGGATTTAAGGAGATTGAAAGATTAAACGGCGTTTATCATGACGGGGAAGATGCAATCTATATGGTATGGAAAATAAAATGTGATTGAATGAAAT
This sequence comes from Candidatus Micrarchaeia archaeon, assembly GCA_038880755.1. Taxonomy (GTDB): domain Archaea; phylum Micrarchaeota; class Micrarchaeia; order CABMEP01; family CABMEP01; genus DTQF01. Next base: position 87,809 of record JAVZRC010000002.1, read on the forward strand.
ATAATAAAAAAGAGCAAATAAGTGTATGGGATTCTATAGCTAGTGGATGGAGCGGATGGAGAAATCAAGTAAGGAGAGATGTAATTGAGTTCTCTAAAGAATGGAAGCCTGGAAAATTGCTTGACATTGGCTGCGGCAGCGGAAGAAATCTTTTTCATTTTGCAGAGAAAGGATTTGACTGGTATGGGATTGACTTCAGCAAAGAAATGATAAACAAAGCGATTGAAAATTTCAAAAGAAAAAATATCGATGTTAAAGGAAGACTTAAAGTTGGAGATATGACAGAACTCCCTTTCCAAGATGAAAGTTTTGATTATATTATTTCAATCGCTTCTTTTCATCACCTTCCTAAAGAAGAACAGCTAAAAACAATAAAGGAAATGAAAAGAGTACTAAAAGAAAATGGAGAAATGATAATTAGCGTGTGGAATAAATATTCTTTTAAGAGAATTGGATTCTGGTTTTCTGGAAAAGAAACACTTATTCCATGGAAGAAAAAAGAAAAAGGAATTGAAAAGGAATATAATAGATACTACTACCTTTTCAGCTATGGAGAGTTGAAAAAATTGATTCAAATGAATGGATTTAAGATAAAGAAATCCAGCGGAAGGTTTGATGAGAACATAACTTTTTTAATAAAGAAATTGTAAAGAAATTGAAAACTAATAGTAGAATAAACTTATTTTTATTTTATTTGCTGCATTTTTCCAAAGCTTATTATTCCTATCCAAGAACAAATCAATCCCATCAAAATCAAGACTGCGATGTCTAGATACAATGGAAACGCCCCATGTCCTATTATAACTGTTCTTAATGCATCCACTCCATATGTCAATGGATCAATCTGAGACAGGTTCTTTATGAAATCTGGGAGATTTGAGGAGCTTACATCAAAAAGAGCACCGCTGAAAAAGAAAAGAGGCCAGATAACAAAGTTCTGTACTAATCCAAATCCTTCCTGTGTTGACATGTTTGAACCTATTATAAGCCCTAAAGATACCATTGACCATGTAATTAACAACATTATAAATAATACTGGCAATAAATTGATTATCGGAAAATTGACTATAAGCAGATAACCTAAAACAAGAAGAATCAAACCTTGTATCATTGAGTCTGTCATTCCTCCAAGCAGCTTTCCAAAGAAAACAGTAGATCTCGAAACTGGAGCAACTAAAACTTCCTTAAGAAAGTCGAGTTTTCTGTCCCATATTATATAAACTCCAAAGAATATAGATGAAAACAATATTGACATTGTAAGTATGCCTGGAAAAATGAACTTTTGATAATCCCCACCTACACTTATTGAACCGCTGATGCCTCCTCCAAAAATAAACAACCATAACAATGGGGAGATGAATGATGCAATCACTCTTTCTTTCTCTCTAAAGTAAACCTTCACCTCTCTGAGCCAGATTGCATAAATCCCTTTCCATTCCATAAAACCACTTTATATTTGTATGTTTATTCTACTATATGCTTTATTCTACCTGTTGGAAGTTCTGTATGTAGCTATTCTATTCATTATTGAATCGTTGCCTGATTCCTCATGTATGTAATGCCCTGTATAATGAAGAAAAACATCATCAAGTGAGACTCTTCTAACCTCAACTGAATCAACATCTCCAACCTTTGCTAATAATCTCTGCAGGTTCTTTGCCGCATTGTCTACTACAAGCTCAACGTATCCTTCATGATTTTTTGAAATCTTCTTTATGAATTTCATTTTTGTAACATTATTTAGATTCGGACTTCCTTTTATTCTTATTATGTCCTCACCAATCGACCCCTTTAGCTCATCACTAGTCCCTTCAATAACTATCTTTCCTTTATCAATTATTGCTATTTTATCGCAAAGCGAATCTGCTTCCTCAAGATAATGTGTTGTTAGGATTGTGGTTATTCTTTTTTCTTTTGTTATCTTTTCAATATAGCTCCAAATCGCTCTTCTGCTTGCAGGATCAAGACCTAAAGTTGGCTCATCTAAAAACAATATCTTAGGGGTATGAAGAAGTCCTCTTGCTATCTCAAGCCTTCTTCTCATTCCTCCTGAATAAGTCCTTACAATACTATCCGCTCTTTCAGTCAAATCAACAAGCTCAAGCATCTCTTCTATTCTTTCTTTAGCAATTTCTTTATCCATGCCGTAAAGCATTGCATGCAGTTCAAGATTCTCTCTTCCAGTGAGAAGGTCATCGACACTTGGCTCTTGAAAAACTATACCTATGTTTTTCCTTACTTCAAGAGGATTTTTGCAAACATCAAAACCTGCCACCTTTGCTATACCTGAAGTTGGTCTTATAAGTGTAGAAAGCATGCTTATTGTTGTGGTCTTACCTGCCCCATTAGGTCCTAAAAGTCCAAATATCTCTCCCTCTTTTATCTTTAATGAAATCCTATCAACTGCTTTGAGAGTTCCAAATCTCTTTACTAAATTTTTCACTTCAATTGCATACATAAAAACCACGAAATCAAATGTCTAATTTAACCTGCTTTGTCTTGAATTTTGATTCTGCGATCAGTCTTTTTGATGTTGACCATTCTGTTCTTAGATATTTTAGCAAAACAGGATTATCTATGTTCTGTTTTATACAGTTTATAGCAAGCTCATCATGAGGATAACCTGTGCCAAAATCGCAACCTATTTCTTTCTTTATCTTCTCAATCTCTTCGTCTCTAGTGACTTTTGCAATTATTGATGCAGCACTGCATATCGGATATTTTACATCTGCCTTATGTGATGAGTGGAGCTTAGAAGCAACTGCTAAATCAATTGGAAGGTTTGACTTTATTCTGTGGGTAAATCGTACTGCATCTGGATCCGGAGCGTCTATGTATATCTTTTCTATCTTTTCAGCTATGTCGGGTTCTATCTCCTTGAGTGCATTTGAAACGAATATTGCCTCAATCTCATTTAAACTTATTCCTTTTCTCATTTGCTCGTTTATTTGCTTTGCAGTTACTTTTTGTATGTGAAGATGACAGCTTTCTTTAATTTTTTCTGCCAATTCTGTTCTTCTTTCAGGTGAAAGTAATTTAGAATCCTTAATCCCAATTGAACGCAGAAACTGCTCTTTATCTTTTTCAGTTATTGCTACACAAAGCACTAGTGGACCTAAAACTGCACCTCGTCCCGCTTCATCAACTCCTCCGATTAAAACACCTTCTAATTTAAGATGAGTGCTACGCATAAATAATCAAAAATAGATTATGAATAAAATTTAATAAATCTGTGCTAAATTAGAAATAAAAAAATAAATGGAAAAAACTATTTCTTATTTACATCTAAAAGAATGGCTATGCTTCTTGCGAGATTTCCTGCATTCTTTTCTTTTAGATATGCTATTGCATCAATAAATAGTTTTGTATGGGAAACCCCAGGTGTCTTTATTGCTTTTGATGTTATTTCTGCTAATGTTTTTACTTTGTATTCATCAGACAATTTTTCATTAGATTTTATATAAGTATATACATCTTCATACATATCTCTGCAAACTTCTGGATCTAATTTTGCTGAAAATGCCTGTTCAAGTATTTCAACCATTCTATTTGGTTTTTCTTCCACTCTTTTTTCATTTGCAATGATTGAAGTTTTAACTCTTTCTAATGCTAGTTTAAAAGCAGAAGCAGCCTCTATTTTTCCACATTCCATTCTTTCATTTGAAATTGCGATACTTGCCAATAGCCTGCACGCGCTTTCTATATTCTGTGGTTGAATGACTGGAAATGGAGATAGTTCTAAATCTCTTTGTGTGAGAAGATAATCTATTGCTTCTTCATAGATTCCTCCATTAGTTATACATGCAATTGCTGCACTTTGTGCAATAGATTCAACAGAAAGATAATATCTCTCGGGAGGTTGTTGTTTCATTATAGTTCTTAATGCCTTATAATAAAATGTTGGATCCTTAACTGCATTTTTACCTTCGCATGATTTTTCAACTAAATGCACAATACCTGTATAATTCTTATTTTCTATGAGCTCCTCTAGTTTTGCTAACAAATTATAGTCTTTCTTTTCCACATTAGTTTCTTTATTTTTCATTATGTTGTAATTATCTTTTTTCTCTATTTTTGCAATAGAACCTGCAAAATTATGTTTTACAATTTTACTAAAATCTTCCATAATAGCCCTCCCAATAATAAAATAGTTTAACATAAAATAGACACTTAAGTTGTTTATATAGTTTTCGGTAAAATAAGAAATAAATAGAAATAAAAGAAAAAATAAAAAAATTAAAACTAATAAAAAAAATTAAACTTCTCTTGCAACTTCAAAGATTTCTCTTAAGCAGACAACTGCAAGGCCTGGAGCTACAAAGAAGACTATATTTTGTGTTATCGACACTAATGCAACACTTACGTCTCCAAGCTGCAATGCTCTTAAAAGAGATTCAAACATTGCTGCTGCAATTAAAAATCCAATGTTTGCCAATACGTATCTGTCAAGTTCTTTGTCAGTTACGTTTGCAATTCCTACAATTATACCTAATATTCCCAATACTACAAGATTTACACTTAATCCTCCTATTGCCTTTGGGAATAATCCAAGTATAATTGCAGCCACCATTCCTAAGATAAAGGCCCATGGTCCTATTTTCTGCAATGCTTCATTCATTTTTTCACCTCTCAATTAATATTTGAATAACTTGAATTCTGGAAGAGTTGATTTCTTTGTAAGATAGAATTCTAATAAGATAAATAATGTTATTAGGATTGCTGCTATTAATCTTATGTTGTGTGTTGAATCAGAGAATACGATTTCTTCTGGTGTGGGTAGGTAAGGAATTCCTGTATGTATTAATCCGATTGAATAGGATTGGGAAGAGTAGGATGGAAGTTTCTTGTTTATGGTGTAAATTACTGATTTTGTTTCACCTAATGCAGCTGATCCTAAGTTGAATTGTATTACTGGATCTTCATTAAGTATTGTGAAGTTGTATAGAGATTGAATATCTGAGACTGAAATTCCTTTAGGTATGTATTCGTATATTGTTAAGTTGTCTAATTGAGATGGGGAGATAACTGAAAGTTTAACTATTGTAATGTTTGTTTCTTTATCTGTATATTCTTCATTCTTTAATGAATAGCTGAATACTGATTTCATAACTGTTAGCTTTTCTGAATCAGTTGAATTCTTCATTTCTTCTAATCTTTGCCTTTCATCTTCTGGAATGTTTGAAATGATTGATTGATAGGTGATTTCAGAAGGATCTTGATCAACTGAATAGGACAGGATTCTGTTTATTTCAGGGAATTTAAGCATTGATTGTTGGATAAGGTTCAATGATTGAGATGTAAGCTGGAATTTCTTTTCATTATTAGTTTCTGTTGATGCTTGAAGGATTATTTCTGATGCGTCATCTAAATCAGAGAGAGCAGATGACATTGATTGCATAGAAATGCCAAGTTCATTAAGTTTTAGTAATGAATCAGGATCTAATCTGTTTCTTTGCAGTTCGTCAATTAATTTGAATTGTGATTGGAATGATTGTTTTAATGATTGAATTAATGAATTAAGGAAGGAAATTAATTCATCAGGTTTGTTTGCTGAGAAGAATTGACTTGATTTCTGGAGTAATGAATTAGTTAATTTGTTTGCATAAGATGCATCAATCTGTGATAAGAATGGGATTGTAGCTGAGATGTTTGAAAGAATATTTGAAGAAGAAGAGAATTGACCTTCCTGCATTAAAGAGTCTGATAATTGTAATCCGTTGTTTATCACTGTTTGTGAGATATTTAGATTGTTTGTAGTTGGCGATGTTCTTAATAGGAAGTTTGTTTGATCAATTGCAGATGAGAAGAAAGATTCTACTTTATCATAGTCTTTATCTTCTAATGATTGGAATAGGTTAATAAAGTTGGATTGGATTGCTGAAATAGTATTAAGATCTGTTTGATCTGAATTTGCTGTTAATTCTTTAGGTATGTATAAACAGGATCTAGATGTAGATGGAGAAGATAGACCGCAGTTATTATTATCTATGCATGTTCTTGTTTGTATTCCTGATGGTGAACATTCTGACCATGGAGAACATTTCCAGTCTGGCATGCATGCATATATGCATGCTGCTGTTTCTGGAGGCTTACCTGTTGTTATTCCACAGTTGTTTATGTCAATGCATGTTCTTGTTCTTATTCCTTCTTTTGAACATTCAGTCCATTCGCTGCACTGCCATATTGGTGAACATCCTCCGCCACCTCCACCAGATGGTGGAAGAATTATTTGATTAACAGTGTATGTTATTTCTTCATATATTGAATTTCCTGCTGTATCTGTTGCAGTACATCTTGCTGTTTTTGTTCCTGCCGATGATGTATCAATTCCTGTTACAACTGTTGTTACAGATCCTCCATAGGATTCTGAATTGTCAGATGCTGTACAGTTGTAGGTTATTGTGTCGCCTACATATACGACTGTTGAAGAGAGAGTGAAGGATGAAATGGTTGGATTTATGTTGTCAAAGTATATTGTAATCAGGTTGGATATGTTTGAATTTCCTGCCTGATCGCTGCAGTTAAGATAGATGTCATGCTTTGCATTTGTAAGCGGAGGAGTGACATTAGTTAATGTATTATTTGTAATCTGCATTGTTCCTTTATTATCATTGTTGTCGTAGAATGTACAGTTTATAGTTGAACTCATATCATCTGTCACAATGAAAGAAAGTGTGACATTTGATTTATGCCATGTGTTGTTTGATGGTGAGAGGATTTGAACTGATGGTGGTGTGGTGTCGGGAGGAGCAGTGTATACTGCCAAGGGTAAGAAATCTATGTTATTTGTTTGTAAATAATATTCTGAATCACAGATTCCATCATCATTATTGTCTGTACATGTTTCAGAAAATCCATTACCATCTGGAGTTGCATAGAAGTTACCACCTATACATGGTCCTCCTACTATGTTAGGACCTGCAGAACAGTCACGAGTGGTATTCCAATAGTTTTCGTAAATGTCACCACCGAAATAAATATTGTTGGTGTTGTTAAAGAAGTTGTTGTAAATATATGATATACCGCCAGATATAAATAAACCTGCCTCTTCAGGTGACAATCCTAGTAAAACTCCATCTGTTATTCTATTATTACGTATTGAAGAATTTGTATGATCTAAATACATAGAAATCGCATTTCTTGTAAAATTACTATTTGAGACATTAATTGAAGAAGAAAAGACAGACAGTCCATAATAAGAGTCATGGACTAATAAATTAATAATATTTATATCTGATGAATCAAATAAATTTATTTCAAAAATACTTCCATCACGCAAAGTAATGTTGACACAATTATTCATAATAAGCCCGGAATAATTTTCACCAAGAGTAATTGCAGAATTATTTGGACAAGGTGTATCTTCATCTCCTAAATAAATATATGATTTTCCATTCATTACATTTCCATTAAAGTATTTAATAGTGCTTTCTGCAAATAAGTAACCTTGTTGAGTGTTGTTCTTGACAATAGTATTGTTCGCTATTGTTAAATCAAAGTTAGTTAAAGAAAATAAAGAGAAATTATTGTTGAAGAGGTTGTTTCCAACAACTGAATTATTATAACGTATTGCTCTATCTGGAACCAATAAGATAGCCAAAGTACTATTAAAAATACTGTTGTTTGCTGTTTTAATATCGTCTGCATCTAAATATATTCCAACTTCTAAATTGTTTAATTGGTTTTGTTCGATACTGTTTTTCTCACCAAATATTAAAATACCCATAGAAGAATAATCGAAAATCGGATCTTTAACGCCAAAAATAGTATTATTAAATAAGTAACTTGAACTTAAATGACCTGAAATTCCATAACCTGTATCCTCCAAAAATATATTACAATTCTTTATAGTAATATTAGTTGTTTCGTATACTTCGATTACAGAGTCAAAGCCAGAGCCTGTGTGAGTGATTGTAAATCCTTGACAGTCAAGAGTAATGTTGTCAGCTGCAATTGTGAAACATGTGCCTGATGAAGAGACGTTTTGAGTAAGAATATAAGTCCTTCCTGCTTGATTAAGAGTTCCACATGCTGAAAGCTGGATTGGAGGAACTGAAAGTGGTAGGTAGTCAACATTATTTGTTGCAAGTGTATAAACTGAATCACATATTCCATTTCCATCAGAATCTATACATGTTTCAGAGAATCCGTTTCCTGATGGGGTGGCCCAGAAGTTACCACCTATGCAGGGTCCTCCAACTATGTTAGGACCTAATGAACAGTCAAGAGTAGTGTTCCAGAAGTTCTGATCAGAAGTTATGAAAAGAACATTGACTGAACTATTTAATAAATTATTGAAGAATGAATTATCTGAACTAGAGTCTGAGATTACTATACTGTTTGAAGAATTTGCAATTCTATTATTAAAAATTGAATTATTAAAACCATGAGATAGGGAAATGCCGTCACCACTTAAATTTGAAATTATTGTATTATTTGAAATTGTATTGTTTGAGCTCATAACCAATATAGCATTTGTTGTTGAATTAGTAATTTTATTACTTAATACATCGTTATAATTAGATGTTGATTCCAAAATTATACCGTTTGAATTCGATGAAATATTATTATTGAAGATTGTATTAAATGAACTTGAGTAAATATGAAAACCAGCTGTACCACCCAATATCGAATTATCAAAGAATCTGTTATAATTTGAATTTGATTCTACTCTTATTCCAACTTCATTGTTTCCAGCTAATGTGTTATTTGTAATATTTGAATTTGTTGTCTGCATTAGCCATAGTCCTCTGTAATTGCTATTTAATTCATTGTTTTCGAAAAGAACGCTTGATGAAGATGATGAATAAATTCCATTTGCACTGTTTCCTGAAGCATTGTTATTCGTAATGTAGGAATTGGTTACTCCATAGAGATCTATTCCGTTTCCATTTATTGATGCAATTGTATTATTTGCGATTGTAACGTTATCAATATTATATTGAGATAATATTCCAGACATTCCTAATGAAACTTCATTGTTTATGATCTGATTATTTTGAGAGTTCCATGCAATGAAAATGTTTCCATAATAATTATTGGATGCATAGTTGTCTGAAATGATGTTATTATTGCATTGCTGCTGCAGGAAGATTCCGTAATTTCCATTGTTAGATGCATTGTTTTCAGTTATATTACTATTGGTTGTATATTCTAAGAATATTCCATTGAAGTTATCAAATAAAGTGTTATTTTGTATACTAAGGTTATTGCTGTATTGAGCATGTATTCCATAAATGTA
>JAVZRC010000003.1:0-88008 GCA_038880755.1 Candidatus Micrarchaeia archaeon
TTCTTGCTATTTCGTCTTCTATTTCTTTTATCTGTTGTTCGATTGTCATTCTAATCACTTGAATGAAAATGCAAAATAGAATTCTTATTGTTGCGTCTGTTCTTTTTGTATCTGGCTGGTTTGGCGGAGTTCTTCTTTAACAAGATTTGGAAATATTACTGCCCATTCTTTTTCTAGATCAGAGTAATCAATTTCTCCATTTTCCTTTTCTTTCTCTTTCATTAGTTTTCTAAGCGATGCATTTGCTTTAAGTACGAACCCTATTTCCCTTAGCATTGGATTATCTGCTTCTAAAGATGCTTTGTATATTTGGGAATAAACTTTTCCTTTCATGAATGCTTCTAACATATATTGTTCTGGAGAGATTCCAGTATCTGCAGCCCTTCTTTCTAATGCTGGAGGTATGAATTTAATATCTATTTCTTTCTCAAGTTTGCCTACATCAATATTTTCAATTGTCCATTGGCTTGCCTCTGGATTCTTTATGAACTGGCAATCAAGTCTTGAACTTGTGATGTTTGGACCTCTAGTAAATGAAAATGTTTCTACAAATTTTCTTTCCACAGGCTCTGATTCATATGCCTTCTTTATAATTCTATACAATCTTTCTTTTCTTCCAAATCTAAACTTATGCAGGAATGTATATCTGTCTGTTGCAAACATTGATGCAGCAGGAATTCCAAATACTAGCTCTAATCTGTCTTGCACATCTCTTAAACTTTCAGCATGGAAATTGTAGAGTAGGAATACTCCTGGTTGTGTGTTTAAAAGATTGATAATACCTTGTACAGCAGTTCTTGATCTTAATTCATTAATGATAACTGCAGCCTCACCCATTCTTAGTAATGCAGATGTCATCTTTACAATTGACAATGCAGTTCTTTCTTCCTCTTCCTCTGCAACTTTTGCAGAACCTATATGGAATCCATATTTTCTATAAGCTCTAGTGGGAATTTCTTCTATATCCTGTACTGGAATTATTCTCTTTTTTGTTCCAATCGCAGTTATCTTTGCAGCAGTGAATGACGTTTTACCGCATCCTTTTATACCCATCACACCTTCAGATGTTCCAAGTGAAACCATAACATCGTCATATCCGCAGAAAAATGCAGACATTGAATTGTAATGGAGATACTGCGAGTAGGTGAATGGAGTAGGTTTCATAATTCTAAATGCGCCTTGAAGCTCACCGAATGTTGCAGGAGGTCCCTGCAGATGGCATCTCATATTAATTCTATTTAGCATCAAATCTATCAACGGATTTCTTTCATCAAGTTTCTTTCCTAGCTTAGCTCCAAGTGTTGCATTAAGGAACGCATATTCAAGGAGCTGTCTATTGTATCTGTATTGGGTGTGGCAGGTTCCATGATAAACATGCTCAAGATAGAGAGGAGAGTTTTCAGCATCTATATAAATATCAGTTATGTTGTTTTGGTCAAGTGCAAGGTTCTCAAGGGGAGCACCCAATCCAAGCGTCCAATTAACAGTTTCCTTTGCCATTACCAATGCTTGCTCTTGAGTTATAGGTATTTTGTTCATCGCAGCAGTATCCAGATAATATTGCCTGTATTCGAGAAGTTTCTTATCATACAAAGCTGCATAGTCAAGAACACCAGTTATTTGCTGCATGTTTGCAGCTATGTATTGCCTCATTAATTTTTTGAGCGGATCTGGAAGGTTTTGAAGAATATCATTTTTCTGCACATACATGTTGGCTTCTTTTCCAGGAAGCTCGTAAATCTCAACCTTCCAACTGTATGGTAAATCATATTTTGCAGTTTTAGCTTCGATCAGCTTTGCATTCTGCGGAAGTTCGAGCGAAATTGTTTCAACGAAAGCAGCACTTCTCATCTCAGCAAATTGCAGAAACACACTTCTCATATCTCCAAATTGCTTTGTAAGAGAATACATCTTTGTCTTTCTTAACGCATCCAATGTATTAAGGAGTACTGTTCCAAATCTTCTATATCCTTCAAGAAAAACTCCTCTTGTAGGCTCTGGCTCTTTGTATTCCATTATTTTTTGTTCTGCAATCAATGGATTTTGGTAAAGTGAATCTAACACTTCTTTAAGCACTTTCTTTCTTACAGTATAATAATCATCCTCTTTTCTTCCAAAAGAGTCAGGATTTAACGTTATCAATTCAACCTGCCTTATAAGCGAGACATATTCCTTAATAACCTGAGTCTTTTGTTCGTCAAATTCAATTATCATTTCTTCTTCGTATCTTATCCTGTCGAATTCAACATCGGTTACTAATGCCAATTGTTTTAGCTGACTGTTGATGCAGTCAGGACTGAATAATTCATATGGACTTGCTATTGAGTCCATGATTGCTACTCTGTTTTGTATTCCGCGATAGATGCACATGATTTAAATATTATTAGAAATGCTTAAAAATACAATTACTCTAATGATATTTTATGATAAAGACGAAAATTGATAGGATCGCTTCTTTAATAAAGGAGAAGCCGATGTCTTTAAAGGATTTGTCTTCTCAGTTGGATTTAAACCAAGAAATAATTGAGATTGTTGGAAGAAATCTTGAGACAAGAGGGATAATGCGATTGGATTACCCTGCTGTAGGTTCACCGGTTTTATCTCTTGTAAAAGTTCTAGATGAAAAACATGAATCAATACCTACTTCTTTCGATGAAAAATATTCATTTGATGTCAATGGAGTGAATGTAACTATCTACATTTATAGAGACCAAGAAAGAAGGCCATTTTATCATGTGGTTTATAGCGAACCTGCACCATACACTCTGGAGTTTCTAAAATCATTAGAACCAGAGATATCAAGAGATATCCCACTTGATACAAGTTACTTTTTAACTCCAGAAAGGATGCAGGCATACCTTCCAACAATATATAACAAAATAAAGGATAAATTGTCAGTCTATTTCGGAGAGCACTTGGATCAATTGGCAGGATATACATTTATTAATATGTATGGAATGAGAGAGCTCGAAATCTTAATGGGCGATGAAAATCTTGAAGAAATCTCCGTAAACACTTCAGTTATTCCTATTTCAGTTTACCATAGAAACTATGGGTGGATGAAGACAAATCTTAAATTTAAAGACGAAGAGGAAATCGCAAATATCGCATCTCAAATTGCAAGAAGAGTAGGACAACAGATTACTATTGCAAACCCAATATTAGATGCTTTCTTAACAACTGGTGACAGAGCAACTGCAACCCTCTTCCCGGCTTCCACAAAAGGAAATACAATTACTATTAGAAAATTTGCAAAAGAACCATGGACAGTTACTAAGTTCATTGCAAACCATACTCTTTCTGTTGATATGGCTGCATTGCTATGGCAGGCTGTGCATTATGAGATGAACGTTATAGCAACCGGAGGAACTGCAAGCGGAAAAACAAGTCTTCTTAACATCATGATGCAGCTGTCTCCACCATATCAAAGAATAGTTTCGATTGAAGAGACAAGAGAGATCGCACTTCCTGAGCATATATGGAACTGGGTTCCTCTTCTTGTAAGGGAAGGAGGTCCGTCTCTTGAAATGGAAAAAGTTAGGATATCGATGGCAGATCTCTTAATAACTTCGTTAAGAATGAGGCCAGATAGAATCATCTTAGGCGAAGTAAGATCTCCAGATGAGGCAAAAGTTCTATTTGATGCGATGCATACAGGACACAGCGTATCTACGACATTCCATGCAGATTCAGCAAATCAACTTCTTAAGCGTATGCTAGAGCCGCCGTTTTCAATCCATGCAACAGAAGTCGAATCTATACATTTAATTGTTGTACAGCACAGAGACAGAAGAAGAAATCTAAGAAGAACATTCGAGATATCTGAGCTTTCACCTGGTTTAGAGGGTTCGTTGTCAACAAATAGATTATACATCTGGAGACCAAGAACAGACAAATTCGAAGAGATAAACAAACCCAGAAGATATATTGAGGATATAAACGTTTATACTGGAATGACTGAAAAGGAAATTTACGATGATCTAGAAGAGAGAAAGCAGATTTTAAACTGGATGGTAAGACAGAAATACTTTGATATCTTGCAGATCAGCGAGGTTGCAAAGGCATATTACAATACGCCCGATGTGCTTTATAGGGCTGTTGAAAAAGACAAAGAGCTAGAAGGTGTTCCAAAACCAAAACATCTGTTTGAAGCTCCAACCCTTTCTACTTTCAAGGCAGTTTCAAATGAAGAGATAAACGTAAAAGAGGAATCCAAGCCAATCTCACTAAGCAAAATACCAGAAGTAGAATTTTCTGCTTCAGAAGTTCTCAAAACGCTTACAGAGGAGATAGAAAAGGCAAAGGCAGAGAAGAGGAGCAAGAAACCAAAAGGAAAGAAAAGATGATTTGAATTTATTAGAGGGATAATTGATGCTTGCAAAAAGGAAACATAGCGATGAAAATAAAGGTAAACCATCAATTAAATCATTAAATTCAGAGATTCAAAAAGAAAACCATTCTGAAGTCTACATACCTATTCAATTAGTTCCAACAGAGAAAGCAAAATATGGAAGATTCCTCCTTCCACTTGCAAGACTTTTATTGACTCCTTCAAAGAAAAAAGAGATTGAAAAGGCCTACCTCGTCGGTGAGCCTGATTATATAATGGTTGCATTCCTCTTATCCTCTCTTGTCTGGGCTTTGTTCTTTTCAGCCATGGTATTTGTATTGCAAATTCTGATAGCATTTGAAACACCAGAATCTGCAGCCCCCCTTTCAATAACAACATTTGTGATTTCATTTCTTTTCTTTTTTTATTTGCATTATATTTATCCCGGGATTCTCGCAAGAAAAGTCGCGGAAACCACCGAATTCGAACTTTTATATGTTCTTAGAGAAATGTGGATAGATTCGACATCTGGTGTACCATTATATAATATACTTGTGAATGTTGCAAGAGCAGGATATGGACCAATTTCAAGAGATATAGAAGCTGCAGTTCGAGAAATCAATACTGGGGAAAGAGATGTAAATGCATTAGAAAAAGTAGCGCAGAAAACAAGCTCAGAAAGCTTCAAGAGGATTTTATGGCATCTGTCCTCATCAATGCGAACCGGAGTCGGATTAACTCTCGCATTGGAAAATTCTATAAATATGCTTTCATCAGAACAATTGAGAAAAATAAGAGAATACGGTGCTTCTTTAAATTTCTATTTGCTACTTTATCTGTTGTTCGCAGCAGTGATACCATCGATTGTAATAACATTCTTTGCTATACTTTCTGCATTTGGCATATTTCCAATAACATTTGATCTATTATTTGCTTTGGTTGTTTTATCATCTTTATTCCAAGTTGTATTGATAGGTTTAATGAGGGCAGGGAGACCTGCAATATGAGAAGGGGTTGTATGATATTCAGTAATCTGTTAAAAAATTTAGAAGACAGAGTACCGGCATATATTAAAAATAAGATTCAAGAATTGCTGTCTTATGCAGGAGAGGAAGAAGCGCCAGAATCTTGGTTTATAAAGAATTCAATAGTTTCATTGCTCTTTGGCCTTGCATTTCTCTCTGCACCAACGATATTCTTTAGTTATCTATCTGAAGCAGGCTTGAATCTTACAGAGACAAGATTTCTCATATTCTCCTTTATAATTGGATTGACTGCATTCATTGTTTATTGGATATTTGTTTTTTCAGCATTGTATCTTAAAATAGAATATAGAAAAAGAAGAACAAATGATATATTACCTGATTTTCTTTCAAGCGTTGCAATGAATATAAGGGCAGGAATGGAACCGATATCAGCGCTCTATGTTTCTTTAAGGCCTGATTTCGATCCAATAACATCAGAAATGATGAAGATAAGATCTTTGGCTATCGGATCAAAATCAATATTGGATCAGCTGTCGTATCTTAATTCTAAGATTGATTCCAATGCACTTAAAAGAACAGTTGCAATTATAGATAGAGCATCAAGATCTGGAGGGGAATTGGGAAGACTGTTGCTATCTGTAGCTGATGATTTAAGAGATACAAACAGAGTACAGAAAGAATTAGAGACCTCAACAAGAGGATATGTATATTTCATTTCATTCCTTACTATATTGGGAATTCCATTGCTTCTTTCTGTTTCATCGGTTTTCATTAGCGCAACCGCAAAACAAAGCCAACAGTTTACTGGGGGATTCGGCGGTTTGATAAGCGTAATTCCAATATCAAATGTAGTCACTTCCCAGACTTTAGATCCATCATCAGTTTTAATCATATTCATAATTCTTATATCTATAGGTGCTATCTCTGCTTCACTTATGTTGGGTGTATTGTGGCACGGGGAGGTAAAGCAAGGATTTAGATATTCAATAATATTATTACCCTTAGCCATTATTGCATTTTTAATATTTAGATCTGCTATGTCCTCTCTAATCGCATCTTTTGGAATCTAAAAAAAGATTTTTATATCTTGCATTATAATCATAATAATCAGTAACAACATATCGTTAAAAATATTGCGATATGTTTGGAAAATTTTAATTGAGGTGGATATATGTTTGGAAAGAAAAAAGGTCAAGCAACTATAGAATATTTGGTTTTGCTTGCAGTGGCAATAATAATTGCACTGGTAATCTTTGCATTTATGGGATGGATACCAGGCTTTGCAGGTAGCCTAAAGGAGAGACAAGTTAAACTCTACTGGTCTTCTCAATACCCAATCCAGATAAGAGAATACAAGTTTTTCAACGATAGTAATAATGGTAATTTGACATTACAAGTACAAAATGTTGCTGACTATCAAATAAATATAATCGGTTTTTCAGCAGGTAATGTTTCAAATAATACAACATATCTACTCTTACCTGGCGAAACGAAAGTAATTTCATATATATTAGGTTCTTATACTAACTTCTGTCAAAAAATCGGGGATCCATACGAATTAACCAACATAAAAATAAATTATACAATTGTTAATGGAATTGAAAATATGGTAGAAGCTGGAGACAGACCACTTGTAGGAACCTGCCAGTAAATTAGTTAATCTTTTATTTTTTATTTATTTCTTATTCTTTTTCTTTAATTTCTTTTATTTTTTGTATGTTTATACGTTCTGATTTTAATATAATTAAATTTTAATTATCTTATTAGCTCACGATTTTGGATTGGATCACTATTAATTCTTTAATTCTTTTTACTTTTTTATAGCTAGCTAGTTATTTTAGTCATTATTTCATTGTTCATCTTTTTTTTTACTTCAAATATTCCTGCAATTCTTTTTTCATATTATCTATGCTTAGAATAAAATCAGCGTATCCTATCCATTCTCCATTTTCAAAACTATACATGTCATTGTCACTTATCACGATCATCAATTCATTTATTCCATTTTTAAAAACAGGCAGTTTAATCTCCTTTCCTATTTCTCCCATATATGAACCATCTTGCGGTTCAATTAGTTCAGCTCCATTAAGAAGATTAATCTGAGAGCTATTGTTTATTTTATACTGAGAAATAGCAACAACACAATGTCCCAGCAAAGGTTCTGTTAAGTAGCAAACAACATAAGGATAAATATTTCCTGGCTTAAGCTCTTTTGCTTCCACATCTCTAATGAACCAGGTGTCTCTATTGTTTATAAAATATCTATTACCATTTTCTATCGGCATGTATGACTCAATAATTATTTTTTTATTGCTGCATTTGCTTAATACATTATTCATTTCTGCTTTAAAAAACAGGGAATAGTCTTCACAGTCGCCCCCTTTATTTGCGATGAATTCATCTAATGAACTTAGTTTATCTTCTCTATTATAAAGAGAGGTATCTGAAATATATCTCAGTCCATAAAATTCATCATTAACTAGATAAAAGCAAGCAGTTTTGATTCTGCATTCATCTAAAATTATTTTATAGCATTCTGTTTTAAGATCGCTTACTAGACTTGTTTTTAGGTTATTATTCATTTTTTCAATATTTGAATTTTGAGAAAACCAGCTCATGGATTCATTTATTTTTTGTGAATATTCATCCAACTTTGCTAATAATGCATTTGCTTCATCTTTGAGTTGTTCGTATCTGCTTCCTAGAAGAGTATAATTTTGAGTCAACATCTGATATTCATTTTGCAGCTGGGAGTAATTTGCTTCAGCTTCATTAAGCTTTCTTTTCAAATTTTCATTTTTTTCTAAAGCAGATTGAAGAGAAGTGATAAGTTCTTGCTTTTCTGAATTCAACTTCTCTATATTCGAAGTTGCATTTTCTACATAGTTAAGATGAAGTTCTCGAAGGGAATTGTATCTGTTGAACTGATATATATTCAATAAAATAAGTAAGAAAACTGCAACTGCAAGAATTTTTTCCTTTTCCATTTTATCCAACTTTTAATGTTTAATAGCCCCGACCGGATTCGAACCGGTGTCTCAGGCTCCAAAGGCCCGCATACTTGACCGCTATACGACGGGGCTATACAAAAAGTAAATATATTATTTATAGCTAATCAAAATTTTAAATACTTGCTTATTTTACCAAGGTACACTTTTGAGCTTTAGTTTATAAGCAATTATATTTGACAAATAATGAACTATTAAAGTTATTATTGCCAATATCGATATTATTATTACATCAAATTCCTTTGGCAAATATGGAGAAGCAAATAAAAGCGCAAAAACATAGAAGCTAAGTTGATCAAGGATTGGGACGGATTTTCCGCTCTTCACATTTATTCTTCTTTTTATAAAACTACCAACCGCATCTCCAGTCATTGTACCGACTGAAAGCAGAAATGCGACCAGCATGTGTGTTTCAAATGTAGGATATATATTAAGAATGCCTAATAACCAGGTAATTATTCCAATTATTGTACCTGTTAAAATTCCAATAAAGAATCCAGTCCATGTTTTTCCTTTCCCTAATATTCTCCTGCTGTCATAAAACTTTACTCCGTAATCCATCGGTGTTTTGCTTGTTCCAGTTTTGAATAAAACCGGTGCTGCGTTTGCAAAATATGCAGGAAGTATAAATATAATTGCTTTAATAATCAAATCAATCATTTTTTTCACTTATTAGCATTAATAGCATAAATATTTTTAAATATACCAAACAATCTATTAATATGCGATCAACACAACATATAATAAAGCAAGATGGTACAACCACCATCAGTGCTGGAAGAATAATTCTTTATATAATTGCAATATTAGTTATTGCAATGTTCCTTCTCAATTTCTTATCAGTTGTAGGAGTTGGAGGATGCGTTGGAGTAATAGAAGTAAACGGAGAGATTTCCACTTCCAAGGGATATGGATTAGTTTCTTCATCTGAAATCATTAATCTACTTAAGGAAGTAGAATCCAGGCCAGACATAAGAAGCGTTGTTTTAGTAATGAACACCCCAGGTGGTTCAGCAGTTGCCTCTAATGAAATTTATTCATATCTAAAAAGCATGAAGAAGCCAACTGTTACATATATAAGTGAAATGGCAGCTTCTGGAGGATATTTCATATCTCTTGGAACAGATTACATCTATTCAAATCCGTATGCAGTTACAGGGAGTATAGGTGCAAGAACAGGATGGGTCATTGACATGTCAAGATGGCTAAATAATACAGGAATAAACATGAGCGTCATAAAAAGCGGAGAGATGAAAGATTCCGGTGATATTTACAGACCTATGACAGAAGAAGAGAAAAAAGTATTCCAAGGAATAATTGACGAAATAGGTGGTTCATTCCTCAATCTTACAATATCAGAGAGATCTAAGAATGCAAGATTCAGCCAGAATTCCATATCTCTAATATCTGACGCAAGGATATTTACAGGAAAACAAGCATTCGAGATCGGGTTGGTTGATGAGCTCGGAACAAGGCAAGATGCAATAAATAAGGCTGCAGCAATGGGAGGATTAGACCAGAGCCCGAGCATTTGCGTTCTTGAGACAAAGAAAGATTTCTTAAGTACTATGTTTAACGAGATGGGAAGAGGTATAGGCGAAACTTTAAGCAATAAGTTATCATTTAATAGTCTTCGTATACAATAAATATAAATAGCCTAGAATAAAAGGCAATCTAATCAAGTGAGAAAATGGGAAAAAATAAGATGGGAAAAAATAAGAAAAACGCATTTATATTCACAACAGATGCCTTTCTCGCCCTCCCGCTTGTTGTCTTGGCAGTGTCTACATTTATAGCATTTTCAGTTACTCTTCGAGATAATATTACTGTACAAGAATACGCCTATATAATTGCAAAAGATGCAATGAATGTTTTAATCGATTCAAATCCACAATATATCGGAGGATCGGGAGATAACTCATTTGCTTATATAATTGCACAGAATATTGCTGACTCGGATTTAAATAGTGCAAACAATACAGCATCTGTAATTGATTCTATTGTTCCTTCTAATGCAGCATATATACTTGAATACAAATCATCTTCTGATAATCAATGGAAAGAGATAAGAATTTTAGACAGGGGGAACAAGATAGCACAGAACAAATATTCAATTCAGGTCTCGAGTACAAGGTTAATCGCAGATATCTCGCAACCAAGACTCAACCCTAGTGGCAACTGTCCAAGCGAAATAGTGTGTTCTTTCCCATCAATATCACAGTATACGCCAGGTTCAACAGTTGGTCCACTACTCCTCAGGATAAGGGTATTCATATAATAAATGTATTCAAAGGATAAGTGTTTGTATGTTAGGAAAAGAAAATTTCAAAACAAAAAAATCAAATAAAATGCAATATAGTAAGCAGAAAAAGGGGTTTGTATTTACAATCCTAACTTTAGTTATAATAGTATTCATGATTATAGAACTTAACATATATTTCAGGACATATGAATTGAAACTTGCTAATGAGCCAACGAAATTAAGGCTTCAGGTAATGCAAGATTTCATAAGAGCATATTCTCCAAACTATTTCAATGAAACTGCATATTCTTTCATTTATTCCTCTTTATATGAACTTAACAAAGATTCAATCCAATATCCACCATCTCAATCAGGTTTAGCCGAATTAATTTGGAACATCTCTTATTCAGGAAAGAGAACAGACAGCCATTCAGTACAGTTAATAGATCAGACTAAAACGCTATCATCTTATGATTCAAATCTTTCTGCATTAGCAAAGTCAATGAATATTGATTTGGTTGTTAATTATAAGGATTTCAACATCACACAAATAGATTATTGGACTGTACAGTATAATTTTACAATTGCAGTTTCAATAAATGACAAGGCGTCTAGTACAAGTGTCAAGTTCACTTCTCCTATTTCATTAAACATCTCAATAATTGGATTTGAAGATCCTTGGCTCGCAAGAATGGGATTCAGAAACAAGAGTATAATACCTGTAGATCAGATGCAAATGGATCAGATAAGACCTTTACTTTTGATGAACGGAACAAGAGGAAGAGGATGGTTTTATGGCGAACCAATAATAGTGACAAGCTGTCCTTCAGCTGATTTTGAATTCAGCGATTCTTTCTTAGAAAATAAGACAAAGATAATGGTTACAGATAACACAGGAGTTGCTAGGGATTGCGGTCAGCTTTTTGGAGCAGTTATAGTGGTATCTGATCAAAACGCAAATACAAACTCATTTGTTGGATTGGATGTTCCATTATTCATAAATTCATCAGCAAGAATCTCAGATATTCCAAGGCAAGCTATCTTAATAGTTTCAGACAACGATACTGTAATAACAGATGACAGTTCAGGTCATTATCATTATATGCTTGACATAAACAATCTAAGAAGTGGGATAGAATGCGGAAGATACTTTGTAAGGCCATATAATAATTATGGCTATCTAAGAAGGCTCACAAACAACGTTACTGGAGTTTTTGATGAATTCGGTGTAGAAACCATTCTGTCAGGTACAACTCAAGCAATCCCAACTTCAAGATCTTCTTATAGTTTCGTTGATAGAGAATATAATTCATCAATCATCGGTAATCTAATTAAAGGCCTTCCAGGTTGCAGCAATCAGTTGATATGCAATTATACTAGAGATTATCATTCCTCTTCAATACCATATCCAACAAGATTAAGTACAGATGCAGCTAGATATTATTTAGGCATATTTAACTCCTCAATGATTATAAAATGAGATTAGGATGGTAACAATGGGAAATGAAAATTTGTTGTTTAAAGGTCAAATAATGCTTGAAACCCTTATAATAGTCTCATTCCTATTGCTTATTCTAATCCCTACTGTAATCTACATCTTGTCTGTTCTTTCTACCGAGTCATGGAAGACAGATTCAAATCAAGCATATTCAACATTGACAAAAATCGTTTCGATATCTAACAAGCTAGCGATGCTAGGCAATGGTTCATCTTCTTATGAATCTATATTCCTTCCATCAAGCACCCAGCGAATAAATGTATCAAGTGACGGAAAAGAAATTTTCATTACTTTAAAAGGGCCTAAATCAAGTGATTTGCAGGTTGTTGCTTTAAGTCAAGTCAGTATAAGATTGAATTCAACTCAAGACTGGACCAATATTAAAGGAGCACAAACACTTATGTTTGTTGTCCAAGATGGAGAGGTAATAATATCAAAAACATAATATATTTGAATATGAAGATTAGTAATTTGAATATGAGGGTTAGTAATATTTATTTTACTGATAGTGTGGTTTCATGAAGAAAATTAATAATCTGGTAAAAAAAGGACAGGTTGCATTTGAATTTCTTCTCATTTATAGCTTTTTCATATTCGTATTTCTTTCTTCGCTTTATATAATCTCTGGACAGGCAGTTCAACAACAAAGGTATGCAGAAGGATTGTATGCACGAGAATTCATTGTAACAATTGCGGATGAGATAAATGCAGCAGCTACAATTGAAGGCTATGAAAAAAATCTCACGATTCCAACTACAATAAGCAGTGTTCCATATCAACTCTATGTATATAAAGGTATGGTTGGATTAAATTACAGCTCAATAACAAATATAGATATACTATATCCTTTGGCAACAGATAAAATATTTGTAAATGGGGTAGATACGTCTGGACGCATTGGATATATTAATGCAGCGAAAGGAAAATTAAAAATAATAAGCTCACAGGGCATGGTGATCTTAAATGACTAAAAAATTTAATTCAATTAAAAACAAACTAGAATGCAGAACTAAAAAAGGCCAGTTCTTTTCATATGATGCAATAGTTGCTGGGGTACTTTTCATTCTTCTTCTTACCATTCTTTATAATTATTGGAATTCATTAAGAACAGCAGTTTCAGTAAGGATTGATGATTCGTCAAGAATCGCATTAAGTGTTTCAAATATGCTTCTGACACCAGGTTATCCTTTGGATTGGAATTCAACAAACTTCAATCAGATAGGTTTAACAGAAGACTACAACACAATAAAAATTAATGAAGCAAAGGTTTCAAATCTCACTCTTATTTCTTATATAAATTATGAATTAATGAAAGAAAGGTTAGGTGTAGGGCCTTATGAAATATATATTACGATTGGAGACGAGATAATAGGTATTGCACCTTTAAATCCTACATCAAAGGTCACAATATCAAGGCCAGCCATATATAAGGATAGATTAGAAAATCTATCAGTAACTATTTGGAGTACAAAATGAATTTTTGTATTTAGACTTATTCAGACCTTACTTGTCCTTTTCTTTATTTAGAAAGAATTTCATTCTGTCTATCAATCCTATATTTTCATTTTTTACTGATTCTACTTGAATTTCATCCTGGACATTTATTTTTTGACTAGTTTCTTCACTCTTCCTCTTATAATCAGAATAGAACTTTTCAACTGTTCTCCTGTTGACATAATCGTGCTGTCTAAACCCTCCTCCGAATGATTTAGGTATATGCAGCAACTCATGTATCAATACTTTCGTTTTTTCTTCCTCATTCATTCTGTCGAATCTCTCACTAAGTACCTCTATGACATAAAATGCATCTGTATTCATCCCAAGTTGCATCACTTTCGGCAGCCCATGGCATCTAGCAATTACTCTTCTTGAGTTAGTTCCATAACTTCTAAAACAAGCAATTCTTTCTATATTTACATAATTTATATTCATTTTTTCAACTATGTCTTTTATCTTTTCTTCTAAGTCTTTTGCTCTTTCGTATCTCATAAAATAAGATTTGATGTAAATAATTTTAAATCTAGAGTTAATTTCATTTTCAATAAAATGGGTATAAAACAATAATTACCAGCTGGGGTACTTGGTTTTCAGTTCATTAAGATAAAATTTATATGCTTCAATAGAACCCATATTATGGTTTCTAGTGAATCTTTCGTTCATTTTATGCGGATTTAGCATTGCATTTATTGTCTTCAACAATGCCATTTCTTCTATTGTTATTTTTTCATTCCTATGAACTATCTTCTTTCTTATTATCTGAAGAGAAGGATTCCATGCCATATGGAAATTTTTAACACACCATCTTGCGCCGCGATCAATTAGTATATTGACTGTTTTCTCTGCCATATATCCATTTTCTAGTCTTTCGCTTTTATTTATTCTACCTCTATTTTCTTCCAATTTTTTTATCAAAGGCAAAAAGTCAATTATCTCTAGCTTGTCCTGATGAGGTTCGCCAAAATTCTTATCAGGTTTGGATGCATTACCATCTTCCATGAATCTGAATTTTTCCATAAAACCACATATAACGCCATCAAATATTTATAGAATTTAAAACATTCAATCTTTATATTTCTTTCTATTTTATTATTATTGCTTATTTTATACAATTTAGATTTGAAAAGTGATTATTATGGCAAAAACAAAAGAGGTATATCTGTTTAAAGAAGGTTCAAGTAAGATGAGGCAAATACTTGGAGGTAAAGGTTGTGAATTGTCTGAAATGACAAGAATCGGATTACCTGTTCCACCTGGAATTGTAATAACTACGGAACAGTGTCTTATTTATCAGAAGACAAAGAAGATCTCAAAAGATCTTGAAAATAAAATATTTAAAGCACTCTCAAGTGTGGAGAAGCAAGTAGGAAAGAAGTTCGGAGATGAAAAAAACCCACTTTTGGTTTCAGTAAGATCCGGAGCACCAGTTTCAATGCCAGGTATGATGGACACTATTTTAAATCTAGGATTAAACGATAAGACAGTCATTGGTTTTGCAAAAAACACGAATGAAAGAACAGCTTATGATGCATATAGAAGATTGGTGCAGATGTTTGGAGAGGTTGTTCTTGGAATCAAGAAGGAAAAATTTGACAAAATATTTGATTCAGTAAAGGAAGAGCATGGAAGAAAGCAGGATATAGAATTAAATGTTGATGAGCTTAAAGAGATAATTTCAAAATACAAGCACCTCGTTCATCAAGAAACTGGAAAGGAATTTCCAGATGATCCAAGAAAGCAGCTGATAATGGCAGTGGAAGCAGTGTTTAATTCTTGGAACAATCCAAGGGCGATAACTTACAGAAATTTATATAATATTCCACACGACATGGGAACTGCAGTAGTCATCCAAGCAATGGTGTTTGGAAATAGCGGAGAAAAGAGCGGTACTGGAGTTGCGTTTACAAGAAATCCATCAACAGGTGAGAAAAAGCTTTATGGTGAATATTTAATAAATGCACAGGGAGAGGACGTAGTTGCAGGAATAAGAACACCACAACCTATAGAAAAAATGAAGAAAGAACTGCCACAAGCCTACGAACAGCTGGAAAGAATAGCAAAGCTTCTTGAAAAACACTATAGGGAAATGCAGGATATGGAGTTTACAATTGAAAATGGAAAGCTATGGATGCTTCAGACAAGGGCAGGTAAAAGAACAGCGGCTGCAGCTGTAAAGATTGCAGTAGATATGGTCAAAGAGAAGCTCATAACAAAGGAAGAGGCAATAATGAGAGTTTCTCCTTCACAGATTGATCAGTTGTTGCACAGACAAATAGACCCAAGTGTTAAAGTCAATCCGATTGCAAAAGGATTGCCCGCAAGCCCAGGTGCAGCAACCGGAAAGATTGTATTCACAGCAGATGAAGCTGCAGAAAAAGGCAAAAAAGAAAAGGTAATTCTTGTTGCAGTCGAAACCACTCCAGATGACATCCATGGCATGATCGCATCTCAAGGAATTCTTACCAGCAGAGGAGGAATGACTTGTCATGCAGCAGTGGTAGCAAGAGGTTTAGGTTTGCCATCTGTTGTAGGATGCGAGGCTGCAAAGGTAGATATAGATAAGAAAACACTTACAATAAACGGAAAGGTATTCAAAGAAGGAGATTTGATCACTATTGACGGTTCAACAGGAAATGTGATAGAGGGAGAGGTAAAGCTTGTAGAACCAACCATATCTGGAGAATTCAATGTATTTTTGAATTGGTGCGATTCAGTTGCAAGGATGAAAGTAAGAGCGAATGCAGACACTCCTTCTGCTGCAAAAGGAGCACGCAACTTTGGAGCAAAGGGAATTGGGTTATGTAGAACAGAAAGGATGTTCAATGATCCAGAGAGACTTCCTTTCGTACAAAAGATGATTCTTTCAGAGACGGCCGAAGAGAGAAAGAAATGGTTAGCAAAGCTTAAGGAATTTCAGGTTAAGGACTTCTATGAGATTTTCCTTGCAATGGATGGTTTACCAGTAACTGTCCGTTTACTAGATCCACCACTTCATGAATTTCTGCCTAAGCTTGAAGAATTGCTTGCAGAGATAGCAGAACTTAGTTCAAAGAAGGTTGATGAAAGAGTTATTGAGGAGAAGCAGGCAATGCTTAAGAAGGTAAGAGAGCTGCAGGAATTCAATCCAATGCTTGGTCACAGAGGATCAAGATTAGGAATCACTTATCCAGAGATTTATGAAATGCAGGTCTCTGCAATCTTTGAAGCAGTTGCAAGATTAAAGAAAGAGAAAAAGAATCCAATCGTAGAAGTGATGGTTCCATTGATAGGAAACATCAATGAACTAAAGATATTAAAGCCGATAATAAAGAAGACCGCTGATGAGATATTGGAAAGAGAAAAAGTAAAACTAAATTATACGATTGGAACAATGATAGAAATTCCAAGAGCTGCATTAACAGCAGATGAGATAGCACAAGAGGCAGAGTTCTTCTCATTTGGAACAAATGACCTTACTCAAACAACACTTGGATTTAGCAGAGATGATGCAGAGGCCAAATTCTTGCAGCTTTATCTCAATAAAGGAATTTACAAGTCTAATCCATTTGAAGTAATAGATTACGGAGTAGGAAAGCTTGTGGACATGGCAGTTAAGCTTGGAAGATCTACAAGAAAGAACCTTAAGGTTGGGGTATGTGGTGAAACAGGCGGAGAACCTACTTCAATCAAATTCTATCACGATGTAGGATTAGACTATGTAAGCTGCTCTCAATATAGAGTTCCAATTGCAAGATTGGCTTGCGCTCAGGCAGCCATAGCTGACAAGAAAAAATGAAAGTAAGAATACAAGATGAAAAGCAAAACGAATGAAAATTTAGTCTTTCCTTTTTTTATTTTCTTTATTTCTTTTATTTTTTATTTAGTTCCTTTTTCTTTCAGTTTTATCTCTTTTAATCTGTTATTTTTATTTGCCTTTTTTGTTTTTTGTTATTTTTTTATTCTTTTGAGTTTTGTCTATTATGTTGTCTATTATGTTATCTATTATCTTATTATCTAACATCTTCGTATTCCTGCTTTGACTTTCCAGTAAGGGTGTATTTTATTAGATTTGTGGCATGGAAGAAAAAGAACTTCTTGTATCCCCAGTGCTTTAGTCGCCTCGCTGAAGTATATGTTACTGCATCAACGAATCTTATCTTTCCTTTTTTCTTTATTCTGTTAAAGAGATCAATGTCTTCTGCAGTTTTAAGATTAAGATTAAATCCCCCTATCTGATTGAATGCATCTTTTCTGACAGCCATGTTCATTCCTGCAACAGCAGGTTTTCCAATCAGATCGGTGAATCTTATATAAGGTGTGAATAATCTTGCCAGTATATTATCTATCTTGCTTCCATCTCTCATTAGAACTCTTCCATAAACAGCTACAACCTTTTCATCTTTAGAGAATGCATCTGCTATCTTCTTCAACCAATCTTTCTCTGCGATTGTGTCAGAATCAATAAATGCAATTATATCTCCTTTAGCTATTTCAGCTCCTTTTTGTCTCTCTGCTGCTGCAGATCTTCTTTTTTCAATTACTACCTTGTCGGCGTACTTTTTTGCAATCTCTCTTGTTCTATCTTCACTGTTTCCATCGCATACAATTATCTCTAATGGTTTGTAAGATTGGCTCTTTAATGATTTTAAGCATGATTCTATGTATTTTTCTTCATTCAATGCAGGAACTACCACGCTTATTTCAGGCCTATTATTCAGGTTTCTTTCTTTTTTTTCTTGTCGCACCTTTTCATTATTTCTTTTTTTATCTTTTTTCATTTAGGCACCTTATAAATTTAAAAGAAAGAATATGAATTGAAAAAATTAAATGAAATAAAAACAAAAAAATTAGTCCATGAAGTCCTTTGCTGTTGGAGGTTCTTTAGGCTCTCCTTTTCTTTCACGGACTTTGGTTACCAATTCATTCTGCAGCGAGGTTGGAACAAGCTCGTATCCTGCATATTCATGATACCAGATTGCTCTTCCCTGTGATGCAGATCTTAAATCATTGGACATTCCGAATGTCTCTGATACTGGCAGCTTTGCCTTAACAGTGGACAGTTCTCCTTCCTGTCCAATCTCAAGTATTTCACCACGTCTTCCCTGCAATGCAGTTATTATGTTTCCTGCATATTCTTGTGGCGATTGTACAAGAAAGATCTGCTTTGGCTCCATGAGCCTTACTCCAGAGGTGAGCATGCTTGCATAGATTGGTCTCTTTATTGCAGGCATTATTTGAGCAGGACCTCTGTGTGCAGGATCTTCGTGAATTATTGCATCTGTTAATAATACCTTCACGCCAACAACCTTTTCTTTTGCAAGAGGTCCCTTATCTACTGCTTCCTCGAATGCTTTGAGCACTAATTCCATGATTTCCTGCATGTATTGTACTCCTTTTGTTGCATCAACAAGCACGCATCTGTTCTTTATGTTTAGGACCTTCTTTGCCTGATCTCTTTCCATTCCTGCTTCTACAAGCGCATCAACGATAGCCTTTCCTTTTGGTCTTCCTTCAGGAATCTTTCCTTCTACTATCGCATTGTAAACTCCCTCTTCAAGAGGTTCAACTTTTATCTTGAATTTGTTGTGTTTGTTAGGTGATTTTCCTTCAAGTTCAGGTCCTGGTTTAAGTATTGTTTCTCTGTAAACTACGATTGGTGGAGAGGTTTCTATTTCCACTCCTTTTTCCTTTGAGATCTTGTACTCCACAATCTCAAGGTGCAGTTCACCCATACCGCTTATAAGGTGCTCACCAGTTTCCTGGTTGATCTCTACCTTAAGGGTTGGATCTTCTTTTGACATCTGTCTTAGAACCTCAATTAACTTGACAAGATCCTTTGTGTTCTTTGCCTCTATTGACTTTGTAACTACAGGTTCAGAGTAGTGCTTGATCTGTTCGAACGGTTCAAAGTTTGGATTTTCGCTTATTGTTTCTCCTACATAAAGGTCTCTCAATCCCACTATTGCAGCAATGTTTCCTGCCGGAACTTCTTCTGCAGGAATTCTGTCTGGACCCATGTAGATTCCTACTTGTTGAACCTTTGATGAAGTGTGTTTTGAGGCGACAGTTAATTCTGTTCCCTTTCTTACTGTTCCGCTGAATATTCTTGCAACTCCTACCTCTCCAGCATGCTTGTCTACAACCACACCAAATATAATTCCACATACCTTTGCATTAGGATCAGTATTCAACATCGCCTTTCCATCTTCTGTGTTTAAATCACCGTGCCACAAGATTGGAATTCTATATACCTGTGCCTCTTGTGGGTTTGGAAGATGTTGGATTACCATTGTAAGAACAACTTCATCTATCGGTGCCTTTTCAACTAATGTTTTGTGATCATTTTTAGTACACAACTCATATATATCTGTAAATTTAACTCCCTTTGACTTCATGTATGCGAAAGAAGTTGCCCACTTGTTGAAGGCAGATCCGAAAGCAATGTTTCCCTTTTCTACATTTATCTTCCATTCATTTTTCTTGTCTGCAGGTGCATATTTGTCTATCAGTTTGTTTATATCTGTAATCAGTTTGATTAATCTTTCCTGTGTCTGCTGTGGGGTGTATTTCAGCTCATTGATTAATCTGTCAATCTTATTGATGAATACTGTTGGCTTTGATTTTTCCTTTAAAGCCTGTCTTAATACTGTTTCAGTTTGAGGCATTATACCTTCAACTGCATCTACTACGAGAATAATTCCGTCTACCGCTCTCATTGCTCTTGTAACGTGTCCTCCGAAGTCTACGTGTCCTGGGGTATCGATAAGGTTGATGACATATGGCTCTCCATTGTACTCGAAACCAAGAGAGATGTTTGCGGATTTGATTGTAATTCCTCTCTTCTGTTCAAGCTCCTCAAAGTCCATGACTCTCTGTTCTCCTGCAAGCTCCTTGCTAATCAATCCTGCTCTTGCTACTAGAGAGTCTGCTAGTGTTGACTTACCATGATCTACGTGCGCTACTATAGCAATGTTTCTCACGTACTTTAGATTTTTCATAAGTTTCTGTACTTCTTCTACAACTAATTCTTTTCTTACCATAATACCTACCTTTATATCAATATAAATGAAAAAAGCGAGCGAAAGCCCGCATGAAAATAAAAAAAGAATTTATCTTGCGCTTCTTGCCATTCTTTCTGTTTCATCCTTCTTCTTTATTGCATAGCTGTTTACATCTCCAGTTGCTGCAAGTATTATTTCATTTGCAAGCGCTTCTGCGAGTGTGGCTTTCTTATCGAAAGATGAGATTATTGCTGCAAGGCTGATGTTTCTAAGAGCCATGTCCACTCTTCTCTTTGGAGAAACGTCTACTGCAACCTGGTATCTTACTCCTCCGTATTCCACTCTTGTTACATCTTCTCTCGGAGCGCTGTTTTCTATTGCTTTTATGAGGTACTGGATTGGATTCTGCTTTGTTTTTTCATGGATGATGTCAAAAGCCTCTTCTACTATTTTTATTACTCTTGTCTTCTTGCCTTGCAACTTTCCATGGGTTCTTATAAGTTTTCCTCCTACCTTTTCACCAGTTCCTCCTCTCATAAGCTTGTTTACAAGCCTTTCCACTATGTTCTTTTCTATTCTTTTCTTTCTTTTTCCAACTCTTCCAAAAGTATGAGGCATTACTGAAGGTCTTAAATTTATGTAATCCTTCATTGTCTCATCAGTAATTTGTACATTGTAATCATATTTGTTGAAAAGCTTATCATTGATCTCCATACTATCACTCTATTAAATTTAATTAAGAGAAGAGAGAATCATCTTCTCGGTTTCTCTTTCTTACCTCTTCTTATCTGTTCAAGACAAGTATTATTTACGGCAATAACCTTGTATCTGACTCCTGGTATGGAACCCATCTGCCCTCTTTGGGATCCACCAAGTCCTTCTACCAAGACTTCATCGTGCTCGTCTATGTGGTTTATTGCGCCATCTCTTGGTGCGAATGCAGTGATTATCTTTCCGTTCTTTATTAACTGGATCTTTACGCATTTTATAAGACCGGAGTGAGGCTGCTTTTGCTCAAGCACTTTCTTTTCTAGCACTATTCCTCTTGCTGCATGAGCTCCCTCAAGGGGATCGTATTTCTCTTTGAGTTTCTCAACCTTTCTTCTCCATGTTTTCTTTAACCATCTGTATTTCTTTCTTTTCTTTAATATATCTCTTCCAGAGAATTCTCCCATATAATTACACCTTATAATGTTTAACAGCGTCAGCTGATAAACTTAAGAACACTCATTTAGAGTGTTGTAAACATAAGTGTATTAATCTGTTTTAAGCCCGATGCACAGAAAAAGTTCTGTAAGGGCAGTTTGATTAAATTTGAATATATATTAGAGATGATATATAATATATATGTTTGTAGTGTTTTTAAATCTTATTTTATTACTCTTCAGTCATGCTCTTATCTCAATTTTCTTAAAGTTTCTTTCAACAAGTATATTTGCGAGCTTTATTTTATTTCCACCTCTTCCGATGACATACTTCCTATCTTCAGAGCCCGTTATTATCTTAGCAGTGTCACCTTCTATTACAACATTTACTTTTATAGGTGCAAATATGTTGCTAATAAATCTTTCGAGCTCTTCAGACCATTCTACAACTACTATATCTCTTTTAAGCTTCTTTTTAAGATTATTAATCATCTTTCCTCCAGGCCCTATAACCTTTCCAACATCTCCTTCTGCAACTACTATAGCAAGCGTTTTTCCATCATCATATACATCTCTTATCGCTGCACGAGTTGCATCCTGAAGGAACATCATAATTTTAATATCTTCATTAGATAGTTTTGTCATTAGATCTCCTTTTTTATAATTCTTTTTATACTTTACTCAGCGATCTTTAGAATCTCTGAATCACCAGGTTCTATTATTGCCATCATAAGTACGGGAAAAGGTTTTCCAGCTAATGATCCTAGCTCTATTGATGGATAATTTAATTCCTTGTAAGGAACTTTCGAATTTTTACATATGTCTATTATTTCATTCTTTAAGTTCGTTGGACAATTTCCAGCTAAAAGTATAAGCTTTGCATTTCCATGTGCAGCTAGATATTTACAGGTTCTTGTTCCAAATTCTACCTTCCCAGTGTCAACACATATTCTTATTGATTTTTCAATATCTATATTCATATTTTCACCCTATAGTAAGAATAAATTTTATTTAGTTTCATGTTTCATTGTAAGCTTCACAAGACCAGTTCCTAATGGAACAGGTTGTCCTATTAGTATGTTTTCAGTTACTCCTTTCAATCTATCTTCTTCTCCATTTATTGCAGCATTAACTAAGTGTTTCACGGTTTCTTCAAATGCTGCTCTTGCAAGAACTGATGGTTTTCTTCCACTAAGACCATGTCTTCCTACTGAAATAACCTCTCCATCAACAGTCATTGCGTCAGCAAGAAGACAGATATGCCTTATATCTACATCTGTTTTCTGGATTTTCATAGTGGTATATATCTCATTAACTATTGCATTTCTTGCAGCCTCTATTCCAAATAAATTGTAGATTTCTATTATATCATTTGTAATGGATCTAGTTGGATCGACATGTGGGAATTTAAATAATTCTGTAAGATTTGATCCTCCTGCAATAATTATCCATTCACCATTTTCATCTTGGGTTACAACCGGTTTTGTTATTCCACTAACACCTTTAATATGTAGATTTTTCAATTTATTTGTGAATTTTCTTAACATTCTTAATGGTGTATTTTTGGCTGTAAGAAGAACTTTATCAGCTTGATGTTTCATTGTAATGTTGGGTTCTAATTCTGCTTTTATTTTCTTCTTTACATGAATCAGATCTATATTTCTTTGCTTTATTTCATCTTTGTCTATTTTTATTAATACTTGTTTCTTTTTAAAGTCTTCAGAAAAAGTTGCAATATCGTTTAATATAACTTGGTCTATTTCATTTGCTATTTCTTCTACTTTTTTCTTATCTTTATATTTCTCTTTGAGATATACCATAACGATGGGCTTTTTAGGTTTCTTTTTTGCATCTACTATTTCAATAAGTCTTGGAAGACCAGTTGGTACTGCCTCGACTACGCCTGGAAGGTGGAAGGTACGCATAGTCATTTGTGTTCCAGGTTCACCTAAGGAATGTGCAGTAAGTATTCCTACTCCCTCTCCAGGAGTTATCATAATATCTTTTTTCTCTTTATCAATATGCCTTGTCATTATATCACCATTATATTTATTCTTTCTCAGGTATACCTACAGGTGTTAAGAGCTCTTCTTTTATTTTCTTTATTTTCATAGTGTCTCTTCCATCTCCACCATATATGAATTGTATGATCTTTCCACTTCCATCTCTAACGCTATAATCGTCTTTCACAACTAGATCTTGAAGTGCATTAATCATTCTTCTTTGCATGTATCCAGATCTTGCAGTTCTTATTGCAGTGTTAACTATAGATTCTCTTGCAGACATGGATTGGAAGAAGTATTCAATTGGGTCAAGACCATCTATGAAATTGGATCTAATAAATCCTCTAGCTACAGCACTTAAATCCTTTGGTTTAAAGTGAGAGAGCGTTCTATATCTATATCCTCTATGTAATCTTTTTTCTCTTACTACCTGCTGTGCGATTGCTCCAGACATTTGAGTAACGTTTGTCATAGAACCTCTCGCTCCGATCTTTGCTATTATAATTGCCTTATTTTCTTGACCTAAGTCCTCTTCTAATACTTTACTTATATCATTTCTAATTTTTCCAAGAGTATCAACTGATTTACTCTCTAGAGTTTCTTTAAGGCTCTTTCCAGGTTCTCTTTCAAGAGTTTTATTCTTATATTGCATTATGTATACATTTACTTGCTTTTCTGCATTTTCAACAATTTCTTTGATCTTTTTCTTTCCTTCTTCAGATATAGTATAATCCTTCAAACTTACAGTCATTCCCTTTATAGTTATAATTTCAGCTGCAATTCTTCCGATAGCATCTATGAATTTTCTTGCTTCTTCATGCCCATAATTTAAGGTTATTGCTTCTACAATTGCATTTAACGATTTCTTTTCAAAGTATCCACTTATTACTTTTCCATCTTTTATTTCAACAATGCTTTTATCACTACCTTTCTTTCCAATTTTAGATTCAACCCTAAGATTCAATCCCTTTGGCAAAATTTGAGAGAGTATTAATTTTCCACTATATCTATCTTTTACATCTGGTTTAGGAAGTTCATATATTCCTGCCATAGCTAAAAGGTCTGCTGCTTGGCTTTTTGTAAAGGTTGTTTCATCAAGCGATAATAGATAGGTTCCAGTTATACGATCTTGTGTCGGCCCAATTATTGCATGGCCATGACGTGGTGAAATTATTTGTTTTTCTACCAGCATTAATGTTTCGGCCTCTGCTCTCGCCTCTTCTTTCTGAGGAACATGTATATTCATTTCATCTCCATCAAAGTCAGCATTGTATGGGGTTGTGACAGATGGTGGAACTCTGAATGTCTTTCCAGGTAATATCTTTACTCTGTGAGCCATTATAGACATTCTGTGAAGAGATGGATAACGATTGAATAATACTATATCTCCATCCATGAGTTGTCTTTCAACAGTCCATCCAGCAGCAATTTCCTTTATTAATTCTTCTTTATTAGCGTCTGTAACCTTTCTTCTTCTTCCGTTTGGAGAGGTTACATAAATAGCTCTTGGTTTTTCGTTTGAAGTTATCATCTTTTTGCATTCCTCAATATTCCAGTCAGTAACTTTCACCGGCACAGTTAATTCATCAGCTATCTGCTGTGGAACTCCTACTTCATTTATAGATATGCATCCATCTGGGGACACTACAGTTCTTGCACTGAAGTTTACTCTTTTTCCAGAAAGGTTGTATCTGAATCTTCCCTCCTTTCCTTTGAGACGCTGTGCCAATGTTTTTAATGGCATTCCTGACCTGTGTGTTGCAGGAGGTATATTAGGACTTTCATTATTGAAGTAAGTGGTAACATGGTATTGTAAGAGTTCCCATAAATCTTCTATGATAAGTTGGGGCGCTCCTGCGTTTATATTGGATTCCAATCTCTGATTTATTCTCAAAACTTCTACAAGCTTGTGAGTAAGGTTGTCTTCACTTCTTTCACCGCTTTCAAGAGTTATAGAAGGTCTCACATTAACAGGCGGAACGGGCAAAACTGTAAGGACTGCCCATTCAGGTCTGCTGTATTCTGGATCAAAGCCAAGCTCTCTTAAGTCATCATCTGAAATCTTTGCAAGTCTGTCTCTTACCTCTGTAGGAAGCATCAATCTGTCATCTTCATAGAAGTTGGTTGGTCTCTCAAACTTTATTTCTTTTTGTTCGGTTTGGCAGTGAGGACATTTTTTAACTTTCTTAGTTCTTGCAAGAACGGTTGCAATCATTTCATCCCTTGTCATTAAGCTACTTTTTATTTCATCTATTTCCTCCTTTGTAAGTAGTACCTTTCCACATGAATTACAAGTCGACCTTAGAAACATATATATCATTGGGGCGAATTCTGGATGTATTACAGGTCTTATCAGTTCTATTGAACCAAAATGACCAGGGCAGGTTCTGACTGTTCCTCCACATGTCTTACATCTTAAACCTGGATCTATAACACCCATTCTTAAGTCTGCAAATCCTCCTTCAATAGGATATCCATCATCATTATATGTATCAGGTACAAAAAGTTTTACTGCAGACATTTTTCTAATCATCTCTGGAGAGAAAAGAGTGAATTTTATCTTACTTATATATTTTTCTAAAATTTCATTTTCATCTAATGTAACCACAATACCACCATTAATATCATAAACAAATAATGAAACTATTCATCTGTCTTATTGCTTGTAATCATTCTTGGGAATATTCCAAGTGATTTTATTTCATCGATTAGAAGTTTGAATGCGTAAGACATTTCTACTTGTGAGAAGTTTGTTGAATCGCAGATAGGACAGATTGGTTTGTTCTTTAGATAATCGTAATATGCAAATGATCCACAATCATTGCAGATTATTTGGACTGTTTTATCTGATTCATCCATTAAACGCTCTTTAAGTAACATTGTTGCTCCGTATCCTATGATGCAGTCCCTTTCCATTTCTCCTAATCTGAGACCACCTTCTCTTGATCTTCCTTCTGTTGGTTGGTGTGTCAAAAGTTGTACTGGACCTCTGCTTCTTGCATGCATTTTATTAGAAACAAGATGTTGTAGTCTTTGATAGTAAATTACACCCATAAATATTTCTGCCTCAATTCTTTCTCCTGTAATACCATCATAAAGAACTTCATAACCATCAGATTCAAATCCATATTTCTTTAAAGTTTCTTTTGCCTCCTCTAAATTCGTTGGTGTGAAAGTAGTTCCATCAACACGTTTTCCTTCGAAACAAGCAGCCTTTCCTAAGAGTGTTTCAAGAAGATGACCAACTGTCATACGAGAAGGAATTGCGTGTGGGTTAATAATTAAATCAGGTACAATACCATCCTTTGTAAATGGCATACTCTCCTGAGGTACAAGTAATCCTATAACTCCTTTCTGTCCATGTCTAGATGCAACCTTATCACCATTTTCTGGTATTTTTGTTTCTCTTACTCTAACCTTTACCATTTTGTTTCCAGATGGACTTTGAGTAATAAGAACAGAGTCAACGATTCCTTTTTCTTCTGCCTTAAGTGTAACCGAACTTTCTTTCTTTTTCTCTTCAGCAATTCCAAATGCACTTACTTCTTCAAGGAATCTTGGAGGAGAGGTTTTTCCTACTAATACATCTCTTCCTCCTACTTCTACCCCTGGTGAGATTAATCCATCTTCATCTAAATACTTATACGCAGTCTCTCCTCTATATCCATTAACTGTAGGAGCAGGGATTTCAAATTTATCTTTTTGTCCTCCAGGATATCTTCTTTCCTCTGTTGAATATGTTTTAAACATTTCAACTCTAAGTAGTCCTCTGTCTACTGCCGATTTGTTAACTATAACAGCATCTTCCATGTTGAATCCTCTATAACTCATTACTGCAACAACTAAATTATTTCCTCCTATTCTTTTATCAGTTCCAAGTATTCTTTGAGGCCTAGTTGTGACAATCGGAGTTTGAGGATAGAACATCACATATGCCTTTGTATCATATCTCAATGAATAGTTGGAAGCAAATAACCCAAGTGCCTGTTTAGCCATAGAACAAGCCATGGTAGTTCTTGGTGATGAATTGTATTCCTGCATTGGCAGTTGAGATGTAACGAAACTGAGTATGCCTACAGGATCGATTTCAAGGTGTGTGTGTTCTGGCGTTATGTCTTCTTCTCTAACTGCTATGTAAGAAAGAGTATCTTCCTCTCCCGGATCTAAATACTCTATTATGCCGTTTCTTATTAAATCCTTCCATTCGATTTCGTTGTTTTTTATTTTTGCTTTGATCTCCGGGGTTAGCTTAGATTTTCCATTTTCTACTATTATTAAAGGTCTTCTGCTTCTACCTCCATCGCTGTTTATGTAGATTTCTTTAAGCTTTGGATAAAATTCTACATTAACCTCATGATTTATTTCACCATTTCTTCTTTTTCTAATTATCTCACGTACGAGCTCTTCACCATTTGGATGAGAACCAACAATTTTACCATTAAGATATACTATGAATTCATTATTTTTCTTTGTCACGTTCACACCTTTTTAATTTAGTATTAACATCAAATATTGAAATTTCTCATATACTCATTTCATAGTTGTCACTCCAGTTTTCTTTAGAATACTTTCCACTTCTTTTTCATCTACTCCAATTGAAATCTCATTTGTTAGAGCCATATTCTTAACTAGAGAGGCAGATGCACCTTCTGGAGTTTCGTTTGGACATAATCTTCCAAATTGAGTTCCGTGTAGATCTCTTGCTTCAAAGTGAGGATGCACTCTGCTAAGTGGTGAATTAATTCTTCTTAAATGAGATACTGTCGCTAGATAAGAAACTCTATCAAGAAGCTGACATACTCCTGTTTGACCTGCTATCCAGTTTCCAGTAGCCATCGCATATCTTATTCTATCACTTAACGAATCTGGTCTCACAAATGTTTGTACATCCTGTAATCTTCTTCCTCTTGCAACAGCTCTTTCTGCTTGATATGCTATATCTCTTACTAAGAACTGGAATGAGTATCTAAATAACTCTTCCATCAAAACTCCACTTAATTTAATTCTTTTATTTCCATAATGGTCTTTGTCATCTGCAGGGTATTTTTTGTTTGCTACAAGTGTTGTTCTTTGTGCCATTAACGCAAGGAATTTTGCTTTAAGATGCTTTGCAGCGGGAGTAGTTCCAAAGTGAGGTAGTAAATAATTGTTTAATAATACTTCTACTCTTTTGTCTCTATATTCTTTTGGTTGTCCAGGAACTGCTTTTTTACCAATCTCATCTATTGCATCGTCAACGGTCTTTACCTCACCAATTTCTATATTTAAAAGTACATCATTGATTACATGCTTATCATCATCAAATAATTCAAGTATGTCTTCATCTTTCTTTATTCCAAGAGCACGAAGTACAACCATGAATGGTAGCTTAGGTGGAGCAGCTGGAAATTCAACAGTCCATGTACCATCTTCTGATCTGTTTACCGCACATCTCATTCTTGCTCCGCCGCTTTGTGAAAATATCTTCGCAGTAATTATTGATCCTTGTTTTTCTTTGGTTACCATAATTCTATTTGCAATTAAATCCTCTATTCCGATTAAAACTCTTTCTGTTCCATTTATGATCATGTATCCTCCCGGATCCATTGGATCTTCTCCTGCTTTTATTAGTTCTCCTCTGGACATTCCTTCGGTATAACATATTTTTGATCTTACCATAGCAGGGATATCTCCGATATATGCAATTGTGGTTTTTCTTTCAATATCATTTATTATGGGTGTTATTTCCATATATACCCTTCCAGCATAAGTTAGATCTCTTTGTCTTGCTTCCATAGGTAGAATAGGTCTTGTTGCAGAATCAGATTCAATAACCATAGGTTTTTCAACCCATGCCCTCCCAAGCTTAAGTTCATAATTTGGGACATTAGGTCTTATTACTCCAACTGAACTTACTATTCTTTGTATTCCTTCTTCTATAAACCTATTATATGAGTCAAGATGCTGCTTGACTAATTTATTTTCATTTAAATATTTCTCTAACAGATCCTTTGTCACGTAACCATCCCCATGAGCTAGATTTTATAATTTTTTAGATCTCATTCGAGATCCAACCTTTTAGATCAAGATCAAAAATAGAGACACATCAAACAACTACCCTGTAATAAATGCTTTTTGCATGCCTATCTTCTCTATGTATTCTTATTATGTCTCCTTTTTTTGGATTAAGATGTCTTATAGCTGGATCATCTATTTTTATTTTTGGCAACTGTTCTTTTGTAGCATTGAGGCTCTCTAGTAACTTTTTTTCATCTTCTTCTTTTACTATTTCATGTTTAGGAATTAGTTTATGCACTATAGGTTCATTTTCAAAATTCGAAATTTTGTGTTTTTTAACCTTAGTTTTGGCCAAATTATCACCATAGAATGCTGGTTAGATATCACTAAGGATAGCCTAACAACTAGCATTTCTTTCAGAGATCTAGATCTAAAAGCAAAATATATTAGTTATTAAGATTTATAAATATTTTGTTACTTTTAGATTTTTTATCTTTTTTAATTTGTCAGTTATATTTTTTGATTAGTTTTTTAAAGCTCACTACATATTTCAATAATAAATATATTTAATCAGTGATAGGATGAACGATATAGGGGAGCAACTTTCTTTAGTACTTAAAGAAATTAAAAGTTCAGGAGATGTTGAGGCTTCTGTTATAATGAGAAGAGATGGAGTAATAATATCCTCAGATTTTCAAGATGTTTCTTCAAAAAATCTTTCAGTTATATCCTCACTTATTTCAGTTGCTGAGTTATCTTCTTTAGAATTGAAACGTGGTGTTTTTCAAGAGATGATGATTGAAAGTGAAAATGGTAAGATTATTTTAATTAATGCAGGAAAAAATGCAGTTTTACTTTCATTCGTTAAAAAAGAAGGAAATATAGGTTTTATTTTGATTACTTTAGAAAGTGCAGCAAAAAAAATACAAAGTATACTTGATAAAATTTAGAAATTATATTTGATAGGTAGATAGAATGGAAAATACAGTAAAGAGAAAGTTATTTTTTACCTCTCCTCCTAGGGTTCCTTCAGGTATATTTGGACTTGATGATATGGTGGAGGGAGGTTTCGAAAAAAACAGTTTAAATCTCGTATGTGGGGAATTGGGATCAGGAAAAACTTTGTTTGCCATGCAATTCGCTTTCTTCGGTGCACAAAAATATAACGACAATTCATTATTTATATCATTAGAAGAGACAAAGGATGAATTAAAAAGGAGAATGGCGAGATTTGGATTTGATCTTACCGCACAAGAGGCGAGTGGAAAACTTTTGATTTATTCTTATTCTCCAAAAGAAGTAAACAAATTTATTGAAGATCTTCCTAATATAGAAAGCCTAATAAAAAAGAATAAAATATCTAGAATAGCATTTGATTCTCTTACAACGTACTCTGCTTTCTTCGATAATCCTTCAAGGAGGACACTTGAGATAGTTTCATTGATCGATAAATTCAAAAAACTAGGTTGCACAATTGTTATCACTTCTGATCTTAAAATACCTTCTAAGACATTAGAAGCAGAGGAAGGATTGATCAATGAATATTTAGTTGATTCAGTAATTTCGCTTTATTCTGTGAGAAGGGGAGATATTAGAGATTTTGGACTTGAGATAATAAAAATGAGAGGTACAAATCACAGTAGAAAAATTGTTCCAATGAGAATAGTACCTACAGGGATGATAGTATACCCAGATATGCCATTTATTAAGTAATATATATAAGAATTCTAAAAAACTATTTGTTTTGATTAGGAAATCGTTGATTTAGTTAGACTTTTAGTTCTTTTCTTAATTCTTTTATTAACTTTTCTTTTCGCTTACTGTCTTTGATTGCATGTTCAATTACGTCTATAAGATTATTTACAGCTATTATTTCTATTTTCTTTCTTTTTTCTTCATTCAATACTATATCATCTAAATTCTCTTTCGGAACGATTACTGCCTTTAATCCTGCATCAACAGCGGCTTCAACTTTAGCTGTAACCCCACCTACTGGAAGAACCTCTCCTCTTACGCTTAATGAACCAGTCATTGCAACATCCTGTTTTATTGCAACTCCTTCCATTGCACTTAAGACCGCAAGGGCAACAGAAATCGAAGCGCTATCTCCTTCTACACCTTCGTATGTTTGTAGAAATTGAATATGTATATCATAACCGGTTACATCTTTTTTCATATGTTTCTTTATTATTGCACTCACATTGTTAACTGCTTCTTTTGCAATTTCTCCAAGTTTTCCAGTTGCTATAACCTTTCCCTCAAATTTAGATGAAGCAGGAGTCACTTCTGCAACTATCGGCATTACCAATCCACTGCTTCCATCACCTATCACTGCTAATCCATTTACCCTTCCGACTTTTGCGCCGTGGGTCTCTAAAACACTGTATTCTTTCTTTTGTTCAATCATCATATGTGCAAGTTGTTGCTCTATTGTTTTGGCAACTCCTTTTGCCTTAAGTACATGAGATACGTCAGTCACAGGAGAGTTTTCACTCTTTGCTATATCTCCAGCAGCCCTTATAAGACCTCCTAGCTCTCTTAATTTTAATGTAAGTCTTTTTTTTCGACCAGCTTTTCTTTTTGCCTCTTTGATTATTTCAATAACAGCATCTCTTGTGAAGTGAGGTATTTTTCCGTCCTTCTTTACTTCCTGTGCAACGAATCTAACTAATTTCTCCCTATTTTCTTTAGTGTCTGGCATCGTGTCATTAAGGTATATTTCATATCCATATCCTCTTATTCTCGATCTTAATGCAGGGTGCATATTTTGAAGATCATTTAAATTTCCTGCTGCAACGAGAACAAAGTCACATGGAACTGGTTCAGTTCTAGTTAATGCTCCGCTTGACATTTCACTTTGACCCGTAATTGGAAATTTCTTTTCCTGCATTGCAGTTAAAAGATCCTGTTGTGATTTTGGATTTAATGTTCCAATTTCGTCTATATAAAGAACACCCATGTCAGCTCTGTGAATAGCTCCGCTCTCAACTCTGAGATGTGCTGGCGTCCCCAAACCTCCTGTTTGTAGAGGATCATGTCGCACATCTCCAAAAAGAGCTCCTGCTTTAGCACCAGTAGCTTCGATGAAAGGTGCGGTTCTTCTTCCAGTGTTGTCCACTATAAGTTTTGGTTCGTTATATTCCTCTCTCCTGATTCCACTTTGAAGTCTTGATGTAAACATCCACATTGCAAGGAAGAACAATCCTCCAAGTACAATAGCAGCAATTATTGAAGAGTATTTCTCAATTTCTGAAAGTGCTGAAAGGTCTACGAATTGAAATATCAGCAAACCGATTATAAGAATGATAAGTAATGTAGTTATCCAAGATATGCCACCCTGTTTCTTTGGCATTAATTTTTGCATCTTACTTGCAAGTATTATTCTTCTTCCTTGCCCAATTTTTTCCTCTTCAGGCGCATTTTCAGGTGGAAGTCCATTAGGATAGGTAAGTACTGTTTTAATCTTTGGATTATTTTCATCGAATTCATTTGGATATACTAATACATCTCTCAGGTTTTCTGCAGGCATTAGTTCAGCCATTCCTTGTGCAAGCATACTTTTTCCAGTACCTGGAGAACCAAGAAGAAGAACGTTTCTTCTTTGTGCAGCGGCTTTCTTTACTATTTCTACTGCTTTATCCTGTCCTATTATTTGATCAATTATTTTTTCGGGTATTTTTATTTCTGCAGTTGTATTAAATTTAGGGATCGTTTTTTCAATATCTTCTAGATCCTCACTTTCTTTTCTTCTTTTTTTATTTTCTTTTTTTAATTTTGAAATTTTATCTTTCATTAAACCACTCTATTAATTAATATCCAGATAAAAATTTTAAAAAATATATTTTAAATAATCAATTTATTTCAATCTCGAAAATGCAGTATCTCCTGTAGGTAACAAAGGAAGTATTTCATCCTTTTTAAGATTTAGTTGTTTTGCGATTTTCTCTGCAACTATTTCTTTTGAATATCTTCCAGGTTGCAGAGTAAAACAAATCTTGAATTTATCAGCCCCGCTCTCTTCTGGAAGACACAGAAGTTCACCATTTTCATTTAATCCGATAAGTAATTTTAATTGGATCCCTCTAAAGTAATTTTTTCTTCCTGAAATAAAAAAGCTTCCTTTCTGTAAATATTCCCCCGATGGTGGAGATTTGCTTACTTGATCTTTTGTTACATAATAAACATCAATACTTCCGTATCCTGTTTTCCATGCAGATGAATAACAAGCAGCGAACTGAGCAGTCTGTTTAAGAGAAGTTTCAGGCGCATTTTTTCCTTTTTTAAGTACTACAGCAGGGGCTCCAATTATATCGGCATGAAAAAATAAATCCTCTTCCTCAAGTCTTTTCTTGACGATTTCTTCATTCTGTCCTGCGCTTTTTCCACCTATTGCTAAAAATCCATCTGTTGTAAAAAACCAATGATATTGAGTGTACCACTCTTTCTTTTCTTGTTTTTTTTCATCTTGTTTTTCTTGTTTTTTTTCTTTTAATTTTTCCTTTTCTTTCTCTATCTCTTTTCTTGTTTCTTCTATTGCTTTTCTTGTTTCTTCTAATTTTCTTTTCATTTTTTTGGAATTTTCAAAATAAGTATTTGCATTGTCAAAAACTTCCTTATTGTGATCGATTATTATTTCCATATCTATCAATATTCAAAATATTATAAATCAGATATTAAGAAGAAAAGAAAAATCTTAAAATAAGTCTTTATTCTTTTATCTTTGCTGCATATCTGCCTGGAGATTTTATACCTAATTTCTTTGCGATCTCAGAAACCTCTGGATTAATTATTATTACCTCTCCACTCCATCTATCTGTTAATCGTTCGCTTCCACAAAGTGGACACTTGTTTTGACCTTTTGAAATATATTTACAATCTTTGCATGCTTTTTCCATATAAACACCTGTAATGCTTTATATTAAATTTGTTTATTTTTTCTTTCCTTTTTCAGTTTTCTTCTCTTTTTCTTCTTCTTTTTCTCCTTTCTTCGTTTTCTTTACTTTCTCTTCTTCATATAACCAAGTTAAATTTCCTAATCCATCCCCTTTCATTGTCATTGCAATTTTAGTTTCTGGAATTGTCGGTTTCATACTCACAGATACTATCTTTGCTCTTACTATATCTCCTTTCTTTACAGTATGTTTGCTTCCTTTCAGAAGTAGGCTTCCTGTTTTTTTATCAAATGTTATAAAATCATTCGCGATTTGAGATAAGTGAACAAGTCCATCGAATGGACCTATATTTATAAATATTCCAAAATCCATAACTTCTGTTACTTCTCCATTAACAATTTCATGTGTTTCTGGGATATACACAAGTACGTTATACTTGACATCGTAGTAGGCTGCTCCATCACCTAATACAACCTTTCCTCCTTTTATGTCGTGTATATTCCATATTTTCAATACAACTCCATTCTCTAGATCAACCTTTCTTTCATATTTGTCTTGTAATATTCTCAATATGGAATCATTAAGTTCCATTGTAAAATAAGAAGGAGGTACTCTGATTGTATCAGAAATCGTTATAACTTTGTACATAAGATCAAACCTCGCAATTCAAATCAACATTTATATTTGGCA
The DNA here is from genome assembly GCA_038880755.1 of Candidatus Micrarchaeia archaeon. Classification (GTDB taxonomy): domain Archaea; phylum Micrarchaeota; class Micrarchaeia; order CABMEP01; family CABMEP01; genus DTQF01. Next base: position 35,269 of record JAVZRC010000003.1, read on the forward strand.
AAATCCAGATAGGACACTGCCATATAATTAATGTAATACCCGACTAGCCACTTATAATAGCTTAGAATATACATTAAATACTATATATTGATTCAGAAAATTTTAAATTGTATTGATTTAGTCTCTAAGCATTATAATTTGTGCGCCCAATCTTTTTAAATATTGCTTGAGTTTCTTATCGTATGTTACTATAGATAGTTTTTGTTTCTTCGCTATTTTTATGAACCATCTATCTAAAGGTGGATCTGCTTTTTCGACATTTATCTTCCCGTCCTTTTCCCATTTTTGAATTATTTTTAGTGCTATAGTCGCATTTCTTTTTTCAGACAAACTACTCGCCTTTGAGTTGATAATTTTTTCTAATTCATTATATATTCCAGAAGGGATCACTATAGTGGATTCAGTACTTCTAATTTTCTTATTAAGGGTTTCTAAGATGTCAATCTTCTTTTGTATAGAATAAATAATCGCATTGGTATCAAACGTTAATATTTGTTTTTCTTCGTTTCTTTTTATATCTTTGTTTTCCTTTTTCATTTAATCACTGTTTTGTTTTTATTAGGTGTTTCTTAACTTCAAATATTATTGTAATAATCACAATATTAGGAAGGATATACATCCATTGCACCAGAGTAAGAGGTTTAAGTTCAAATAAAGACGCCAAGAACGGTATGTAAAATGTAGCAAATATAATTAGAAAAGTTAAACAAATAGAGAGAATAGTATCCGAAGAAATGTGTTTCCATGATTCAAATAAGCTATCTTTTATTGATATTGAGTTTATAGATATTGCTAATACAGTTAGAGATAATATTGCTATTGCTAATGTTCTACTATATCCTTCAAATATTGGGATTAATGTTAAATATCCAAAGTATATAGATGCAACTAGTGCAATTAAAAGCATTGCAAGGTATTCACTTGTTTCAGGAAATCTTTTCGATGTTTTAATTGCCAATGATTTTTCATACAATCTTTCCTTCGAGAAATTCGTTGCAATTGCAACATCTGCAATTAAATTTATAAGTAGTATCTGGGTCGCAGTCATCATGTCTCCTGTAAATATTATTGCGCTTATCATAACAGTAAAAAATATTGCCATATCTGATGCTGATAAAGCATAAAATGTTCTTTCTATGTTTCTTCTCATATCTCTTGATTCCTCTATTAGATCTGTTATACTTTCATATCTGTCGTTCTTTATTATTCCATCAGCATTATTCTTTATTATTCCTGGAGCACTTTCAACTGCTAGAGATACATTTGTATATAATAATGGACTATAGTCTGTTCCTATAGATTCGATGTAGGTGACATGGTGTCCTTCTTTTTTAAGTGTATCTAATATCATGGCCTCGTATTCTTCAGTAGATTCTGAGAAAACAACTGATTCAAGTATTCTTTTTGTTCTTTCTTCAGCTCTCATATATTTTAGTTCTTCGCATATAACTGCTTTGTCTTTTTCAGTCATTATTCCAATTTCTCTTGCAAAGCTTACTGCTTCTCCACTTTTTGCTTTAGTTATTATAATAGGCTTTATTCCTGCTTCCTTAAGTTCTTGTATTGCTTTTTTAACTTCCTGCTTTGGTGGGTCATATATACCTAATAAAGAAAGGAATGTAAAGTATTTTGGCTCTTCTTTTTTCCATGCAAATGCAATTGCATATGGGGTTTGTCCATTTGCAGTCATTTTAATTTCTTGATTTTCTATTTCTTCTTTAATTTTTTCATCAATCTTTAGGAATTTTCCATTTGAGTAAATGGATTTACATCTTTCTTTTACTTTTTCAGAAGGTCCAAACATAACAAATGCAATTCTGTTTCTTTTCTTTATTTTAACAATTTTTACATCTTCCATTTCTTTACTTTCAAGCAACACCCATTCTCCTCTTACATTTGTTATTGGAATTCTATTTTTCATTGCCATTACTACCAGTGCACCTTCGATTGGATCGCCATCAAGATAAGGTGTATTATCTTTGTATTCTAGTGTTGCTTCTGTAGCAGCTGCGGCCATTTCCGTCATCATATCTATAGTTGCATAATTTCTTGTTCCTTTGAAAATACCTAGAACATCCCACCCATCTCCAGTTACATATACTTCTTTTCTGTCTATCCATATTCTTCTTACTGTGGGTTCGTTTCTTGTTAGAGATTTTAACATTTCTGTAACTACAATTGTAGTCCTGCCAATTTTATCCGTCGCAGCCTCTCTTCTAAGCACAACGAATTTAGACATCCTTTCTATTGTTGATGCATATATGTAAGTCGCAACACTAAAAATAGTGTCAGGGATTGCAGCCACTGCAGCGGCAGCAGCAATTACAATTGCATTAAACAAAGGCATTCCGTCTGCAACTAGTTGAAATACTATAATAAGAGAAGCGAGATATATTACATTTCCAAAAGAATCAGTGGCCTTCTTTACTCTACTTATAGAATCGTTTTTCTTTGGATCTGTCGATAAAATGTTTTTAATCCCAAAAACAGTAAAGTATTTCGTATTCTTTCCTGTAGCTGTGACTGTTATTGTACATTCTCCCTTTTTAATAAAAGTTCCAGCATAAACAGAAGATGGATCTGATTTGTATGGCCTGAAGGTTTTTTCTACTTCCATTTCTGGTACTTTTTCCACAATTCCTCTTTGGAATATGTTTTCATCAACCAAGCAGTTTTTAGCTTTAATAACTATTCCATCTGCAGGAACAAGCATTCCTTCTTCAAGTATTAATATGTCACCTGGAACGATCTCTTCTATATCAAGTCTAACTATCTTTCCATTTCTGTATGCTTTTACATACCCATAAAATTCTTTAAGATTTTTTATTATTTTTTCTTCACTTTCTCTGTTTCTTATCCAATTTATGACCACCGTTAGCAAGATTATTGATATTATGAATAGACTATGGACAATATTCACTGTAGCAAGAAAGATAGCTGCAAGAATTAAAATAATAATAGGATAGCTAAACTGTGAAATAAGGAGTTCCAATTCACTTGTTTTTACATATTGATAAATAATGTTTTTTCCATTTCGCTTAAGTCGTTCATTCGCTTCTTCTGTTGTCAATCCAATAGGTAGATTTTTAATTTCATTACTAGTTTTTTCTTTTTTTTCATTTATTTCTTTTTTTCTCTCCGCCATATAGATCAGCTAGTAAAAGCATTTATTGCTTTACAATTATTCTTTCTCCTACGCTGCTTATTCTCTCAAGTTTTATAGGTATCTTTGTTCCTATGGGAGTCTGTGCTATTGCAGTTCCTGCTTTTTTATCTATTCCTATTACTTTTCCGATATATGCACCTATTTCGGTTATTATCTCCTTTCCTTCTAATCTTATCTTTGCTGCGACTCTTATCTTTAACGTTCTAGCAAATTCTGTTGCAAGTAATGTTACTATTATAGAGATAATTATGGCGATTAAAAATTCATAGAACCATGCCTCTCCGACTATCCAAGAGAGAGCAAGATATGATAAGAGAGAGACAACTATTCCATTGAATGAATACAATCCACTATCTATAAGTTCAAACAAACTTCCTTTTGGATAAAGTTCAATCGCCCTTCCAATTATTATTAAAATTATTATGAATACTGCAAAGGGCCATAGTATAGGTCGTAATCCAAATGATAGAGATTCAAAAAAGCTATAACCATTTGAGCTTGCATTAATAAATTCATTCACACCTATTGAGATAGATATCAAGGCTAATGCAAATATAGGCACATAAACAACAAGTGTAGTTCTTGTAGAGGATGAGAATAGATTTCTCACTGTATTTATTATAAAATCCTCTATTCCAAATCCTTTTAGTAAGAGATATGAACCAACAATACCAACTATAGGTCTCCATCCATATCCAAGCATATCGCTAATAAGGAAAGAGATCAATATTAAAGCAGGAACTCCGAAGAAAAGTTTTGCATAATATGGCTCTTTTAGTTTACTTAAAAGAGTAACGTATGTTTTTTCAAGCTCTTTTGCCTGTTTCATGACTACAGTTCTTTTTGAGTCAAGTTTTACTCTTGAAGAGATTAAAGGAAGCAGTTCTTCGTCATCGGCCCCATCAGTTACAAAAATACATGATGTTGCATGAAATTGTTGGAGAATAGACTCCAGTTGTGTAACTATTTTCTTATCTGCATGATACCCTAATCGGCTATCTCCAGTAATAGTTACAACTTCTGCTTTTTTAGTTTTTATTATTTCATCATAGATCTTTACTGCCTGAAACATTGCATTTGCATCTGTATCTTCTGGATCGCTTAGAAGAAGATTAGTTGCAGCATGTATATTTGCTTGTCTTCCTATTACTGGCCCAGTTATTCGTGCTTTTTTACCTAAATCATCATCACGATCTATACATAATATTAGTATATTCTCTTTTGTCATTAAAGCACCATTGAATTTTTCTATGAATAAATGTTATTAAATATTTATAAATTCTATTATTGTATATAATATAATCTCATGTTATTATAATTTATTATAAATCTAAGATCTGTTTTAATTGATTAATAATTTGAGAGTTAATTTTAAAGTTGGTAGATATGGAAAACGATGAAGAGATTATAGCTGTTCCTGGAGATATACTGGGAACAGAAGAGGAATTCCTTCCTGGAGAGGGAACGTATACAGATAAAGAAGGTAATATTCGTGCATTAAACGCAGGAATTGTTGAAATCAGCAAGGATAGAAAAATATCTGTTTTTTCAGATAGAGAACCGGAAAAACTTAAACCAGGCGATGTAGTTTATGGAAGAGTGGAAGAAATGTTTGAGGCTGTTGCATTCCTTACTATCGAGCACCCAAATTCTTCAAGTATAGAACGAATCGATAGGATGTCAGCAGTTATTCCAGTTTCAGAGATAAAAGAAGGATATGTTAAATCAATACGAGATGCAATTCATGTTGGTGATATCATAATAGGTGCAGTTAAAGAAGTTACTCCATTAAGAATAGTCGTTACTCTTAAGCCAAAGGGAATGGGCGTAGTAATGGCATATTGTAGTTACGATCGAAAGCCGATGTTATTGAAAGGAAGATCTCTTATCTGTAGTAAATGTGGACAAAAAGAGGAACGTCTTATTGCAGATAGCTATGGAAAATTTGAATATATAGAATCTGCACAAATAGCCCCAGAAAGAAAAGATAGATTTCAGAAAGCAAGAATAGCAAAAGGAAGATTTTCTGGAAGAAAAAAATATAGATATTTCCAAGAAAAATTTCAATTTAAGCAAAGAAGATCAAGATTCTAATAGTTTTAGTATTTTAAAGTTTTGTCTACAATAGATTTAATATTGTATATTAATGAGGTGTTCAAATGTCTGAATTAAAAGTTAATAAAATAGATAAAAATCATGTAGAGATTCATTTCCTAGATGAAGATATCGCATTTGTTCATGCACTCAGAGAATTTGTTATCGAAAACGATGATGTTGAGTTTGCTGCAGTTAAGCAGGAGCACATAGAAGTGGGCGAACCTATTCTTGTTGTGAAAACAAAGAAAGGAAATCCAATTCCTATTGTTGCAAAGGCAGCAGCAAAACTTGCAAAGACAGCTGAAGATCTCTCAAAGTCAATCTAATAGAATAAAATAATATATGGAATTCTCTGATTAGATGTCACAACTAATCTGCAAAGAAAGTATAAAAATAGATAAAAATATTCGAATTCTTGCAGTGGACGATACCCCCAGAATTAATTCTTCTTCTTTTCTTATAGGGATAGTTTATAGGAATGGAATTGTAGAGGGAGCTGTCAGTACTAAGATAACATACGATGGAAATGATGGCACTGAACAAATAATAAAGATGATAAAGAGATCTCGTTTTTCAAATCAGATAAAATTAATTCTGCTGAATAGCATTACAATGGGAGGACTGAATATAATAGATATTTCTAAATTATCCGCCTCGCTTTCAATACCAGTTATTGCAATTACTCGTCACCAGCCAAGAGTTTCTGAATTGGAAAAAGCAGTTAGTAAACTTGATATTCCGGAAGAGGAAAAAGAAAGAAAACTTAATGCAATTAAGAATGTTGGAGAACCGTTTAAAATCAAAACAAAACCTATACTTTATGCTCAGGCAGCAGGCATAGACAGGTTTAAGGCAACGGAAGCAATCAAAATTATAGGCATAGAACCTTTGAGATTATCACATATAATAGCTTCTGCACTTGTTTTAGGCGAATCAAAGGGAAGATTCTAATTAATTTTAATTTTGCAATATTCTTTCTAAAGTAGTGCCACCCAGATATAAGTAGAGCAAATAAATCTTATTTTTTGGTTTGGATCTAGATCTAATAAATCTTATATCTTCTTTTTCTTTTGTATCACATTTCTTTTATACTACATACTTTACTACATAATCTATTTATTGAATATTTAATTTACTTTTTATTTTTGTTTTTCAGTTATATTTATCTATTTTTTTATCTATAATTATTTATTCATAACTAATAAGTCTTAATGGGCCAGTAGCTCAGAGGTAGAGCGCTTCGTTCGCATAAACTTTCTTAGAAAGAAAGTTTAATCAAAGAACTTTCTGATGAAACTCTTTAACAAAGAGTTTCATTAATAAAGTGGTTGAACTTTCCTAAAACGAAAGTAGTAAAGTTTCGGAAAACGAAGAGGCCGCGAGTTCGAATCTCGCCTGGTCCATGATTAGTATGGTCCATAATTTAGTAAATAATCAATAAAGAGATTAATATGAAAAAAGCTGAAGGAAAAAAGAATATTAAAAGTAATATCTTTTGGCTTGGGATCGTAAGCCTTCTTGCAGATGCTTCTTCAGAGATGATTGCCCCAGTTATGCCACTGTTTCTTTCCACTGTTCTTGGGGCAAGTGGATTTATGATAGGATTGATTGAAGGAATTGCAAAATCTGCTGAGAGACTGCTATCATTTATTTTTGGATGGTATTCTGATAAGATTGGAAAAAGAAAACCTGTGATTGCGTTTGGTTACTTTCTTTCATCAATTATGAAGGGAGCATTCGCATTCACAAATGTCTGGACTGAATTTTTGTTTGCAAGAGTTATCGAAAGAACCGGAAAGGCGATCAGAGATGCACCAAGAGATGCACTGCTTGCTTCTTCAACTGGAGACTCACTTGAGGAGAGAAGAAAGGGATTTGCGCTGCATAGAATGTTAGATACGCTTGGTGCAATAATAGGTCCTATGATAGCGCTTCTTTTTGTAGCCTCTCTAACGCTGGATTTTGAAAGCACTGTAAGGAATCTTTTCATTCTCTCACTTATACCTGGTCTCCTTGGCGTCTTAATAGTATTAATTTTTGTAAAAGATGTTGAGCTTAAGAAATCAGAAAGAACTAAGAAATCGATCTCAAAATCATTTTCTATAGAATATGGAGATAACTATAAGCAATTTTTGTTTTCCTTAGTTCCGTTTTTCCTTTTTGCCCCTCCACTCGCGTTCATATACCTACAAGCTAGCGAATTCGGCCTTGTTCTATCTGGGGTGATAACACTCGGCTTTTTGTATTCCGTGTTTTATATCTTGGGTGCGAATCTAATTAATTTCATAACAGATAAATTCAAGATAAAAATAGGAAAGAAGCAGGGAATTGAAATTTCACTTTTATTTGTAATGCTTTCGTTCCTATCAGTTTTTGTTGTCCATTATTTGCAATTAGATCAGGGGAATGCTCTTACGTTTATTGTTCTGATCTTAGCATTAGTTCTTTATGGAATGGGAATCGGAATGTTCGAAGTAGAGTCTAAGTCCTACATATCTCTTCTTGTAGAGAAAAAAGAGATGGGGGGTGCGTTTGGAGCTTACCAGACAATAAGTGGAATTATGATAATCTTCTCAGGTTTGATATTTGGTTTTATCTGGGATTTTTCACCTGCGTTGGCATTCTTAATAGCAAGCATCGCTTCGCTTCTTTCATTAGTTATCTTCAGAATGTTCCATTAATTTTCCTTTAATTATTTTTTTGTTTATCTTTTTTATATTCATCTTTTATATTTTGATTATAATTCTAATGCAGCAAAATTGTATCGCATCCTTCTGGTTCTCCATAATATGCAGGACCGCTTATAACAAGTTTTACATATCCAAGTATAGGTATTCTGAAGATTACCTTTCCTTTTAAGTCACTTTCTCTCACAATATCAAAATAGCTAACGTCCATATAGTTGTTGTTGTCTCCCTTTGTTAGCAGATAGTAGCTTTCTCCCACTTTAAGCTTGAGAAATACTCTGTGGACTATATCCATGTTTGTGTATGTTCCATTTACATGGGATGCATAAACTATTACATCGTTAGTGAGATTTTCATTTATTTCTTTTCCCTTAATATATATTGATCTCACGCATTCAGGAGAATAACCTATAAGTTTCTTTGTTGAAGAAGAAATTCTTGGACACATGCTCTGGCATTTGTAAGTGATGCTTTCATTCTTGGTAGAGCCACATAGAACTTTAGAATTATTTATATCATTCAGTTCTTCTTCTGTTATTTCAATTGTAGGTGCATTGATGTCTTTTGCCTTTATCCCCTGCACTATTACAAAGTCTCCCCTCTCGTAAGATGGCAGAAGAGAGCATGAAACAACACCGCTAATTGGAACAGAGGTTCCAAGCAAGAAAGATATGGCTGCAAATATAATTATTGCAAGTGCAGCAGCCTTTACTATCTCAATTATCTCATGTTTCCAGCTTGTTTGCGATGCACTTACATAAATGTCAACAAAAAAATAAGCAATAAGAGAAAAGCCTGAAAGAAATGCGAAGATTATGGATTTTGTCAAAAGATAAAGAACGAAAGATATTCCAAAAACAATCAGTAACAGATTGCTTTTATGCAGTTCTGCCAGTTTTTCTTTTCGTTTGTCTTTCTTTTCTATTTTTTTTGCATTTTTTTCTAATGCGTCCTTATCCATGATTATATTTGTTTGTAAAGTAATTAAAATATATCTTAATATATATTAAAAATAGAATTAAGAAAAATAAACGATCAAAATAATAAAAAATAGAAATTTAAAAAAGAAAAATTAAGGCGATTGCAATGACAGAATAGTTGTGTTTACCACATAACCTCTTCTATCATTTCATATGCCTTGTGTTCTTGTTTCTGCGGCTCAAGGTTGCCAAGCAATGATGTGGATGTCACACCAGTCATGATTGCAGTGACAACAACCTTGTCTCCAAGTTCTGGCATGAGTCTTGCTCCCCAGATTACGTTTGCATTGTTGTCAAATGCCTGAGTTATTCCTTCACCGATCTTGGTTGCCTCACCCAATGTAAGGTTTGGACCACCCGCTATGTGGATAAGTGCTCCCTTTGCACCCTCATAACTGACATCGAGTAATGGGTGTTCGAGCGTGCTCTTTATCGCATCCTCAACCTTATTTGTTCCCTTTCCTTCTCCAACTGAGAGCATTGCAACTCCACCATTGCCCATGATTGCTCTTATGTCTGCAAAGTCAATGTTGATGAGCGACGGTGTCATTATTGTATCAGATATTCCCTTTATTGCTCTTGCAAGGATCTCATCTGCTACATTGAATGCCTCGTTCATTGGTAAGTTTGGCACATATTGAACTAATCTGTTGTTGTCAATCACAACTACAGTGTCACATGTCTTTCTTAATTCTTCCAATCCCCATCTTGCCTTTTCTGTTCTTGCTCTCTCAAGAGAGAACGGGTATGTAACCATACCAACTACTATTGCACCTTCTCTCTTTGCAACCTCTGCAACAACTGGTGCAGCACCTGTACCTGTACCTCCTCCCATACCTGCTGTAAGAAATACTAAATCTGCTCCGCTTAACGCCTCTGCAAGCTTGTCCTTTGATGCCTCGGCTGCCTTTCTTGCAACCTCAGGATATCCTCCAGCACCAAGACCTCTTGTTATTGATTGACCGATTAATAGTCTCTTGTGAGCCTCTGTTATCTTAAGGTGATTGACATCAGTGTTTATTGCTATTGTGTCTGCTGTCTTTATTCCAGATCTCATTATTCTTGTGATGCTGTTGCATCCTCCTCCACCTACTCCTACTACAGAGATTCTGATCTTGTCAGATCCAAGGTAATCCTTCTCCGGTGCCTTGGTCGCCTTAACTGTGGTTCCAGATGTAAACGAACTTAGGAAGCTTTCCATTTTAACACCCTGCCTCAAATATTATTATTTTCCACTAAAAAAATTAAGTGGACTGGCTGCAACGCAGCCAGCTAACAAATTCAACCAATTATTTCAATGTCACCATAAACTGGTGATTCTGCTTTTTGCTCTTCAAGTGGTACTCCAACAACACTTGCGCCCTTTACTCCAGTTACGATTGCAACTATTTCTATCTTGCCATCGTATCCTGGGATAAGTCTTGCACCCCACTTGACGCTTGCTGTTGAATCCATTCTTTCAGTTATTATTTCTCCTGCCTTGATTGCATCTCCTAGTGTTAGGTCGTTTCCACCAGAGATGTGGATCAAAGCACCCTTTGCTCCTTCGAAGTCAACATCAAGCAATCTGTTCTTTAGAACTCCTTCTGCAGCTGCCTGAACTTTGTTGGTTCCTCTTCCTTCACCTACTGCAATGAAACCAACATCACCTTGAGACATAATTGCTCTTACATCTGCAAAGTCAATGTTGATTAATGAAGGCTGTGTGATTGTCCAGACAAGTCCACCAATTGCTCTTGCAAGGATCTCATCTGCAACTCCGAAAGCCTCGTTCATTGGGAGATTTGGAACTAATTGAACTAATCTGTTGTTGTCAATTATAATAACACTATCTGCATGTTTCCTAAGTGCCTGGATTCCTTCATCTGCTTTGCTTCTTCTTGCCTTTTCAAGTGCGAATGGGTAAGTAACCATAGCCACTACTATTGCACCCTGTTCTTTTGCAATTTCTGCAACAACAGGAGCAGTTCCTGTACCTGTACCTCCTCCCATACCTGCACATATGAATACTAATTGTGCGTCCTTCAATGCTCTTTCGATTAAAGGCTTGTCAATTTCTGCAGCCTTTCTTCCTACATCAACATATCCTCCAGCACCAAGACCTCTTGTTATTGATTTACCTACGAGGATCTTTTGTATTCTCTCGTCTAATGTCAGCAAGTGCTGGTTGTCGGTGTTTATTGCTATTAAATCAGCACCCTTGACACCATATTTAAGAAGTCTCTGAAGGGTGTTATTTCCTCCACCACCGCAGCCCACGACTGCGATCTTAATTCTTTCAACTGGACCAAGATTTGCCTCAGTCTCAGATTGTCCTGTAACAGATTTGATTAAGCTTTCCATTACAATCGCCTCAATATTGCTATTAATATATAATATTTAAATATGTTTCTTTTTTCTTTTTTTCTTCGTCGTAAATTTTTTGAAAAATTTTCAATTTTGAAGAAAGAAAATAACCATTTTAATACATTGCAATTTTTTGACGGCTCAAAAATAAAAAGATAGTTTTAAAAATATTGAATTATAATTCTTGTCATTATATAGAAATTTATTAAAAATATTGAATTATAATTCATTTAATTTGCATATTATGTGCTGTCAAAATATTGTTAACAACGAGTGATATAATGCCAAAAAAGAGAAAATATAGGAAGATAGGTTCGGTTCCTAATGTAAGAATATTCAAGCCATTTGGAAATAAAGTAAATCATTTAGATGAGATCGTATTAACAATCGATGAATTCGAAGCACTAAGACTTGGCGAATTAAACAATCTTAAACAGAAACAAGCAGCAAATAGAATGTGGATTTCTCAATCTACTTTCAATCGTCTTCTTAAATCAGCTAGAAAAAAGATTGCTTTGGCAATTATAGCGGGAAAACAAATTAGAATCGAATCAAGCAAATAAACAAAACGTAAATGAATTTAGTCATCAGATTATTTCTTCGATATTTCCGTCTGCAGCTTTTTCAATCCTTTCCATTATTGCTCTTCCTATTCCGAATTCATAAACTCCTTCAATTAAGATAACATCGAAATTATTTTTATCAGCATTTCTCAACTCTTTAAATAGACAACGGGCCATTTGAATATGGTTTTCATACTCTGTGATGTTTCCTAATTTAGAAAATTCTTTCTTCATTTTTTCAGGTATTGGTTCTGAGAATATTATCTTTACTTTTTTCTTTTTATTGGATAATTTTTCTGCAGCATATGCCATATTTATTATTGTTTTCATCCTTCCATCCTTTCTTCTTCCTATGAATACCTTTGCATCTGGAGAATAGTGTTTATATTTCATACCGGGAGAAAGAAGTTTTTCGCAGTTCTTTTTGCAGATTTCAATATTCTTCTTTAGTTCTTCTTCTATTTGTTCTTTTGTTATGTACCCTTCTCTTAAAATAGTATATGGTTCAGACACCATATTAATTACAGTTGATTCGATACCTATCTTACATTGGCCACCATCTATAATTAATGGAACCTTTCCTTGAAGATCAGAAAACGCATCCTTTGCATTAGTAGCACTCGGTTTTCCTGAAAGGTTTGCAGAAGGAGCAGCTATAGGAAATCCTGATGTTTTGATTATATCTAATGCAACAGAGTGATTCGGCATTCTTATCGCAATAGTATCTAATCCTGCAGTTGTTATCTCTGGTACTAAAGTATTTTTCTTTAATATCAAAGTTAAAGGTCCGGGCCAAAATTTATTCATTAGTTTATTAGCATCTTCACTTATCTCTTCAACTAAGAATTTTAACATTTCTAAAGATGATATATGAACGATTAATGGATTGTCTTTGGGTCTGTTTTTTATTTTAAATATCTTGGAAACAGCGCTAGAGTCAAATGCATTTGCACCTAAGCCATAAACAGTTTCGGTTGGAAACACTATAACCTCTCCAGAATTTAGTAATGATGAAACTTCTTCTATTATTCTTTTATATTCATGTGCATGTAGTTTTCTTACATCGATTATTTTAGTGTTGATAATCTGTTCTTCTTTTGGATTGAGAATTCGATTATTTTTATTTTTTTCTTTTGCTTCTTTCTCTTTTTTATTTCCTTTCAAATCCATAATCTACACCATATAATAACCAACAGAACTAATTTTGGCTTAAAATTTAACGAAATTTTTCTTTATATATTTAACGATTTTTTAATGCAAATGTAAAATGAGATCTAAACCTTGATTTTTCCAATTATTCTCATCTTTCCTTCTGGCCTTAGTAAAAGATACTCATTTCCAGGAATGATTACAATATCTTTATCTGATTTAAGTTTTATCTTTCCATCTGAAACACTTACAACATCAACCTGTCTGTATTGAAGATGTGCAGCGATAAATATTTTGCTGTTTTCTTTTACTTCTTCTGTGTAATACTTATTCTTTATGAAATCGCCTTCTATTTCCTTTGCAGATTTTAATTCCTGCTTTGAAAATAAATGCCCTCGTTCTACCTCTTCAACGCTGACTCCTTTTAGTGCCAAGCCAACTCTTTCTCCTATTTCAGCGGATTTTACGTCTTTATCATGGACTTGTATGGATCGAATAGTTACTTTTTTTCCTCCAGGATATATCCCGAATTCATCATGGACATTTACATTCCCTCTTGCCACGCCAAGAACGACAGTTCCAACGCTTTTAACGTCGAAAGCGGCATCGATTATTACATGTTCTATTTCTGATTTTTTATTTTCAAATTTTGCAATTCTTGGATATATTTCAGATGGAACCTTATCTACAATTATGAACGATTCAAGCACAGTTCCTCTCACTAAATTTACAAATTTGTCTTTTTCGACATAGTCATCAAATATAATCAATCCTTTGTTTATTCCTAAAAGGTCAAGCGCTATTATGTATTCTCCCAATTCTTTATCTAATTTTTTAACAACTAAAATCGCTGCATCCGCCATTGCCAAGCAGTGAGTTAGTGATTGAAGCTTTTCTGGATAGCTTGTAGGAACTAAGAAAGTTGCAGTTAGTTCTCCGCCTTGCATGTCACTTCCTTTGTAATTATATATCGTAAAATCAGTAACAGTTCCTTTTTTTCCAAGTTCTTTTGCAAATTCGTTGTCTCCTAAAATTACGACATTTATATTCTTCATTTTTTACACCGCTATAATTTTATACAATAAATAATTAGTATAATTATAATTAAAATATAATATTTATAATATTTAGCAGGCTAATTTTTCCAGTTGATCAAATGTCTAAATTTGTAAGACTACATAGGTTTTCTAATATTTCCACTTCACAACTTTGGTCTTTTACGATAGCTGCAAGAAAGATGCCTAAAGGATTTTATCAGCTTAATCCAATTTCGTTTGTTAAAGAGAATGAAGGAGAAATGTTTATTTTTGAAAAGGATTTAGAAAAATTTTCTAAATCTATTCCAACTGAAGTTCAAAATACATTGATTCAAAATTTCTTTTCAGAATGGTTTAAATCTTACGAATTAGCAAAAATTTCAATTAATGATCTTAATGGACTTTCCTTTTCTTCTCTTTCTAATGAAGTTCTTTACAAAATTTATTCTATAATAAGTATGCAAAGCAGCGACGTTTCAAAAATTATTTTCTTTTCAAAGGTATTGGAGGTAACAAATAAAGATATGCATTCGAAATTGAGGACCCTTCTTTCAAATAGATCAATATCCGATGAAGAGATCCTTTCTCTTTCTTTGAATTTATTTAATGACAAACTATTTGAAGAGATAGGAAAACGAATATACAAGAATGAAAAAGAAATATTATTGATGTCTCCAGAAGAGTTTCATTCCGCTCTCTATGGTGGTGTTTTTGACGATGAAGAAATCGAAGAAAGAAAAACAAATTACATAATGGTTTATGATCTTGAAAAGGATGCGCCACATATTTATAGCGGAGAAAAAGCAAGGGCAATGGAAGCCTCTTTATTAAAAAGTTAAATATAATTTGCATATTTCAAGGTGGTAATATGATGTCTGAAATACCTATAAACTTGGATAAAGTGAATAAGAAAGATATAGATAAAGAGATTTTAAGAGCAGGAATAATTGCAGAACTTGATGCAATTAATCTATATGAGCAAATGGCGGCATTGGCTCAAGATAAAAACATAAAAGCTATGCTTCTTGATATTGCAAAAGAAGAGAAGACTCATGTCGGCGAGTTTCAAAGGCTTCTTTTGAATAGAGATAAGCAACAGGTGGAAGAATTAGAAAAAGGAAAGGAAGAAGTAATGAAAGAAGTAGGGGAATGAATGCTATTCTTTCAATGCTTTTTTTACTTCTTTTATCAAATCTGTATGTATGGATGTTTTAGGTAGAACTCTAACCGGAAAATATTTTGCTGCAAATTCTCTTTCTATTTCAAATGGCATTCCTATTGCAGTCACTACTATTACTGGTTTATTCAATTTCATTTTTTTGAATTCAGCCATTACCTCTCTTCCAGACATTATCGGCATCATGATGTCTAAAAGTATAAGGTCATAATTTTTTGCCTTTTTGATTCCTTCTTTCGGATTCAATGAATAGTCTGCTTTATATCCATTCATTTCTAAAAGCATCTTAACACTTTCCGCAACATCGATTTCATCTTCTATTATTAATATTTTTTTCATTTTATCACCATTACTATTCCCTTGGAAGAATTATCTCAAATCTAGTACCTTTTCCTTTTTCACTTTTTACGTTTATCTCCCCTTTGTGTTTATCAACAATTTCTTTAACAATTGTTAAACCAATTCCTGTGCCCGGTGAATTTGGATCTGCCTTATAAAATTTTTCAAAAATATGGGATTTTTCTTCTTCTGTCATTCCAATTCCAGTATCTTCTACAGCAATCATAAATTTATGGTCGAAGGATTTGGTTTCTATTTTTATTTCCCCTTTATCAGTAAATTTAACAGCATTGCTCATAAGATTTGATAACATCAATGAAACCAAATTTTTATCTATCATAGCTACTATTGGTTCCAATTCCCTTTTAATAACTATTCCTTTTTTATTTGCTAGCGGAGAGTACTCTTCATAAATTTCATTGATCAAATCATTTATTATTGTTCTTTCTTTATTTAGAGCCACTGAACTTAATCTAGTTAAATTTAATATCTGATCTATAGAGTTCTTTAACCTTTCACCACTTCTTTGCAGCATTTCAATCATTTTAAGCCATTCTTTTTCCTTTCCAATTGGTGCCATTTGCTTTAG
Source organism: Candidatus Micrarchaeia archaeon (assembly GCA_038880755.1). GTDB lineage: Archaea > Micrarchaeota > Micrarchaeia > CABMEP01 > CABMEP01 > DTQF01. The sequence goes on from JAVZRC010000003.1 coordinate 51,399, forward strand.
CATTTCTAAATTCGTTAATATAACTGAGGTTGGTGTTTTAAGTTCGTGCGTCATATTTCTTATAAATTCATCTTTTGTTTCTTCTAATCTTTCAATCTGCTGCAATTTTTCATTTAGCTCTTTAGTTTTGTTTTTTACTTCTTTTTCCAATTCTATCCTGTAGGTTTGCTCTAAATTTTCTTTTTCTTTTCTTTCACTTATGTCGTGAAGCATAATGTATACTTTATTTAACTTATTTTTTATTAATTCTCCTTGAGCTAGGATTTCAACATCGTATTTTTTACCATTTAAACTTATCTTTATGTCATCGTGATAACTTCCATTTTTTTTGACTTCAGAAATCATTTTTTTAATAAGTTTTTTATCTGAGTAAATATCAAAAATATTCTTTCCGATCAGTTCAGTTGTTTTTAACCCATATCTCTCAATAGAAGGAGTTATTAATTCAACGTTTAGCTTATCATTTAATTCAAAATATATGTCGTTTATGTTTTGGAATACTGTTCTATATCTTTTTTCAGATTCAGTTATAATATCTATCATTTCTTTTTCTTTCGTTATGTCACGATATACAATAATAAGATCGCCTGTTTTAATTTTAAAAACATAGTAATCACGCCATCCTTTTCGTACTGGATCACTGTAATATATGTTTTTAATTTGTGTTTTTTTACCTGTTTTGAGTGTCTGTCGAAGCTGTTTTAATAATCCTATTTTTTTAACTCCCGGAAAAACTTTTGCGATGTTCTTTCCTATTACTTCTTCTTTTTTAACTTTGCTTATTTCAGTGGCTCTTTCGTTTATTTCTTTAATAATGAAGTATCTTCCATTTTTAATAGGGGTTAAAACAATTATGCCATCACTGATATTCTCAAATATATTAAAGTAAAGTTCTTCTCTTTCTTTTAATTTTTCTTCCATTAATTTTCTTTGTCTTATATCTCTTAGAATCGCTATTAATTTTATTTCATTTCCTATAGTAAATTTATTCAATGTTAATTCAATTGGAATGTGCTCTCTTTTTGTTCTAATCTCTACTTCAACTGTTTTTCCGATTAGAGGTGATTCTCCTGTCTTCTTAAAAATATTTAATCTATTCAATCGATATTCTTTGTCTGAAAGTATAGAATGAATACCTTCTCCTTTTATCTTTTCTAACTGATAGCCTGTTAGTTTTTCAAATGCTTTATTCACATATTCGAATCTAAGATTTCTATCTCCAACTACGATTGCATCTACACTAGCATCGAAAACGCTTTTTAAATATTCATTGTCTTTTTTAATTTCGTCTAACAATTCCTGCTCTTTAGTTCGGTTTATGTGGTTTGCAAAAAAGTAAGAAGGCTTGCCTTTTTCAAAAACAGTATCAATTATTAATCTAACTGGAATATGATTTCCATATTTATCTTTGTTGATGATGTTTCCTTCCCAGTGACCTTTTCTTTTGTCTAAAATAGATTTCCACATTTCTTTATAGGTTTTTAATGGAGTCAATCCAGATTTTAATATTTTTGGATTTTTACCAATTACTTCTTTTTCATCATATCCATAAAGATCAGTGAAAGCAGAATTAATGCGCATTATAACTGGCTCATTATTTTCATATTTTACTAAAAGTCTTGAAATTGCACTCAATGTGAATCCTTTTTTTAATAATTTTAATTCTTCAATTTTTCTTTTTTCAGATTCTTCGAGTTCTTTTTTGTAAATCATTTGGCTGACTTGTGAAGCTAAATCTTTGACCAATTTAATTATATATTTGTTTATTAAAACATCACTTCTGAAATGTATGGTTAAGATTCCGTAGAATTCGTTTCTTATTTTTATCGGATATAATGCAGCAGAATGGCTGCTTGTTCTTTCTTTATGTTGCCTGTACTTTCCTTTTGAAATATCTGTAATGACAAATCCCTTTTTCTTAACTTTCTTAATCAATTCATCATTATAAAAATCTAAAATCTCCTCTTTCGTTTGATCGATTGAAGAATAGAAATAAAGTTCCTTGCTTTTTTCATGAATTCTTAAAAGATGGATGCAACCTAAATATTTATTTTTATAAATTTCTTGAACAACTGCATTTAATATTTTTTCTTCTATATGTGGCTTATTTACAATTACATGGACATCCAGTAAGGTTCTGAGTAGTTCATTTGCTACTTTTATTTCTTCAGTTTTCCTTAGCTCTTCAGTTATTTCATTTAAAATCAGCATGACTCCAACAACTTTCTTCCTTTCATCCGTTATTGGGTTACAGATGGTTATAAATTTTCTTTTTTTACCCCCTATCATTAATTCCAAATGTTTTTTTCCTTCTTTGCCTTTCACAGCATTTAGAAACAAACGTTGTACTTCATTATTTTCAATTTCTTTAATTATTAAAAAAGGAATTTTTTTCATCAATTCGTTCTTGAAAATAAAGTTTCCTTTTAAATCCAAAATTGCAATATTTACTGGGAAATTTCTGATTATTCTTTTCATTAATGGTGTTATGATTTGTTTTGCACTTGCTGTTTCCATGATTTATTTTTTATATAGTATATTTTTAAATTTATTTAATCAGGGCCGCAGAGGGGAATCGAACCCCTGCTTGGAGGTTTCTGCATCTTCGATGAAACTTTCTTTTAGAAAGTTCCTCCACAGCCTCCCGTCCTGCCATTAGACGACCGCGGCCATATTTTCTAACTTCAATATTTTCTAAAACTAAATTATATTGCTTTTAAAAGATATAAACTTATCTGGTTATCTTTGCATTTTCAATTACTTGCTTAGTTTCTGCAGCTTCCTTATTTTTCTTGAAATACTCTCTGACTGGAGCAAGTATCCCTATTAAATTTTCTGCAACTGAATTTTTAAGGTCCATCGGATGAAGTTTTCCTTCAGAATAAATGTTTGTTAGCTCCTCGAAAGACTGGATCTCAATATTCCCTCCAAATTTGGCAGGCCTTTCTATTATCATTTCATTTTTTTCTCTGAAGATGACATGTTTTGCAAGATCCATCATTGGATTATTTTCAACTTCTTTTTCTGGGCAGAACGCCTTTGATATCTTTGTTCTTATCTCTTCTGGTTCATCATAAATGAATATTGCTGTGTTTGGTTTTGATTTTGACATCTTTACCGCACTCAATGCCTCTTTTCTTTCTGTTGGATCTTTTGGCAAAGGCCAAATTGGAGGTTTTACAAGACCTTGCAATAGATGGTGATGGACAGGAACAGGTTTCCAGAATCCTATCTTTTCTCCAACCTCCATTGCAACCACATTTGCCTTTCTTTGATCCATTCCTAATTGAGGAATCTGAACACCGAAATGAAATATATCTGCAACTTGCATCGGAGTGTAAAGAAGCGAAGCAAGTTTCAAACCTTCGCTTTCTTTTCTTCCAGCTATTTCCAATGTTCTTATTCCTCTTGCAAGCGTCATTTCCTTTGCAACCTTTACAACTATCTCCCAGTAATCAAGATCATCATATAGCTGGTCAGGCCAAATGAATTCTATTTTATCTTCAGGCACCCCCAAAGCTATCCATGAATGCTTGAAGTGCAGAGCAGCCTTCTTAATCAATTCTCTATCTCCACCAAGCTTGTCATTGATCCAGGCATGCCAGGTTGCAAGATATACTTTGAATTTTATTCCTGCCTGAATAAAATCTTTCATTTTGTAAGAGCATATCAAACCAGTTCCTAGATGAACCTTTCCAGAAGGCTCAAATCCATTATATGCTACTGGCCTGTCGTTTGTCTCTAAAAGTTCTCTTAATGCCTGGACAGTTATGATCTCATCTGTAGGTGGCCTTGCAATCAGTTCAATTTTTGTTTCAATATCCATAAGCTATTTTTCTAGCTAAGACTTATAAATATTTAACAGCTAAAGAAAGATATAAAAATTAATTTATACAAATATATCTAAACATTCAACATTTTTATTAGGTGATTATTTGGGTTCTAGACCAAGAAAATGGAAGAAAAAAGGAAAAATGAGATGGAAATGGATCAAGAAGAGAAGAAAGAAAATGAGAAGAATGCAGAAGAGAAGAGTAGGAGAGCTATAAGGTGTTTTTATGACAAGAAGCTTCATAAAAAACATGTCTTCATGGTTCAAGTCAACTTTTTGGGATAGGGTTTTCTCTAAAAAACCAGAATCATATTCCAAAAAGAAAAAAACACCTAAGCAGTACTATAAAGGAAAAGAACGCCAGCAAATCTCTTCCATGAAAAAGAAAAGATAATTTTTTAGATTTTTATTTATATTTTTAGATCGGCGTATCTTATGGTAAAAAGATCAATAAAAATAAAAGGTAAATCTGCAAAAAGCAATCATTCTAATTCTTCAAAAAAAGAATACAGCCTTTATAAGCTTATAACAGCTAGGAACATAGGTGCACTGAGTGAAAAGGAGCAGGATGTTCTTTTTAATACAAAGATTGCAGTTATTGGCTGCGGCGGCCTTGGTGGAATTGCTATAGATCTCCTTGCAAGGGCAGGAGTAGGGAATTTAACTATTGCAGATGGAGATGTATTTGAAATCTCAAATCTAAATAGACAGATCTTTAGCAGCTATTCAGCGATTGGCAAAAAGAAAGTAGATATAATAAAGAAAAGAGTCTTAGATATCTCTCCTTCAATTAAGATTAAAACCTATGACAAATTTGTTGATTCAGAAGAAGCAGCATTTAATCTATTGAAAGGACACGATGTAGTAGTTGATGGATTAGATAATGTTCTATCAAGAATTTATCTTTCAAGAGCAGCAAAGGACCTGCAGATACCATATGTCTTCGGTGCAGCAGAAAAGACAAGAGGCTATTCAACCATATTTCTTCCAAAAGGCCAGAGCTATGAATCAATATTCATGCTTCCTTCAAACGGTAAGAGAATAGATGAAAAGCTGAAAGAAAGATTACAAAAGGCAGGCGGATGCTATTCCATACTAGGTATAACTGCAAATATCATAGGTTCAATAGAGGCAATGCAGACAATTAATCTTCTCTTAAATAAGCCTTATGTGCGTGCACCAGAATTTATTCACTTTTCTTTATTTGATTCAGTTCCATTTAGAGTTTCATCCCTCTAATCTAAATGGCCTTTAATCTAAACAATAACATTTAAACCAGTGATTTTATGAAATTCGGCACAGCTGGAGTTCCAATCTCATGTGAAAAAAGAGATTCGATTTCTGGAATAGAATGTGTTTACAAATTAGGCTTAGATGCATTTGAGTTAGAATTCGTACATGGATGTAGGATGAATGAAGAAAGTGCGAAGGAGGCAGGACAGATTGCTAAAAAATATAACATAGTTCTAAGCGCTCACGCTTCCTATTATTTGAATCTTCTTTCTGAAGATAAGCTGAAATATAAGAAAACAGTAGATGAAATAATTAAGACAGCAAAGATACTTGCTATTGCAGGAGGAGATAGGTTAGTTTTTCATCCTGGTTTTTTCTTGAAGATGAGTCATGATAAGGCTTATGAGCGAATGAAAAGAGAATTTAAGTCTCTTGCAAAGCAGATAAAGGAAAGCAATTTTAATGTTCATCTTGCTCCAGAGACAACTGGAAAACCAACTGCATTCGGTTCATTTGAAGATCTTTATTCTCTTGCAGAAGAGATCGGATACGATTTAATAAGGCCAACAATTGATTGGGCACATATACATGCAAGAGAGAATGGAAGGTTTAAGACAAAAGAAGATTATGTTAAGATATTAGAGTTTGTAGAGAAGAAAACAGGAAAAGAGGGGTTAAGGACGCTTCATTGTCATATGTCATCGATCAATTTCACTTCAAAAGGAGAGCGAAATCACCTTACGATGGATAATGACATTCCTCCAGTCAAACCGCTTTTTGAAGCATTGCATGAATTTAAATGCGATGGTGTGATCATCTCTGAATCGCCAAACATTGAAAAAGATGCAATGTATATGAAGAAAATGTTCAACTCTATAAAGTAGCTATTAATATTCTATATTATTTACGGCTCAAATTTTGGTTTGACATCACTTTTTTAAATTATATTACTAAATCATTTTATGGCAAAGAAAATCAAATCTTCTGGCAAGTCTAGATCAATAGGTCCAAAAAGGCCTAGATCTTTAATTTCAAAACGCATTCCTGAGAGCAGGGGTGAAAAAAGAGGTCTTATTTTCATGGATTACGCATCATCTACACCAATACGGGAAGAAGTTTTGGAGGCGATGCAACCATATCTTAAAAATAAATTTGGAAATCCATCTTCTCTCCATTCTTATGGCCGTGAGGCAAAGCTGGCAATAGAACAATCAAAGGAAATAATTGCAAAGACAATCAATGCATCCCCAGAGGAAATTGTTTTCACCTCAGGTTCAACAGAATCTTCAGTTCTTGCAATAAGAGGAGTAGCCAAAGCAAAGATTGCATATGGTAGTCACATATTATCCTCAGCGATAGAACACGATCCAGTATTTTCAACATGTAAATCACTGGTTACAGAAGGTTATACTCTTTCAAGTCTTCTTGTAGATGTAGACGGAATGATAAGCATAGCGGATTTAAGATCAAAGATAACTCCAAAGACAATACTTGTATCTATACAGCATTCAAACGGAGAGATAGGAACAATTCAGCAAATAGAAGATGTAGGAAGAATAACAAAAGAAAAAAACGTGACCTTACATACCGATGCAACATTTTCTTATGGCTGGGTCCCATTAGATGTCAAAAAGATGAATGTAGATCTAATGACATTCGATGCGCATCATTCCTATGGCCCTAAGGGGATTGGTGCACTTTATGTAAAGAATGGAACCCCTATCAAGCCGATTTTTCCAAATAGAGAGAACATTCTTCGACCTGGCACACTGAGTGTTGCATCTATAGTTGGTTTTGCTACTGCCGCAGAGTTAGCACATAAAGAGATGAGCAAGAATCAAAAGAACCTGATCAAGCTTCAAAAGATGTTCATTGATTATGTGGAAGAAAACATAAAGTTTGTAAAATTAAACGGTCATCTTACAAAAAGATTACCAAATAATGTTAACTTTAGCTTCAGTGGAATAACTGGTAATGAACTTGTTAAGCAACTTGAGGAGAAAGGATTTATTACCTCAACTTGCATAGATTGCAGGGTTCTTGAGGCAATAGGTGTCAAAGGAGAGAAATTTACTGGATCTGTAAGATTCACATTTGGAAAAGACACTACCCAGGAAGAAGTAAAAAGATTATCTATGATGTTGAAATCAATTGTGGAAAAAGCGAGACAGAGCTAACATCTTTAATTTTTTATTTTAGTTTAATTTAATTGATAATCTGTGATTTAATGATTGGAATAAAGGAAGTTCAAAAGAGAGATGGTTCAATAGTAAAATTCGATCAATCTAAAATCACAAATGCAGTTTACAAAGCAACGGAAGCCGCAAAAACACCAGATATGAAACTTGCACAAAAGGTTTCAGATAGAGTTGTTAAAAAGCTCTCTGCCATCTTTAAAAACAAGATACCTTCAGTTGAAGAGATACAAGACATAGTTGTAGAAGAACTTTTAAGGGAGAATAAAAAAATTGCAAAACTTTACATCAACTACAGAAGAGAAAGAGCAGAAATAAGAGAAAAGAAAAAAGTTCTTTTTGGAGTTTATGATGATCTTAAATTAGATCTAAATGCAACTAAGGTATTGGCTTCAAGATATCTACAGAAAGACGTTAGCGGAAAAATTATCGAAACTCCAAAGCAAATGTTTAAGCGAGTCGCAAAGAAAATCGCAGAATCAGATCGAGTTTATGGAGAAGATGTGAAAAAATCAGAAAAAGTTTTCTACGAAATGATGAGCAATCTTGAATTTCTGCCAAATTCACCAACATTAATGAATGCAGGAACAAGATTAGGACAGCTTTCCGCATGTTTTGTGCTTCCAATAGATGATTCTTTAGAAAGTATTTTTGAAACATTGAAGCATGCAGCACTCATACATCAAAGCGGAGGAGGAACTGGTTTTTCATTTTCAAAAATTAGGCCAAAAGGTGACTTAGTACGTTCTACAATGTCAATCGCATCAGGTCCAGTTTCGTTCATGAAGATATACGATGCGATGACAGAAACAATAAAGCAAGGGGGAAGAAGGCGCGGTGCAAACATGGGCGTTTTGAGATGCGATCATCCAGACATTATTGAATTTATCAATTCCAAAAAACAAGGTGGACTGAAAAACTTTAACATTTCAATCGCGGCTACAGATAGTTTCATGAAAGCAGTTCAAAAAGATGACGATTATGAATTAATAAATCCAAGAACCGGGGAAGTAACAAAAACAATCTCTGCAAGAGAAGTTTTTAATCTTGCAGCTGAACAAGCTTGGGAAATAGGTGATCCAGGTCTTATATTTATAGATAGGATTAATAAATCACATCCATTAAGAAAAATTGGAGAAATAGAGGCTACAAATCCTTGTGGTGAGCAGCCTTTATTGCCATACGAATCTTGTAATCTAGGAAGTATAAACCTTACTAAATTCATACTTTCAGATGGAAGTGATTTTGATTGGGATAGATTAGAAATTGCAGTTCAAAATGCAGTGCATTTTTTAGACAATGTTATCGATGCAAATTCAATTCCTATTCGTGAAATAGATCAAGTTACAAAAGCAAATAGAAAGATAGGATTAGGTATAATGGGATGGGCGGATTCTCTAATTCTTCTTGGAATCAGATATGATAGTAAAGAAGCAATTTTAATGGCTGAAAAGTTGATGAGATTTATAAGACAGATATCATATAATACTTCCATAGAGCTTGCAAATAAAAGAGGAAGCTATCCTAACTTCAAATTTGCAATTTATCCATCTAAACATAAGCGATTAAGAAATGCAACATTAAATACTATTGCACCAACAGGTTCGCTTTCAATAATTGCAGGCGTATCTTCTGGAATCGAACCTTTATTTGCAGTTGCTTATTATCGACAAGTGCTAGAAAACATGAAGCTGATAGAGATAAATAGAATCTTTCATTCTATGTCTATTGAAAGAGGTTTCTATAGCAGATCATTAATGGAAAAGATCTCACATGGTTTATCAATACAGAAAATGAGTGAAATTCCAAGGGATGTAAGAGATTTGTTTGTTACTGCTTATGATATTGAGCCGATATGGCATTTAAAAATGCAAGCAGCTTTCCAAAAATATGTTGATAATGCAGTTTCAAAAACAATAAATTTACCTTATGAAGCTACTGTCGAGGAAGTGCAGGATATTTATATGAAAGCTTATGAATTAGGAATAAAAGGAATAACGATCTATAGATATGGAAGCAAAACAGAACAAGTGATATATCTAGGTCTTCCAAAAGAAGCTGGTGAAGAGCACAAAAGAAAGGTCACTGTTTCTTCTGAATTTGCAGGTCACTGTTCATCAGGTATCTGTCAACTGTGATTTTGAATTAAAAAGTTATTTCTGAAAAATATTTTTTCTTTATATTCATTCTATTTATATTCATTCGCTTTCTTCTTTAGATCCTTTTCTTTTTTGGTATCTACCTCTCTTTTCTATTTCATCCATTTGTCCTATTATCTTTTCCCATCCTTTAAGATTTTTGTATCCTTCTAAAAAATATTTGAAATTTCTCCCTATAGATCTTTTCATTAATAAAACATCTATCGCTCTCTCTTCTGGATCCTTTGAAAATTCTGCGAGACCAAAATCTATGATATATGGTTCATTTTTTATGAACATTACATTTGCAGGGGTGAAGTCACCATGTGTTATTCCGACTGAATGGAGCTTAGATAGAATTCTTCCAACATTTCTGTAATCCTTAGGAGAATTTTTTCTATCTTTCATTAATTTTCCTTCAAGCCTTTCAAGAATCAACTCATATTTGCCGGCATGATATATTTTAGGAACATTTATGTTATTTTTTAAGGCGTGAAGTATACATCTTGCTTCTGTTTTATTTCTCGTTTTTCTAAGTATTTCATCTAATTCACTTATTCTGTATTCCTTTTTATCTCTGACTTTTAAAACAACAGGAAGGCCAAATAAATCAGAGAAATAGACCTTTGCTTCTGCGCCTCTGCTTTTGTAATTATTTTGTTTACTTTGGCTCACTCTTCTCCCTTCTTTTCTTTCAGAACGGTCGGTCCCCTCTTTAGAAATTCACCCAAGCTTCTTGCACCGCTTTTTGTCATAATATAAGAACCTGTGAATACTATTGCTGCAACAAATGGATTCAATCCGAGTGCCAATGCACCTATGCTTCCTCCACCTATTAATGGCAGAGAGGGCGAAGTGAGCAACTCAGCTATTTTTTCACTTAAAGTAGGTGGTGTTTTAGTGAATGGATTTATCTCTATTAACGTCTTTCCATTCTTCATAATTCTTACAGCACCATCCTCTTCACTTGAGATTATAGAAAGAGTTCCTGGCACTTCAGATATTCCAAGCGCAGCGCTATGTCTTGTGCCGTGTCCTTTGTAATGTTTTGTCTTTTTAATCTGAGCGCCATATGCAATAAGATATCCGTCTTCATCGATTATTATTGCACCATCAAGTTCAGCAAGCTTCCTTATAACTGGAAGAATTCTCTGATTATTTATTTTGACTTTTGTTTTTTCCAATATATCAGTGTATAACCATGAATAGTACGGTTTAAGATTTCTATTAGTGATTATGAAGAATGAACCTTTTTTTTCCTGTCCGAATTCCATTGCGAGATCAATCACTAGCTTAACTATGTTTTTTTCTAAGTCTATATCATTGATTATTTTTTCTTTTACTTTTTTATCTACCATTATTTCCACCTATATTATTTCTTCAATTTTAATTTGAATTTTAATTTGAATTGGTCGTGTATAATTAATTAGTAGACAAATGTATATAAACTTTAATGCGATTTTTTCTAAAACTTGCAAGCTATTGCCATTTTATTAAAAATTCATCGGTTCTAAACTTAGGCTTTGGAAGTATTTTGTTGGGAGAGAGAAGATATTTTCTTTGATTTTTTTCATCTAGTTTTGATATTAGATATCCAACATATGCAATCATTCCACCATTATCTGCATTGAATTCATTTGGCGCTACTCCGAATTTACAGTTCCATTCTTCCGCCATATCTGAGAGCATTTTTTGCAATCTTTTATTTTGCGCAACTCCTCCGCAGATCGTTATTTCTTTTTTCTCAGTCAATGCAAGTGCTCTTTCCGTTATCTCGCATAATGCTGCATATGATGTTTCCTGCAATGAATAACATATGTCTTCTATTTTCTCTTTTCCTATTAGTTTTTCTGAATGTGTCAATATCCCGCTGAAGGAAGCATCCATTCCTTTCACAGAGTATGGCATTGGTATATATTTCTTTCCATTCAGGGCTTTTTCTTCCACATCTTTTGCATTTTTTAATCCCGCAGATCTTGCAAATGTATCCAGCATGTTTCCAATTCCAACATCAAGTGTTTCTCCGAGAACATGATATCTATTTTCCTTCTTAATAAGTATCTGCGTATTTCCGCCGCTTACATAAAGAACTAAAGGATCTTTAAATCCGGTGAAATGCTTAGAGATTTCTATATGTGCAACACAGTGGTTAACACCTACAACTGGTTTATTGAATGAAATTGCAAATGTTCTTGCTGCTATTGAGGATATTCTTAGACAAGGCCCGATTCCAGGTCCTTGAGAAAATGCTATCAAATCAATATCTTTTAATTTAATTCCAGCTTTTTTAAGAGCTGCTTCCATTACTTCTTGGAATGCATCTGCATGATGGTCTGCTGTCTTTCTTGGGTGGATTCCATACTCAAAAAGCATACTTTTTTCGTTTGCAATTATTCTTCCATTTTTTACTATACCTATTCCTAGTGTATGTGCGGTACTTTCAATTCCTAGTACTATTTTTGCTGTATTTGGTTTCATGTCTATCTATTCATCTTTAATCCGAGCAATTTAAAATTGTTTTCTGATTTATTTATATTAGATGATGACAATGGATGAATCTGAGTCCTAGCTTGCTGGGGCAGTGACGAATGATTGGCGGTCTGATAAAATAAATCAATTAGATATTATTATATCTTTAAATTTCTTTTTGTCAATATAACTTCATGCTATTTGAATTGATATTTATTCTTGCAGGAGTTGCAATATTCATCTATAGCATTGAACAGCTTAGTGATCAGCTCCTGAGAGTTTCAAAAGAAAGACTTAAAGAAATACTTCAAAGATTTACAGACAAACCTCTAAAAGCATTAGGTACTGGTTTGATAGTAACTGCAGTTATTCAATCAAGCACTGCAACTACTTCTATCTTAGTTTCTCTCGTGAATGCAGGTTTAATATCGTTTGAACAGAGTCTTGGTGTTATAGCAGGTGCGCATATAGGAACAACAGTTACAGCACAACTTGTGGCATTTAGGTTTATGGGATTTGCACCTATTTTTATATTATTGGGATTCCTGTTAAGTTTGTTCCAGAGATACAACCTTCTAGGAAAGTCAATCTTCCTTTTTGGTCTTGTGTTTTTTGCACTTTCTATAATCTCAGAAGCAACAGCGCCATTTAAAGAGAGCCAAGAATTAAAGGACTTGCTTGTTTCTTTAGACAATCCATTGTATTCTATTATTGCGGGTATTGTTTTAACCCTAATACTTCAATCCAGCTCAATAGTCACTGCACTTGCAGTTTTGCTTACAATGGAAGGTTTAATTCCTGTATCTATTTCAATTCCATTAGTATTAGGAAGTAACATAGGAACAACATCTACAGTTTTATTCATTTCAAAAAATATGGACATATATGCAAAGAGGACTGCATATGCACATTTTCTTTTCAGCACTGTAGGTGTCATTCTTATCTATCCATTTCTTACTGACTTCACTTATTTTGTAAATTCTATAAGTTTGAATGAAGGCTCAGCTGTTGCAAATGCACATACAATATTCAATGTAATAATGGCTGTCGTATTCTTATTTTCATTGCCTGTTTTCATAAAATTAATAGAGAAGTTGACCCCCACTACAGAAAAGCAGATTCTTTTCACACCTAAGCATATAAAAAGAATACCTAGAGATACAGATCTCGCAATAGAAAAGATAAAGTTGGAACTCGTCAATCATCTGCAAATCTCTAAAGAGATGTTTACAATAGCAACAGATATGATAGCAAATAAGGACATTTCAAAGTTGCAAACAATAGAGAAGTACGAATCTTTAAGCGACTATTTGGATTCTAAGATAACCAGTGCGCTTGTTGAGCTTTCTCAAAGAAATCTTACAGAAAGGCAATCTTCGCAGATCGTTCTTCTTTCAAAAATTTCCAATGAAATTGAAAGATTGGCAGATACTGCACATGATTATGCGTATATAACGCAAAAGCTAAATGAAAACAATTTAGAGTTTTCAAAAGATTCCATCAGGGACATATTAAAAATAAAGTTCGCTCTTGATGAAATTTATGATTTTATTGAATTCAATTTCAATTCAATTAATTCGTCAAAACTATCAAAGATAATTAAGATGAGAAAAAATGTAGACAAGCTTATATCTTCTTCGCATAAATTAAGAATCAAACTGCTTTCAGATGAAAAAATCGGTACATATTCCACTGTTTTATTTATTGATGCCATATCCTCTTTTGAGGAAGCAGTCTCAGTTTTGGTAAGAATATCAAAGAATCTAAAAATGTAATCATTGGAAGATAACACTTCAAGTATTTTGTGGTTTTTTAATGAGGATTAGTAATCAACCCCCCATCTTGCAAGAATTCCTCTATCAAATGGATGCTTTATTTTTTTAACTTCGCTAACTAAATCAGCGATTTCTATTATTTTTTGAGGAGGTTTAAATCCAGTTAGAATAACTTCTGTATGTTTATTTTTTTTCTTTAAAATATCAATTATTTCATCGTATGTAAAATGTCCGAATGCAGCTGCGGTATTTATCTCATCTAAAACAACTAAATCATATTTTCCTGAAGAAAGAAGTTTTTCGCTTAGCTTCAATCCTTTCTTAGAATTTTCAATTATATCCTTATCATAATCAAAATAAGCCTTAGTAATTTTTGCTTTTCCATCTCTTACAAGTTTATCATATTCTTTTCCAGCAGAAGGTCCTAATTCAAATATTTTTATCTTGTGTTTTTTAAGATAGTTGAATTCCCCGCTTATTCCTCCATCTTTAAGAAATTGAACTACTGCAACTCTTAATCCGTGCCCAGCCGCTCTGATTGCGGTTCCAATTGCCGCGCTTGTTTTTCCTCTTCCATTGCCATAAAATACCTGGATTAATCCAATTTCTAATTTTCCCTTTTTATTATTCTTTTCCATGTTTTAATTATGATGTGTTCATTTTAAATCCTTTATGGATTGTATTATTACAGTGTTAAAAGGTTTAAAAACTTAACAGTGTAAAGTTATTTATGATACCTTGCGAATTCATGGTTACTGAACTTCTTCCTACAATAAGAAAGGAAACTGTGAAGTTCCTTATTTCAAAAAATTACTCTCAAAGAGAGGTTTCAAAAATGATTGGAATTTCAGAAGCTGCAGTTTCATTATATTTGAAAAAGAAAAGAGGATTGCATAAGAAGAAATTAGAAAAAATTATTACAGATTACATTCAAAAAAACTATGATTTAAATAGGTCATTCAGCGAGAATGTTTGTAAACTTTGCAACGATTTCAGGAAATCGGGTTATTTCTGCAAAAGCCATAGAATAATATCAGAAATACCTAATGGAGAGTGCAAAGGTTGTTTCATAAAATCATAAAGACGGTGGGTCAAATGAAGAGAATATATCTTGACTATGCGGCTACTACCCCAGTAAGAGATGAAGTTATTCAAGAAATGTTGCCGTATTTTAATAAGAATTTTGGTAATGCTTCTTCTCTTCATATGGATGGAAGAATTGCTGCAGACGCATTAAAAAGAGCAAGAGAGAAGATTGCAAATATAATAAATGCCTCACCGGAAGAGATAGTATTTACTTCAGGAGGAACGGAATCTGATAATCTAGCAATAAAAGGAATTGCTTATGCAAACAAGGACAAAGGAAATCATATAATAACATCTTCAATTGAACATCATGCTGTACTAAACACGGTAAAGGAGTTAGAAAAAGAAGGCTTTAAAGTTACTTTTATTCCTGTTAATAAATTCGGAGAAGTGGATCCTAAAGATGTTGAAAATGCAATAACTGATAAGACAATATTAATTTCTATAATGCATGCAAATAATGAAATAGGAACCATACAACCAATAGAAAAGATAGGTAAGGTGGCAAGGAAGTATAATATCCCTTTTCATGTAGATGCAGTTCAGAGTTTTTGCCACATTCCACTTGATGTAAAGAAAATGAATATCTCTCTTTTATCAGTTTCATCGCATAAAATAGGCGGTCCAAAAGGAGTAGGAGCACTGTATGTAAGAAAAGATTTGAAATTGAAACCTCTACTTAACGGCGGGCCGCATGAATTCAATAAAAGAGCAGGAACAGAAAATATCCCAGGAATAGTTGGTTTTGCAAAAGCAGCTGAAATCTCATCAAATGAAATGGAAAAGGAAAGCAAAAGATTGTCAAGGCTTAGAGACAAACTGATCAAATCAATTCTTTCACAAGTTCCAGGATCAAGATTGAATGGACACCCTAAGAATAGACTTCCAAACAATGTAAATTTTGGTTTTGTTGGCGTAGAAGGAGAGGCATTACTTCTAATGCTTGATTCTTTAGGAATTTCAGCTTCAACAGGATCTGCATGTTCATCGCATGATCTTTCTCCTTCTCACGTATTGCTTGCATTAGATCCCGATCCGGTTAAGGCGCATGGTTCTCTTAGATTAACATTAGGATACAAAACAAAGGAAGAAGAAATAGACAAGGTAATAGAAGTAATTCCTAAGATTGTTAATCAGATAAGAAAGATTACACCAAGAATAGAGGGGGTAACTACTTACTGATATAAAATCTAAAATGGTGATAATATGGTAAAGAATAAGAGTACAAAAAAGAGCAAAAGAGTTGAAAAGATCAAAAGACAGGAAATTACAAATTCATCTCTTTATACTCAAAAAGTAATGGAACATTTTATGAATCCACATAATATGGGCGAGATAAAGGACGCAGATGCAATTGGAGAGGCAGGCAACGCAGTCTGCGGAGATGTTATGTATCTTTATCTAAAGATCAAGGATAATAGGATAAAAGACATAAAATTTAAGACACTGGGATGCGCTGCAGCTATAGCCACTAGTAGTATGGTGACGGATTTGGCGAAAGGGAAAACACTGGAGGAAGCGCTTAAGATAACAAACAAAGAAGTTGCAGAAGAACTGGGCGGTCTCCCAGCTGTTAAAATGCATTGTTCCGTTCTTGCACAGCAGGCATTAAAGAATGCAATTGAAAACTATTGGAAGAAACAGAAAAAGAAATGATAGAGTATGATTTAGCAAAAAATCTTATTGAGATCTGCAGAGCAGAATCACCTAAGTAAAGAAGAAGGAAATAAAGCTTAAGGCACTTGTCTACAATCGATATATTCTAATGACGAAGAAATCTATTTTCTCATCATAGGATTTCTACAAAGCCAGCAAAAACAAATATTTATATATTAATCAAGCGTTTATTTTTCATGCAGAATCAAGATTATATACAATCAAATAAATTAAACATTAGAAATGAATCATCTAAAGTAGGAATCAAAAATAATTTTTTAAGATTTAGATTGCTAGTTGAAGAAGGATACAAAAATACAGTTGATTATATAAAAAATAACCCAGGAAAGTCACTTAAGATAGGTTCAACTGCAATCGTGTTCTCTTTTATGTTTGGGTATGTTTTAGGAACTAAGAATGTTACTGAAAACATGGTTCGTTCTGTCAATTCCACATTGTCTTCCATTGATAGACAGAATCTTAAGATTATTTCAAAACTAGAAGAGATATCTACAATGCAGAGTAGTTTGGATGAAAGAGTAAAGTCTCTTGAGCAGCAATCTAAAGCTAGATTAGATACTATAGAAAATAAAATTCAATTCCAAAAAGCATCGGAAGAAGATCAAAAGAGGGTAGAAGAAATTAAAAAGAAAAATAAATGGAAAAAATTACTTCCATGGAATTGGTTCTAAAACGTATTCCATTAGTAAGGGAGTTGTTTTTAATTCTTTTTTTATATATTATTATTTGATGCCCCTGTAGCTCAGCTTGGATAGAGCGACTGTCAGACTTAACTTTTTGTTTTGTCTGGTCGAACCTCCTAAGCAGTAGGTCGAGGGTTCAAATCCCTCCGGGGGCGCTAAAAAAGTCATTCACTTTAATTCTGCAGAATAAGATAACTATTTAAATATTTCCGAATATACATATATGAGGCAGATAAAATGGCAGAGGTACAGACAGGTATTCAGATTCAGAAGTCAAGTCAGACTGTTTTTCAAAGAAGCATAGGGACCTTAGAACGAGGCATAAGGACCTTTAAGTCAGTAGCAGTTGAAGGGATTTTCAAGAAAAAGAAATTTACAAAAGAAGAATTAGAGCAAGCTGAACAAGCTTGGATCAGGGGCTGAGCACTAATTTTCATTATACACTAATTTCCATTATATATTCATCTAAAATTATCGCTTGCTTTTTTTTCTTTCATGATTTTTCAGAATATTAAATCAACATTTTTAAAATTATTGATTAAACTATTCTTATGAATAAAAAAGAAAAAAGATCCCAACATGATCTGCTTCAGATATTTCCAGGCATATTCAAAATAGACGACAAGTTAGCTACTCTTAATGCCTACCCTGGAAATACGGTCTACGGTGAACGATTAATAGATGTAGAAGATAAAGAATATAGATTATGGGATCCATTCAGATCAAAGCTTGCAGGGGCAATAAAAAAAGGTCTTAAATCGAGCGGTATAAAGAAAGGAGATTCTGTGCTTTATCTCGGAGCTGCAAGTGGAACAACCTGTTCTCATATTTCAGATATCATAGGAAAGAACGGTATTCTTTACTGTGTTGAGTTCTCAGAGAGGCCTTTGAGAGATCTTATCTCAGTCTGCGAAGTAAGAGATAATATGATTCCTATATTGGGTGATGCGCGAAAGCCTCAAGAGTATAAGAAGTATATTGAAGGTAAGGTAGATTTCATATACCAGGATGTTGCACAGCCAGATCAGATAAGAATATTCAAGCTTAACTCTGACATGTTTCTGAAGGAAGGCGGAGAAGGATTCATATGCATAAAGTCTCAATCAATCGATGTCACAAAGACATCAAAAGAAGTGTATAAAGAATCCTTAAAAGAACTTAAAGACTATGGTTTTACGATTTTACAGGAAATCGAGCTTTCCCCTTATGATTTAAATCATCTTTTTGTTCATGTTAAAAAATAATAAAAATCATAGATCAAAATAATACAAAATAATAAAAACTAAAGGGCTTCCTATTTTTATTCTTCTTTGCATTGTTCCAGTTTTGGATATAAGTAGCAATAAGCATTTTTTATGTATGCTGGATAAACTATATACATGCAGTCTACGACAACCATTGGAGTTGTTGGTTTGCCAATGAATGTTTCTGCAAATCTTTCATCAGTTCTTAATTCTCCTTTTGGATAGTCATCATTTACACATTTCTTTATAACATCTATGTCTCCTCCGTTCTGTTGAATGCACATTAAAAGTTCATCTTCAGAAAGAAATTCTTTCTTTTCACTGTATCTGTTTATTACGCAGGATTTGAATTCATTGAAATAGTCCTTGTCTTTTGCGCATTCGTAATATAAAAGCGCAGTATATGCAGAGGAATTCGGATTTTCTGAGATATCCTTGTAGGTGTATGTTGAAAGAATCCTGTAGTTTAGTCGTATGTTTTGATTGAATGTTTCAATGAATTTTTTAATTTCGCTATCATATTTTATTGACCATGGATCATACGGATCAATATAAACATCAACCGTCTTTTTGTCTCCAACGCTGCATCCAATTTCTTTTCCAGTTTTTCTAATGGTGGAAGGTTCTGATGGTATAACTAGATTTTGGCTTACTTTGTTGATTGTAAAATCATTTGCATTCATCCATAAATCAATGTTCACTATTCCATCTGTTGAATAGCCATTGATATTCAGTTTCCATACTCCATTTTCAAGGGTTTTATTGTTTATAGTGATATTTACCATGCCATAGTAAAGGTTAAGGAAGCGAATAGCCCTGTTGTCGATAATAGCTGAAGGTCCTTCGTCTCCAAACGGAATCTTGATTACAAGAACGAATAAGGCAAAAATTAATGCAAATATTGCAAAAAATAATAAGTATGGAAAGCTTATCCTTTCTCTTACTTTTTCTTTTACTGAATGTAATACCTGTCTTATCCTTGATTTATTCTGTCTTCTTGATTTCATTTAACCACCTTTCTATATAGCTGTCTATATAGTTTTATCTGCATTGCGATAGGAATAAGTTCAATTCAGATTCTGAATTAAAACTTCCAATATGTATCTGAGAATTTTTCAGACATATATATGTAGGAGTGCCTTCCAATTCAAACGAGTTCATGCAATTCATGAATTTAATCAGCTGTTCCGTGTCTTCTGTGTTTATCATTCTTATATCATATTCTGTTTTCATTTTAGTTACCCAAGGGGTGTTCTTCTGTGAATAAACACAATCCTTTCCATATATGTAAATAACCGACTCATTAATTCCATACCCAGCTAGACATTCCGTAGTTGTTTTCCCTGTATTCTGCTTTATGATTATTGAAATATTTGTTTTATTTTCAGTATTAATATAGCTTTCTTGATTCTCTCTTAATAATATAATCAAAGATACAAATGCAATAAACACTAATATGATTAGCACTGCAATTATGCCTCTATTTCTATTGTTTATATCCCTTATATTTCTATTTATTTCCTCATTCCTTTTCTTGCTTTCTAGCTGTTTAGCTGTTTTTTTCTTCTCATTTCTTTTCTTTACCATAATCTAAATTGAATATAAAGGATTAAAAATTTAAAGTAGATAATATAATAAAACATCTAGAGATAACTATCGTGGTTAGAGCAATAATTTAATATCTTTACTTACAATATAGATATTACAATTTATGTTTATAGGTTGGGCATCATCCCACCGTAGCTCAATCTGGCAGAGCATCTCGCTGTAGTCCAGCCTGTCAGATCCTCTGGCAGTCGTTTTGTAGAAACGAGAGGGTTGCTGGTTCAAATCCGGCCGGTGGGACTTAAAAATGCGCTTGGGTGGTGTAGAACCTTGCTGCGCAAGTTCTGCGCACATGGTGCACAGTGGTCTAGCATTGCGGCCTGTCACGCCGCCGACCCGGGTTCGAATCCCGGCCCAGGCGCTTTTATTTTATATTCGTATTTTTATAGATAAGAATAACTAAATAAGTCATTTTCATTAACTTATTTTGGGCATTCTCCTTCTGTCCAATATTCAACTTTAGGATCTTGGCATGCGAAACATTTATTAGAATATGTTGCTGCGCAGGGATATCTCACACATTTTATTGATTCATTAAACCATCCACATACTGGTTCGTATAAAGCAATGCAAACCTCTGCTTTTCTTGACTCTGGCGTACAATAATTCTGTTTATAATTAGAACCATCAGAATTTTCTTTCACCACTTTATCCGCAACGTAAAGTAAAGCAGCTATTGCAATCATAGCTATTGCAAAGTAGAAAATAATTTTCATTTTTTTATCCATTTTAATTTTCACTTCATTTCTCTTCATAAGATCACTCTCAATAAGCTCCATAAGTATTATCTTTTAGAAAACCATTCTATTAGTTTCTTGAAATCCATTGCATTTAAAACATCATTCTTTTCACACCATCCTCTTCTTGCCACTCCAACTCCGTATTCTATATAATTAAGATGGTCAACCGCATGCGCGTCAGTGTTTATACATAATTTGATCCCAATCTCCTTTGCCTTTCTTACATATATGTCATTCAAGTCCAATCTCAGGGGGAAGCTGTTTACTTCCATTGCAATGCTTCTCTCTTTACATACTTCCATAATCTGATCCATGTCAACTTCATAAGGCATTCTTTCATTTATGAGTCTTCCTGTTGGGTGTCCAAGTATCTTTACATATTTGTTTTCTAATGCATTAAGAATACGGTTTGTCATTTCTGATTTTGGTGATTTGAATCTGGAGTGGACTGAAGCTACGACATAATCCAATCTCTTTAATATATCATCAGAATAATCCAAGCTTCCATCTGGAAGTATGCTTACTTCGCTGCTATGCAGAATTTGTATTCCTTTTATTTTCTTTCTGATTTCTTTTATAGTCTCGATCTGCTCTTCGATTCTTTTTTCATCCATCCCATTAGCAATTCTTTCTGATTTTGAATGATCCGCAATTCCAATATATTCATATCCTTTTTTCTTTGCAGCTATTACCATTTCCTCTATTGTTCCAGTTCCTTCTGACCAATTAGTATGAACATGAAGGTCTCCTTTTATGTCTTTAACATCTATAAGATTTGGTAATTTGTTATCTATTGCAGCCTTTATCTCTCCTTTGTTTTCACGAAGCTCAGGTGGTATCCATTTCATTCCAAGCTTTTCATAAATCTCTTCTTCATTTTCTCCAGCAATTTGCTTCTCTCCTTTAAATATCCCGTATTCGTTTAATTTCCATCCTTTTGAAATTGCAATCTTTCTCAATTCAATATTATGCTCTTTATTGCCAGTAAAATACTGCAAGGCTGCGCCAAAAGATTTTGACTCAATTATCCTTAGATCCACCTGAATCCTATAATCTCCTTTTTCTATGACAATCATTGATTTCTTTTCTCCCTTAGCTAGAACCTCTACAACATTAGGGAGAGAAACAAATCTATCCATTATATCTTTTCCTTCAGCAACTTCAGCCAGTATGTCTATATCACCTATTGTTTCCACTCTTCTTCTTAAGGAGCCACCAATCTCTATTCTTTTAACTCCTTTTGTAGTCTTCAATTCTTCTACGATCTCTCTGGCTATTGGAAGTGCAACCCCAAGCGGCAACCTTTCCTTTCCTTTCTTTGCGATCTCTATTGCCTTGATTATGTTTTCTTCTGTTTTTTCTCCAAATCCTTCTAATTTTGCAATTCTACCCTCTTTTGCTGCAGCTTCCAGCTCCTCTATGGAATTTATTTTGAGTTCCTTGTACAACCTTATTGCCTTTTTTGGGCCCAACCCTTGGAGATCCATTATTTCTCTTAGTCCTTTCGGTATTTTTTTCCTTAATCTTTCATATTCCTTAACTTTCCCTGTAAGTATGAATTCCTCTGTCTTCTTTGCTATTGCCTCGCCAACACCCGGAATCTCCATCAAAGCTTTTATTCCTCCTTTTTTGTACACCTCTTCTATAGGTTCAGAAAGAGTTTCTATCGCCCTTGCAGCCTTTCTATATGCAATCGGCTTCCATTTAACATCTTGTAATTCAAGTATGTCAGCCATTGCATAAAATATGGCTGCAATTTCTATGTTCTTCATGAATGAGTTTTATGTTGTTGGTTTTAAATATTTTATGTTGTATATCTATTTATTCTATTTATTCAAAGTGAGAATCATGAAGGCAAAATTACCAGACGGCTCTTCTTTAGAGTTTAAGAGCGGAGAAACAGGGTTTGATTTGGCAAATAAAATAGGCAAAAAATTAGCTAGCGATGCAGTTGCTTGCGTAGTCAACGGAAGGATTGTTGATCTTTCATATCCTTTGACAGAAGACTGTGAATTCAAAATTCTTACATTCAAAGATAAGGAAGGAAAAGAAGTATTTTGGCATAGCGCAAGCCATGTAATGGCAAAAGCGGTTAAGAGATTGTTTCCAGATGCAAAGCTCGCAATAGGTCCTGCAATAGAAGAAGGATTCTACTATGATTTTGATTTGGATCACACATTTACTCCTGAAGACTTCAAGCTTATTGAAGAGGAGTTCAAAAGAATAGTTGAGAAAAACGAGCCATTTCAAAGGAAAGAGATTCCAATAGCAGAAGCAAAGAAAATATTTGCTGAAAGAAAAGAGAAATACAAGCTAGAGATGATAGAAGAGTTGGAACAACTTGGTGAACAGACAGTTTCTGTTTATTATACTGACAGTGATTTTGTTGATTTATGCAGAGGGCCTCATCTTCCTTCCACCGGTAAGATAAGGGCATTTAAGATAATGAAGAATGCAGGTGCTTACTGGAGAGGAGATTCAAAAAACAAGATGCTTCAAAGACTGTATGCAGTTGCATACCCAGAGCAAAAGATGCTTGATGAATATGTAAGATTTTTGGAAGAGGCAGAAAAAAGAGATCATAGAAAATTAGGAAGAGAGCTAGGCATTTTCATGACTCATGATTATGCATTGGCAGGAAGCCCATTCTTTTTGAAAGGAGGAGTTGTTATCTACAATGAATTGCAGAAATTTTTAAGAGAAGAATACTTGAAAAGAAACTACAATGAAGTTATAACACCACAAGTTTTCAAGAAAGTTCTTTGGGAGACATCAGGACATTGGCAACACTATAGGCAAAACATGTTTTCATTCGAGATAAATGGAGAAGAGTATGCATTGAAGGCAATGAACTGTCCTTCCCATCTTTTAATCTACAATTCTACATCGCACAGCTATAAGGATTTACCGTATAGAATAGCAGATTTCGGACAGCTGCATAGAAACGAACTTGGCGGTGTGCTTGGAGGATTGACAAGAGTAACAAAATTTGCGCAGGATGACGCGCACATATTTGTAACTCCAGAACAACTAGAAGATGAGATTTCTGATCTTCTTGCTTTTATAAAATATATCTATGGAGATCTTTTCGGATTCAAATACAGAATGAAGCTTTCAACAAAGCCTGAAGGTGCAATGGGAGATCCTAAGCTTTGGGAGAAAGCAGAAGAGGCATTAGCAAACGCATTAAAAAGGAATGGAATCAATTATATAATCAATCCTGGAGATGGAGCGTTTTACGGTCCTAAGATTGATGTTGATATATCAGATGCATTGAATAGGCCATGGCAGTGTGCAACAATACAGCTGGATTTTCAGATGCCATTGAGATTCAATGCAACATATGTGGATAAGGACGGAACTAGAAAGCCAGTCATAATGGTTCACAGAGCAATATTAGGGAGTATGGAAAGATTCATTGGAATATTGATTGAGCACTATGCTGGGAAGTTTCCAACATGGCTTTCCCCAGTTCAGGTAATTCTTCTTCCTTTGACTGATGATCAAGTTGAATACTGCAAAGAACTTGATAAAAGAATGCGAGATATGGGAATAAGATCTGAAGTGGATGCAAGAAATGAAAAACTTGAGGCAAGAATAAGAGATGCACAATTAAGAAAGATTCCTTATATTATTACAGTAGGAAAGAGAGAAATGGCTGCAGGTACTTTGTCCGTAAGAAAAAGAACTGGAGAGGTTTCATCCTTGCAAGCAGAGGAGTTCATAAAAAGAATAAAAGAAGAAATTGCAAGCAGATCAAAGGAGCTTAAGGTAATCTGATTTTTCTGTTTTTGGATTTTTGACTGTTAGCTCTTTTATCATAATATTTACTTTTTCTCTTTGTTTTCTATCATTGGATAGATAAAACTGAATGCAATTAAGATTATTCCTGCTCCAACTATCATTAATCCTTGTGTCAATATGCTTCCAAATATCGGAGATAGAAAGTCAATTATGTTTGTCATTGTTATCAGCTGTTGAGAAGATGTCACTCCTGTTCCGGATACTGTATCTTTCACAACATTCGGCAAGAAGAATGATCCTGCTGATATTAATATCCCAGTTATCAGTAAAGGCCATCCAAGAGTTTTTGCAAAATCTTTCAAATTAAGAGTAAGTATGAATATAATCGCTACTATTGCTAAAATTCCAATGAATAACTGAGAAACCATGCTCTTAAACATCAGTACATTACTTTTTAGATCAGAAAGCGCTTGTTTTGTTCCAGGTGCAAACTGTTCAACATCGAGCGGATCGGGTATAGACTTTACTACATCCAGTTCATTTGCTAAGCTGGTTGCAGCTGATTTAGATAATCCTATCTTATCTACAATCAAGTTAACAATCCCTTCCGCTATTTTAGGCTTTAGAGATATTGAAAGGTTGACGCCTTTTGTTTCATCATTAAGATACCACATTAAATTCCTTATATTCCTATCCACTTCCCCCTTCACCCATTCTTTAGTTATAGATTTTGACATTGCATTCTTTAGATCTGTTTCAGTTATTCCATATGTAGTAAGTTGATTTGCTGGAATCTGTGAAGATATCATATTCAGCAATCCATTTTGTATTTTTATGTACATTCCTGTCTTTTCAAATTGAGTCTCATAATACTTTTGATCAAGAAGATTGGATTGAATTGCATTCATTATTATATAGGATGGCAATGCAGCCATTAGAATAAGTACAAGTATTCCAATCACAAATCCCTTAAGCAGATCAATTATACCCATACATTCACCTATAATTTATTGTACATCAAATCTGATTGTTAATCTAAATTTATATAGTTTTCTCTTATATATTCAATCATGGTTGAGGAAGATACTAAGAAGGAAGTTCTTGATGCAGATGCATATTATGAAAAAGGAAACTATTACTACGAACAAGGAGATTATGATAGAGCTATAGAAAATTACAACATGGCTATAATTCTTAATCCTAGATTTTTAGAGTGCTATTTTAACAGGGCTTTATGTTATTATAATAAAAAGAATTATGACAAGGCAATAGAAGATTACACTAAAGCTATAGAGATTGATCCAGATAATCCAATGATATATAACAACAGGGGAGATGCATATTATAGGAAACAAGATTTTGAAAAGGCGATAGCAGATTATAATAAGGCTATAAGCTTAAACCCAGAGTACTTAAAAGCATATTATAACAGGGGATTGGCATACGCATCCATGCAGGACTATGAAAGCGGAGTAGAGAACTTCACTAAGGTTATAGAGCTTGATCCTAATTTTGTAGAGGCATATAATGCAAGAGGATTGGCCTATGAATTTCTTGAGAAATATGATGAAGCAATTGCAGATTATCAGAAGGCATTAGAGATAAATCCTAATTTCACAGAGGCACAAGAGCACCTTGCAGCAGCACAGAAAAAGAAATCAGAGAAAGAAGCATCCAGTGGCGAAGGCGTTTCAGCTGTCAAATTCATGGCAAAGCCAAAAGTGACTTTCAAAGACGTAGTGGGAATGGACCAGGTAAAAGAACTAATCAGAGAGTACATAGTTTATCCACTGAAAGATCCTGAGCTTGCAAGGAAATACGGGAAGTTTGGTGGAGGTGGAGTTCTTTTCTATGGACCGCCCGGATGTGGTAAGTGTGTTTCTCCAGACACACCAATTCAGTTATCAAACGGCCAGATTCTCTCAATTGAAGAAGTTTATAACATTGCAAAAGGGAATGGGAAAGAAATAAAGGTAGGAGAGGAAGAAATAGTAGAAAATCCTTCAGTTAAGGTATTATCCTTAAATCCAACCACTCTAAAGATCGAAGAGAAAAACGTGTTATTTGCATACAAGCAGAGATATAAAGGAAAGATGTATGAGATAATAACTCGCTCTGGCAGAAAGATATCTGTAACCCCAGAACATCCTTTCTTCTCTGTTGACAATGGAGTAGTAAAGATAAAAGCAAAAGATCTCTCTGTTGGTTCCTACATTGCAACCCCAAGGGAATTAACCGTGCAGCCTGTTCCTTTGATTGCAAATGAATCTCAAGACATGTTCCTTCCAATTTCTATATTCAGAATACAGAATTCAGGTTTGGATAGCGTTTCAAATCAAACGAATGTTAGATTGAGATATAAAGCTTATAGAAGGCCTGCAAAAGAATTCAATCAGATAAATTATGTGGATCAGGATGTTGCTGAATTATTCGGTTATCTTCTTTCTGAAGGCTCTTCAAATGGAGGCACAATATTCTTTTTCAATTCAGATAAAAACCTAGTTGACAGAGTAGAGCATCTCTCCTCTAAGGTTTTTGGAATAAAGCCACGCATAAAACCGGACAGATCTCAAAATGTATTAAGGTTAGAAATATCATCAACAGGACTAATAAAATATCTAGAGCAAACTCACGGATTCAAGCTTATAGGCTCTAGAAATACAAAGGTACCAATAAGCATAATTACGGCTAAAAATAAAATAGTGGCAGAGTTTCTTTCTGCTGTTTTTGAAAGCGAAGCAAACATTCGTAAGGATGTTCCAGAAATCGAATTCATAACTGCAAGTAAGGTATTTGCAAATCAGATATCGTATTTGCTTTTAAGATTCGGAATAATCGGAAGAATCAAAGAGAAATCAGTTAGAGGATACGATCATACCTATTATAGAATCTATGTGACAGGCCATAATCAACTAAAATTATTTGAAGAAACAATAGGCTTCAAGAGCGAAAGAAAAAGAGAGCTATTAAGAAAGTGGACTTCTAACCAAGTTAAAGAAAATACAAACGTTGATGTAATACCAAATATCAGCAATCTGTTAATGAAAGCAAGAGAAGGGCTTGGAATGAACAAAGAACAGTTCTATAATACAAGCTCAAAACATGGAAAAGCATATGAATCATCTAAGCATCTTAGCAGGAATCTTGTTGCGAGATTAATTTCAGATAAGAGAGAAACAAATGAAATTAAAGAACTAAGATTACTTTCTGATTCTTCTGTGCTATGGGACGAAGTTGTAAAGATAAGAGAATTCGACTATGACGGCTTCGTTTATGATCTTACAGTGGAAGACAATCATAATTTCATAGCTGGTTTTGGAGGGATAGTGGTACATAATACGTTTATCATGAAGGCGGCAGCAGGAGAGGTTGGTGCAAACTTCCTTAATGTGAAATTAAGCGATGTATTAGACATGTATGTCGGTAACACTGAAAAGAACATTAGAAATATTTTCGAAGCTGCAAGAAAGGCATCACCATGCATAATATTCATAGATGAAATCGATGGTTTAGGTGGAAGAAGAGAACAGATGAAGGAATCAGGTCAATACATGAGGATGGCAGTTAACCAATTGCTTTACGAAATGGATGGAGTTGAGGCAAGAAATGAAAATGTTTTAGTAGTAGCGGCAACAAACGCGCCATGGGATGTTGATCCTGCATTAAGAAGAGCTGGAAGATTTTCAAAGCTTATTTATGTCGGAGAACCAGATTATGCATCAAGAAAGGCAATGTTTCAATACTATGCAAAAGGAAGACCTGTTTCTAAAAATGTTGATTGGGATAGACTTGCAAGGGCAACTGAGGGATATTCTTCTTCTGACATTAAGGCAATCAGCGATGATGCAGCAGCTATTCCATGGATAGAGGCTTTGAAGACAGGAAAACAAAGAGAGATAACAATGAAGGATTACATAGAAGTATTGGATCCATTTGCAGCAGATCCAATTAAATACTTAACCGCAGCTAAAAAGCCTAAAGGAAAGAAATCCTCTCTTCCACCATGGTATGAAAGTGCAAAGAAAGAGATAGGTAAGCAGGAAGAAGTAGAGACAGTTGATGGAAAAGAGATAAAGAGAATAAAGGAACCAAAAATGCCACCTGGAGAAAGAGAGTATTTCAAAGAATTGATAGATTTAATTGAAAGTAGGAATAAACCCCACAATAAATTCCTTCTTTGGTTATGGAGAAAAAGTGCTCTTTACCAAGATTATTTAGTTCCATTTGTTATTGCAGGAATAATATATTTACTTTATATTGCATTCCAATCTTCTTTAGGCTTCTAATTATTTATCGGTGATTTAATGATTCATATAAATTATTCTAATTCCATTCCTATAGATTTAAAGAATTATGAAATAGTAGAAAGGAAAGGATTGGGCCATCCAGACACTCTAACAGATGGGATAATAGAAGAAATAAGTAGGCAACTTTCCATTGAATATTTAAACAATTTTGGAAAGATAATTCATCACAATGTAGACAAAGCTATGATAACTGGAGGGGCGACACACGTTGAATTTGGTGGCGGCCATTTCTTAAAACCAATCGACATAACATTAAGTGGTCGAGCCACCTCTCAAATAGGAAACACAGTAATTCCGGTTACTCAAATTGCAATAAAGGCAACACATCAATATCTAAAGAAGGTGGCTAGAAACCTTGGCGAATATGATTTTACAATCGAATCAAAGATTTCGCAAGGTTCACGTTCATTAACTTCTTTAGTGGAACCAAAAATGCCAAGATGTAACGACACATCAATTTGTGTAGGTTATGCTCCTCTTTCAGTTTTAGAAAGAACTGTCCTCCAAACTGAAAAGGAATTGAATTCTAAATCATTTAAATCAAAATATCCAGAAGTGGGAGAAGACATTAAAATTATGGGTTGCAGGATTAAGTCAAAAAAAGAGAATATCATCGAGCTAACAATTGCAGCTGCCTTTGTTTCTAAATACGTTTCTTCATTAAGCGATTACAATTCAAAGAAAGAAAGACTAAAGGAAAATGCCAAGAAAATAGCAGAAAGAATTGCAGGAAGTGATTATGAGGTAATAGTAAATGTGAACACTGCTGATAAGGGAAATAACGTTTATCTCACTGTTTCAGGATTGAGCTGCGAGATGGGTGATGATGGAAGCGCAGGGAGAGGAAATAGAGCGAATGGTTTAATCTCTCCAACTAGAATAATGACTATGGAGGCAGTTGCAGGAAAGAATCCAGTGAGTCACATAGGAAAGATCTATTCTGTTCTTGCAAATAGAATTGCAAATGATATATGTGAACTTGGTGCAATTGAGTGTAACGTTTATTTGCAATCAAAAATAGGCAACCCTATAAATAAGCCTGCAGCAGCAATTGCTGATATAATATGGGATAAAGAGAAAATAAAGGAAAATGAAAATAAAATAAATTCAATATTCAACGAGCATCTAGATTCTATTCCTGAATTAACATTGGAATTTATCAAAGGAAATGTTTTTGAACTTTGATTTTTATTTGCCATTTTGATAAGTATTAGAAGATTAATAATTGCAAAACATTATGTTCATTTTTATGGTGATAGAAGATGAGTGATGAGAAGATTCATAAAATTAAGCAAATGAACGAGCATGACATTCATAAAAGAGCAGGTAAGTTGACAGTTTTTACAGGACCTATGCGTTCTAAGAAAACAGCACTTTTAATAGAAGAGATATGGCAGTCAGAATATATGGGACTTAAAACAAAAGCTTTTTTACATCGTCTTTCTCGCAGTGATCAAATCCAAAGTAGGATGAGTCTTAAGACATACAACGCTATAAAAATAGAAAATGCATTTGAAATATTTAAATACATTGAATTAGATACGCAAGTTATAGCTATTGACGAGGCACAATTTTTCGGAAATGAAATTTTAACAACTGTAAAAATATTGATAAATGGCGGAAAAGATATCTTTGTCTCAGGTTTAGATTTAAACTGGAAAGGAGAACCATTCGGCCCAATGGGTGGCTTGATGGCAATGGCGGACGAGGTTATAAAATCAAAGACAGTATGCAGCATTCCAGGTTGCCAACTTGCAAGATATGCTACAAAGACAGGATTCAATTCGTTTGATTTGAATGGTAGTCAATTAGATGCCACTAATGCTCCAGATATTTTTGTAGGTGATGAGAATATAGAGAGCAAGGTATATCCTACAAGATGTAACCTTCATTGGCATTATATTTTATCAAATGAAGAAAAAGAAACTATAGATGGATTAAGTGAAGAGATAAAATCGATGATAAAAATGATAGATAAAAAAATATCAAAATTTTATGAATAACTAATTATTTCTTATTTAATTCAAAATTAAAGACTGGTAAATTTAAATCTTAAAACGAAATGTTTATATATTTCATATATGTTAGAAATTTATGCACAGAAAAGAATATTCGATAAAAATAGCGCCTAGAGGGCATGAATCATATCATTTCTATATTAGACAGCCGAAGAAAGAAGAAATAATGCTATTGCCGGTTGGAAAATTTATAAAAATAGAAGATGAAAATACTTCTTTCATAATAAAAAAAGACTACTATAGATTATTTTTAGATGGAAACCATACATTTAAGGGACACATTTCTTTAGCCCCAAGAACAATGAATATAGTTCAATATGCAGAAGTTTCTTGCAATGATTGTAAAAAAAACAAAAAAATCAAATATGTTTTCAAGTCTGGAACGAATCAAAGAGTCGAAAAAGAGTTTAATAATTATATATCGCTTCATTCGATTTCTTATGGAATTACACTATTCCCAATAGGATGTTTAATAAATAAAATATCTGATTGTCCTTCATCCAGTCTACTTTTTACAAAATTAGAATCAGATGTTATCCCGCTTTCTGCTATCGAATTTAATAATCTTGTAAATGAAGATAGATTGAGATACATAAAAATGTCAGCTGAACTGCTTGCTTTGCTACATTACAATGGTTATACACATAATGATGCTAAATTAAAGAACTTTCTTTTAAAGAAAAGCAAAGATCGATTATTGATTATAGATTTAGTTAAAATGAATTATAGTAGATCTAATCTTATATTGGATATGGAAAATAAATTAAGTTCCTATAAAATGCAATCAATAAGGTATGATTTTCTTAATTTGCTTGGAAATGCAGCATATGTTAATATGATAAGGGAACCAGAAGATATTGCATTTTTTATAAAAAATTATGTTAAAATGCAACATGAATTGTCAAAAGGAGGGATAAGTAAGTTAAAACCTCATGAAATAAATCATTTTCTAGCTGATCTTATGACAGCTATTTTTCTACATAAAACAGATAAGAATATCTTAAATATATTAAAAGTGTTAAATAAGGAAACATATAGTGCAGTTCATGATAACGACTCGGGTTTAAATCAACTAACGTTTGAATTTATATCTGATGTAAACAAAGAAGGCAAGAAGATAAAAGAAACAAATCAATTTGGGGGTGTAGATTAAATGGAGAATAAATATAATAAGAATATGCAAAATAATCTAAATAAATCTGATCCAATAAACATTGATCCAAAGTACGAGGGTTTAATAAAGGAAAATCTTTCCGGTTCTGCTCATGATAGAGTAGTTCATTCATTAGTTGAAGCATTTAATATGAATCCGGTAATAAGGCAAGAGGCATATGATAGAATAAAGTCGACTGGAAGACTAGCTTTACCTACCTTATACGCAATAATGCTTGATGATGGAGTATGTACTTATGTTTCTGCTAAATCACTTGGAATTAAAAGAAGAGAAATGGAAACTAAATTGAAAGATAAAGAAATTGAAGATAAGATTAATATAAGAAACACATGTTTAAGAATAACAGTACCACCTTTAATCTCAAAAATCGTTTCTAATTTAGAATATGAAGAAAAAAATAGAGCGGTTGAGGTATTTCAAAAAGTTCTGTTAAGGGAAAAAAACCAAGATATAATTCATTCCGTTCTTCTTTCTTTGGAAAAGGTTGGAGATGCAGCTATTATATTAATTCATTTACTAAACGAGATTGCTAAAAATCCAAAATACTCTCAAAGGAATAGAAGTCAAGCAATTCTACTAATTGCAAAAGCCGTAGAATTTACAAAAAGTTCTGGAAATTTACTTATTAATATTATTTCAAATCCCAATGAAAATTTTGATGTGGTTAATGGTGCAATATCTGTCCTTACAGATTCAGCAGAATTTTTAAGTAAAGAACAAAGCAATGAAATAGTGCGTATATTAACTACACACCCGAAATTTATAGAAGATACAGATTTCAGAAATAGAAGTATAGAGTTATTTTCAGCTTGTGGTAGTAAAGTTCTTGAACAGATGTTGTTACTAATAGAGGATCAAAATAAACCTTTAGAGGTTCGAGAAGCAGCATGCTTTGCTTGCTTTGGTATTGCAAAAAAAGATTACAATTTAGAATATTATATATTAGATTCTTTTTCAAAATTAATCGATAAATTTAGACCAGAAACACAAATAACATCATTAGTTGACAACAATTCAAAAATTTACAATTTATTAGTAGATTTAGCGAAGAAATTAAGCTATTAATGAGATTATATTTAATCTGGTGAAAAACATGAATAAAAAAAAGAGAAGAGAAGTGTTGGGGATTATAATTTCAAGCGAGGATAAAAGAGACATTGGAAGAATAGTGAGTTTAAATCCTAAAAAACTAAAAATGTTAGAGCAAAAATTTGAAGGGAAACGAATTAGGCAGAATTTCCTTAATCCAGGACATGAAGAAATAATGAAGATGTATAAGAAATTTTATTCTGCAAAGAAATTAAAATGAGAACTGATCTTATTTCATTCAAACCAGCTGTCAAGCTTTGTTTGACTCTTTCCTTCCTCTTTTTTCATTATCCTGTCAAGTGCTCCTTCTACTCTTTCTATCATGAATTCATGCTCTCCGCAAAGAAAATCGATTATTTCTTCCCTTTTTGGATCTCCAAATTTAATTACAGGTTCGCGCTTTGGCTTGGGGGGTTCTAAAAAGAATCTTTCAATTTCTTCTAAATCTAATTTATTTGCTTCATAAAGATCAATTGCTTTTGCTTTTTCGAAACATTCTTTAAGTGAATTGGATTCTTTTGCGATTGAAATTCCTTTCTTTGGACCTATGCCTTTGATACCCTCAAAATAATCTGTTCCCATCATTATAGCTGCCCAAATAAGTTGTTTTCTTTTTATTCCAATCTGAGAAAGAGATTCTTCTGCATCAATAATCTCAGGTTCTACTTCAATCCAAACTCCCTTTCCAGGAAGTTTTCTTCTTCCGCTTAATGTTATATTTCTCACAAGTCTGTTTGCGCCAAAAAGTATTGAATCATAGTCTTGGGATCCGACAGCATATGCTATTCCTTCAGTTACTAAACGAGCAGCTTCTGCCTCTCCTTCGCTAGGTGCAATAACTACAGGAACTCCCATCAATTCAAGCATCTTTTTTGATTCTTCAATAATTTCAGGAGTCATCTTTACTGTTGCTTGTGCATAAATTTTTAATTCAGTCTCCCCCCTTGCTATCGCTTCCTCCAGTTTCCTTTGTGCCTCTGCTTTCATCTCCTGTCTCTTTTCTATGGTTTTCATTTTGAATTTCGGAGGTTCTCCATCAAATACGAATACAGGCTGTATATTCATTTCAAGAAGTTTGGATACTCTGTAAAGTAATCCCGATAGATGACTTGTTATTCTTCCTTTGCTGTCCATTAAAGGTGTTCCGTCTTTCTGCCTTATTGTTGAAAGGAACTGATAAATCATATTGTAGGAATCAATAGCAATCCTTCTTCCAGCAAGATTTTCTAGTTTAACTGGTCTTTTTATTAGAACACTTCCTAAGTCTACTCCCATAAAATCATCTTTTAAATTCGAAATCTATTATTTTTTCTTCTTTTTTATTTCTATTATATCTCCAAGAGTTAAAGACTCATCGATTGTTTTTTCTTTAGTTTCTTTTGAAACCACTACTTCTTCAAGTAACTTTATGTTAAAGAATTTCTCAAGCTTTCTTGCAACCTTTTCGCTAGGTATTACTTCATCTCTTTCTATCCTGTCTAGATATGATTCTTTTTCTGCAATTGCAGCTGCAAGCTGCTTCAATGTCATACCTCTTTTTTCTCTTTCTTTCCTTATTATCTCAGCAAAATTATCCACTACCTCAAGCTCAATTTCCGCTCTTTCTTCAATTTCCTTGTTTTTCCTTTTCTCTTCTTCAACCAGTGTCTTTATTACTTTTCCATGCTTTGTGCATTTGTCACAGATATTCATTTCCACTCCTTCTACAATTGCAATGAATTTCGCATTCGGTCTTCCACATAGTTCGCAATCCATTTTAACACCGGAATATATATTCTAAATTTATAAGTAGTTTTTATAAATGTAATTATAAAATATAATTTATGCAATTAGATAGTATTTGTAAAAACGAATCCTGCAAATTAGCAGGAATTGTAATAATCTCATTTCTCATATTCTTTCTTATAGTGACTAGTGATATTTCCGCTTTCCTTAAAGGAATACTGTCAATAGCCATTCTATTGACAACAGGGATCTTAATAAGAAAGATAACAGGAGCAGATGGTTGGAGTGGTTTCTTAATGCTTAAAATCAAAGAAGGATTGGATTTTATTAGATGGTCAAATAGATTTTTTGGAAAATGGATGGATGGAATAGCTGATTTTGGTCTTGTGTTTGGGTTTGGACTTATAAGTACAAAACTTTTCAGACATGTAAAAATGAATACAATAATTATTGGTTTGATAACGCTAGTTGTTTTTTCTTTATTCATCTCCCAATTTATAACTGTAATTGCTTTGTCTGTGATAGATCTGCCTCAAACTGAGATACCTGATTCAAGTTCAAGCCAATTTTCAATTCTTTCTATTCTTTCTTTTGCGGTTCTTTTGATTTTTGGATTTGCTGGTTTTGTTGCATTAGGCCTGATTGCGAAGGCTGCATCCGTGATCTACTCGATTATATCATTTCTTTTAGGCATTACACCAAAAATTGATTCTTCTCCAGGAGTTTCATTCATTATTCCAGGAATAACAATACCTCTTTTCGAAGGTATAATCGCTCTTCTGTTATTGCTTGTTATACATGAGGGAGCGCACGGTATAGAAGCAATCCGTTCAAAAGTCAGGTTGAAATCATCGGGACTTCTCCTTTTTGGTTTTATACCGGTAGGTGCATTTGTTGACATTGATGATAACCAGCTTTCAAAGAGACATTCAAAAGAAAAGCTAAGGGTTGCAGCTGCAGGAGCTGCATCAAATATAGTTGCAACGATCATTTTCTTCATCCCTACCATATTGCTGTTATTTTCATTGCCCACTTTTTATTCAAACCATGTTATCGTAATAGGGGTAAGCAAGAATGTTACAGATTTATCAGTTGGGACTGAGATTTATTCAATAAACGGAATTCAAATCAATTCTCTTAGTGATTTTAATAGCGTTAAGAAAACATTCATGCCCAATTCAAATGTGACATTAGAAACAAATAAGGGAATAATTAATGTAAAAACAGATGAAAAGGGTGCTATTGGCATTTTAGTTTCACCAACAATAAAGTCTGAGTACTGGTGGATAAAATCAATTTATCTAATCTTTGCTCTTTTGACAGTATTGAATTTCTTTGTGGGGGTAATCAATCTTTTGCCAGTTCAGGCTTTTGATGGTCATAGAATTATTCAGGATTCTATAAAAGATAAAAAAGTGGTTGATTTAATAGCTTATATTGTTCTATTTGCGCTCATAATGAATATAGTTCCCTGGATATGGAGTTAAGTTAAATATTTTTAAATTTAATTATATACTTCACATAATTAACTATAATCCATTAGGAGTGAGTTTATGGGGAAATTAGCAAGTTTGAATTCTCTAATCTTGTTCTTTGTATTATTAAGTATCTCTTTTGCAGCAAATTGTGGCGGTTCAACCCCTTGCAATTGTGGAGATACCATAATTGAAAACTATACAATGACAAGCGATCTTCCTTGTTCAGGCACTGCTCTCACTATCGGTGCAGACAACATTACTCTTGACTGCCAAGGACACACAATAGAAACAATAGATGGAAATGGAAAAGGCATTTATCTAAATGGAAGAAACAATGTAACAATAAAGAATTGTATAATTGATGGAAATTATTCAGGAACTTCTTCTTATTACATTTA
>JAVZRC010000004.1:0-70907 GCA_038880755.1 Candidatus Micrarchaeia archaeon
AAAAAAATGAAAATTCCTTCAAAAATACTTCTTCAGATATGTAAATATGAAGACAAGATGAACGCTAGAAACAATCCTAAAACATGGGTTACAAGTTGGAAAGAGATACTGGAGCAGATTGAAAATATGATAAGGGTAAGCGGTGCAGATGTTAAATGTAGAGATGTTGATATAAACAAAAAAATTGCTATAGTAGATATAATTTTTGAAGGAGATGAAAAAAATAAAATAACAAAAGAGATACCTTTAGACGTTAGATACACATTATGTGATGTCCATACCAAATCTGTGAGAGGTTATTATGAGGCTATTATTCAGATAAGGCCTCCAGAAAATTGGAGAGCTGAAACTGATGAGGAAGAAAAAGAAATGGAAACAAAAATAAAGAGAAAAACTAATGAAATAATATATGGATTACAGGAAGTTCAACCTGATATATACATCAAAAAAGAAACGCTCAAAAAAGGAATAGATCTATATGTATCTTCGACCGCATCTACTTTTAAAGCATTAAGTATGCTAGGAATAAAAATAATAAGAAGCAAAAAACTATGGACAATGAAAGAGGGAAAAGAACTATACAGAACAACATTTATCGTTAGAGTAAATTAATTCAGAAGGTAAAAAATGAAAAACAAGAAAGGAATTGAAAATTAAAATATTAAACAAAAAAATAAATCACCAAGACCTCATTATTTCAGCTATTTGTTTTTGATGAAGTCTCATAAATGCTTTGATTTCTTTTTTCTTTTCTTGTTGCCTAAGTATATTACAGGATTTTTCATCTAGCTCCCAATAACCTGCATTATTTATTGCTATTGACTTTGCATCCTCTTTGTCAAAGTTTATGTTTGCTTTATTTACAACCATTATCTCACCAATTAAATATTACATGATAGATGTAATATTTGACTAAAAGAACACGTAAAAGATATTTATATACTTTTCGCTTTGTATTTTTTACCATTTAACTTTAGTATTTACTACTTAATTTCTTAATTTTCACTAATCAGCCTTTGATTAACATTTCAGCTGCTTCTGCTATTCCTTCTGCTGATAGACCTATACTCTTAAGCATATCTGTTCTCTTTCCATGATCAAAGAATCTATCAGGAATAGCTAATACCTTGACAGGCACTTGAAGATTATTATGCGCAAGAACCTCCAATACACCACTTCCAAATCCACCTAATGCATGTCCTTCTTCAGCTGTTATTACTCTACCACATCTTGAAGCAACGTCTATTATGAGTTGTTCATCAAGAGGCTTTATGAATCTTGCATTAACAACTGTCGCATTTATTCCTTTATTCTTTAATATTTCTGCTGCCTTTATTGCTTCATTAACCATGCTTCCTATTGCAATTATAGCAACATCCTCCCCATACTCCACCTCAATCTTTCCTTTTCCAAGCTCAATCTTTAATTCCTCTGCAGGAGGTTTTGGCATACCTGTTATTGAAGCTTTTGGATATCTTAATGAGGAGGGACCTTTCTCCCAGGACAAAGCAAATTCGAGCATTACCTCAAGTTCATGCTCATTTGCAGGTGCCATTGCAACCATATTTGGCACCATCCTCATATAAACAATATCAAATGGACCTTGTTGAGTTGCATTATCATCTACAAGACCTGCATTGTTTAATGCAAACACAACAGGTAAATTCTGTAATGCAACTTCATATATTACTTCATCTATCGCTCTCTTCAAGAAAGATGAATGTACTGCTACAACAGGTCTCATTCCACCCTTCGCAAGACCTGATGCTATAGTTACCTCGCTTTGCTCGGCTATTCCTACATCTATAAATCTTTCTGGAAATTCTTTTGAAAATGGAAGTAGACCGCTTCCTATTGGCATTGCTGCAGTTAAAGCATATATTCTCTTATCTTTTCTAGCAAGCTCTATAAGTTTATTTCCAAATGTTTCAAAATATGGTGAAAGTGTCCCTGGATTCTTTATTATTTCTCCAGACTCTGGATCAAACTTTCCTAAACCATGGTACTTACCATGTTTATCTGAAGAGGATTCTGCGAATGGAACTCCCTTACCTTTTGTTGTTATTACATGAACCAATACCGGTCCTTTCATAAGCTTTGCTCTCTGGAATGTTTCGATTAGCAAAGGAATATTATGACCATCTATTGGACCAAGATATCTGTAACCAAGCTCTTCGAAAACAATGCCAGGGGTTAAAACTGAAAGCGCTGCTTCTCTTAATCTTCTTACTGCTGCATGAAGCTCTTCTCTTTCTCTTGGAACGTTATCTAATAAAAGATGAATGTCTCCTCTCACCTGGTGGTATATTGGACTCTCAAATATCCTATTTCCAAATGAAAGCCTATTGTTGTATGCCTGCAGACCACCTACAGTTTCTTCATATGACATTCTATTATCATTTAATACTAAAATAAACTTCTTGCCTGCATAACCACCATAATTAAGACCTTCAAGTGCTACCCCTCCAGTAAGTGCGCCGTCTCCTATAACTGCTACAACCTCGTAGTTCTCCTTCTTTTCATCTCTTGCTATTGCCATTCCTATTGCTTGACATATAACGGGACTTGCATGACCAGTAATAAAATGATCATGTTCACTTTCTCTTGGATCTGTAAAGCCGCTAAGTCCACCTGGCTGTCTTAATGTATGGAATTTTTCATATCTTCCGGTAAGCAACTTATGAGTATATGACTGGTGGCCGGTATCAAAAAGAATCTTATCTTTTGGAGAATTAAATACTCTGTGCAATGCGATAGTTAATTCAACAGTACCCATATTTGGCGAAAGATGACCTCCATTCTTTGAGATTGTTTTTAATAGCACATCTCTTATTTCAGATGCAAGTTTTGGTAATTCACTCATCGGAAGTTTCTTCAAATCATCTGGTGATTTTATCTTAGGAAGTAAACCTTCTACTGTTTTCGATTCTGAATGTGATGAATGCTTTTGATTTGGATTGCTTTCTGGTGTTTTTGGATTACCTTGATCTTTTCCTTTCATGAATTCACCTCATAAATATCTAAATTTCTATATTATAAAGCTTAAAATATATAATATACGTTTGAGACACTTCCAAGTTTCAATTGGTAGATCTTCTGCATACAACAGATGCAGATACAACAATGTAAAGCATTATCCACAATATTCAATTTCATGGCCTCCAATTGGGTACATGGAAGTCTATAGGTACATAAAATATGTACCTGTAATTATAACTATCAAACATAAGATTTAAAAATCTCGTTATATGTCAATTCCATTTTCGTCACTTGCCGAAATTATAAGAAATTATAATCATATTAGCTATTCTTTTTTAACCTTCCGATTCTTTTCTTCCAACTTAATGGAGCTGAATTCGGAATTCCAACCTTACTAAGCAATTCCTTCATAGTAGTGGCACATACTTTTCCATACCATTTTAGAAGCGTATGTCCTTTTCCTATAAAATATTTTGAATTGAACTCAAGCTTCTGGAAATCCTTGAACTTTATATTAGTAAAGTCAACATTCTGCCTGCATGATTTTATTATCTGAGAAAGAATCTTAGGATCTTTAATTTCAGAGGGAAAAAACACTCTTTTTGGCTTATAACCTGCAGTTATAAGGATTTCTCTTATATGTTCATTTCTAAGTGCGTTTGTTCCGTAAAATCTTTTTGCCAATGCCTGGCCACTAATTGTCCCCTGGTTTCTTCTGTCAAGATCCCTTAATTCTTTGCTTTTGAATCTCATTTTATAAAAGTCGACAATGGAAACAAACCAGTTGTCAAAATCAACACCTGAAGACTCTAAGATCTTTCTTAAGAGAGCAGGTTTATATCTTATTGAACTATAGTTATGATTTATAATTCCACTTATTTCAAGCATTGTTTCAAAACTTGATCTTAGCGGTACATAGCTCCCTTGATTTGATCTTAATTTTTTAACATATCTAGAAATTTCTGCAGGAATTTCTTCATTTTTCTTTACTTTGTTTATAACAGAATTTTGAAATTTTATAATTAGTTCTCTTCCTGTTCCGATAAACTTATCTGTGCAAATCCCCTTCTTTATGAATTCCTTAAATTTTATTGTTTGAAGGTTTATCTTTGAATTAAGAAGTATTGCCTTAATTATAGCTGGGTCTGAATAATCATAGATGTTAGTGTTATACTTAGATATGAGACCGATCCAGCTAAAAAGATGTGCAAGGTTTTTTGAAGAGCGTGTTCCATCACCAAATCTTCTTAGCAATGTTTGAGCAGAGATAGAATCATTTTTAATCTTAAAATTCATTTTTATAAAATCTTTATATTCTATTATTGGGGTTACTCCTGCTTCTAAAAGTGAATGTTTTAACTCTTCTTTTGATGGCAATAATCTTGAAAACTTGCATTCTCTCACAAAGGAGAAATTCGCATCTTGTTGATTCTTGAAATTTTGATGGTGATTAAGATTCTGCATAAAAAATAAGACACATAAATATGATTTAAACTTTTCGCTTCAATTAGCTTGTTTAATATTTCTGCAAAGTTTCTTTTATTTTATTCAAATCTCCTTCTAAAAGCAGCAATGGAAGACCTTCCTTTTCAGCTATCTTGACTGCTAATGGATCAACATCTTTTTTCTTTAAGCCATGAATTGCAATTAGCGATGGCTTAATTGGTGCGAGCTTAACTGCAATCATCGGACTTCTACCGCTCGAAACATTTGTGAATATGAAGGCTCTCTCGCTTATTGAGCCGTAAAGTTTCTGGAAATCATTGTATTGAAAGTCCAAAATTATTTTGTGGCTGTCTAGAAGCGTATAACCATAAACTCTTTTCTTTTCTAAAAGCTCTGCGTTTGCAAGAGGAATTGCTTCAAGCATCTTCTGAAAGTCAATGCCTGTAAGTATGGATGAGAAATTCTTCACTTCAAATCCGTCAGAAGGCTTTTCCTCTATTGCCAACTTTTGAATCACTTTTGAGCCTCTTTCCTTGTCTATTCTGATAATTGTTTCTATGAATCTTTTCACTACTTTTATTCCAGGAGACTCTCTTCTATTAGACTCATAATCGCTAATTGTGGATGGAGTTATATCCATAGCTGCAGCAAGATCTGTCTGACTTATTTCAAATATCTCTCTCCATTTCTTCATTGCAGAGCCAGGATCATCAGACATCAATATTTCTCCAGCTATCATTCTTGCTAACTTTTCCATCAATCCACCTTTAGATACATATAAAACAAATCACATAGATGATACATAGATTAATCAAATATTAATATTTAATGAAACATTAGATATTATAAATATATCGCTTATTGACGAACTTGCACTTGTGCAAACTTGTAATGATGCACTATATAAGATCGCTATTAAATGATCATAAGATAAATAGCATATATAAGCGCATTAAACAAGGTTAAAGGTACCCCGACTTTTAAGAAATCTTTTGCTGTAAGAGTAGCTCCTCTTTTTTCTGCATTCTGAATTATTATTACATTACTTGCTGCACCCAATATCATGAAATTACCTGCTATTGTACTTCCTGCAGCCAATGCCATCAAAGAAGATTCAGAAGAAGAATTAGATAGCAGGATTGGAAGATAAAGAGCAACGAATGGGACATTGGATATAAGCTGACTTATTGCTATTCCTATGAATATAATCACTGGAATAAATGACAGATCAAGAGATACATGTTGGAGTTCTTCTTGAATAGTACCTGTATCCCAGACTGCTTGCATTAAAATGAACATAGATGCAAAAAATACTATAGTCCCCCAATCTATTCCTTTAATTATTTCAAACCTTTTATTGCTAAAAACTATTAATATAGAGGCTGAAATAAAAGATATCTGGCTTAAAGAGAGAAATTGAAAATGGAAAATGAATGATAAGGTATAAATGATAATCAATATAAAAAGTAAGACTAGAGAAAGAAAAGATAAAACTGAAAGAGAACTGTCTCTTATTGGCTCTTTGTAATGGTCAATTCGTTTATATTTTATATTTGAACCATAAAAGTATTTAAGAAGAAAGAATAAAACAAAAAGATTGATTAAAGTTGGAATAAAAAGATAATAGAGGAAAGTAATAAACGGATTAGAAAGATTAGCCTTAGTTGCTATTAAAAGATTTTGTGGATTTCCGATCGGACTCATTATACTTCCTATTGTGATTGAAAATGCAAGTGCAAGTAGCATCATCTTTTTAGGTAAATTATGTTTTTCTGCAAGATGCAGAACGAAAGGTGTTCCTATAATTGCAAGAGTATCATTCATAAGTATTGCAGAACCAAAACCTGCAAGCAATATTAGAAAAAGCAAAAGATCTTCTGCATTTCTTGAATTCTTCAAAAAAGAATATGAGAGATAGGAGAGGTATCCGCTTTCCTCAAGGGCTTTACCAATTATAAAAATAGAAAATAAGAATAACATTACATCTATATCTATACTTTCTATTGCTGAAGATAAAGAGATCTCATTTAAAGCTATAACCGAAATTGCGCCTAAAAGCATTATCTGCCATATCTCAATATTAAGGTTGAGTAGTTGCCTAAGAGTAATTAAAAATAAAACAATTATCAAGATAACTATAGGAATAGCGATTATAGAAACCAACTTTTCACCTTACCAAAAACTACATGAACTCTGCAAGATTGAACTGCTTGCTTGTTTCATCTTCGAATATAGATTGTATGTCTCTTTCAAGAAGCTGGATCCTTTGCCTTAGATAATTTGGAAGATTATACTCATCTATCAAATTCTTAGTTATCTTAAGATACTTTTCTATTCCACCCCTATTCACAGTCAATAGAAGCTTACCTCCGCATTTTGTACATTTTCCTGATAATGGAACTCTTCTATATTTCATATTGCAATCCACACATCTAACTTGCTGTGTGCTAAAGGAACGCAGATTGCCATAGAGATCTGGAAGAAAGTG
The DNA here is from genome assembly GCA_038880755.1 of Candidatus Micrarchaeia archaeon. GTDB lineage: Archaea > Micrarchaeota > Micrarchaeia > CABMEP01 > CABMEP01 > DTQF01. The sequence continues at coordinate 6,914 of JAVZRC010000004.1, forward strand.
GCTCATTATAAGACGCTCGGCAGCATCTCTTGCATCTACTGCAGCAATTTTCTTTGCCAAACCTAATTGTGCACTTATTTTGTCTTTCATTGATTTAAGATACACGTATTGAGTTGTAAGTGCACCGTTATTCATATCTGGAGTATAATGAGTGAACCATAAATTATACGTTTCATTCTCCTTTCCTAATCTATCTGAAACGATCTCGATCTTGCATTCAGAAGGATGTGCAAATCTCCAGCTTGCTTCATAAAATGAAGATGGAAATCCTTGTACTACTTCCAATGCATGTACCTGGTCGTCAACCTCTGAAGGATCAATATGGGTCATCATAACAATTGGTGCATCCATCTGTCCTCCTCTTGTTACTGGAAGGTAATGCTTTGAAAAGTTTAGCAATCCATCCATAAGAAGCATTATTGCATTCTCATCTCCATCACAATTGTGAGATAAAAGCATTCCCTTTCCACAGGCAAATATCTTATCCTTATCTGATTCCAACTGAATGTCATAAACATATGGTTCAGGCAGGCATGACGAATCAAGATATTCCAATGATTTTATTTCCAAAACTCTGATGTCTTTTTCTGATTTGATGTATCTTCTAACTGTATTTAGTACCTTGTCTGTCTCTTTATCTTTTTTGATTAATTTCTCTATCACTTTCAATTTTCTGCCTTTTTCACCGATCAGATTAATTTTAGAGGCAATCTTTTTAGAATCGATTGAATATAAGCATACATAGTGCAGAGTAGTTTTTGGTGGCTCTCTTCCTAATTTCTGATATCTATCTATTAAGAACTTGCTTGTGGTTGGTCTATCTTTTTCAATCTTTAATGTTGGTGACATTCCTAATCTAGTCAGTAGGAAATACATTTTGGAGGCAAGCTTTTCTGACACAGTACAATACTTTACTTCACAATCATATACATTACCATCACCTTGATAGCATCCTCCCAAGAAAGCATAAATCTTTTCTTCCGGAAGATTAAATATCCAATCTGGAATGTCTTTAGTGTATGCATTATTTCCAAATTTGAGCTTTTCAGTAAAGAGTTTGTAGTATATTTTGCTTGTAATATAAACTCCTTTTTCATCTTCATATACAGGAACTTTTAGTGAGTGAATTATACAATTCTTAATATCCTGTCTAATTATTGGATCTGAAGCAGCTATACCTATATGATAGGATTCTTTGCCCTTTTTACTCGAACGCCATGCCCATCCTTCCGATATGTAATATCCAAATAATCTAAGCAATTTGTCTGTAATTTTTATTTTTAAAGGAACTTTACCAAAGTTTCTCTTGAAACCTAACCAAAAATTATTTTCGCCTTCTTGTTTCAATTTCACATAAGAATACAATGGAATACTGTAAGGGGCCCTATAAAAGCTATTAATTATCTGTCTCTTCGACATATTAAGGTAGTCTCCTAGAGTTTTTAGATTTTTACCAAATCGCTTAATAACTTCTTTAGCAAATGATTTATTTGTTCTAACTGTCATTTTCACTGATTCTTTATCTTCCAAAAAAAACTCAAGTAGATCTAATTCATCTAATTGATTGACTTTATTTGGTTCATTGATTAGCGGGTTTTCTAAATTAACTTTATTCAATGAAGCAAGTAAATCATTTTCTGATAACTCTCTTACTCGTTTCTCTTTAAGTTGCTTGGTTTTGGGATCAAATACCCAAACTCTATGGTCTGGAGTAGCAATTATCTCCTGATTGTTCTGTGCAATAATCTTTACCAACTGCCCGGAATAAGGCTTTCTCATTATGAATTTTATTTTCTTTTCTTCCGCATTGCCATTTATGTCTGTACCTAATGCAAATACATTTTGATCTGTAAGATCAATCAACTCCCATTTTCCATCAATTATCTTTGGTAAGTCTGGCCTCTTGGAATATCTAATAAACATTTCTGAGATGGTTGATGCATGCAGTTCTTCATCATTTTTATAGTACATCATTGTATTTCCTTGGAGGCAGTCACGACGACTTGCTGCAAATAAATATGGATGCGCATAACATACGTGTGCTTTTGTTGTTCCTATTATTCTGCTAGCAATGCCACAAGAAGTATGCGGAGAAAGCTCTATAACCAAATGACCTATTATGTCTCTGTCTTCCTTCAAATTATAATACGGAGGAAGGCCGTAGATCTTGACCAGTTCATCATCTACAAATCTTGCAACCCTTGCCATGTATTTAAGGCATCTCTCTGATACTATCATATCATGCGGAAGAAGTTCCACGAGTTGATCCTCACTCTTTAGTTCATTTCCATATGCATCTTTGAGATAACCTAACTCTCTGAGCTTTGAAACTGGGGTTCCTATTTCGCGTGGATAAAAGTGAGTAACTGGAACATTTGTTGCATCAAATCTACATGTTCCATCTTTGAAAACAGAAACATCATGGACTGCTCTTAATATTCCTTTTTCTAAAGGCTCTGGAATCTTCAATTCGCTTACCAATCCGTTCACGCATTTTACTTCTTCTGGAAGTACTTTTGTTTTAGCTGCTGCATCTTCCACAATCTCAACTATATTTATTGGTCTTGAATCATAGAAAACTGTCTTGGATTTTATCTCTTTTCCTGGCTTTGTCTGCACTGTAGAGCATATGTGAAATTCTGTTGCTGATGGTTTGCCGCATTTGCTGCATATTCTCTCTGGCTTTGTCTGCTTTCCGCATCTTTGGCATTTTCTTGAGAACGACAAACCGCCACAGAATGGACAGCGCATTCTTGCTATTTCTACTGTGACATCATATTTTAGCTTCCTTGCTTTTGCATCTTTATATGCCTTAATTATGTTGCGAGTCTTGCCGCCTGCATTTCCAATTGGAAATAGAGAATGAACAGCAGGTTTCATATGTCGCTCTCTTGATTTTTCAGGCCTTCCCATTCTGCTCCCTATCCACGTACCTGCCTTGTCCCTAATTTTTATTCCAGAAAGAATTGAAACTAGATCAACAGACCTTCCTTTTTCTTCGTCTGATTGTAATTTCAAACAATAATCATCTACCTTTTTCATAAGAGAATTTACCAACGATTTATCTGGTTTTTGTCCTGGCTGCAAACCTAAAGAAATGAATATTGATTTTGCATTTTCTCCTTCTATTATTATCTGATCTCTTTCTACCCTATGAGGAACTAGAAGTTTTTCAAGGATACTTTTTGCAGGGTCATATACTACTCTAAGCTCTTTTGGATTCAGAGGATTTAATAAGTCTGATTTCCATTCACCTGAAGAAAGCCAGTGTATCAATTCCTTAACTTCATCATTCGATATGTTAGACCAGAAGAACGTAAATTTTGGATGCAAAGGAATGCCTGTCTCCTTTGAGATCTTTAGTGCAGTATCAAAATCAACCTTATATGGATCTATATTAGAATAAATATTCTTCAGTTCTTGTTTCAATTCGATTGCATCTCTCAATTCCTCAAGCCACCATTCCTCATTATATCCTGCCGGGAGCAGAGGTGAATTTGATTTAAGGAAATCGCCGTATGAAACAAGAATGTCTCCAATGAAAAGAACTGTATGTACATTGTCCTTTATCTTTTCTGCATGCTCTCTGGATTCCACCCTAACAACTGAACCATCCTTAAGTCTAACAACTGGTGGTTCGATCGTCTCGCAAGGAGTGAGAACACATCCTTTTCCAGGTCTTTCAAGCTTGAATTGAGTTCCTATCGCTGGAAATGAATCAAGTATTATCATTGTAGCAGGATGTATTCCCTTCGCCATAAACCCGCTAAGCCTTGTTCTTCCGTATCTTAACCTGAATCCTCCGAATCTAGATGGATATGCAATTACTGGCCTACCTGCTACAACCTCTTCTATGTATTTTGGATTTGGCTCAATCTTTGTAACTTTTGCTTCCTTTGCTTTTGGTGCTTTTATAACTGATTCAAGCCAGCTCCAATCAATTCCAAGCTTCTTTGCCTGGCCAAGAACCTTTGCTGCCTTCTGTGCAATTCCTTCACAAAGGACAAGGGCCATTCCTCCCCTTATCCTATTCGTCTCTATCCCCGGCACATTTCTATATGCACCCACTTCAAACTCTTCTGTTGGATCTCCTGTTACACATACAGGACAATTTCTCACTATGTGCCTAAACTCATCATCTGAAGGCTTGTATTGCAATCTTGCTGCCCTTGCATCATAAAGTTCCATCTCCTCAAGATATCGTTCAACAGCGGTGTCTGTAGGTCTCCATTCTGCAAGGCCAATCTTTCTTCTAAGAAAATCTGCCAAGAGAACGCTAAGCGCTGCTGCGGTTCCCCCTGCAGATCTTATTGGACCTGAATAATAAACAGCAAGATACTCTGTGCCATCCTGATTCTGATGAATTTTAACACTTGAAATACCTTCAGTAGGAGCAACCAGAACTCCTTCTGTAAGAACTGCTGTCCCTGTTCTTAATGCCTGCTCTATAAGCTTCTCTTTCCCACCGAAATCTCCGAACTTTCCTTCTATGACTGCCTCAGCTGCCATAAATGCAATCTGTGTTCTTGATTTGTCATGCGGCAATGAACGTATGTATTCTGCGATTCCTTTTGGCCCTACAATTCCCTCCACTCTGGCTGCAAGATCTGGAGCAGGCACTATTTCAACTGAATCTGAAGGATCTATGCCTTTCTTCCTTGCCTCTGTTGCAATCTCATATATCTTTGAAATTTGCGACTTCATGTATTCGTCTGCAGAGTTAATCATATTATCACTCAAATGCAACTTCACTTGTTGAGAAATCAACATGCGAAACTCTTGCATTATGCATGTCGTAAATTCCCATTATTGCAGGGGTTGGGCTGAAACCTCTTCTTAACTGCCATGCGGTTGTCTTGTCAATCCATGTTCCTCCATTCATTATCACACAACCCCTGTATTCTCCATATCCTATCTTATGAATGTGGCCAGTAAGAAACATGTCTATCTCTTCTATGAACATATAATCCTGATGTTCAGGGACAATCATACTCTTATCGAATATTGGAGACATGCTTCTTGTCTTTAAAAGCTCTATTGCAATCTCTTCAGGTCTTGCAAGTGACAATCCTTGAACATCCTGAACTAAGGATTCCATTGTATAACCATGATACATCTGTACCTTCAATCCTTCAATATTCATGAATGCAGGATTTCCAACTGAATATGTTCTTCCGTCTTTTGCAAGCATGTCTTCTCCCAAAGAGGGCTGAGGCTCTGCATGCCTTACTGCATCATGATTTCCTGGGATTGCAATTATCTTTATATGGTCTGGAACAAGCTCTAGGAACTGATTGAGAACTTTATATTGCTCGTAAACATCTTTTATAATGAGTTCTTTGTCCTGATTCGGATAGATGCCTATCCCATCTACTAAATCACCTCCTAAAAGCAAGTATCCCACTTTTTCTGCCAATTCTTTATGTGGGCCTGAACCATTAAGCCATTTGATCATATTCTCAAAATTCTTTGCCATGAAATGAGAGCTCCCTACATGTATATCAGATATGAATGCAATAGCCATCTCCTTTTCTATCTTTTTCTTTTCTTTGAATGGAAGATCAGGCCAGGTAACATCTGCAAGAATATTAAGGTTGGTTCCTTTCTTAATGTCGAATGCCAGAATCTCGTCATTAACTATCCTGTTGCTTTTTTCAAAAACCTGCTTGTTATCCTGGTTGTTAAGGACAAGAACCGCTAATGGGCCGGTTGGATCTTCTATCTGAAGCATTATGTGCTTGTTCTTTGTAATTGTTTTTGAAGAAACTATCCCTATAACCCTCACTGTGTCTCCAACCTTCACATCTCCAAACTTCTCTATATCAATCAATGGAAATTTCACATTTGTTCTAGATACAAATAGATCCCTTATTTTCCTGTACCTGTCATTGAAATATTTTACAAAATCATCAAGCTCTCCCTTGCACTTTGATTTTCCCGTGATATCATGATCTTCGTAAATTCTGAATTCATGGCCATATTCCTTTGCAGTAGGATGAAAATCTGAAGAGCGCTTTACTTCAACAAAATCTGGCTTTTTGATCTGGTTGGTCAGTTCTCTTATGTCTGTTTCTGAAATAAAAGGAGAAGGAAGTGCTGCTATTTTCTCTATTATCTCTATTATTTGTTCGTCTTTAAGCTCTTTTAATGCCTCTGCCGCACCAGGCTTCAGAAGCTTGTTCTTCTGCCTGACTAGGCGATTGATTTCTTGAATATCCATAAAATCACTGATGCTTACGCATCAAAACACGCGCATAAGACGCAGTGTCACAAAAGAATATTATGTTATTGCAGCTATGTATTTTTATATCTTGTCTAAGTTCGCTTCTAGTGATTATGTTTTAGAAAAATAGCTAGCGGTTAGGTTCAGAAAAAAGAAAGATTAAATACTCTTAACAATAAAGAATATTATGGCTCAGCTGGCAATAGAACCAATAAAACAAGATATTTATTTAGAACAAGCAAAGAAAGTATTTGAATCAGCAAACATAAAAGCAAATGAAAATGAAATTAGAAAGATACAGGAATTTCTGAAAAAAAGTGAAAGATGGGTTTCATTGCAAATAAACCTAACAAAAATTTTATTGAATACTAAGGATAAAGAACTGCTTTTGAAGATTATTGACACTATTGACAAATTAGAGACCGATTCAAAAATTAAAGCACAGCTATTGAGTGGAATCGCAAATCTTTCTGATGATAAAATTAAAAGTGAGATTAATGCAGCTGTTCATTACATCCAAACTGAAGAGATGGAAAAAATAATTCCTAATTATGAAAGCATATGCGGATTGGATGAAATTGTTTTTAGAATAGGAAGGCTTGGGATAAGAAAGAATAGGAGGGAAATGAAAGAGATAATGAAGATTTTTAATGAGAAAGAAACTGTGGATGCGGTAAAGAAACTAACTGAAAAATATAAAGATGCTGAACAGAAAGCAATTGCTGCAGGAGAAGTCATTCACTTGATATCCAATTCAGAAATTAAGGATTTCATAGAATTAAGAAATAATATCATCGAAATAATACCTTTGGTAAAAGAAGAATACAATATAACACATTTCGGAAGGCATTCCTCAGGATTCATTTTGCAGCTATATAACTATGCAAAAAGCACTATGGGCAGTGAAACTGAAAAAGAGGGAAGTGAAAATAGTAAAAAGGAAAAGAAAAAGGAGAGAATTTTTATATTCGCTTATTCTTATTCTGACCACAACGGTGCATTCTACGGCGACTCAAAGCATAATGATGCATTAAGCAAATATGGAAAGACCATCGCAGTAGAGGCAAGTAGTGATGTTGAACTCATGCTAATGATTGAAAAGATGTACAAGAAACATGGCTCTTTCAATGGGATTTTTATCGCAGGACATGGAGAGCCAACAAGAGTAAAATTAGGAAAGGAAGATAAGCCTTACTCTCTTTTTGATGTCAGCGACTATGACATTATGTCTAAGATAGGAAGCATGATTGATAAAGAAGATAAAAACAGCTTTATTGCGCTCATCTCCTGTTCAACTGGAAATGAGCAAAGCACAAGATCTCTGGCAAATATAATGGCATCTGCAGCAAGTGTACCTTATGTTTATGCACCAGAAGACAGTTTTACAAAGTATAGCCTAAATATTGAAGAAGAAAATAAAGGAAAAAAGAAAAAAACAGGCAAAAAAATAACGGAAGAAAGAATAACAGTAGCTTATTATCGTGAAAAAGGAACAGTACAGACAATGGAATTTGGAATCAAAAAATAGAATAAAGGATGGAGAGAATAAGGTCAAGATTAAAAAAATTATAAATTATAGGAATAATCTAGTTAGAAAATAAAACTAATTAGAAATAGATTCTAATGCAGAAAGAATCTGCCATACTTGGGTTCTTGCATGCTGAGGAAGGTTTATATCTTCGCTTATTTCTTGAATGTAATAAATAGCTGCTCCTGCTCTGATTGTCGGGTCTCCTTTCTCCGTCAATCTCTTTTTTGCATCCTCAATTGCTTTCTTTACATTTCTTGGGACGCTCATGTCTTCGAGCATAAGATCAATAAGTGATATTATCTGGGAAATTTTCTGTTCTTTATCGTTCTTAGGCATAAAACCACCTCGGATGCCATTCAGATTGACTAAGCGGGCCCAGAGGGATTCGAACCCTCGACCTTCAGCTTGCTTCGAAACTTTTCCTTTGAGAAAGTTTCATCAAAAACCCTCTGATGAAACTCTTTTCTTAAAAGAGTTTCTTAGAAGGCTGCCGCTCTATCCAGGCTGAGCTATGGGCCCATGAGATATATATTGTATAACTGCATTAAAAATACTAACAATTATTGACTGTTTAAATTTAAAAAGATTAGTATTTGACCTCTCGATTATTATATTATTTTTTCCTTGACTTGTATGCTGCTACAACTATTTCGGCGATCTGCTCTGGTGTGAATTTCTCTGTATTTATCTCAAGATCGAAATTTGAATGTACGAAAATATCTATTCCATACAATGCAAGATATCTTCCTCTATTGTGATTGTCTCTCTCTTGAACGTGCTTCATTGCCTGTCTTAGTCCCATTCCATCCCTTATAGAAATCCTTTCAGCTCTTACCTTTTGAGAAGCAGACAACCAGACTCTTAATTTTGCCTCTGGCAGAAGCCATGGGCCTAACCAAGTAGAGATTACTGAGTCTGTTTTCCTTGCCTCCTTTGAAACCATCTTGTCAAATTCTCTGTCGATAGTAAGGTCTTTCTCAACATAAGCATGGTACTCCATAAGAGATATGCCCATCTGCTTTGCTGCATCCTTGAATGAAAGCTTTACTCTATTGAAACCTAGTTTTTTCGCAACAAGATCTGCCACCGTATCCTTTCCTGATCCAACCAATCCGCTAATGCATATTATTTCAACCATAAAATCTCCTCTCTTTGGAAAACATTTAGAAAATTGGATTTAAAATGATCTCAATTCTTCTTTTCTTTACCTTTAATTTTACCTACTAAAAGCTGGGCGAAACCTCCTAGGAAAATAAATGAAAGCCAGAACCAACCGTATGCACCGAATGTATCTCTAAATGTAACACTAAATAAGGTGGGCCTAAATGGAACTGGGATCTGAAATGGAAGTATTATTGTGAAATTAGAGAACGAAGATTGGATAAAGGGGGGAACTAGCATTGCAAATGGAAGAAGAATTGCTAAAGACATGAATTGAAGCTTGAGAAGCTCAAAGGAATTTTTCTGGGACTCCTTCAGCTTAGGCTCAAGTTCATCGAGCTTTTTCATATCTTTCTTTGCCAATGCCTTGAAATATTCCTTATTCAATTCGTTGTTAAATTTTTGTATTTCCTGCATCCTTGTCGAAATGTTCAATTTCTTAAGAACATATGTTATTGCAAACGATGATATTACAGCAGTAACTGAAATTATTATCATAACTGACGTATCCATATAAATCCACCTTTTACCTCAGATTTTTAAGATTTATCATAATTAAACCATCGAACAACTTGAATGTAGATGTACTTGAATATAAATGTATAAGCATGACATAATATAAATGCAAACAGAATATAAAAATCTTTTGAAATATAGGCTTTGTAGAAATCCTATGATGAGAAAATATGATTTCTTCATCATTAGAATACATAGATTGTAGACAAGTGCTTTCAGCTTAATTTCCTTCTTCTTTACCTCGATGAGTCTGCTCTGCAGATCTCCACCAAATTTTCTCTTGATTGCAGAAAAGACAGTTTCAGCCATATTCCTTCTTCCATAAACTGTTTTATCAGGATCTAATTAAAAAGATTTTAAAAGAGTAGACGTGTATATAATTTTAGGAGGGGGTTTTATGGTAGATGTCAATACCAAAAGTATTGAGGAAGCTATTACATCAAATGTCAGGGACGCGCTGAACGGCGACAAAGAGGCATGTAAGAGATTGAATCTTCTGATTCAACTTCCTTTTTCTTCTATAAGAAAGCTATTTCATACTACTGAAGAATCAAAACATGCACTTGACCTGATCGCAGGAGTCAAGGCGACACAGAAAAATCCTGATAGAGATGCTGTGAGATATTGTGAAACTAACTTACCTGAGGTGTTGGGTAGGAAGATAAAGGTGTAATTATGCCAGAAGAAAAGAAGCCAAAAAGGTCAATAAAAGAGATTGTTAATGAGGCTAAGAAACAACACAAGCTACCAGAGTTGGTTGAATCTCTGAGAACAGATATTGAAAAGGCGAAGATGAGCAAGGAGGAGATCAAAGAAATTTACAGAGAGATTCCAAAGGACAGGCTGGAGAAGTACAAAGCGACAGCGAAGGAGATCGGCATCGAGCCGACAGCAGAGAATATCGTCGCACTTTACATTCAGGAGAAGTCGACGGAACAGATCAGTGCGATGCAGGCTATCCTCGCAAATGCAGAGACGTTAAGATCATTTCAGGAAGCACTCTCCACTGCAAAATCAATAATAGGTAGCGATGACCGCGCAATCGCCCTCAGCGAAATAGCCAAGGCACAGGCATCCTCAGGCATGACAAAGGAAGCAACTGCAACATTCCAAGAAGCAATCTCCACTGCAAAATCAATAGAAGACAGCAATGACCGCGCAAAAGCCCTCATAGAGATAGCCAAGGCACAGGCATCCTCAGGCATGACAAAGGAAGCAACTGCAACATTCCAAGAAGCAATCTCCACTGCAAAGTCAATAGAAGACAGCGATGAGCGCGCAAAAGCCCTCATAGAGATAGCCAAGGCACAGGCATCCTCAGGCATGACAAAGGAAGCAACTGCAACATTCCAAGAAGCAATCTCCACTGCAAAATCAATAGAAGACAGCAATGACCGCGCAAAAGCCCTCAGAGAAATAGCCAAGGCACAGGCATCCTCAGGCATGACAAAGGAAGCCCTCTCCACTGCAAAATCAATAGAAAATGATTATGACCGCGCAGCAGCCCTAAGAGAAATAGCTAAAGCACAAGCACAAGCAGGTATGATAAAAGAAGCATCATCCACATTCCAAGAAGCAATCTCAACTGCAAAATCAATAGAAGATGATTATAACCGCGCATCCGTCCTCACAGGAATAGCCAAGGCACAAGCACAATCCGGTATGACAAAGGACGCATCATCCACATTCCAAGAAGCACTCTCCACTGCAAAATCAATAGAAGATGATTATTACCGCGCATCCGTCCTCACAGGAATAGCCAAGGCACAAGCACAATTCGGCATGTTCCAAGAAGCCATCTCCACTGCAAAATCAATAGAATATAGCGATTTCCGCGCAGAAGCCCTCGGAGAGATAGCCAAGGCACAAGCACAATTCGGCATGTTCCAAGAAGCACTCTCCACTGCAAAATCAATAGAAAATGGTTATTTCCGCGCATACGCCCTCAGTGCAATAGCTAAAGCCCAAGTACAAGCTGGCATGTTACAAGAAGCACTCTCCACTGCAAAATCAATAGAAAATGGTTATTTCCGCGCATACGCCCTCAGTGCAATAGCCATAGCACAAGCATCCTCAGGTATGATAAAGGAAGCATCATCCACATTCCAAGAAGCAATCTCTGCTGCAAAATCAATAATAGGTAGCGATGACCGCGCAATCGCCCTCAGCGAAATAGCCAAGGCACAGGCATCCTCAGGCATGATAAATGAAGCCCTCTCCACCGCAAAGTCAATAGAAAACAGCGATGACCGCGCAGTAGCTCTAAGAGAGATAGCCAAGGCACAGGCATCCTCAGGCATGACAAAGGAAGCAACTGCAACATTCCAAGAAGCAATCTCAACTGCAAAATCAATAGAAGATGATTATAACCGCGCATACGCCCTCAGAGAGATAGCCAAGGCACAAACATCCTCAGCAAAATTAATCCAACCAGTCCAATACGATACGTTCATCTCCATGTTGCCATCGGCAGATACAACCCTGATCGGGGCGATAGGGATGCAACTCCCGCTGTCGGAAATGGACAAGGTTTTATCCTCGCTCAAGGATCCTGTCAAGAGAAAAAGGGCAGAGATGCTCATGACAGAGGCGAGGACAAGCCTTTACCATATCTACAATATATCTGAAGAGGAGAAGGAGCTGCTCTTCAACAAATACAGGGAAGAGTTTAGAAGCTACCTCTCAAAAGCCGAGGAGCACAAGCACTATGAGCTGAAACTGATCTCAAGGATACTCTTCAATCTTGATGTCTCCACCGGCGAGCACACCTCATTCGCACTGCTCTTCGATGCGGCAAAGAAGCTTCCGGCCGGATCAGACGCTATCAACAGAATACTCTACACCCTTGCAGAGATGGACAGCTATAAAGGCAAGGATCTTGTGATGCAGATGATATCGAAAGGCAGTCTGGATCCAAGAGTAGAGTGGCTGCTCCTCCACAAGCTATCGGAGACAAAATACCTGGATCCGACGCTGCCACAGTTCTACGAGAAAGAGATCAAAGGCACTTCGGGCAAAGAGAATACAAGCAAGAAAGCGGAAATTTTGGAGACGATAAGAAAGCTCAAATCCGAAGTCGGAATCAATCCAGACTCCAGCATACTAGACTTCCTGCTCAACAAAAAGATAAAAGACAGGGAAGGGAAGGAAGCTGTGACAGTGGACGAGAAGATCGCCCTCGCCAAGGAATATAAGTCAGAATTCGATAGAATAAAAGACAAGGATGCGCTTGTCTCCTCCCTCTCCAAGGACAGGACAAAGGCGATATTCTACTTCATACTCTACGGAGGAAGGACAAGGTTCTCCCTGGTCAACAATTACGACAGCTCCAAGTTCATGAAGGCACTGGAGGTTGCGTCTAATCTGGAAATCCATAACGGTCCATTGGATGAGTTCGTATCCATGATGAAGGACAAGAATGTGAGGGAGAGGCTTCTTGCCGGCACCTTCCCTGTCACCGGAGAGAAATACTCCAAGGAGATCAGGGTGGACGTTTCCAATTCAGAAGAGCTGTCATCTATAGAAAAATTCGCATCAGAGATATTCGGAAAGAACCAGATGGGCGCCATACTTAAGGTGAAACACTACATGAACCGGCTGAGGGAGATGGGAGACAATGACCTCGCAGATAGGATAAGCAAGGCAGGCGGACTGGCAGACCTTCCACAGCTCCTCTCAGAAGCAGAGTCCAGGCATCCAGAGCTGGTTGTGGAAGTAGAGAAGAAGCATTCCGTCCTGTGGAGCAAGATGGCAGAGAAGAAGATTTTCTCAATGTCCCTCTATGCTGCATTGACAAACGATGCGAATAAGATCAGTATCAAAGAGCTGATCAAGAATATTGAAATCCAGAGGAAGGCGCTGGAGTTCGCTGTCAGGCAGCAGTACAAGGCGGGAGCCATAGAAAAGATGGTCCGCGACGAGAGACTTGAGGCGCTGCAGGAGAAGAGCAAGGCGAAGTTGCTCGCCTACCTGCTGAGCGAAACGATAAGATCAGACACAGAGATAGAGAACAGGCTTCTTTCGGAATGGCAGGCTCATCTAGACCAGGTATTCCAATCATACGACAGGCTGGGTGCGGCCGAAACTGAAAGAGTAAAGGAAAGGACAGTGGTCCTGAGATACCTGGACAAGAGAGAAGACCTGATAGAGTGCCTGAGGTTCGCGGACTCAGCACAGTGCTGCTTCAACAGCAAGAACTACAGGATAGAAGGTCACAATGTAGGGGCGCTGGAGTGGATAGCAAGGATATGGAAGGATCCGCTTTCGTTCGTATTCCAGATTGAGGCGCCAGAAGCAGAAGGAACAAGAAATGCGATAGGCTTTGTTTTCGGCAGCTTCGGCATCTTTGAAGGCAAGCCTGCTGTCCTGCTGAACGGAGTTTACATGGAAGGGAGGACAAAGACGGCTGCGCATAGCATCCTTGCTACAATAGAGAATGATTTTAGCCGTCCTCTGGGCGCAGTAGCACAGTTCGTTGCCTCGAGGCATGGCGGTTCGGTGGATATGCCGAAGGAGTATTCGAACAAACAGGTGACGGTCAGGAGGCTGCGTGCGATAAAGGGTAGCGATGGAAGGCCGGAGACTGAAGTGTACGATGATATGAATGTAGGGGCGAACAATGAGTCCACAACAGATGGCAACTTCTGGCACAAAGAAATATCCTAATTTATGATGTATGATGTGATATAATTTCTATTTTTTTAGCTTTTATATCCCAGTTTATCTTCGAGTAAAATTATTTTCAGAACTACATCACTAGGAATTGATGTTGAGTAAATGTTTCTTAGAGAATTTAGAGGAGTTTTAGAATTTGAGATTCCTTTCTGTTTTACTAACTGGAAGCCTAATATGATAAGCTTTTTAAGTTTATTCTGCCTCTTAGACATCGTATACCTCTTGGCATGGTCGCCAAGAGTTTATACTCATAATAATTTAAGAGGATTTCTACAGAGCCGAAATATAAAAATCTTTTGAAATGAGTAAAAATAAAGATACATATGTCTTTTATAGATATCTCTATATTTTCCATGAATAAATTTTAGATATAATTCTATCCAATTCCATCACGCTTTCCTTTAGCTTTCCTTTTCTATTTATAATAATGTAATAAGGTTTTCCGGTTGCTGCAGAATAAACGTTTATCATCGAAAGAGAAACCTCACGAAGAGCATTGATGTCATTGGCAGTGAAAGTTGGGCGTTTTCTGCTAACATCTAATTCCCTTCTTTCAAGAATCTCATTGGTTGGAGCGTCTATAAAAATAAACGCATCGATAGGCACTGAAGAAAGAAGTTCGTATGACAATCCAGGCATATAGCCCGAGGGCTTTTTTAGAGCAGCATGGGTGTCAAGAAAAAGTATACGTCCAATTTTTGATTCTTTTTTTTCTATAGAATTTATTTCAGATATTGCTAAATTCTGAATTTTTTTATGCTGTGATTCTGGCAGATTGTTGATTTCGTCTCTATTTGTTACATTAAATTCATTTTTTGCAAACCTTAAAACAATGTCTCCATAATTTAGTACTGAAATTTTTTTATTTTTCTTTATTAGCTCCCTGAGAATTGTAGACTTCCCGACTCCAGGAAGTCCCATTATAACAATCATTTATTGCACCGCCTATAAAGAGAAGATTTTCAATATATTAAAGCGATTAACCTTTCAAGAATTTTGTAATTCCTGGATACATTTCAAGAAGGTTTTGTTGCTTGAAATCTTCATAGAACTTGGATATTATTCCAACTGTAAGAAGAATTCCTGTTCCAGTTCCTATTGCACCAGTAAGGTCTGCAAGCACTGCAAGGAAACCTACGAACATGCTTCCAAGTATTGCAATAGTTGTTATATACTTGTCAAGAAGCTGCTCGATAATTCTTGGATCAGACCTGAAGCCAGGGATGGAAAGACCTGTCTGTGTTATCTGCTCTGCTACAGCAGATGCAGACATGTTTGATGCCTCCATCCAGAACCTTCCAAAAATAACACACAATGTAACATAAACAATAAGATAGATCAGGATGTGCACGATCTCTGGTATTCCAAACAAAGGAGTTGAACCTGAAATTGTAGCTATATAACCTTCATAAGAACCAACATACAATGGGTTTGTTATAGGTGAAATCATGTAAAGAATTCCATCTCTCAACTGTCCATTTGCGTCTACCAATCCGATGTAAGGTATTATGTCTGTCTCACCTATCATAAAGCTGTGGTTGTAAAGCAAAGCTCTTGACAAAAGCTGGATATTCATTAGCAATGCTGATGTAAGAATAACTGGAAGAACTGAAACGTAAAGAAGCTTCACTGGGAAGCGTGTTCCAAATCCTCTGAATGTCAAAGGAATTTCAACTTTAACTCCCTCTGCATATACTGAAAGACCTATTATGACAAACATAAATACAATCGGCAACAAGGCTATGAGCGCAGATGGGATTGCACCAGAACCTCCTACAGCCAATCTTCCAAGAACTGTCTGTGCAGGATCTATTCCATGGCCTCCGAATATTAATGAGATGCTACCTTGCACAACTGCCAATGAAACTCCTGCTGCGATGAATAATGAAATTCCAGAGCCAATTCCATATCTTGAAACTACTTCATCTAGGAATATCAAAAGTATGGATGTAAATGCGATCTGCGCTACTATCAATCCCATTGCAAGGGATGCGGATGGAAAGTTTGGATCTGGGCCGACGTAAACTCCAGGGATTACAAACAATGCTGCCTCCACTATTGAAAGCGCTATCGCAAGAACCTTCTGTGTTGCGCTGAATCTTCTCTTGTCAGCAGGATCATGCGGATCAAACTCAATAAGCTTTGCTCCTGCGAAAAGCTGCAAAAAGATTGATGCAAGAATTATTGGACCAATACCGATTGTCAATAACGTTCCTGTTTTGCTTGCAAGAACAGTTTGAATGAATTCAAGAAAAGTTCCTCCTTTAAGCTCACCTGCAAAAGGAACAATGTGATACATAGTGAAATACAAAATAAGTACGAGAAGCGTCCAGAATATCTTTTCATTTAATCCTAAAGGTCTATCAGGACTTTTAACTTCTGGAAGAAATGGAATTATTGGTTCAATAAAATTTAATTTCAACTAATACACCTCTCCATTGTTTCTTTTTTGATTATTTTGATTGTATTATAATTATATGATTCACCAATAATCAACTGATAATTAATTATATCAATGAAATTATAGATTTACATCGTTTACAGAGGAAATTATTGGTTTTCTTCTGCACCCACTATCTTTGCTTCCAATTTACCTCCTGCTGCTTCTATTTTTTTCTTTGCTGATTCTGTTGCTGCCACTGCTTTAACATGAACTGGAACAGATATTGAACCTGAACCGAGTATCTTTCCAGGGAAATTGAAAACAAACATTGAACCTGATTTCTCAAGCTTTCCTGCAGTTGCCTTGTCGTTTATTTCTCTTACATTAATGCATTCTAATTTTGGAGATGCATTTTTATTAACGAAACCGTACTTTCCAAAGTGATCTGGTTCATACTTTAGTATCCATGCCCATCTGTGCTTGTGCGCACCTGCATATCCTTTTCCTCCTCTGCTTCCTTTTCCTCTTCTATTCTTTGTATTTCCTGCTCCAAAAGTTCTGCTTGCGAGATACTTCTTGTATTTGCTCTTAACTCTTCTTACCATAAGTATCACCAATTTAATTTCATAATGAATTATTAAACCATTCTTAATATCAATTCGTCCATTTCTTTTCCTCTCGGGCCGAGAGCACCTTCAGGGTATCTAAGTTTTATGTTTTCCCATCCTTTTCTTGGAGAGTGAAGCCTAAAAACAGGCTTTATCTTTACTTCCTCTCCTTTTTCAATTGATTTAACTATCGAATCAACGTCTTTTTCATCCACTCTCTTATCACCGGGAAGTCTTCCTCTTTTTGAAACTAATTCTCTAAGTGTTTCTTGACTTATTTCTCCCCATGTAATGTAATCCTTAGCTACCTTTAGCATTCCTTCTAACTGCTTTGTCATTTTCGGATAAACAACACAGTGATGCTTCTTATGTAATCTAAGAAGTTCCATTGTCTTTCTGATGTCAGGCTTTATGCCTGCAACACCACGAACACGGACTATTGCTATAACCATATCAACCACTTCATATGTTTAAACATAATTCTTCATTTTTTTTCAGATCTCAAATATTTCAGATATGCATAAATCTAACTGAATTCTTTCTTAACCCTTATTCTGTTTAGCTGATCAAGAGCATCTACTACAGCCATAGAGGTGTTGAACCTATTCTTTGTTCTTCCCTCTGCCTTTGTCCAGATGTCCTTGACTCCTGCAAGCTGAAGAACCTTCTTGACTATTTTGTTTGCTACTATTCCAGTTCCTCTTGGCGCAGGTCTTAATGTAATCTTAACTCCACCATGCTTTCCTGTGATCTGAATTGGAAGTGAATGCTTTGAACCGCAGTCACATTGTGATGAACCGCAACCAAGATTTACATGAATTATATTGTACTTTGCATCTCTTACTGCTGCCTCTATTGCAGGCCTTACTTCGTCAGCCTTTCCTTGACCAATACCTATATATTCCTGTCCATCTCCTACTACTACAACTGCCCTGTATTTTGCCTTTCTACCAGAGTCAGTCATACGCTGGGTGGAGGACAATTCAATTGTTTCCTGCATAAGATTTGGCAATAAAACATCAACTATCTCTGATTCTAATATCGGCTTTCCTGATTTAAGAACATCATAAAGGCTAACTATTTCCTTAGCCTTTACCTTTCTTCCAAGTTCTGTCTTAGGATTCCATGAATCTAATAAAGACTGTTCAACTGCCGAAGCTCTTTTTTGTTTTCCTTTCCTAAGTTTCATCAAATCAACCTCATACAATATAATATCAAACTTAAATTAACACCATAATATATCAAGAATTCATATCTTATACCTTCTTGCTTTTCTTTCCAGTGGTTTCTCCAAAGCTCTCTTTTGAGATTTGTTCCTTTACTTTTTCAAATAATAAATTAATCTCTTCTGGTTTTATTCCTTTTTTCAGATATTGTGAGAAGAGTTTGTTATACTTTTCAGTTCCTGCAATTTGCTTTGCGTAATCAGATATGTGCTTTCCACTTATTCTCTCCTCATCGAATTCTATATCTCCAACTGGAACATCTAATCCTGCATCAATTGCTCCTTTCACACATGCGAAAAGGAATGAACCTTTTGAAGGTGCGTGAAGACCGGAATCAAGAACAACTGATTTAGTTCCTGCAGCCAATGCCCTCTTTGCACACATAAAGCCAACCAAGTATGCTGAAGGAAGATTTGCTGATTGCTTCCATCCGTACTTTGCAAGTTCACTTCCATCTGCTCTTGCAATTACTTCATCATGAGTTGGAGTAAAACCTATACATTGTGCGATTACATTTCTATTCGACTTCCTTACAACAAATCTTGGAAGTCCAGACTTAAGTAATGCCAATCTCTTTCTGTAGTTTGTGAGGTTAAGCCTCCTTCTCTTGAACGCCAATTTGTATGTCGGTCCTGTTGCCTTTGCCATAATTATCACTTCTATTTTCAATATAATCTAATATTCGTATACTCATGATAATACTAAATTTGCATCAGTTATTTCTTCTCCTTTGTCGGATTTGATTTCAGGTATCCTTTCTCTGTAAGATAAAGGAGAACTCTGGATCTATCTGGGAAAGCTCCACCTTTAATCTTCAGATAAGTTTCTCTATATGCTGCATTGCTCACGAACAAACCTCTCTTCTTGAATGACTTGATCAGCTCTCTTTGTGCTCTTATTCTATTAACCCAAACTTTCTTTCCTCCTGCTCTTGCAGAGTGTGTTCCTCTTCTTCTTGCAGTTTTATGCGCTCTCCCTAGCCTTCTTTCTTCGTCATGAATTCTTCCAACTGCTCTAGAAACACCTTTCTTCTTTTCAATCAGTATTGCTTTCTGTTTTATAAGAGCACGAACATCGTCTTTTGTAACTGCTTTCTCTATCTCAGATAATCTTGATGGATCAAACTTTATTCTGCTTATTCCTGCTCCCGTTATTTGGGATGCCATTCTTTTTATTGATGACATTGACATAAATTTCACCTACGAATATGATTACTGCTTTTGGTGCTTTACACTTGTTGGATTAAGAACATGGATGTTCATCTCTTTTGCTTTCTTAATGATTAATTCTCTATTTTTAGCACCAACTGCAGCTGCAATTCTTATTGCAACTCCCTTCTCAGTAATTCCATCCATGTCTTTTAATGAACGTACAAGAATCTCTTTAAAACCTGAAGGATGAAAATCTCTATCATCTCTTGCACTTCTCCACCCAATATTAGGAGATGCACCCATTATCTTCTTACCTATTCTTTTCTTGTTATCTATTCCTCTTGGTTTTCTCCACCTAAGCTTGACTCTTTTCTTTCTTCCATAGTTTGGTGGAAGAAATTTTGGATGTTTTCTCATAACATAACACCTTAATTATAATTTATACATTAACATCTAACTACAAACAACACAAGCGAATTGTTATAATGGATCATAAATTCCATCTTGGAATACTCTTGGATCCTTTTCTTTTATGTATGTTGCATTTTTAAGATTTGCTGCTGTTTGTCCCACTGCGTATTTATCTGGACCCGTTAATATTATGAATTCTTTTTCAACTTTCAATTTTGTATCTCCTACTATATTGGCTTTTCTTGGACTTTTTTCACCAAGGAAGTTCTTTATAAGAATCTCTGAGCCTTTTTGCTCAATAGTAAATGGAAAGTGTGCATAAACCATTTGAAGTTTTATTGTATAACCTTCTGTAACTCCTTTAAATGCTGATTTCATAAGTGCTTGAGTTGTATTTACAAGTGCCTTTGATTCACCAGAAATCTTTATCTTTCCGGAATCTTTTGAAATAGAAACATCTCTATATTTATATGATACTTTTCCCTTTGGACCAGATACAGTAAATGAATCATTTCCGATTTCGACATCCAATCCAGAGGGAATTTCTATAATTGTTTCAACCATATTAACACCTTAAGTCATAAATTGAAATTAATTATAATTAATATAATTTAGTAGACATAAGCTACCAGTCTTCCACCAGTTTTTAATGACCTTATTTCTTTATTTGTAACAACTCCTTTTGGTGTTGTTATTATAATTATTCCAAAATCTTTGCTTGGAAGGTATTGATCTTCAACCTTTCCTATTTCAGAGTATTTTACAGGAAATCTTGGCTTTATGACACCACAATAATTTATCGGTCCTATTCCTTTAATTATAAAATATCTTGTTGGACCTTCTTTTACTTCTGTAAATTCTTCAATATACCCTTCTCTCTGGAGAATTTTAAGAACTTCCCCAGTGAAATTAGATGCAATTACCTTACATTCATTTTTTCCTGCATTTTTATGAACACGAATTACATTCAAAGCATTTGCAAGTATATCCATATCATCACACTCTTTTATCAATTAATTATATGTTAACATGAGAGATTATTAACCAAATTTCTTGAAACCGATAGACTCTCCAATCTCTCTAAAACATCTTCTACAAATGTTAAGATTATATTTTCTAATTATACCTCGTGCAGTGCCACAAATTTTACATTTTCTTATACCTTTTCCTTTGTATCTTACTTCTACCGGTCTTGTACTTTTTTTATTCATAGATATTCACCTTAAACTTTTCTTTCAAAAACTTCTCAGTCTCTTCAGGAGTAACATTATGAGTATGTTTGATCTTTGATTTAGCCCTTCTTCTGAGTTCTACTCTTTTTCCAGGCCTAGTCATGGTTCCACACACATCAAATCCTATTATACCGATTGTTGGATCGTATTTTGCACCTGGAAAATCTATGTACTCTTTCACTCCAAATGCAAAATTGCCGTATTTATCAATTGATTTTTTATTGAGTTTGAAGTCTACAGCATCAAATGCATTTCTAAGGAAATTTTCTGCTTCCTTTCCTCTTAGTGTTACTTTTACACCTATTGTTTCTCCTTTTCTTATTCCAAATGCCTGAACTCTTTTCCTTGCCTTTGTATAAGCTGCTTTTCTTCCAGTGATTCTTTCAATGATTGTTTTAGCCTTTTTTAGTTTTTCTCCTGATTCTCCAGCACCTATATTAACTGTCACTTTTTCGAGTTTTACTTCACGCATATCCATATTATCACTTCTTATTCATGAGAAAGACCATAATAATATTTAAATGAAGTTCTCCTTTACTGGAAATGCATATTTAGTAAGTGTGATTGCTGAAGAACCGTCCAGAAGTTCTCCATGTATTTCACTGTTTCTTGTTGCAGATCCAGGTGAAATTTCTTTAATCTTAATCAAATTTCCAATTTTCTTTCCTCCAGTTATAAAACATAATGATGATTTCTTTAACTCGATCTTTCCTATTGGCTTACCCTCTGGAATTGAGATCTCAATCGTATCTCCTACCTTTGCATCAAAATCTAATATGTTTCTTCCGTCATGAAGAGTTAATTGGATTTTTCCTCCTTTTATTTTTGTCTTATTTCTAACCTGACAGAGTTTTACTGATGGATTAGATGTTTTCTCAAATTTGATTTTCCCTTTTGTATCAACTAAAACTCTCCAATTGTTTTCTCCAATAGTTATAATATCCATTAATCCAACTAAATGCTTTGGTTCTGTTCTTACAATACCATCAATTTTTACTTGCCTGGTATTAAGCACTGCTTTTGCTTCCTTTGCTGTTTTTGCAAATCCTAATGCTATAATCGCATGTAACAATGGAAGAGATAATTCTTTCTTATGTCTTCCCGGTAATGGATTTATAGACCATGTAAATTCTTTTCTAGGCAAACCAAAAGATTTTGGCATTGCAATTCTCTTCAAATGTTTTGTACCACTTTTTTTCGCCATAAAAATCACACCTTATTGATAAATATTAATCAAATCTTCCCTTATTTTTAATAGATGATTTTGAGTTGTTGGAAACCATTATATTTTCAACTCTAGCTTTAAGACCTAAATTCCTTATCAATCTTGATTCGATAAGGAAATTGCATGACTTAATTTGCTTGTTCTTATTATCTAGAATATTTGTTTTTAATTGAACCAGCATACTATCACTATTTATTTTCTTTCAGTCATTTCAATTATCATCGCATTTGAAGGATCGATAGGATAAAATGTTTCCTTTCCGTTTGCTTTTTTAATCGTAATGCCTTCAACAAATATCTTTGCATCGGAAAGAATTACCTTTGCTACTTTTCCTTCTTTACCTTTGAATTTACCTCTTAGTATTTTTACCTTATCTCCCTTCTTTACCTGAACTGCTCTTTTCTTCAGTTTTGTTCTCAGATCCTTGCTTAGATGAACGTGAACAAAGTTCTTTCTTAAATGAAGTGGAGCAGTATATCTGAATTTCCTTTGTGTTCTCGGTTTTCTTGAGCTTATCATATCTACACCCTACAAAATTATATTATTGACCATGCAATTCCAGCGACTTTTGGATATCGATCGACTATCTCTCTTGCTACAACACCCTTGATCTCTGTTCCTTTTGGCAATCCTGCATCATCTATCAAAGCACATGCATTGTCTTCAAACATTATTCTTACACCATTCGCTCTCCTGAAAGGCTTTCTTTGCCTTATTATCAATGCCTTTTCCACTTTTTTGATCATCTGCGGGGAACCTTTCTTAACTGCTACTATGGCTACATCTCCTATTCCAACGCTTGGCTTTCTTCTTCTTTTTGTTGGAGCTTTCAACATACCTATTATCTGAACTACTTTTGCTCCGCTATTATCATCGCAATTTATGATCGCTCCTATTGGCAAAGATTTCGGAATTTTTGATTGCAGTGCTTTCATAATTTTCACCTTATAAATATTAAATTTTCATTAGATTACAAATTTTTATCCTTACCCATTATCTCTATTATTGTCCATGTTTTTGTTCTGCTGAGTTTTCTACATTCTCCTATCTTAACCTTATCACCTACTTTTGCATTTATGCAAGGTGGATTGTGCGCAGCATATCTTGAACGAGTTCTTGCATATCTCTTGTACTTGGGTATGTAAACCATTCGCTGTCTCTCTACTATCGCGGTCTTCTTTGCCTTTGTACTAACGACTGTACCAATTAGTACTTGGCCTCTGACTTTTACATCACCATGAATAAAACATTTTGCATCTCCACAATTTTCTTCTTTTCCTACCATAAGATCAACCATTTATTAAATTATTAATATGAATCTTTAATCACATCATTCGAATTTTATTTTTTTAAGTCTCTCTTCAGGAGGATACAATATTTTTGATCCCTCAATCGTAAAGGTCTCTCCTCCTTTTTTAAAGAGGAAGGTAGAACCTTTCTTAGGTATCAAAACCTCCTTTCCATCTTTTTTTTCAATTTTGAATGTGTGTTTTGTTTCATCAACAACCAACCCCTTTATTCCTATTTGCTCTGGGGAAGAGCTGTTGATTACTTCTACAGTCAAACCAATGTATTCGATTAAGTATTTCAGATTTTTTAATTTTGAATTTATTGAAATACTTTTAATTGATTTTTTTTTGTCTGACATTGAATCATCATTAAATGATTACTTTCGGATATTACTTTCGGATTATTGAAATGTTTTCTTCAGGATATCCTACCTTCATTAGCAATTGTTTTATTTTCGCTCCGTGATCTCCTTGAAGTATTATTTCATCGTTCTTAACTGTTCCACCGCATGCCAGTGATTGTTTGAGTTGCTTTGCAACTCGCTCAATCGAATTCTTTTCCACACCAGATACGATGGTAACAAGTTTCCTGAATTTTGCTTTTGTTATTGTTACTTTTATCTTTTGCGCTGTTTCCTTCTCAATTGCAGCGCATGAACATATGTCCTTAGGAAGTCCACAACCGGAACATATGTCACCTATCAATTTGTGTACCCCACAAGTAGGGCATATATTTTCAGCCGTTTTCTTCACCTCATATAATAATTAATTTATCAGTAAATGAATATTAATTGCAAAATTACTACTTCTTATTTTGAATTTTTTCTTTATTCGCTTCTTTACCGAGAATACCTAATTCTCTTGCTCTAATAAAAGTCTTCATTCTTGCAATTGTTCGTTTAATTGTTCTTATCTTACCGTAGTTTCTAGATTTTCCTGCTGCTGAAGACCTTGTTCCATATTCTATGCTTAATTCTTTTTCGAGATCAGCAATTTTAGATTTCATTTCATCATTACTCATATTTTTTATATCTTTTACTTTCATATGATCACATCACATAACCGCCTAAATGCGGAGATTATTTTCTTCTTTTTTGAGCGGAATGTTTCTTTTGTTGGAGCTGCTCCATCTTTATTTCTTTTTTCTGTTCTTTCTTTGACTCCAAATGTTGCTCTTTACTCTCATTTTCTTCAGAATATTTAATTATATTGGGCACTTCAACTTTTGAAACTTTATCCGGAAATACTGCAGTAGGTGGAGCAATTGAAACTCTTACATTAATAGCACCATATTTGGGTCTCGCTGTTACTTGGGCCTTCTTTATTTGTTTAACAACTTCACCTGCTTTTGGCAAGTATCCCCAAGCAACTCGCATGCTTTTTGCCTTTGCTCCCTTTGCTGCAATTTTTCCACCTACAACAATCTCAGCACCGAGTGCACCTGCATCGATTATTTTCTTTAAAGATGAATGTATCAATGCTCTTAATGGTTTACCTGCTTCTATATTTTTTGCAATTGAATATGCAACAAGTCTTGGTTCTAATTCAACTTTTTCAACTGGAACCACTGCAATCTGCGGATCGCTAACTCCGAATTCTCTTTGTATTGTATCTGCTAATGTCTTTATCGATTTCCCTTTTTTCCCGATCAATCTACCTGGATTTGCAACTTCAACAGTTATTCGTGTAACCATTGGAGTTCTTTGTATTGTAACGTTACTAAATCCAACTCTCTCTAACTTTTCTCTGAGGAAATTCGCTATTTGATATCTCGTAACTGCATCATCTATGAATTTTCTTTCAATTGCCATTGAATCACTCCTTAATTAAGCATAAACATTATCCCTTATCTTCAGACTTCTCAGTCTTTGCTTTTTTTGTTTCCTTCGATTTCTTATCTGGTTTTTCAACTGTTTTTTGTTGTTTTTGTTCTACATTTTGATTTTTTTGTTTTTCTTTTACTTCAGAAACAACCTCCTCTGTTTTTTCTTCTACTGTTTTCTCTATTTTCTTTTCCATCTCAGCAGCTTCAGCCTTTGCTTTTGCTCTTTGTTCTATCTTCTGCTTCTGTTGCTTGAGAAGCTCTTCATTTTCTTTTCCTGCAAGAATTATTTCTACTCTTGCAGTTTCATAGTTTGATCTCATCTGTCTTCCTTTAGATTGAAGACGAGGATATATAGCCTGTTTATTTGCTGAAGCATGAATTATCATTAATTGATCAAGACCTTTTGAAGTTGCATTTGCGATTGCATTGTTTAAAACACCTAAAACTATTTTAGCTGCTTTAATTGGATATCTTCCTTTTCTTCCTCCCAGTTCTTTTCTGTGACCTAGCTTCTTATTCCATCTTCTATAAAGTACTGGAAAACCTTCGAGAACTGCATTTAGATATTTAGTTCCATCTTCTGCAGACATTCCTCTTATATTGTCACAAACAGCACAAAGATCTTTGTAGGATGCATCTATATTGTACTGTTGTGCCTTTGCAATCTGCTTTTCACTGTATTGTGATTTCTTATTGAAACCATATTCGTAATGAACCATATAAACACCGTTTAAAACATTCAACTACATAGCTTAATTTTAATGATTATTTCAAAGCTACTGCTTTTGAACCTCTTGTAGCACCGATACCTGGACCACTATGAATAACTCTTCCAGTTGTATGGACAAAATCCCCTAATCTAAATCCAACCATCTCTGGTTGAATGTTCACTTGTTTAAATTCCTTACCGCTGTGAACCATAAATTTCATACCAACCCATTTAGGAATTATAACCGCTTCTCTGAGATGTGTTTTAATTGGCTTAGAGGCGCCAATTTTATCTGCCTTTATTAGAAGTTTTTTGTACTCTATTGGCATCTTCTTAATATATCTTCTTGCTCTTGATTCAATTAAATTTGCAAATTCATCAAGAGACATTGCCTGAAGCTCTTCAAGAGTTTTTCCACGAAATATAAATTTTCTTGCCATTTAATCACTCCTTTATGAACATCTTGAAATGTTAAACTTTCTTTCTCTTCTTTCCTCTTCCTACAGAAGCGGCTGCCAAAAGACCAACCTTTCTTCCTGGTGGTGCATTCCTTGCAACAATTGTTGAACGACCTGAGTGGTGCTGCTTTCCACCGAATGGATGGTCATATGCAGACATTGCAACTCCTCTGACCTTCGGCCAGTATCTTGCTGTTGAAGCCACCATGTGGTATTTCTTTCCTGCCTTGAAAACAGGTCTTACTAGTCTTCCACCCATTGAAATTAATCCAATCTGTGCTCTGCAATTAGCATTGAATATTTTAACCTTCTTTGACGGTAATGCAACATAAACCTCTTTATCAGTATGAGATATTACTGTTCCTGATGTTCCAGCTGCCCTTATTAACTTTCCACCATCTCCTGGAACCAACTCTATATTGTAAACATACATACCATCTGGAATCTTTGCAAGTGGAAGAACGTTTCCTAATTTAATTCCTGCATTAGCCCCAAATTCTATCTCATCTCCTACCGCAATTCCTTCTGGGGCAAGAAGTGAAACTATCTGACCGTCTTCAGTTTTTACATTCATTATTAAACCACTGTGGGCAGGATTATGGATGAATTCGATAACTTTTCCTTTAACTACAGAGTTCTTTTCTTTTTCATCATAAGATCTAAATGAAACTTTTGCATTAAATTTATGCGATGGAGCAGAGAATGCTGGACTTCCCTTTCCTCTTCTTTGTTGATTTAACATTTTACCCATAAACACACCTATTTAATCACTAAACCATCAATATCATTACAATATCTTAAGTTTTGATGCAAGATCCATTGCTGAAGATTCCTTTTTCAGCTTAACGTATGCTACCTTTTTATTTGAGAAATTATTTAGTATGTTTACTGAAGCGACCTTAACACCATATTCTTTTTCGATATATTCTTTTATTGATTTCTTCGTTTGTTTAGGATCGACATTAAATACTAAGGTATTGTTTTTTGAAATTTGATTTATTGCCTTTTCAGTTGTTACAGGATATATAATCATAATTTCACCCACCTATCATACATTTCAAAATATATATTAAACCTTACTTAAATTTTCAATTGCTGATTTTGTCCACACAGTTAATCTACCTGGCACACCTCCAGGTGCAAGATCTGAAACTTTAAGATTATCGATCGTTGTAGCTGTAACACCTGGAAGATTCTTCACTGCTTTAAGAAGCTTAGAATCCTTACCGGAAATTAAAAGTATTGACTTAGGTGTTTTTACTCCTCCTTTCCTTCCATTGTTTCTTTTAGTTTTTTGTTCAGCTCTTTCGATATCTTTTATAAGATCAAGTTGTTCGAATAAAGAAACGACTTCTTTTGTTTTTGATAAAGATTCACATGAATCATCAAGAACTATAGGTATCTCTATCTTTGGCAATGCATGTTTCTTACCCACTATTTCTTTATTAGCAGTAGCTGCAATTGCAGAATAAAGTGCTTTTCTTTTTTCTCTTTTATTTATTCTCTCAATAAGAACTTTTTCTACTTTTGGAGGATGAGCTCTTCTACCTTTTACTGACCAAGGAACTACTCTTACTCTTCCAATCCTTCCTTTTGGATATAGTTCTCTCGGAAGTTTTGCACCTCCTCGATTCTTGAGAGAGTGATAAGCTTCTTTCCTACCTATATATCTTGCAGTTGTCTGTAAACCTGCTCTTGCAAAAGTTCCTTTTGGCTGAAGCTTTTCTGATTCCTCAGATAAAACTGCTCTTCTAATAAGATCTTCTCTAATCTCAGTTTTAAATATCTCTGGAAGCTCTATTTTTCCAGTTGGTGAACCATTTTGAGAATATAATGAAATACTTGCCATATGATCAACCTATTATCTTTTGAATTTCAGAACCATAAAATCTGTGGCTTCTGCACAGAATTATTCCTTATGGATTTTCTAAGGAATACGAATCTCTTTTGAGTTCCTGGAACCGAACCCTTAACGCATATAAATGAAGATTTTACATCTCCATAGTGTGGATAACCTCCAGGAATATTAACTTTAGATGGATCATCTCCAATCAAAAGGATTCTATTATTATATTGAGTTCTTCTATGGAATCCATGTTGACCTGCCTGTGGAGTAGTATACATAACATATGCTGGATGCCATGGACCTAATGTACCTCTATGCCTTACTCTCCCTGTATTCTTAGGTCTTTGTTTGTGAACACCAAATCTTCTAATAACTCCCTGCCAACCATGTCCTCTGGTTACTGCTACTGCATCGACATATTCTCCTTCTTCAAATACTTGATTTGGAGTTATGTCTTTTCCGATTATCGATTTAACATACTCCAATTGAGAATTAACATCATTTCCACCTATTGCTATTTCAACTGTGTCCCCTGTCTTCTTTGGAATTCCTGCTTCTTGTGGATTTGTTATTGCAAGAACTGAAATATAAAGATCTTTTTTATCTTCGTCTTTAAATGAAGATATTTTTTCTTCTAACCATTTTATATCGTTTCTTTTCTTATCTTTCTTTGATACGCCCAACATTGATGCTACTTTTGCATTGATTGAAAGAGCATCACCTAAACACTTAGTCCCGGTAAGGGTTTTCTGATAAAGTCTTGCACCGTAGATAGTTATTTTTGGTGCTTCTAAAACAGTAACTGGCACTGTTAATTCCATTCCTTTTGTTGCGGATCTGGAATCGTCTATCATTCCTGCTTGCTTCATTCCTACTTTATAGACTGGATATCCCAGTAACTGCACTTTATCAGTAATTCTCCAAGTTCGCATTCTTGGAGTAATATCTTTCGAACGTTTTCTTGGTTTAAATGCAAGAGAACCTGCTCTTGGCTTAATAACTTTTCCCATTTACCATCACTTTGTGAATTATGAATATGAATACTAAACTATATATGAAATGCTTTCAGTTCTATAGCGCGGTAGTGCATCAAAGATGCAGTATACCTGTCACGTATCAAATGATACGTGAGTCTCTCGCGTTAATCGATCGCAGAGACCGCTTTGCCGGGAAACGATCTAAAAATCGTTAATATATAATATTATATTAGATTTATAAATATTACTATACCTAGCTTAACTTATCTTTTGCATTAAAAAACGTAAATAAACACGATATATTTATGAACATTTACAATCAAATATATATTTGTGTCTAATTTTGGAGGTGTTGAAATGGAGAAGACAATTGAAAATTTAGCAAAAGCATTTATAGGTGAAAGTCAAGCAAGAAATAGATATACTTTCTATGCGAAAGTGGCAAGAAATGAAGGATATGAGCAAATTGCAGAAATATTCCTTATAACTGCAGATAATGAGAGAGAACATGCAAGTTGGCTGTTTAAACTGATAAATGAACTGAAGAAAAAAGCTGCTGAGAGAGGAGAAAAGATAGAGAAGTACAATGAAATAAAAGTTGAAGCATCTGCTCCAACTGTATTCGGAAATACTATCGAAAATCTTAAAGCTGCAATCGCAGGAGAAAACTATGAATATACAAAAATGTATCCTGAATTCGCTGACATAGCTGAAAAGGAAGGATTAAAAGAAATAGCACAGAGATTAAGGGCCATCGCTAAAGCTGAAGAGCACCATGAAGAACGATATAAAAAGATACTTGAACAGCTTGAAAAAGGTACATTCTTTAATAAGAACAATAAAGTTTGGTGGGTATGTAGAGAGTGTGGTTATGTACACTTTGGAAAATTCCCTCCTGAAAAATGTCCTTCTTGTGATCATCTAAAAGCTTTCTATCAATTGAAGTGTGAAGAATATTGAAAATAAATATTTAAAATGGTGATAATATGACAGAACTTAATCAGATATATAAATGCAGTGTATGTGGAAATATAGTTGAAATAGCTCATGCAGGAGTTGGAACTTTGGTCTGTTGCAATAAGAATATGGAAAAACTAGAAGAAAAAACAGAAGACCAAGGCTATGAAAAACATGTACCTGTAATCGAAAAGATTAGGGGTGGTTTTAAAGTTAAAATAGGTTCAATTCCACATCCAATGGAACCTGAACATTATATTGAATTTATAGAAGTACTTGCAGATGATAAAATATATAGAAATTACCTAAAACCAGGTCAAACTCCTGAGGCTGAATTCAAAATAAATGCAAAGAAAATAACTGCAAGAGAATACTGTAACATCCATGGATTATGGAAGAAAGAACAATGATTTTCTATTTTTTATTATTTTTATTTTTTCTTCTAATTATATTTTAATTTATTAGCTTTAGAATGAATTTATATTTTCCCAACTTTTATCCTGGATAACTACATTTAAAACCGAACGAACGTGCTCTCTTGCCCATATATCTGCTTGAAGAATGTCTTGAAGGTTTGGATTCTGAACAACTGTATGCTTATGAACATCCATCGTATGTCTTACTACTCTTATTATGTCACCGAATTTAATCTTTCCTTGTAAGAAATATTCTACAACTGCTACTTCATTTGCTGCATTCATAACTGTAGGCATCGTTCCGCCGATCTTTCCTGCTTCGTATGCATATAATAAAGCTGGAAATCTAACTGTATCTGGTTCAAAAAATGTCAGATGACCAACTTTAATCAAATCTAAAAATGCATAATCACCGCTTGGTAATCTATCTGGATAGGATAATGCATATTGGATCGGTATACGCATATCGTGAACACCGATCTGTGCCATTATAGAACCATCAACATATTCAACCATTGAATGAATTATAGATTGAGGGTGTATTACAACTGAAATTTGTTCATAAGGAATATCATAAAGCCAATGGGCTTCTATAACCTCTAAACCTTTATTCATGAGTGTTGCACTATCGACAGTAATCTTTCCACCCATATTCCAAGTTGGGTGTTTAAGTGCTTGTTCTCTAGTTGCTTCATTTATTTTTTCTGCTGGCCATACTTTTTCATCTCTAAATGGACCTCCCGAACATGTTAATATTATTCTCTTTACTTGCTTCTTTTTATTGCCTTGTAAAGACTGGAAAATTGCCGAATGTTCACTATCTATTGGCATAATTGCTACTCCGTATTTTTTTGCACTTTCCATAACTATGCTTCCAGCACAGACTAATGTCTCTTTGTTTGCAAGAGCAATATTTTTCTTTTTCTTTATTGCCTCTAATGTAGGGATTAAACCAACACTCCCAACAACTGCAGTTACAACTGTATCAACCATAGGAAAGGTAGAAACTGAAACAAGACCTTCATTGCCAGATAGGATCACTATCTTTTGACCGTGACCTAAATTATCGTGCATCAATCTTTCCTTAAGCTTAATGGCTGCATCGGTTCTGTACATTGATACGATTTTAGGTTTAAATTCATGTATTTGCTCAACCATAAGATCTATATCTTTATCAGTACCGTATGCGGCTAAACCTACTACTCTAAATTTATTCTGGTGATTTCTTATAACATCTAATGTCTGAGTACCTATGCTTCCTGTAGAACCTAAAATAGATACGTTCTTCATAAAAATCACAAAATTAAGGAACGTTTTAAATATATATACTTTTCCATTAAACAGCTAAAATATTTAACGATGTATAAAATGAGTGAAGTATTAACTATGCCGTATGTATTTTTATCTGCTGTCTTTAGGAAAAAATATAGATTTTGTTATTTAGAATATTACATATTTAAATCAAAGATATGGATCTATCATGCCGAGTAAAGAAGAAATAGAAGCGAATGTTAATGCATGTTTAAGATAATTTGGGTAGACATTTTTACATTTAAATTTTAAAAGTGATTTTATGGAAAAAGGTGAACCGACTTTAGATGAAGTTCTAAGAAATGGAAAGGGCGAATACAGAGTGCACAGAAAAGGAATGTTTCAAAGGATAATATTTACAGTAAAAATAATAAAAGAACCTTATGGTGAATATCCAGTTCTATTTACTGATAGGATAATAGATATGAAAGAAGCAGTTAGGCTCGCAGAAGAACTTCAGATAGCTGTATTTACACCTAATGGAAATGTATTCCCAAAAGGAAAAAGTGGGAAAGATTTAACAGAATTGATGAGTAAAATAAAAAGATAACAAATTTAATTATCGGATAAATTGAATTGATAATTAGAGATTCAAATTTTGATTGAACATATCTTGAATCTCTTCTGAATAAATGAAACTTATCTCCTTCTCTATCTCATCCTCGGTAAGAACCCCGATTTTAATTGCAAGTTCAAGAAGACCAATTTCTCTTTCTGAAATTTCAATTTCGTTTTCTTTTAAATGATTTAAAACAAGTTCAGCAACATCAGCTATCCAAACTCTTGCAAGTTCAAGTCGAAATGCATCTAAGAATGTATTACCATACATAAAATAAAGTAAAGAATAAAATTCTCCTCTATTAATTGTCTTATCTTGATTAAATGGAATTATATGTTCTGGACAATCGACAGATATCATTCCTTCCATAAATTTAAATCCTAAATGAAAGAGAGGAAAAGCACGACAAACAAGTGGCCTATTCTCATATATATTGCATTTAGAGACGCCGTATTCAAAAGAAAGAAAAGGACATGATTCTTCTGAACTTATTTCCATTATTTTATCATTCTTAGATACTTTCTGAATAGGTTTTGTAGCTTTTGATTTAGATAGTGATTGTGGTTTAGTTTGTAAACCCCAATAAAGAATTATTTCTGTATTTTTGTACTTTATCTTATTTCCAGGAATTATCTTTATGGAAGGATCTAAAGAAAGAAGTAAATCTTTTTCCCATTCGAACAGTGCAAGATTTTGCATGTTTTTACAACAATATCCGCAATTAATACATTTAAATTTATTATTTTTCATCAAAAAACCTTCAAAAACCAAAAACAAAAATTATCTAATATATGAAAGCTCATCAGGTTTCTTTGGAATTTCAATTGGCATCTGTCCTCTACTCAATTCCTCCTCCAATTTCTTAATTATACCTTCACTTTCTTTTGCTTTTTCTGTAAGCTTAGAAACGTCAACCTTAATTCCAGTTATTTCTGATAGAACTTCAATCACTCTCTGAGCAGATTTATGGTCAATATATGTTCCGTGTGTCTCTCCCATTAAACATATACCATCCATTCCTTTTAATTTTCCAAGTCCAAGCAAGACACCTGCAGCTCCTATTATAGAACCTTCAACCTCTCCAAAAGTAACACCAAATTTCTTATAGAATTCAACGTCCTCTTTATTTATAACTGCACCAAAAACTCTAGGTTTCTCTACAAGTTTGCCTATCCCATACCCACCAAGAGTTATTATTCTTTTGCCACCTAACAGAGAGAAGTATTCTAATATAATATTCATTACTTCGAACTGAGCTCTTGAACTAACTGGTTGAACGTCGCCGATTAAAATAATTAGATCATTTTTCTTTTTTGGATCTTTGTAAAGATAAAACTCATTAACAAGCATCTTTATTGTCCCATCTTTGTTAATTAAAACTTGATGTGGAAAATGATACGAATATAATGTTGCTATTTTCTTAGCCTTTAGTTCTGAAACTAAATGTTCTGCCGCGAGTTTACCTACAAAGCCGATTCCCGGTAATCCTTCAACAAGTATTGGGTTTACTAGTCCAGAAACTTTTTCATGTATTTCTATGTTAGTTTTTATTCCATGTTTAGTTGAAAGAAATGCTTTTTCTAATATATGGTTTGATTTTTGTTCTTTTTTTCGTGGAATTTGTTTCTTAGATTCTGATCTTTTGACCATAAAATCACCAATGATCTTATTAATAAATGCAAATTAGGAATTAAAGAAGATTCAGTAGGGTATCTTTTCCCTTTCTATTACTTTATGCATTTCTTTTTCTTCCAAATTCTTAATTCTTGATTTTATCCTTTCTCTAATATTTTTCTCAACTCCACTCGCAATTGGATGCGGAGAAATCGTATCTTTGTTACAGTGTGTGTTTGAAAGAGTGTATTTATTACATAATTGACATTTCCTTATTTTTTTCATTTTTATCGCCAATTTAGAGATATTTTTCTTTAAATAATGCAGAAAGAACAAAAAACAAAAAAATCATTCTTCCTCTCTTTCAAATTTGACTTCACATTCATTTTTTGAAGCTAATTTAGTAATATTATCAACAAATTGTTTTAATTTCTTCTCACATTTTTTGAAATCATCGTCTTGAACAACTATCTGATAGTATGGTGCTCCCAAATAGTGAACATAAATACCGGAATTCGGATCTACTGAAAGCAAATCTTTTATTACGTTTATTCCACCTTCCTTTGTACATCTTAATGATATTTTCCCCTTTATTAACCTAACTTGTTTCTTTATATTCTCATTTGCAGTTTCGAAAATTGCTTCAATCCATTCCTGTGGAAGTTTTGTCTTTTTTAGAACAGATTCTCCTTCTCTAACAACTTCTTCAAATGCAGAAAATGAATCATCAAAATGCGATTCGAGAATGGATTTCACTTCTTCGATTGAAAGCTTTGTAGTTTTGTTTGCATTTTTTATCTTTTCTTTTGCAACTTCAAGAAGCTTTAATACTCTCTTGTCTCTTTTAATTTGTTCAAGTTTTCTTTGTTGTTCTGCTTCTGTAACTCTTTTTAAAGATACATCCACCATGTTTTTTTCAGGAACCACTCTATGTACTCTAACTACAAGTCTTTGACCTTCTTTAAGGAAGTTTCTTATATTCTTTACCCATCCGGATGAGACTTCGGAAACATGGAGAAATGCATCCATGTTATAGTCTTCCATTTTGCAAAATGCCCCATAAGGAAAAACTTTTGTAACAGTTACAACAACTAGCTCATCTAATTCTGGGACACTTTTCTTTTTTTCCATCTAATTACCTTTAATAATATTAAATTAAACCACTTTTGTTATTTTACCAAGTATCTTTGCATAGCCCCCAGTGGGTTTTGCAAGCGGTTTCTTGCATAAGCTACATAAAACTGTTCTTTTTGCAGTATTAAAAACGTATTGTTCATTTCCACATTCATGTTTAACTAATAAGAATTTTGAATTTGATGATGTCTTCATTATATCACCTCAGAAAGGGGTAATAACAGATTATTCCTTCTTGGTTATCTCAAGGACTTTCCTTGTTCTTGTCCCAATTATTCTTTCTTGTTTCTTCTTGCATTCAGTGCATTCAAGAATTACTTTTTGATGTTTACCCATTTTCTTAACTGATTTCTTACCCTTGACCTTACCTACGTAACCTGTAAGTTTTCTGTCGTATCTTGCCTGACCTACTGAAAAAGGTGATTGCTTTCCTTTTTTATAAAGCTTAACCTTTTGTGTGGTATGTTTATTACAACTTGGACAATATGTTCTAATCGTATCAACCATCTTCATAATATCAGCTCCTTTAAGTAGCAAAAATACACAATTCCATAGTGAAATATTCACAATTAGGAGATTGTTATATTAATATTTACATATAAATATAAAAATATTAGTATATCAGTAGATTTACTAGACTTAGCTGTTTCTAATAGTAAAATATTATTCTACCTGTTTAGCTACTCCTATTTGGATTAACATTTCTGCATCTTCATATGTTAATTCTACTTCGGTTTGTTGCTTAAAAGGACCTATTACTGAACCATTTGCACCCACAAACTCATCTACATCTTTAAGAAGCATTATCTTTAACTTATTGCTTTTTGCCTTTAAAACTGATATTTGTTCTTTGTTATCGCACTCTTTTTTCTGACAAACTAGTTCAAGATCTGTTTCACTGTTGAATTTTTTGATAATTGGAACTATTTGATTGTATATCTCTCGTTCTCTATCGAGCATTTCTGGTGGAAGTTCGATTTCCTTATCATAACTAAGAATATAATTAAATACTTTCTCTAATCTTCTCTGATAGATGTACTTTATCATTTTCAATGCATTGTTATATTCCCTCATCCCACTTGGATCTGATTTATCATAAGATGCAAGCAGTCTTCCTGCAAGTTGATAGAAATTTGAAGGTATAGCTGAAAGTCTTGAACCTTTTTCTCTTGCATGTATTCTCATAAGTTCATCATAAGTAAGTTCTTCCATACAATCATCTTAAACATAAGAAAATCTTATAGGAAAGTAATATTAAATTTGATAGAAATATATATTAATCATTACTTTATGTTGTTCAACTATTCGTAATAATAACTGTTAATTAGAAACTATCATTTCACCTTTTGTCTATAAGATCTTCCAAAACATTCAATGCTTTCTCTCTAACACTCAATACAGGATCTAAAATTGAAATTGATTCTAATTGAGTTTTTGCTTCTATTATTTTTAGCTTTAAAACTGCCTTAATAGACGCAATTCGAATAACATGACGCTTATCTGAAAGGAAATGAGTTATAAAAAGTTCAATTTCTTCTCTTATTTGATTTCCTTTTTCAAATTTTAAACCTATCTCAGATAGAGAATTGATCATCTCTTCCTTCACAATCCAATCTTTTTCTCTCTTTAATGAACTAATTAGTAAAAGGCTTGCTTTTTCATAATCGGAGTAAAATCTCAGTGCATATGATATAATTCTTCTAACTCCAAGATTTGAATCTTTGATTAAATAAGAGATGGTCTGCCACTTCAACCTTTTTGCTAGTTCAGGATCTTTTTTCTTTAATAAATTTCTTACTAATAGAACTTGATCTTCACTAATTAGACCTTTCTTCACGTATTGTGCAAGTGAATCGTTATACTGCTTATAATTAGATATTATTTCTTCATTACTGCATGAAAAATTATTTTCAAATTTTTTATCATTTCCAGAGAATCCATTAGAACTATTTCTTTGATCAAAAATCATGTTATCACAAAAATAAGAAACTTTTGAAATAAATAAAGCTTACGGTTTATTTAGAATTTAAATTAGCTACTTAATTAGTCTGTCTTTATTTTCTGGAAGCACAGCGACTTTTTTACATATTAAATAAATAGCTGCATATTCTGGAAGTTCTATAATCTGGTCCTTATAAGGACCAAATGTTTGATTTTTGAGAACGAATTCTTTACATGAATGTACATAAATCTTCATAGGATCTTCTGAAAATATGATCGGCGTTGATGTCCAATCGTACTTATCAAAATTATTTATAGCAAATCTCTGTGCGAGTAAGCCTGTTTCTCCATGAATACTATCTGGCATTCTTATAAGCTTACTTGTGTCAAATGTTACCCCTTCGTCTACAAATGCAGCCTGGTCTTTCTTTATCGCCTCAACGATCTGAGAAAAGAACTTCTTCTTATCAGATACGTAAACTGCCTCCCAGTTTCCATTTGATATTTGTTCTGCTGCATCAACTCTTGAATAAAATCTTTCAGCAGTTTTTTTATGAATTCCTATTTGTTCAAGAGATCTTTCTTTGATATGTTTAACTACAAAATTTGCAATTCTTCCTTTCCAACCACCATCTGTTATTTTGGGGCCTATGATTCGTTTATGAATTGGATCTTGATAAAAGAAACGCTCATACTCCAAACCGTTGGCATTAACATAATCTGCGATTTCTTTTCTTCCATATGTCTTTAACGATTGAAACCTCGTTGATATATGAATATGATAACCTCTGTTTCCACTGAAATTAACTTCTATCTCTTCTTTAGGTATGTTGAAATCTTTAACAAGGAAATCGTCGATCAATCTTAATGCACATTCCTTAGCTCTACCCATACATTTTTCACAAACCCATTCTTTACCATGCTTCTCAGTACACGGCATTCCTAACTCATTTGCATCTATATCAAAAACCAAATCACCTTGAATCCACTCTTTCTTTTCGATAGGTCTAGCTGCTGGATACTTATAATATGCCTCCGAATATGAAATAAAAAGTGGTGCGTTTCTTCCCAAATAAGCATTGAGTTCCTTTTCGCTTGAAAATGAATAATGTCTTGATTCAATCTTTTTAGACCAACCTCCAAAACCAAACTCTCTATTATGGATTTTCTTTGGTGCTTTTGTCCAATGATTAGAATAATAATGTCTAAACTTTTCTGTTATAAATGTCTCTTCATCCATAAAAACACCTAAGACTTCTTACTAATTCTTAATCTACTTCTTTTAATTAATCTTGTACCATATTGAAGTGGATTCCTATGTCCTTTTTCACCAAGGCAACCACATTCTGGAAGCCTCAAACCATACGATTCCATCATCTGACATGAAGGCGGATTGTAACCCTTCTTTGCTATAAACTCAACCTGGTATCTAGCTATCTTCTCATCAAAGTTTGGAGTATTGGTAAACACTTCAACTACTTCATCTATAGATTTTCCTCTCTTAAGAAGATAAGATGCGATTGCAACCCTTGCAAAATGTGGAAGGTTTTCTCCGTTTCTTGCTCTTTCTAAAATCTTAGCCATACACGGAGCAATCTCTCCTGTAGACTTCGCAAACATAACTGCCACTTTTTCCTTTGCCTCTCTTCTTCTGTTAACCTCTGCCTCTATTTCCTTTGCTACCTGTTCTATATCGCTCAATATCTCCTTAGGAAAATTATCTTTTGGGATTGGGATACCTGATTCAATGTTTTGCCGTATAACCTCTGAAATAAAGGACATGAATGTAGCTTCATTCAGTAATACCATTCCATCCTTGAGATTTTGAAAAACTAATCTTCCTTCTTCTGTTTTTGGAACATAGAGAAGATACTTCTCTACAGATATCTTTAAGCCATCTAATTCTATATCCATATCTCTTGCAACTCTTTTAGCTTCTTCAATATAGTCATTATTATCTGCAGTTATATTTGCTAATGCTCGCTTGACTTCATTGTTTATGAACTTATTTCTTACTTGTGAATCAAAAAGTGAAATTATCATCCTTGATAGTGGATATGAAACTAGATATTTCTCATAAAGTGATTCATCTCCGATTACCAAAACTGAAATTTTATCCTCAAAAAGAGCTTCCATTACACGCTTCTTTGCAAACTGAATTTTTTCATAATCAATCTTAAAACTGCCCTGTGACAGAATCTGTTTTGCTGTTTTTGAAAATGGATATCTAGCAGCAAATCTAAGTTGTTCTAACTTTTTTAAATCGATCATTTTCCCACACATAGTATATTAACGAGGAACTTAAGGGATCAGCTTATCCTCTTATCTTCACGGCTTGCAAAATTGCAGCTCAGCAATACCTCGTATCATCATTAGATTAATTCTTACAGGAAACATTTTATATTTCTTTTCTAACTTCATTTCTAGTGAATACAAGCTTCGTGAAAGATTGTTGAGCTATAGATGTATTAAGCTATAAATGAAGTGATGAAATGCTTTTTGAAAAATCTGAAAATAAAACACTTAAAAACATTCGAAAATGGATAGGGAAGAATTTTTCACAGTTTAACATATCTCCAAACATTTGGACTATTGCATCTCTAGCGGTTGCAATAGCAGCATTCCTGTCTATAATCAATAGATACTTTTTATTTGGTGCAATACTAATAATTATCTCTGGCTTGATGGACTTGATTGATGGTGCAGTTGCAAGAAAAACTAAAAAAGTTACAAAATTTGGTGCATTTTTAGATACCGTAATTGACAGGTATAATGAATTTCTTTTTATATTTCCACTTGTATTTATTCAGTGGCAGCCAATTGTATTTGATTTTCAAGTATGGGTCTTTTTGTTTTTATTTGGATCTATGATAACTACATATGTAAAATCAGCTGCAGCAGAAAAGAAGTTGAAAAAAGAACTTAGAGGCGGAATACTTGAAAGAGCTGAGAGAGTTGGACTTTACACTGTAAGTTTGATTATAGCAGAGTTTAATGTCACTATTTTTCAGTATTTAATTATAATCCTCGCTATTTTATCTAACATAAGTGCGATACAAAGAATTGTAAAGGCAATTAGATAAAGGATGAAAAAATGCGAATAATAGCGCATATAGATATGGATAGTTTCTTTACAGCATGTGAGGTATTGAAAAGGCCAGAGCTAAAAGGAAAACCTATAATTGTAGGTGCGGATCCAAAAGAAGGAAAAGGAAGAGGTGTCGTAAGTACAGCCTCTTATGAAGCTAGAAAATTTGGAATTAAATCAGGAATGCCCATCTCTATCGCTTACCGTAAATGTCCTCAATGTATATTTCTTCCAGTCGATTTTGAATACTACTTAGAGGTTTCTGATAGAATAATGAGATTATTGCAAAAATTCAGCAATAAGATTGAAATAGCAAGTATAGATGAAGCATATATTGATATAAGCCACATAGGAGATTATAAAGATGCTAAGAAAATTGCAGAAAATATAAAAAACGAAATAAGAAAAATAGGTTTAACCTGCTCAATAGGCATAGGACCCAATAAATTAATTGCAAAAATTGCATCTGATTACAATAAGCCTGATGGTTTAACTGTGGTAAAACCAAATGAAGTTGATAAATTCTTAAATCCATTAAATGTAAGAGTTATTCCTGGAATAGGGCCTAAAACAAGCGAATTTCTTAAAGAGAGAAATATAGAAACAATCTCTGACTTAAAGAAAATTAGTAAATTAACATTAAAGAGCTGGCTAGGTAAATTTGGAGAAGATATATATTATTATGCAAGAGGAATTGATGATTCTGAATTGATAACTGAATACTTTCCAAAATCATTCAGCAGAGAACATACTTTTGAAAAAGATACTGACAATATGGATGAAATAGTTGAGGTGATTGATGTCATATGTAGTGAATTACAAGACGAATGTATAAAAGAGAATGTAGAATTCAAAACTGTTACTTTGAAAGTGAGATTTAAAGGGTTTGAAACATATACAAGAAGTGTAACTTTAGATCAGTATTCAAAAAGAAAAGAAGATATAAAGAAAATAGGATTAAATCTATTATCTGAATTTTATCCATTTGAAAAAAAGATTAGACTTATCGGGTTAAAAATCTCTAATTTAAAAAGTAAAAATAAGAAAAAAGATGATTCTGAAGTAAAAATAAGCGACTATATTGAAATCTAATCATGGCATAAAAGTTATTATATAGTTTTTGTTATTCTTCTTTTAATAACACTGACATCTGCCTTTGAATATCCGACATTTGAGATTTGTATTCTTCATAAAGAAATTCAAGATCTTGTTCAGTCTTTTGAATTTCTAACTTTACTTTATTATTTCTCTCTTCTTTTAGTACTGATATCTTTTGTTCGATAGAATTAAGTTCCTCTATATATTCCCTTTCTTTCTTTGCCAATTCATTTATTTCTCTTTTAATAGCTCTTCTCTTTAGATAATCGATTACAAATTTATCATACATGCCAACTGTAACTAAAAAGATTAATGCGGCAGCAAGACCTTGTACTATGGTAAAGTTAGCTGATATAAAGTCGCCAACTAATGAAAATTTTGCTAGTTTGTCTTTGATAAATAATTTAAATTGTTCTGTCTTGACCAATTCAGTTGCACCGAAAAATGCAACTATATATGATGCAACTATATGTGCTGCCTGCCATAATTTCTTTAAAGAAAGAATATTTTTAACGGCATCTTTTATTTTTGTGAGTGATTTAACATTTGAATCTAAAAGCTGGTTATATTCTTTGATCTTTTCCAACTGCATTACCCGATTTCCATTCAATTTCTGTTTTACATCATTAAGTTTGTATTTTGATTCTGAAATTTCTTTTTCAATAGGTATTATTTCTACTCTTATTTTCTGTATATTTGAACTTAATATCTTTAAATATTCTTCATAATAGTTATTCATGATCTCTCTTTTTGCTCTTAATAATTGATAGAATTGATTTCTTACTTTCTTTCCCTTACCCTTCAATTCAATTAGATCTTCCTTTGCTTTTCTTTCCATAAGTTCTATCTGAATTTTCTTATTAGTCTCAATGTTTTCATGATAATAAGGCCAAGAATCTTCTGCTCTCTTCATATTTTTTGGAATTAAAAATATATTTGAAAGGATCATAGAACCTATCCTATGATCAAGAGTTGAAGATGTGATTATCATTTTAGAAATATCTATCGGTATATTTAAGTTGACAGCATCTATCTGTTCTGGAGTTGGAATATTATTTGAAAAATAAGGATATCTCTCTTCTTTTGGTACGCCGAAATTATAGTAATTAGTATTGAAATTAGTTGAATCTGAAATCCTATTCTGGAATGGATCTCTATCTTTCTTGTCTAATCTTTCTTGTTCCTTTCTCTTCTTAAAGAACTCCCACATTCCCATGATTAAAACAATCAGATGAAATATATAAATATTTCTATCTCTATTCGGCAACTAACGAAAAAATGAAAATATGAATTAAGCGAGTTTCCAAACTGTTCCTTCTTTAGTATCATCAAGCAGAATTCCCTTCTCTTTAAGTTTATTTCTTATTTCATCTGCCTTAGCAAAATCTTTTCTCTTCCTTGCCTCATTTCTTTCTTGTATTAATCTTTCAATCTCTTCCTTTGGAATAGGGAGTTGTTCTTCTTTTTTCTTCATATAGTCAAGAATACCTAGAACCTCATCGAAATAAAACATTGCCTTCTTTACTTCTCTTGCGTTATCAATTCCTAATAATTTTTCATTCATAAGAATATTTATTTCTTTGATAAAATCAAATACTATTGCGATTGCTTGGGGAGTATTGAAATCATTCTCCAATGCCATATCAAATTTATTCTTTGTTTCTTCTATAATTTGCTTTACATCTGGATTATTATATTCATTCTTTACCAAATCAAGGTTACGCATGAATTCAAAAATTCTATTTACTGAATTCTGTGCAGCTTCAAGCGCTTCCATTGAAAGATTTAATTGCTCTCTATAGTGGGATGAAATAAATAAGTATCTAACTGCTTCTGGTTTTACTCCTTTTTCAAGAACGTCTTTAAGAGTCCAGAAATTACCTAATGACTTTGACATCTTTTGGCCGTTTATTAGAATATGTGCATTATGTAGCCAATATTTTACAAACGGCTTTCCTGTTGCTCCCTCTGCCTGTGCAATCTCGTTTTCATGATGAGGAAATATGAGGTCTATACCTCCACAATGGATATCAAAAGATTCTCCTAGGTACTTCATTGACATTGCTGAACATTCTATGTGCCAGCCAGGCCTTCCTCTTCCGATTTCAGTATCCCAATAAACCTCTCCATCTTCAGGAGTCCAAGCCTTCCATAATGCAAAATCAAAAACTTGGTCTTTTGCATACTCGTCTGCATTTACTCTTCCACTAGCTCCTGCCTTAAGCTGTGAAATGTCCATGTGAGAAAGCTTGCCGTACTCTTTGAATGCAGAAACTCTATAATATATTGAACCGTCTGCGCCTTTGTATGCAATTCCAAGGTTCATCAGCCGTTTTATTAGATCTACCATCTCCTTTATATGTTCTGTAGCCTTTGGATGGATATCTGCTTTCTTTATATTCAGTGTCTCAAGATCCTTAAAGAAAATTTGGGTGTATCTCTCTGTAAATTCTTTTAGAGAGATTCCCTCCTGCTGCGAACCTTTTATTGTTTTATCGTCAACATCTGTAAGATTCATTACGAAAGTGAGTTTGTATCCTTTATGAATTAAAGTTCTTCTCACTATATCATAAAATGTAAAGGCACGAAGATTTCCTAGGTGGGCATAATTATAGACAGTCGGGCCACAGCAATACATTCTTACATGATTATCTTCCAACGGTTTGAAATGCTCAAGCTTTCTTGATAAGGTGTTATAAACTAGCATAAGATCACAAATAAAAAATGAGCAAAAAGATATAAAAAGATAATAGAAAAATTAGATTTCTTTTCCTAATTTTGCACCTGCATTTTGCAAAACTTCTGCCTCTTCTAAAAATCTTTTTTCTATGGCGTAATCAAGTGGTGTCTTGCCCTCATTTGATTTTATATTTGGATCTGCACCATGTTCAAGAAGTAATCTGATTGCCTCTATTCTTTTGTTTTCATCTCTTAAATGATCAGATTTGAAGATATGGTGCAAAGCAGTGAATCCATTTTTATCTTGTTTGTTTATTAAAGCGCCGTGCTCTAATAGCATCTTGATCGCATCTCTATCATTATGGATAGCTGCCATGAAAATGGGGGTAGTGCCATCTTCTGCTTCTTCATTCACATCGAGATTTGTTTTTTCAAGAAATACCTTTAGAGAACTTGCAGAGCTAGATGCATAATATAACATTGAGCAGCCCAAATTCTTAACCTTCCAATCTGCACCTAA
Source organism: Candidatus Micrarchaeia archaeon (assembly GCA_038880755.1). GTDB lineage: Archaea > Micrarchaeota > Micrarchaeia > CABMEP01 > CABMEP01 > DTQF01. The sequence continues at coordinate 51,676 of JAVZRC010000004.1, forward strand.
ATCAATCAATTTTTCAATTATTTCAGGTCTGTCCAAAGCTATTAATTCTTCAAAAGCTGTATAAAAGACCTTTCCATCAGAGTCGTATTCTACAACTTGTGCTCCATGATTGTAAAGAATTTCAAGCGCCTCTAAGGATATATAAGGAAGGGATTCGAAGAATACTGTATTTTCTGATGGAAATGGGAGCTCTTCATTTGGACTAAAACCTTCCTTTAAAAATTCCTTTATTGCTTTTATATCATTATCTACAATTGCATAATAAAAGTCCCACAGCTTTTGATCTCTTTTTTCATCATAATCCTCTATTTTAGAGATCTCATCTTTTTTCATGCCTTTAAATGATTCAATTTCTTTTTCAAATCTCTCTTTATTTACCCTCTTGAAGTTTTCCATCTTACCACCATTAAAACCTAAATAACACTAATAAAAAACAATACCTGTATAAAAACTTTTTGGTTGCATGCATAGCTAAAATTAGTATTCGATATAGAATAGATCTTCTTTTAACTTATAATCGATATAATTTTTATCTGAAGGAAAGAAGACCTTAACTTCTTCGACTACTATTAAAAATTCATTCAAAGAAATCTGTCTTATAAATTCATCAAGCTGCTCCTTTGAATCCGCTTCACAAAAAATCTCAACATCGTTATTATCTAGATTTCTTACAAAACCTCTTATACCTAATTTCCGAGCTTGCCTTGCTGTCCTAAATCTATATCCTACGCCCTGAACAGAACCAGAAACTATTATTCTAGCTTTTATTTTGTTTGAAACAGAATTCATTTCTTTTTTCATAACTAAACCTATAGAATAAATTGAGTAACTGACAAAAATAAAAAGCCAGGTGAGGGAGTTGAACCCCCCTTTCCCGCTCTGCAGGCGGGTGCATCGCCGCTCTGCCAACCTGGCGATAAAAAGAAATTGATATTATATAAATAAGAGTAAAAGTTTTTTAACCTTCATAAATAATTTATACACAAGTGATTATATGCAAATAGATCCGAGACAACTTCAAAGAATGATGAGACAGATGGGAATTGATACGGAAGAGATATCTGCAAATCGAGTTATAATTGAACAGGATGACAAAAAGATAATTCTTAATGATCCAAAAATAATAAAGATAAATGCGAAAGGAGAGGTCTCTTTCCAGATAAGTGCTGAAGAAATAAAAGAAGAAATGATGGTGTCAAAAGAAGATATAGAATTAGTATCTAAACAAGCGGGAGTAGATGAAGAAACCGCAAGGAAGGCGTTAGAAGAGAGCAATGGTGATGTTGCAGAGGCAATAATGAAGCTTAAAAAATAAAGAAATAAATAACTAAACTATTTTTGTTTCTTTTATCTCTTTTATTATTTCATCTGCATCTGCCTTAACACCAAATTCTGAGAAATATCTTATTAAATTTTTAATGTCTCTTTCAAAAAATTCATTCGCCATTGGATGATCTATTAGGACTGTTTGCCCGACATCTATTATATGTAACTTACTTTTTTTTCCTTCGGAATCTGTAGTTACAAGAATGTTGTATTCGCTTAAATCACTGTGCACAAGTCCAATTGAATAAAGCTTCTTTATTTCCTTTATTATTTGGTTGAAATTTTTCTTTGGCTCTGGTGGTCCAATTTTTTTAAGCAAAGGAGCTGGAGTGCCGTTTTCATCTCCTATAAACTCCATTAAAAGAACATTATTCCTAAAGTAATATGGCTCTGGAACACTTATTCCCTCTTCATAGCAAAGTCTTAGATTCCTAAATTCCTTTTTAGTCCATTCATAGACTATCTCTTTCTTGGAATGCGGTACCTTTCTAAATCTTGGATCTCCTCTTATGTAATTCTGCATGTGTTTAAAATCAGATGTTTCTATCATATATATCTTTAAAGCAGCAAACTTAGACTTTTTCTTCTTTAAATCTTGATTCAGGAGTTTGCTTCCTTTAGTTGCCCTGAAAACATATGCTTCCTTTCCTTTTGAAATTGGAAAATCTATGCTTTCTATATACTTGTTATTCAAAAGATGAATTAAGATGTCTAAAACCTTGGGATCAAAAACTTCGCTCTCGATCTTTTTCCTTTCTTTCCTTGCTTTTATTGCCTTGTCTAAAAATTCGAACTCATCAAGAGGCATAACCATCCCGAATCAAATAAACGAAGATATGAAATTATTCAAGATCCTTCAAAAATCCATGCCTTCTAAGCCAATCTGCTTGAATCTTTGTATATCTCCAGATTATGTCTCCTTTCTTATCGCTTTCAATTGCCCATGGCTCTACTATAACATAATCCCCTTCCTTAACCCAGATGTCATGCTTTATCTTTCCTGGAACCCTGCAAAGTCTTTCCTTCTTATCTGAGCATAAAACCATGAATCTGCTACCACCTGCTCTGCCAATGATAAGACCTAAAACCTCTTTATCTTTAGGCGTTCTAACTCTAAATACCTGTTCTCCTTGATTTTGTTCTGTCAATAAACCACCGTATTGATTATCAAATGAAATAAACTAATAAATATATTTGATCAGACTTTTGGAACGGATGAACGAGCACCGCATGCTTCGCAAACCATTACCATGAGACCTCTTTCAACCTCTTCTAACCTCGTATCTGGAAGCTTGCATTGCTTGCAGTAGAGGAATATCTCCATATATTGCTTTAGCTTTTCATTTAAGAGCTTATCATTTACTTTTGTATTTAAGACAAGCTTCCCCCCTTCTATAGTAAAACTTGTTGCCAATTCTTTTGCAAGGAACTTTCCGACATGCCTTGGATCTCTTCTCATCTTGTTTGTTATTGATTCAAAATTCTTTACTAGAGTCTTATTTCCTTGAACAAGCGTCTCTGGAACTGGAATTTCTAAACGTTCTTTTGTAACTCTTTTTTCTGGAAGTTCTGAATATGCTTTGTCAAGCAATTTTTCATAATCATTTATATCGATGCTCATAAAATCACAAACTAATATGTAAAATACAGTATTATAATATTGTTATTAAGGTTTATAAAGAATAAGCTTCTATGCTGTTGTATTTATTTAAAGAAAGTAAATTAAAAAGATATATTTAATATACTCAGCAATCCTAAAACTATTAATATTGCAATAAGTGATGCACCCACTATATATGGGAGAGCCGGCATTATCTCTTTCCTTCTAGCTGCATTAACAAAAACTAGATAAAGCCCAAATGTTGCAGCAAGCATTGAAATAGTTGGAAAGATTAAGCCTCCAAGTTTATAAGATACCACTGTTATCATAGATGCAACAGCAGCATCACCAGTTCCGAGTTCTATATGCCAAGGCTGTTCCTTAGTTATTATCTTTCCTTGCTCTCTGACCTTTATCTGTCTTGTTCCCTCAAATCCAATTGAGAAAGATGTCTTCTCTTTCATGAAGTATTGAGCAAACTTTACCATGTGCTTTGTCCATCTTACAGCAAGTATATCATAGATTGCAAGTAAAATAACGAATATAAATAAAGGAATAGGGTCTATTGAGAATGCGATTACTGCGCCTATGCCCGCTGCTGCAATTATTGCAAGAAGGTTTCTGAAAGAAACGAAGACCATCCTTAATACAAACAATAATAAAGAAAGTATAAGCGCTATAAAATCTGCATAACCTACATTAAATGCAGATAGGAAAATGAAAAAAACGACAAATGAAGCGAATATAGCTGAGATAAATTCAACTATGAGTATTAAGTATTTTTTGAAAGGCATTAATAATAGAATCACTATCAAAGCAGCGCCTATAAGAATTGATACTAAAAGATAGAATGAATTTGATATTGAATTAGATTCATCTGGGGCAATGTTCAATGCAGAAAGGGCTGGATTTGTTTTAGCCCCTTCAATAAGAAGAACGCCCACTCCTAACGAAATTAACTGTGTCAACAGAAACAAAATCAAAACAATATCTAATGCCTTCATTCTAACCACTTAAATAACGAACTGAAAATTGACCCTTGTTAAATCATATTCTTTATTTGAAATGATAAATTTAAAATAATATTCAAAATCAGAAACAAGATTAATTATTAGATTAGTTATTCATATGTGTGCACTATCTTAAAGTGACCTGGCTTAGGTTCAAATATCTCTCCTTTTTTAAGCATTTCATCCAAAATCATTCTTATTGTCCTTTCTTCAAGCTTCAGGTTGTTAATTCCTTCTTCATATATTTTTTCTTTCGGTATTGGATCGAATTGCTTGCTTAATTCTCTCAGGGCACCGTATAAATCATAGTACTGTTGCTGCTTTGATTTAGGCTGGCCTGTTGCAATCATATCTATGTTAATTGCACCTGTGCTTCTATCTAAAGCAATCTCTTTTAATACGTATTCCATCAAGCTAATTGCAAGTTCCGCATCTCTAAGCTCAACAACTTCAGACAACCTTGACTTTGCGCTTGCTTCGCTTAAACGAATTATACCTTCGATTTGACGTGGAGTAATTGGAACAGCACCCTGTCTTTTACCCATCTCTCTCAATTGAACATAAAATGACTCAATTCTATTCTGAGCTTCTGGTGATAGTTTAGGCTTGATGTTTTTCCTTGCATAAGCAATATATTTCCTTAAGAAATCAGTATCTACTTTTTCTTCTTTAGACTCTGGGATTATGTTTTCTGCTGCATTCTTGTGTGTTTCCAAAAGGTATCTTGCTAATTTTCTGTCTGAACTCTCATCTATTACGTCTCTAATTGGAAATATCAGATCAAACCTGCTTTGAAGAGTTGGTGGAATATCGAATTGAATTGCAATAAGCTGGTTAGGATCAAACCTTCCGAATTTGGGATTTGCAGCTGCAAGAATTGATGTTTTTGCCTTGAACTTAGCAACTATTCCTGCCTTGGCTACCGAAACAGTCCCCGACTCCATTACTTCATGGAGGGCTGCTCTTTCTGTATCGTCTATTTTATCAAATTCATCAACAGCTGCAAGACCTCCCGATGCAAGAACTAATGCTCCTGCCTTGAGCGTCCAACCCTCACCAAGATCGTCTTTCTCTGCAGAAGCAGTATTGTGAACATATATTCCATTAGCAAGAAATGCATGGGCATTCTTTACAGTTAAATCATAAACCCACTCAGAATCAGAGGGTACAAATTTATGTTCCGCGATTTTGTCCCAATATATATCAGAGTTAGAAAGATCAATAAGTGCTTTCTTTTCAGGTATTTCTGGTAATCGAGATGCAATCTCAAAAAGTTTCCTTCTACTTGGCTGTTTTTTGTAGGTCAATCTCATTCCTTTCAGACAATATTTCTTCTTTATATCTTTAATAAATAAGGAGACTGGAACAACGTCGAGATTTGGATTTGCTTTTTGTGAAGATTTATTTATTACAGAATTTAATTTCTCCTTTTTATCATTTCTAAAGAAACCTATTTCGTCTCTAAATTGCTTTAGATTCTCAATACCGCGGATTTCTAATTGATATTGCAATTTCTTAGTTTCCACAGTTCTATTGTTTATTCTGGTCTTCTGCCCTATTTTATTTCTTATTCTTACTTTTGCAACAATTCCCCACCATTCGAGAACTAAAATCATTTTTTGTGCCAATTCCTTACTTGTTGTTGTGAATCCTATGGATGGAGAGCCTACTTTTGAATCGCTTACATAACCATCTGTATCGAATAATCCCCTAATAAATGATTTAACACATTCCTCTCCACTTGAGACTAATAATGGCGGTATATCGATCTTGTGTGACTTTTCACCGCTGGGAACCCCCAATTTTTCTAATAATTCGGCAATCACTACTGAAGATACGCAGATTGATGGGATCCTATCACTTGATTCAGACAAGTGAGTATTTAACCCAAAGTTTTCTTTAATTATTCTAGATGCCTCCATCAACAATTTATGATCGGTGCTGTGGAAACGTACCTGGGCAGAATTTTTATCGTTTTTTTCGAAATAGATATTCCCATCTCCTGCAATTAAGCCTGCAAGATAAGCAATATCTGGATTAATAAATTTCGGGAGCTTAAGATTCTGGCCGTATCTAACAAAGACTTCATCGATCTCATTACAAATCTCTACATCGCTCATCCCGGCGTCATGTGCCATTTTTTTCAGCAAATTTAATGGAATCCCTTGATAATGATTCTCAGACCTCCACATATATAACCTATCTCTTGAGATTCCATATCTCTGTGCAATTTCTGTAAGATCTTTATTTTTCTCTGCTAGCTTATCAGTTATTTTCTTTACAATTTTTGATATATTCGTGGGAATTCGAATATTTTCATTTGATAAAAGAGATATGCACGGAATTAATTTGCCTTTAAGTGGCTGCGTCCTCCTTGAAGTAGCTATGTATTCTTTTCCATTAAGATCCCCTGCCTTTTTCCACTTTAAGTATCCTTCATCGATAACAAGTATGGGGGTGTTTGGAGTAAGCTTTAGTTCCTTTCCGCGATGTGTACGAAAATAAATAAGTCTCTTTGGAGCTTGAATCTTCCAGAACTTTTCAACCACACCAAAATCTGCTTTAAAATTACTATTTAATGTAAGAACTCTGGTATTTGCAGGAGAGGAAACCACACCTTCTGCTTCTTGCATTTCTTCATGCCAATTATTTTCTATATAATTGCCGATCTTATGCATCCCAGCATCATTCAATGTAATAAGCGAATCTTTATCAACACAGAGACCAACCCCAGATACCGACTTACCACTTACATAAATACTCTTTGGTGCCAATGAAGTCACATATTGAAGCATCCTTGTCTTTGCAGCACCAGGATCACCTATTAGCAATATATGGATATCACTCCTTATTCTTCCACCTTCTGGAAGAATTTTATCTGGATTTCCTCCAAATAATTGAAGTGCAACTGCCTGCTTCATCTCTCTATGACCATAAATTGAAGGAGCTATCGAATTAGTTATTATATCAAATACATTAGGCTGTCTTGCAAATTCTTGTATCTTTTTTATATCTTCTTTTGTCAATTCAACCTCTTCAAATTCTCTTTGAGTATTTCTTATTGAAACTACATCAATATACTTTGAATAAATGGGATCCTTTGACTTACCTACTTGTCTTAATCTTACAATTCCTACAACTTCTATTGTATCTCCAGGTATAATTGTATTGCATAAATCATCATCTAAAAAAAGCTCGATATGACTTGCTGGAGAACCGCTCCTTACCCTTTCAAGAAGCTCTTGTATTTCAGCACGCTGTATATTCATGAATTTTGAAGCCTTTTCGTCAAGCTCAAGAGTTCTTTTTCTACAATTACTGCACACATCTGGAATATACACTCCTTTCTCCATTACAACTTTTTCAGTATTTCCACAATTTGTACAGTTATAAATTGCAACATTCACTTTTGGTCTTATTTCTGCACGTTTTGTTACTACACCTGTAACACTTACCAATTTATGAATGTGTTCCGAACCGATATCCTGGATTAGCACCGTTTTTTCAGCTGTCTCTACTTCTTCTACTCTAACATGAGGTTCAAAGTTTTTCTTTTCTTCCCCTGCCATTGAAATAAGAGCCAATTCTGCTGCTTTCAAATATGCATCTGGATTGTCAATTAATTTCTCTGCAAATTCATGGTCATATTTGTGCAATTCTTTATATGAAAAATAAAAGCTTCTTTTTTCCGGATAAAGATTCTTCAAGATCTGAAACTCTTTACTATATTTGTCTGTAAAAAATTCTTCGAATTTTTGAGTTATTGGAGAAAGATCTGGTTGAATCATTTTATCACATTAAACATCAAAGATTAGAAAATAATGACTTTAAACATTTTAATATTTCAACAGCGATATCTTAATAAATTTAATTCGACCCCTCACTACCAATAATCTTTATTCGAATAAATTAATAACTTATTTGAACAAATAAATTAAAAAGTTAAATTATAAAATATATCAACTAATAGATATATTGTGCAATTTATATATTTTTTACAACCACATTTCTGGTGATTGTTAACAGGGGATAGAATGAAATTCTATGTTACAACTCCAATATATTATATTAATGACCTACCACACATAGGAAGCGCATATACTACGATAATCGCAGACATTCTTGCAATATGGCACAGAATGAAAGGAGACGATACTTTCTTCTTAACTGGGTTGGATGAAAATTCAGTAAAGACGGTTCAAGCTGCAGAGGCAAAGGGATACAGCGATATACAAAAATACACAGATGAAATGGCTGAAAAATGGAAAAACGCATGGCAGAAGCTAAATCTTACTTATGATGATTTCATAAGAACTACGGAAGAAAGGCATAAGAAAAATGTTATCAAGTTCTTTACCAAAATCTATGAGAATGGAGATATATATAAAGGAGTGTATGAAGGACTATACTGTGATGGGTGTGAGGAGTTTAAACTCGAAAAGGATGCACCAGATGGAATATGTCCAATTCACAAAAAGCAATTGAAGAGGATAAAAGAGGAGAATTACTATTTTAAATTATCTAAATACAGAGACAGGATATTAGAATATATAGAAAAAAATCCTGATTTCATAAAGCCAGAAAAAAGAAGAAATGAAATAATCAGCTTCCTTAAACAGGGTTTAATCGATACATCTATCTCAAGACCAGGTTTAAAATGGGGGATAGATCTTCCGATAGACAAAGATCACAAGTTTTGGGTATGGTTTGATGCATTGATTAATTATCTATTACCTGAAAAATACTGGCCACCAGAGGTCCAACTTCTTGGAAAGGATATCGCAAGATTCCATTGTATAACTTGGATAGGTATGCTAATGTCTGCAGGGTATCCTTTGCCAAAAACAATGTATGTGCATGGATTCTTTACAGTAAATGGTCAAAAGATGTCTAAATCGTTGGGTAATGCAATAGATCCAGTTACTCTCTCTGAAAAATATACAATTGATGGAATTAGATATTACATGTTAAGAGACATTTCTCTTGGTGAAGATGGAGATTTCTCAGAAGTTGCACTTAAAGAGAGAATAAATAACGAGATAGTTGCAAATTATAGCAATCTTTTCTATAGAATAACTTCATTCATACAGAAAAACTATAATGGAAGGCTTCCTTCAGCAACCTATAGTGAAAAAGAAAATGAAATTCTTAATCAGATTTCATCTCTTGTAAGACGATATGAAAGCGAAATGCAAGAGTATGAGCTTACAAAAGCGCTTTCAACTGCGGTCGAAGTTTCAACGATTGCAAATAAATACATCCAAGAAAATGAACCATGGAAGATAATCAAGGAAAATAAAGAGAAGGCGGGATCCATTCTTAATTTTGGAGCTCAGCTACTTAGAACATCTGTACTTTTATATTATCCATTCATGCCAAATTCTGGAAAAGCCGCATGCGAAGCGTTGGGTATAAAACCAGAATGGAAAGATGTTGAAAAACCAGTTCTAAAGGAAGGACATGAACTAAAGGCAGTGATGCTATTTAAGAAAATAGAAATATAACAGAGTGAAAACAGAGTGAATTAATCTTCTAATTTTATTTTATCTTGAACTGAATCTATTTTAAAGGGATCATAACTAGAAGCGTATGCATAAGTAATTAAAAGTGTATCTTCAAAATCTATAATTTCGGCATTGTAGCACAATTCATCTGTTTTAGATATCTTTCTTATAAATTTAATTTCTATTTTCTTATCTTTTTTTGCAACGAAGAAAAAATTATCGTTTGTATGAAGGTGTTTAATTCGAATAACTGCAATATTCTCAATTCCCTTAGGTATAATGAAAGAAAAATCAATTGGCTCATCAGAATTTAAACAAAAATTAACTATCCCTAAATAAAGTATCTTACTAAAGTTTGCCTTTCTAAAATTATCGATATTCTCAGAAATTGGACTTTTGAATTTGATCTCCTTTTCCAAATCAACCGATTCTTTGGTTTTTTCTTTGAAAGCCATATATAAAAATAACAAAAAATGATATATAAAAATTTCTAAACAGTCGTTCAGTTAAAATAGAAACATTTAATAAAATAATCTGGCAATAATATTTACTAACTCTTTTATGTTTTTATGGGCCCGTAGCTCAGCTTGGCCAGAGCGTCCGGCTTTTAACCGGCAGGTCAGGGGTTCAAATCCCCTCGGGCCCGCTAAAAACATTGCAAAGGGGGAGAAAATATGAAAATGGCACAAATTAGGGACCTTGGAAGAGGATTACTTATTCTGATAGGGGCGTTTTTGGCTTATAGTGGTAATGTAACCATAGGTATTGCACTCGCTGCTTTTGTAGCTTTGATGATGATACAGGGTGCATTTACTGGATTCTGTATCTTAGATATAATCTCCAAAGCACTCGGTACAAAAGATTAATAATTTCTTTTTAATTTGTTCTATTTATCTTTGCTTACAAATTTTAGATTAAAAGTTAGATTTATATACTCTGATTTAGTAAATACTTTGGAGTGGTGGACTGCAGCTAACGGAAATAACAGTTGTCGATCTCAAATAGCAGATATGCTAAGAGTTCGAAAAACTTTGTTATTTCTGAGGAAGTTCGATCCATCGAGTGAAAAATGCTTTAAGGGCATGATGTGGGACTAGAAACGAATCAACTGTAAAGGATGAGAATGACGAAAGGAGACGATACAGTTGAATGAAACGACTCACATCACACGATGAGATGCAAGGCCTTTGAGCCGCTTAGTCGAATGCTGCATGTACAAAAGATCGACTATAGTCCGCCGCTCCACCATTTTTAGATTTTTATCTATTTCTTCTCTTTATAAGTTCTTCATAATCAGAGTCTAAGTAATTATCACTTGATCTGAACCTCTTCTTACCGTTATTTTTTCTGGCATATATAATAGAAAGAATTAATATAACTAGTAATAAGTCAACTAAAATCAAAATTAATTGATCTAATAATGAAAATATAGACGCTAAAAGAACCAATGTTGCAGCGATTATTATTCCGTATTTTGATCCCTTTCTTAGATTTAGAATCAGAGCAGATACAATTATTACGATTGATAAGAATATTGGGATATAAACTTCTGAATTTGGAGCTAAGAAACTAAAGAGAGACATCAAAAGTGAATTAATTTTAGCAGGTATCAAAGAAAATAAGCCGAGTAGATTGCCTGTCTTTAAATTAATATCTGTAATTCCAGTTCTTGCTTCTTCTATATGGAAAGTGTTGATGGCTTCCTCTATTTTGTTAATTTTATTTTCTAGACTTGGATCTGAAATGTTTGCATTCTTTTTAATTTCATCCAATTCTTTTTTAAGAGATAGAGATTCCTGATATATCGGAATAAAATCCTCAAATGGAGTTAAACTTGCAGTAAAAAGGATAGTTGAATTTATTTCATTTGATTTTGAACTGTTTAAATAAACATAGGTGTTTATTGACGTTGCCAAGCTTGAATTAAAACTACATAACGATCCACTTAATGATTTTTTATCTAAATAACAAACAAGTATAATATAGCTAGTATTAATTTTTTTATTGCCATCTTTAAAATAGACAAATTCATTTCCACTTTCAACTGTGGCTTTAATAAATATAGTAATATTTTCAGCATTTATATTTTTTAGAGAAGTAGCGGGAATATTCCAACTAACTGTTATTGGAATGATATATTCGTAATTAGGAATTACTCTACTTAAATTTGTAGCTGTATTTATATTAATAATTGTGTCTACTGTTTTGATATTTACAAAGAGTTGTTCATTTGCTATTTCCGAAGAAGAAATTAATGGAAGAAAAATTATACAAAATGCAAGCAATATAATAAACCTTTTCATTAAATCACTCTGTCAATAACAATGATGACCATATATAAGTCAAATTGTTATTGTCTCTAATTTCTTTTTTAAGACTATTTTATCGTCAGTCACTTGAAGCAACCCATCACAAGGAATTTGAAATGCTGATTCTAATTCCTTAGGATATTCATCTTTATAAAAAACTGATATAATGGCTGTGTCTGTTTCTTCTGCAATAGTTGATAAGAAACGCATAAATTTTAACACATTTTTTTCGCTATTGAATGCAAGAAGTCCATTTAAAGAATCAATCACTGCAATTTCAATTGCTGGATCGGAAAATATATCTTGAAGCGCCATTGAGATCTCAACTAGATTATCTGGATTTTCTATAAAATTGACAGTAAAATTTTTATTATTCTTTGAATCTGCTATTGACTTACTAACTGCATCAATAAAGATTATTCTTTCGCTATGATCTTGGATATCAAATCCATTATCTTTGAATTCCTTAATAACTTTGTTAACTGGCTTGTCGATTGAAAACCATACTGCCTTTTTATTTGGATTTGAAGTTAGAAAATCATAGACTATTTTATATGAAAGAACGATGTCTGTAGTAAAGGGAGATATAGGAAAAAGAATCAATTGTTTCTTTATATTTGAAATTAGAGAACGTTTCATCTCTTTTGGATTAATGTCTAAAAAAGAAGCTGTTTCCTCTTGAATATCTAGTTTCTCATCTTTTTTGTTATTTGGCAACATACCACCTATATTCTATTAATTAATGTCAGATTAAATTTAAAAATTTAATAATTACAATCACGCTAAAAATAGAAGATACATAGATATATAAATATTATCTGATATTATATTATAAAGTATGTGGGATTAAAAATACTAATTCTCACAAGAAAACAAACAGTACGTCTAATATGATTTGCTGATTTTGCTTTGCTTGATTGAGAAAAAGAATACGTCCCACTAAAGACAGAATCTGGAGTGTGAAATAATGGAAGAAGAAAGACGTGGCGGATTTAGACGTGGAAGATTCCGCGGCCGCGGAAATTTTGCACCTAAACCTGTAAAGGAAGGTGACGAAGTTGACCTTACAATAGAAGCTGTTGGTGAAAAGGGAGACGGAATAGGAAAAATCCAAGGATTTGTTATATTCGTCCCTGGAACATCTGCAGGAGAATCTTGTAAAGTAAAAATAACACAAGTTCGTGGAAAAAGCGCAGTAGGAGAAAAAATATAAAACTCATAACGCGTTAATAAACCCTTGTGGGTTTCTTTTTTTATTTTTATTTTTTTTCTTGATCAATTACACAATTTTTCAACAAATTCATTTTAGCCTTAAAATAATATTTATATATACCAAATGTTTCATTTTAATATGGAAAAATACAAATTAAAAAATGAAATCTCCAATGAAAAAAATCAAAATGTATTTAAAAGAATAAAACTCACAATAGAACAAATAGGCGAATTTTTTAATCAAACCTCTAGAAAGAAAAAAATAGAAAATGTGTACTTGATAAACGATACTCCATCTTTGATTAGCTTCGCTCTTCAAACTGCATTTTATCTTCCAAGTCTAATTTGGAAATTAAGAAAAATAAATGAAATAAAATCAAATAGGTTCTGGTACCTCAATAGAAATAAAGAAGCAATAGAAGGAATAATATATAGCCTAGATACAAAAGATCCTTTACCTCTAATTGCGTTTGATAGCGGATATAAAAGAGATCTTTTTAACTTTTCAATGGTCGGTAAAATTATCGCCTGCCTTGGTTACCGTGCATTTAGTGTAAGATCAAGAAATGAACTAAAAAGCGCAGAGGCAGAAGATTACATGGATGCATTTGATTTTCTTAAAACTAAATATCAAGAAAAAGAACTAATAGAGAATAGAAGTGCAATCATCGGACTCAGTGGTGGAAACATTGTTGTATACAAAACCTGTTCTTCACAAGAATTTGTAGAAAGACATAACATTAAATGTGGAATATCTATCTCGCCTTTTGATGATTTAGCAGAGCAATTTGATTATATGAAAAACAAACTTAAAGAAAGAGATATACCTGAAAATACTCGCAGAGTTTTGTCGGATTATGATAATTATGTTGAAAGTCTAGGTATAACTGATACTTCTGATAGATACTTATTTACTAATGGATCACCGATTACTTACTGTAAGGATTTGAAAGTGCCTTTATTAATTGAACATGGAATCATGGATGATATAGTTCCAGTTGCTGGTTCATTGAAAATATATAAAACACTAAAACAAGAAAATAAAAAAGCAGAGCTTGTTTTAATACCTGGAAAAGGTATACATGGAGACCTTAAAAAATGGAAAGAAAATATTATTGAAACAATCGGACTAATAAGTTCAATAATTTATGCTTACAAATTTTTAAGGAAGCATATTGGATGTTAAATTTAAGGATATAGATATATCATATTCGAATTGAAACCGTTAATTGTTCTTTAATTGAACTTTCTCTTAAAGGTTCATTACATCTTTTTCTATATTCCCATTCTTTATCTACAAAGGAATTATAACCCTTTGAGCGTAGGTATTTACTCATAAATACGGCATTTCCATAATGACAAATGATTTCTTTTGCACCAGATTCCTCAACATACCTTAATATTTCAGAGAAACCCCCATGGTCACTTAAAGGAAAAGCATGATATCTATATCTATATTTTTTAGCCCAACCTGTAACAATTGCAAATGAAACTTTTTTGTATTGGGTAGTTAACCATTTTTCTGATTGTGGATTAACAAAATTGAATGGAACTATATAAACAAACTTACCTTTCATTGTTTCAGCAGCTTCTTTACTACCAATAACAACTCTATCAAGTTTTATCCCATATTTTTCGTATATCTTACATTTTTCTTCTATATTTTGATCAACGACAGGAGTAATATTTGAATACTTATTTAATATATAGATAAGCTCTTGTGCCTTTCCTGTTGAATATGCTCCAAAAACTACATTATTCCCTACCATTAATCTCGTTCTTGTCCATCTATCTATTCTATCAGCAATTATTTCTTTTGAATCAAATTCAAAATCAGGATGACCAAATGTACAATCAATATGTAACTCATCACATCTTACTATCTCTGCTCTCCCACTAGTAAAACCTTCCCTAAGTTTCATATCTCCAGTATATACAACTGTATGGCCGTTTGTAAATTCTATTTGAGTAGAGCCAAGGATATGTCCTGCGGGGTGTAGATTAACATCTTTATCTATTTTGTGTAATATTGATGTTCTTCCATCTAAATTAAGAAGATCAAACGTTTGCGGCGATGAAAATATATTTCCCTTTCTAGAATGATCAGAATGAGCATGAGATATATACACCATATCTGCATCTTTGGATGTTTCTATACCTAATACCCTTCCATCAGAAAGTGTTATATGCATTGTCTGCCTCTCAACAATTAAATTGGTGCCAAATAATAATTATTAAATAAATTTATAAAGGTTCAATGAATGGAAACGAATGTTAAAAAAGAAAGATATTTTAAGTTTCACTACAATATGTAATAAAATTGTTTAATTGGGCGCCATAAATTATTATTTTAAAGGGCCGGTAGCTTAGCCAGGTTGGAGCGCGTGACTGATAATCACGAGGTCGGGAGTTCAAATCTCCCCCGGCCCATTATCAACTTTTGTTTGGAATTAATTGCCTTATTAATCTAAATATGATACTATTAGTTGTGTTTTTGATATAAAAACAAGAATGTTTAAAAATATATACTGCGTTTAAAATTTGAGACTATGAAATTTAATTTTGATAATGAAAAATATAATAGACAACTTGACAAAAATGTTTTTTTCAAATTAAGCGCAAAAGAAAAGGAGATCTATCTGAAGTTAAAAAAACAAGTTCCTGTGGAAGAAATGATTCTAAGTATAGGAGATACTTTTTCTAAAGTGAATTATAAAGAATTGGAAAAGGAAAAGCTTATGGAAATATTATCTAAAGCTAAATCGAATTCTGTTATATGGGAAAGAAAAATGAATGCAGCAGAAGATATATTAACTGCAATTAGACGTTCTGGTTCTAATCCAAAAATGATATTCAATTTATTCTTTGGTAAAAAAAATAAGAAGATTGAGAAACCCTACTGGGAACTTACAAGAACGATGTATTCTATAATGGGAACTAAATTTTTAACTATAACTAATGAAGAAATTGGATGGCTTAATGCTATTGGCCTCAAAAATAAATATGCGTCGGAAATAGAAATAATAGATCCATTATTTAATATACTTGATACAAAGGAAGGACATGAATTCATTAATCATTTGTACATTTGTAAAAATACGATATGTACTTGCATCGAATCTAGAAAATTGATAAATGAATTAATTGAAAAGACAAAAGAATACAAAAAGGAAATGCAAAATGAATTTATTATATTTGATATTTTAATGAAGGAAGAACCCAATGCAGTAATAAGTTTTATTAACAAATGCATGGATCTATATTGGATAACCCATCTATTTCATGTTTTAAAGACCGGTAAAGAACGATTGATTAATACGAAAAAAATAGAAATGGAAAAAAAGAAAAATAAACAAAACGATAATGAATTCCAAGGTGATGAATCAAAAAAAGATGAAAAAACAAACGAAAAAGATAATTAAAATCCTTCATTATTATCGCATAAACAATAGAATAAAATTAGATTAGGGCGGGAATGTGTGGGAGTTCTGACCCGCCCGTAAGTATGAATTGGGGGTTTGGTCGTAACCCCCGCCTCTTTGTCGCCTCGCACCCTACCTCAAATTCGCCTCGCTTTGATTATCTGGGTGAGCATAATAAATGACTTTTCCTGCCCTCTGCTTTACAAGATAACCAAATGTTGCAAGTTTATTTAACCTTGCAGATGCAGCATTTCTTCCCTTATATGCGAAAACCTTTTGTATGGTCTCTGCAGAAGAGGGCCCATTCGCTTTTATATAATCAATTATTTTTTGATCAACTGATGAAAGCAAGAGCGCTGGCGCTGAATTTGAGGGTACAGTGCCAACGCTGCTTAATTTCTGTTCCATCTGCTTTAGTTTTTCCTCGAGCTGGTCAAGCCTCGCGTATATATTCTTTAATAATCGGTTAGTATTCTCCTTTTCTTTAACTGAAAGATACATAAGAGCGGAATGGACGGTGGGATCTCTGAGCTTAGCGATCTCCCTCTCAAGCTCTGCAATTTCTTCGTTTGCCTCTTTCTTGAAATTCGCAACCTTGTATTCAAGCGTATTTTCGAAATTTTCTTCATTTTTGTTTTCTTGTGGTTTCATATTCCCACTTATCTATATTGGCGATCTGCCGGCATTCATGCATTTTGCATTTCCGCCTTGTCGCCCATACCGCAAGCTTTTTAAGCCCATATGAACATATACTATTAAGACACACAAAACAAACCATGATTGAAAAAAATATCAATCATGACTCTAATTTATGTGTCATGATACTATCATGACAGTTAAAATTTATAAAGCTTTGCTTTTTCTTTTACGTCGAAGCGATATTTTCGCTCTCAAAAATAAGAATCATTTCAATTACGATTTTATGCACAAAAAGAAGATTTAAAATTATAACCACTAAAAACAATTCATGATAAAAGAGATAAATAAAGAACTAGAAATGATGGAATGTATAAATCAGATCAAGATCGCATTTAAGGATTATGATATAAAAAAATTAAGGGAAATTAATAATAAATGTGAAAAAAACATTCTCCTTGATGAAAAATTATTCTTTACACTGGCTTTACTTTCTTATACTCTTTCTAAAATTCTCGTAAAAGCTAGATTTAGAAATGCTTCTCTGTATCAAAAGATAGATATTAATCTTACACAGGCGATTCAATTTGCAAAATCTAAGGATGAAATTGCACTAATAAATTCAGTATGGAAAATTCTTGAAATAATCACAAATTTTGATGAAAAAGATAAGAGATACGTGATCGGTATAATAGAAAAAGGAAGAACGAAAATAGCTGCAAGTCTATATGCACAAGGTCTGTCACTAAGTAGAACAATTTCTATAACAGGTGCACAAAAACAAGAAGTACTTAATTACTCAGGTAAGACTGTGATGTCTGATAGAGTAGGAAGAACGATAAGCGCTAAAGAGAGATTTAATATTGCAAAGAAAATTCTTAAAGAAAGAAATAAGAAAGAGGTATCTTAATGGTACGAGAGGATATTGATAGAACAGAATATTTTAAAGAAGATAAAGAAAGAAGAATAAATCCAAATTCAGTAGTTTGTGATTCATCTTCTCTTATTTCTCTTACAGATGCTGGTCTTTTAGGTGCACTCATGATGCTAAGAAAAGAGATGAAAGGAGATTTAATAATAACTGAAGGAGTGATTGATGAAAGCATAAATACCCCAATTAAAAAACCAGAGTATGCATTTTCAGCAATAAGAATAAAAAGAGCACTTAAATCTGGAGCGTTTAGAATTGGAAAGTATGAAAAAAATACTTATGATGAGATACTCAGAGTCACAAATAACATGTTCTACACAGATCGACCATTTCACCTTGTTAATCATGGTGAAGCAGAGATGTTAGCTACAGCAATAGACAATAAAGTTGAATTTGTGCTCATGGATGAAAGAACTACAAGAATGCTCATAGAATCACCATTAGAATTGAAAAGGCACATAGAAAATGAATTCAGAATCAAAATGAATATTAACGAAGTACTTTTTAGAAGATTTAGAGAAATGATAGCTGGAATAAATGTGATAAGAAGTAGTGAGGTTCTTGCGCTTGCAAAATCTAAAGGGTATTTTAAGAAATTTGGGGAGCTTGAGAGAGAAGCTTACAAAGCTGCTTTATATGCTCTAAAATTCAATGGCTGTTCAATAAGCTTCGAAGAAATAGAGGAATTGTCAAGAATAGTTTAATCCTAGATCAGTAGAAGTTAAGCATAGAAAAGATTAATAATATCAAATCTAAATTTTACCTATGGAAAAAGAACAGAATACACAAAACGAAAACAAAAGAGTAGAACAGTCCCAGATATCTGAATTTTATAAAGAAAAGAACATTGAAATTTTTATTGATTCTCGAGAATCTGATGAACTTATAGAGTTAATAGAAAAACATGACATAAAAGTTAACTTAAAACAATTAGAAATTGGAGATATTATCATATCCAATAGAATAGTAATAGAGAGAAAAACTTCAAGTGATTTTGAATCAAGTATAATAGACAATCGTCTTTTTGAACAGGCAACAAAAATGAGTGAGAACTATGAGATCCCCATTCTAATAATAGAAGGACAAATGAAAGCTGACAGGATAAGACAAAACGCATACATAGGAGCTTATCTATCGATTATAATGAATTATGGGATTCATGTAATAAACACAAAAAATATTGAAGAAACTGCAAAATACATATCCTTAATAGCAAAAAGAGAACAAATACAAGAATCAAAACCTTTAAGACTTTTGGTAAAGACTAAAACATTTTCATTCA
>JAVZRC010000005.1:0-51556 GCA_038880755.1 Candidatus Micrarchaeia archaeon
ACGAAGCCGGGTGGGATCGGAAAACCAGCACTGATCATCTCGCCAAGATTTGCGCCTTTTCCACCTGCGATTGAAAGGCTGTTTTTATTCAGCTCCTCAAACCAATAAATATGCTTCATAAAAATAGTTAGAGAAGAATGTTTTTAAACAATGTGATTAAAAATTAAAAAAGAATAAAAAAGGATTAACCCAATATTTGTACCCCAGAAGGAAGCTCAAATTCAGAATCTGGAATTTCTATGAATTCTATGTTTTTGTATTCTATAATTGTTTTTCCTTCTCCGCTTGTTGTTTCAACTCTTATTGGAAAACCTTTTTCCTTCCAGATCCAAGATTTGATTTGCATTCCCTCCATAGAATACTGGACTATAACACAATCTTTTCCATCTATTATCTCATTCCCTAATACAACTGGATTGTATTTTTCTATGCTTTCTGTTGGAGAGACATATTGATAAGAATAATCAAAATTTGTCCTAAATGCGATTCCCTGAGCCGGCATATAGCTGTACATTACCTTTTTATCTAAATCAACAATATTGATTATTTTCTCCCCTTCTGCAGAAATCTCTGATTTCATTTTGTTTCCTTTCAGCCAAACTGTTTGAGTAACTGAAGAACCCAAACCTGTCATCAACATATCGTATTTTACGCTTTTAATAGCTGAGGTTTTTGCAAATATGTCTGAAAGAGACGATAATGGTTTAGTTGTATCTTTTGTTTGTTCTGTTTGATTTAAAGTCTTATTAACCTCTTGAAAGTTCTGTTTAGTTTCGGTTTGACCTGTGCAACCGCTCATGAATATTGCTCCAAAAATAAGAACAAATATAGCTAGAGCGGCTATCTTTATATTTGGATTCAAAAAATCACCTCTAGTAAAATATTAAAAAAATTGAAAATAAAGAAATAGATTAGCTGTACTTAACCACTAATTCTATTTCCTGAGCTTTTGGAAAATCAGGCGAATTTGCAGGATAATATGTTATTTTAAGCTTTTCCTTAAATGTATCCTTTCCTGATTGTGGGTTTGAAACTATATTAGATGAAGCTGCACAATTTATAACAACAGTTGCACTGCTTCCAGGTGTTATTTGCACTGGCCCGCCAACCAATCTGTTTGTATTGTCTGTAGAAGGACAGTTTGCAGATGAGATGTTATATGTAACAGCACCCATATTCATTAAGCTTATCTTGACTTGATGGGTTGAATTGATAGTATATTTGTCTTGTTCGCATTGAAAAGGTTGTGCAACCTGGCATGTTTCAATTTGCTGTGGTCTGACTAAATAGACAAGTATTGCCATTATAGCAAGGACTATCAAAATAGCCCAACCATATGTCATAAGATATTCCATTGCAGCTTGACCTTTTTTATTGAACATAATATTTCACCTTAGTACTAGTTTGTAGAATAAATTTAAAAAACCTTATAATTTTGCTTTTTTAAGGATTTGAAATAATCACAATATTTAGATATCACGCATCTTTCACATAAAGGCCTTGCCTTACAAACATTTTGTCCATGTTGAACAAATAATTCATTGATATATCTCCATTCATTTCTCGGTATTATTTTATAAAGTTCCTGTTCTGTTTTTTCAGGGTTTTTTGTTTTAACTAATCCTAATCTATTTGAAATTTTATGTACATGTGTATCAACAGCTATATATTCATCTTTTCCATATGCATATGTAAATACTATATTAGCTGTTTTTCTACCAACTCCTGGAAGCTCGACTAAAGAATTATAGTTTGTTGGAACTTTACCATTGTATTTTTCAACTAAAATTTTGCTTATCTGTTTTATTCTCTTTGCTTTTGTATTATACATTCCAACCGATTTTATTAATTTTTTAATTTCATTTATACTTGCTTTTGCAAGCTTTTCCGGAGTATTAAATCTTGCAAAAAGAGAATTGCTTGCAATTATTGTTCTTTCATCTCTTGTTTGATGAGACAAAACGGTTCCAATCAAAACCTTAAATGGGTCTCTACTTACATTTGAGCCGCTAAATTCATCAGGATATTCTTTTTTCAGCAAATTTATTATTTTTAGTATTGTGCTTCTTGATTTCATAGAAATTTATTGAATATAAAAGAATATATAACTTTTTTTAGTATTCTATTCATGGCAAAGATAAAGATTGTAGCTAATGAGCCTGCAATCCTTATAGAGAAAGGAAAAGAAAGAACCCTAGTAATTGGAGATCTGCATATTGGAGTAGAAACACAACTAGGAACTGAAAAATTAGCAAAAAATGCAATAAATCAAATGATTGATAATATAATAGATTTAATAAAAGAGACAAAAGCCAACCACCTTATACTTGTAGGGGATATTAGACATAAGATACCTGTAGAAAAAGAATATTGGCAACAAATGACAGAAGAGGAAGAGATTGAACACAGGATTTCAATAGAAATACCGGATATGCTTTTCAGATTAAAGCAGTATTGCGAAGTTAAAATAATACCTGGAAACCATGATGGTGCATTAAAGAGTTATTTTGAAACAGCTGATGAGATTGTCATTGATAATATAGGCATAATACATAGCCATAAATGGCCTTCTCAAGAAATGATTGAGCAAATAGATACTTTGATTGTTGCTCATTCCCATCCTGCAGTTTCATTCAAAGACCAGTTTGGATACAAAACAAAGCAAAAGGTGTGGGTTAAAGGAAGCCTTAATTCAAAAGAATTAAAAACCCAATATCCTAATATTAATAAAGAGATTTCTGTAATTGTTCTTCCAGTTTTCAATCCTTTGATAATTGGCTCTCCAATAAACGAAAATAATAAGTTCTTGGGGCCATTACTTAAGGATAAAATACTGAAGATGAAAGAAATCGAGGTATTCTTGCTGGATGGAACGCAGATAAGGATATGATTATTTCACCGCATAGGAGGTTATAAAATGGGAAGAGGAAAAACAACATTAGTAAGATGCAATGCTTGTGGGCGTAGCGTCCCAAGAGGTAAAGCGGTGGTTGACTACAGACCGATTGTTTACACTACAGATCTCAGAAGCGCTGACGATTTAAGATATATGGAAAAAAGAAAGGTATACTACTGTGTCTCTTGTGGAAAGAGCCTTGGTGTATATGAGAGAAAGAAAAAACAGCAGAGAAGATACTGATTTAATATTTTTTTATTATTTTTTTCTAGCTTATTTTAAGGTTAACATTTTTAAGCAGTAATGACTAGTATAAAATAGATTAGTGCGGGGTTCGCATAACCTGGTAGTGCGCTGGTCTCGAATAAACTCTTAGAAAGAGTTTAATCAGAAATTTTGGATTAAATTTCTAATAAGAAAGTTTATGAGAAAACCAGTTCCCGAAAGGGTATATGGGTTCGAATCCCATACCCCGCGCTCTAATTAATCTGATTCTTAAATCACATTAAAATATCCATAAATATGTGGCTCATATAACCAATGAAGCCCCATAGTGCAATTAATGCAGCTTCACCAAACCCAAAGAATGTTGCAGATGCAAACACAAGGAAGGAATACATCAATGAAGCAAATATTCTATGCACTGGTCCTCTATGTCTTGGTATTAATGACTCGATGAAGGATGTAATTATTGATGCAATGAAAACAGAAATTGCAAACACAGTTAGAACCATGGCTAAACCTGCATTCAACAGGGCTGAAAGATCTGGATTTATACCGAAATAAGATGAAATTGAAAGATAAATTATGGAAAGAAGAATTATCAGAACAAGCCATCTGAAAATTCCTCTAACCTTGCTTCTCTTATGATCTATGTCTGGTATTAATGAGCCAAGTACAGTTGCTATAACTGCTGCAAACAGTACATTTTGATCCATGCCTGAATTTATAATTATACATAATATACCAAGGATTATCCCTATAATTGAATGAATCATCCAATTGCTCATCAAAACACCAATATTACCAACTTAATTTGTGATATAAAATATTGTAAAGATAAAAATAAAAAGATATACAAGCAATATATATTGTGGTGGGAGAATGGTCAAAAAAAGAAGATTCAGCTTTTTTGATGATGATTTTGAAAGAATGTTTGAAAGAATGTTTGAGGAAATGACGAGGGGATTCGAGGACTTTGAAGAACTAGAAAAAAGAGCCAGAGAAGGAAAATCCTTTGTAAGGGGGTTCTCTATAACAATAGGACCTGATGGAAAACCGATAATACAGGAATTCGGAGATAAGCCACAAATTACTCCTAAAGGAGTAGAAGAAAAAAGAGAACCGCTTGTTGATATAATAAATGAAAAAAATGATATCAAAATAATAGCTGAATTGCCTGGTGTTAGAAAAGAGGATATTGAATTAAATGCAACTGAAAAAGGACTCGAAATAAAAGTAGATACTCCCGATAGGAAATATTACAAAAAACTTGAGCTTCCAGCAAAGATAAAGCCTGAAACAGCTGATGCTAAATATAATAATGGTGTTTTAGAAGTTATAATCAAAAAAGTTGAACCTTCAAAAGAAGAAGAAAAGAAAAAGAGAATAAACATCAAATAAATATAAAAAACAAACACAAACTTCTTATGTCATTGTCTAAATTGCAGGAAAAGGTGGTATTATGATAAAAGGCTCTCCTGATTTACAAGTTTGGATTTCGACAGCATTAGTATTCGGTTTGATAGCTGGTATACTTGGAGTTATAATGCTTATGACTGGAAATGAAATATCTATATTCGTAGTATTATTTTTCAGCTTAATATTATTAGGAATCCAATGGTATTTAGGTCCAATAATTGTTAAGTGGGTAAGTGGAGCAAGAGAAGTAAGTGTTAACGAAGCGCCTGAGCTCCATGCTGCTGTTGAAAGAATTGCTAAAGAATCTGGAATACCGAAGCCGAAGTTATATATTGTAAACAGCCAAGTTCCTAATGCATTTGCTTTTGGAAGAGGGAAAAATGACTCTGGAATCGCAATACACACTGGTTTATTGCAGAGATTAAATAAGCAAGAAGTTGAAGCAGTAATTGCACATGAAATAGGCCATATTAAGCACAATGATGTTGTGATAATGACTGTTGCAAGTGTTATACCTGTATTATTATACTATCTTGCAATTGCACTTATTAGCGGAAGAGATGATAGACCAAATCCAATCGCTGTATTTGTTGGTGCAATTCTTGCAAGACTTTTAGGACAATTGGTTGTGCTTTGGCTATCAAGGCAGAGAGAATATTATGCAGATGCACACAGCGCATACATAATGAAAGATTCGATGCCTCTAGCAAGAGCATTGGTAAAAATTACATACAATATTCCGCAAGGCAACACGAATGAATCCTTAAGTACTTTATATGTAGCTGAGCATGAAATAGTTTCAAATAATGTTGCAAATGCAGTCAGCAGAAATGATCCAAATGCTTTATTAGCAGCAATAGAAAAAGAACCAGATAATCCACTTGAGATTATAAGTACACATCCAAGCCTAAAGAAGAGAATAAAAGCTTTATTTTCTTAATTTATCTATTAAATTTAAATGTGTGGGGGTTTATATGTTGACTATAAAACATTATAGAAGACCTATTGCGGCTATAAGTATCACAGGTGATAGATCAAGGATCACACCTTCTGTTCTTACTAAATTTCTCAAGCCTTTGGTTGAAAAAAACATACAAATTTATGCCATATCTACTGGAGAAAAAGAAGTGATCCTTTTTATTGATGAGGCTGAAAGTGATAAGGCAGTTATATATCTTACTGAGGAAGCCGCAGAAAGTTCATTTGAAAGTATAGCTGTAAGAAGAGGATTAGGTATGATCAGTGTTAATGGACCTGAAATGGTTACTACACCAGGTCTTTTAAACAAGCTTACCTCTCCTTTAGCAAAGCAAAGAATTAACATTGTTGCAGTAACTTCTGCATTTGATTCTGTAGTGTTCTTTTTCGATTTGAAAGACGCTGAAAAAGTATTTAAATTCTGGGAGAACTATGTACCAGAAAAAATAAGTATATTTAAAAAAGCAAAAGAAAGAGTAAGTGGAATATTGAGAACCATCATTCCTAAGAAGTAATATTTTTACTTTTTCTCTCTTCTTTTCTAAAAAAATAATCCATCTAATTTAGTCCACATGTTATTCTTGCAGCAACTGCGTCTTTAATTACTTGTAATATAGAACCGTCAAAATCATAAGTAGGGATTTGATTGCTTCCAGAAGGGGGCTGATAAGGTTGTGGCTGGGAAGGCTCTTGTGGCTCTGTTGGCGGTGTTGGTGGAGTAGGTAAAGAAGGCTGTTCAGGAATGGTAGGGGTTTGGTATTTACAATTCTGATCATATAACATACAATAGAATATGTCTTGGTACTCTTTACATAATGTTAAATAAAGATCACAAAATGAAGATTGCATGTATACTGCTTTAGAATTACCTGAGGAAGGTTCTAATAAAAGGACATATGATTCGATTTTTCTTTCCATATTTGCAGAAGGCGAATATTTGTTAAATTCTTGATTATAAGCTGATTCGCCTTTTATAGTTCCATATGCAATGAAATATGCAAGAAACGTATCATCAATATTTGATTTCTTGTTTAATGTCTTATTTTGATAATATGCCATTGTCTCTGCAAGACAACATAAATCTCTTTGTTCCTGGTTTGAATAAACTTCGCATTTACTTCCGCAGTGTTTTTCATATTGCTGAAGCTGATTTTGATAATAACCTAATTTCTGAAGTGTTGCCATGAAAAGAGAGGAATCTATAAAATACTTTGAAGCGAGGTTAGATATAAACTTATTATTCTTCTCGCAATAAGAGCTAAAGAAAGTACCTGGCCCAGCAGATATCTCGTAAAACAATTTTGAATTACATGTTTCATCTCTCTTTATTCTTTGTAAAGGCAATTCACTATAATTTTTTACATCACCGAACATAAACATTGTCGTTGATGATTTATACATTGCACAAGCTGAAGGCTTATCACCTTCTCTTGAGAAAATGCTGTATGTTGCAAAATTAAATGAGGAAGATGCAGGCGTATAATAAATAGAGCAGAAGAAGCCAATTGAATTATACATTTCAGAAGAAAGTTGTGACATATCTGGTGCTATTATTCCTATAACACCCGAAGAAACTAAATCTGGAATAGACCTTATGAGATAATCATAAAATCTAGCTATAGATTCGTTCGTCCACTCGCATGTTTTCTTTGTATTGTTTCCCTCATTACCTTGCACAATTACTATCACAGGTTTATGGTACTTCTCAGTGATGTTTTGGGCAAATGATTTGATGGAGTTAGTTTCGTTTTGAATGGAAATTAAAGGATCACAAGTGTCAAATGAATTGAGATCTGCAGTAAATGCGATTACATCTATACTCTCCCAATCTAACAGATAGCTCTTATAATAATCTAATGTATCCAGATCACCATAATTTATTGTAGCTGTCACAATGCAATTTTTACAACTTGTGTTTATAGAATAAAATGAACCTATTGGAGAGATTATGTTTGGATCAAATTTAGATTTATTAAACCCATATCCTGGTGATACAAATACAGGTCCTTCTCCTTCTATCTTCTTTACAAATGAACTCAAAGAGCTTTCAAGCCTTCCAAATTTATAGAATGGAATGGTGCCCGAATTTAATATGCAATCATTCATATCAGTAAATCTTTTCTTAACACTGTCGCTCTCTATTTCTTTTGGAATAGATGACACGTCAATAAGATTAATTCCTAAATGTCCATTACAGCTGGAAAATATTTCATCTCCAGCATAAGCACTATCTCCGATTCCTATCATTACTGGCTGTATAAACTTTGAACTTGAAGATGATGAATCAGTTTGGGAAGATCTTGAACCTGACTGAGAAGTAGTTTCCAATCCCTTAGTAAGGCCTGTAAGGGAATTCAATCTCTTTAAGTCCTCTTCATTATCAAGATTAAATTGTTGAAATGTACATTCTTTACCTGCAAGACTTGCAGTTTCTTTTGAAAAATATCCTTTTACTGAACTCCAAACTTTTATCCACCAAGAAGAATATTCACACATCATTACTGTACAGTTGTTAAAAGATGGATGAATCTGTTGAATGTATTCGATTTGATCTTTTTTAATATATTGATCTATTGGTTCGATCTTTTTTATACAACCGAAAAAAAAGATGGATGTAAATGTAAGAACTAGAAATACAAGAAAAAATCTTGTGTTTTTAGAATTTAATGAATTTTTGAAGATACTTTCCACCATAAGACCACTTGCTTGTTTGTTTCATTCATTTGCCTTTTCTTCCTCTTTTGGTTTCTCTTCTTCAGTTAACAATTCTTCAAGGCCTTCTATTGTAAATTCTGTCTCGTATTTGCCTGTCTTTATATTTTCTAAATAGGCTTTAGCACGTCTTACGATTTGATAATAAAGGAATCCGATTTGAATTGTAAGTTTATCTTTAGTTTTTTCATCATTTACCTTGACCGCAGATTTATATTGTCTAAGGAGATTTTGGAGTTTTTCAATCATATTTTCATATTCTTCTTTGGTCATTGCAATTTGCAATATCTCCTTATTTATTCTTTTATATCTTTTTGGCTTAATTTTGTCGACTAGGCCTGTTATGAATTTGGTCTTTTCTATATAATCCATTTTTCTGATTTCACTTAAATTAATGTCTCCTTTCTTTATTAATGATTCTACGCTCGGTTGCATTTTATTGAATGCTGCGATAATCTTAGATATATACAATCTATCAAGTTCAACCTTAGCTTTAATTAACGGTTGAATCTGTTCATTAGTTATCTCACTTGGAACATCCTTAGGTACTAATACCTTGACTAATTCACCTACCTTTTCATCTAATCCCTTCTCTAATGATTGTATATTTACTGTTTTTGTTTCTTTATCAATATGCTTTTTATCTTTTATTTCATTTAACAAAGTTCTCTCTGCCTCTACCAATGTATTTCCAAGAACTTCCGGATCTAGATTGGTTGCAGTTGTTCCTGCTGTAGCAGAGATTATCTTATTTGTTACTTCAATAGCGGATGAAAGTTCTTCTCTATACATTCTTAATCTGTCCTTAAGATCTTGGATTTCTATTCTCTTGCGGAACTTTTCATCTGTCAATTTTCCTTTTGGATATGATGGTTGTGATTTAAGTTTTTCCTCTGTCTCTTTCATTTGCTTAGCCGCCCATTCTTTTCTTTGTTGAAGCCTATTAAGAATACCCTTATCTGTAACAAACTTAACTAAATTTATTGATGCTTTAGAGGGATTTATATATGCCTGTCTCTGAATTTCTGTCAGAATTTTCTTTTCCTCTTTAGTCTCTACATATCTGTCTAATGCAGATGTCGCAGAGATTATTTTTGTAGAAGCAGGTACAGAATAAACCATCAAAGGAAGTTGTGGCGCTTTTGACCATTTGATCTTTTGTGGCTTTGGATATGAAGGTCCTCTTGTTTTTGGAGTTGTTATATCTAAAGAAGCTAATGGGTCTCTACCTGAAGCGTACAATGCTGCAATTAATGTTCCGATGATAAGGAATATAATGAGCCAACTTGCGTCCACAAGGTCCTTAAGTGGCGGAATTGGAAATAGTTTTGGAATTGAAATTGTAAATTGAGATGGGGCATAAGTTGAATTACCTTCGAATATAAAGAGAATTGAGGGATTAGATTCGCTTATTCTTCCAATACAACTTCCTCTTCCATCCTGAGCTGTTATGAATTCACAAACATATTTTTTATCTTCTTGGTTGGCTGGATTGATTGAATAAACCAATATTTTGGCAGAGAGTATTGGTGAATACTTAAAATTATTAATTATTGTTGATGGATCTACATTTCCAGTTTCTAACTTTTCCTTTAAGGTTGTTCTATCTTCAGGAACTGAAATAGAAACAAGGGTTGCAGAAAAATTGTAATTATTATTTGTCTGTTCTTTTGCATCTGCATATAATATATATGTTGGCATTTTTGCTTGTGCCGCAATTAGACTGATGATGAATGTGGAGAACATTAAGATTTTAAGTAGGTTGCGCATATAATCACTCTAAACACATATAATATAAATAATATAATTTCATTTTTATATTTATTGATTCTTATTGGTTTACTTTTGTTTCACTCTTATATTAGTTTAACCAAACCTTCTGCAAACTCTTGTATATCTGCATTTAATATAATTCCGAAAGATTTGATAAAAGTATACGTAATAACTAATGATAAAACTGGGAATATAAAACCGAATACGAACAATTCTCCGACCAAAGCATTAGTGCTATCGTTTATTTCCATTGCAATCGCACTTACGCCTTCGCCACTGATTTTTATTATCATTGATGTTATTTTTATAGGTAATGATGGAATACTGGTTACAAGATCTTGTATGCAAGAAAGTTGCATTGTTCCAGATGTCTCTAAAAATGAAATCTGTGATGAACCTTGCATTCCCATTGTCAGAAACAAGCTGAATGTGATAGGATAAATAAAATACAGGCCTAAAGCTATAGAAATAAACATATTACCTATAGATCGAACAAATGGGAAGCCTCTTAATACAATTCCTATTGGAAGAAATACAGTGAGCATTGTTTGCTGGATAAATGAAAGAAGATGCAATTGGAAATACAACGAGTATATTAAATATGATAAATTAGACATTGCTCTATTTAAGGAAGTAAGAAATACACTGAAAGATGCGACCTTTAATTGCGAAGTAAATGTATTTCCAATAAAGAAACTACTTATAACTTTAAATATAGAACCTACTTTAGACTGTGTTTCCACATTTTCTTTTTTGTCTATTCCAGTAAACACGAAGAATGGATATGCAATACAGAAAACATCTTGATATCTTTTGATTGCAAGCTTATTTAGTGAGGATAGATAAAAATCTGCGACTGAAAATGGAGAATAACCTTTTTGAGAAACATAATCTATAAGTTTTTCAGTGCCTGGCAGATTTATATTTTTAGATAGCAAAAATACAAATTCGCCTGACTTTGATGCCAGTACATCCACTACTGCTATTATAAAAACCGCCAATAAAAGAGTGGATAACGCATAAAGAAACTCATATTTTGCAAATTTTTCAAGATCAGAAGACTGAAATAATTTAGAAAACATATAAGCAAGGGCTGCGAACAAAAAAGAGATAGAAACCGCGATTAAGGCAATTAATTGCCAGGGAAATTCGGAAGAAGACCATACTTTATTGAACTCTTGTCCTGGACCAGATGTTTGAGCAAATATAATAGACACTAATAGTAAAAGAAAGAAAGCTGCTATTCTGAAGTTTGATTCCTTTGATTCATTTGTAAATGCTTTTTTATTGTAATTTTTCATACCTTCACTTCCTTTTTTTATTATTTTTAAAATTTATATTAACCTCCATATGCTTGCTGTCTCAATCTCCTGTCCAAGAGCTTGAGATAGATCTGATGTTGCCTTCGCTATTATAGTTAGATTTAATAACAGCAATACTATACCTACTATAAATGTTATCACTATATCCTTAAATAGATAATCAAATGCCTTATCTATATAGGTCTTTCCTTCGTTATCTCCAAAATTAAATCTAGATAGCTCTAACTCTGTTATTATTTGCTGCACATCTTCAGGAATTATTGAACTAAATGCTGAAACGCTAGCATAAATGGAATTTTGATCCTCTTCTGTAATTATACTTCTTCCACATACTTTATTTGGTGCTATACCTATACATCTTCTTGATATGCATTCTTCATCAAACATACATGATTCTCCTATCTTCTTTAAGCTAGTACATGTTCTTACACCTGAAATATCTGTCTTGCAAAATGAAAGTACACAATCACTATCAAAGATGCAGTTTTGACCAGGAAGCTTACCTAATTCACATCTTTTACTTGATGAATTTAAAATTAAACCTTTGCAGCAAGGTAATCCATCCGAAATAAATCCTTCAGAAACGCATTTTATACATCTTTTAGATGATGAATCACAAAATCCTGATTGACACTCAAAATCATTTCTACAGATCTCTCCTTCCTTTTTCATCGGATTACATATTTTAATTCCAAGTGTAGAATTGTACTCACAGATATTAGAATAACAATCAGAATTATCCTGACATTGTAAACTGAGTGCTTTTATCGGTTCAGATATATAACTTCCGACTAACAAATTATTAAGTAATAATACTATTGGAATAAAGATGTATAATGCAATTCCTATGCCTAATAAACCTCCACCGAATTTTCTAAATGGATATATCGACCTAAAAACTATTCCTATTGGAATAAAGAACTTTAAAGAAATTAAAGGCATGATTAACAAAATATTTATCATTACAAGAATAGCTATATATGCACTTGCAAGGGAAGAGAATATCAAAAGTGATGCATCTGAAAAATATGAGATTGGATTTATTAGCGCTCCAAATAATCCGCTCTTTGCTATTGAACTGTCTAACTTGTATTCAAATGAAGAGATTAATGATAAGGAAGAGCCTAATGCGCCCATTTTTATAGCTGCACTTATTATATAATTCTTAACAGAAGATAAATAATTATAAGATGCAATATAAGGTGGATCATTCAAATTAAATATGGAAGAAATTATATCGCTGCACATAAATGTCTGAACTAGGAATACTAAGAAGATTATAATGGCAAGAGTGAAAAAGAGCTGAAACATTTCTTCTTTAGCCTTATTTATAAATGAAGAATCTATTATCGATCCATAAAGATACAAGCCTGCAATAAAAACTGCACTCAACAATAATCCTATCGCTGATAAAACTCTCCAATCATCACTAGTAAGTGTAAATTCGCATGCCTCCTTATTCAAATCTTCTATTTTCTTAGCCTTTTCTATTTGCGTTGACTGGGCAAAAATAGATGTAACTAGAAATAGAAATAAAAAGATGAATATTTTTTTACTTTTTATTAAATCGATTCCTTCCACGTAATCACACTCTATAATCGCTCATTACAATCAATTTTTATTATTAATTTGATCATTTCTAGTTAAATTTAAGATATACAAATTACTCATAAATATTTAATTAAATCTCCAAACGATACATCTGAACCTAGCAAGGAACCTAATTCCCTTGCTATAACAACTGTTATAGTAAAATCTATGATCGGTATTAATGTAAATAATATAAATGCGAATGCGGCTTCTGTAAATATTATAAATACAAAATTAAAAATATACTTGAAAGCAGAAAAACTGGCTGTGATAATGTTCTTTGAAGATTTTTGCAAGCATTCTAAAAACTTGCCTGAAAATGTATCTCCGATTGTACATCCTTCTATACCTATTTGTTTATCCATTCTTGCACCTAAAATATCTCTCCAACTTTTATTCCCTGATAATCCTTCATTAAGTACTGCATCTACCATATTCTGGTTCAATAAGTAAGTCAATGGAAATACAATGTATAATGAAATTGCGAGAACTATCAAAAGATTTGCCACTTTTCTACTAAAGTTGAATATTCTAAAGAATAGACCGAATGGAAGAATGAAAACAAACGCGACATTCTCTACAAACTCTAAGAAATAAATTTGCATGGAATTAAGGGCATAAACAACACCAAATCCACTTATAGCTAGATCTATTATTTTTGTAATAGGATCAAAAAATGCATCCATAACTCCACCGATGTCTATAGATACTACACTAAATACTGAAACAAACTTTGATATAAAATTGCTAATATCTGGGAGTGATGAAATACTCATACTCGTTACTATTTTTCCTCCACCCAAAGCTGCTTTTTCTGAGATTAATCCACCCATAATAAACGTGAGATAGAACCTTACAGAATAAAGATAGCTCTTTGCATTTTCAATTGCTGGATTTGCTGCATTTGATGAAGAAAGATTGTATGCTTCAAAAACTATACTCTCTATTTTTAAAATTCCAAATATCAAAAAAACTATAAAGGAAAGTACTATTATTTGATATAGTTCATTATTTGCCCAAGCACTAAGTTCCTTTACTCCAAATACTTTTGATAGCATGAAACCTAAAGCTACCAATGTTAGAGATAGAATTATTGCTGCTAAAACTGTTAATTCCCAAGGTACAGATCTTAGTGTTGGAATGTTTGTCTGCGGAACTTCTGCTGTTAAAATTGGAACTAAAAGAAATAAAGCAAATACAACTGTTTTATTTAGATCCATATTCTCACTATATTACTTTTCAATCAAATTAACTTGGATAATCCCGCTATATCTATATCTCCACCAAGGAATGAAGAAAATTCCTTTATGAATACCACTAGTGAATAAATTGAAATTATAAATGGAACAAACATCCACATGGACAAGAAAGCTATATTATCTAGAAAACCATTAGGGAGAATTGAACTAAAGAACATATAAGATATAAAATCAGTGCTAACTTCCTGCCCTCCCATATTTCCTTTAATGTTTACAATCATGTTGAATAAATTTATTGAAAATTGAGCCACTTTTTTCACTGAATCAACTATACTTGTGTAGCTAGATTTGCTTGAAAGCCATTCAACCTGATTTTCTTGAATACCTGAATCCAGACTTGGAAGATTAGTAACAAATCCGCTGTCATCAGACAAATATATTACATTAGAATTTGGATTTGGTGAAACAATTGAAAATGAAAGCAATAGCAAGAAAGGATAAACAAAGAATGAACCAATTGCTATGCTTAATAACAATCCTCCAACACCTCTCAATAGAGATATGGAGCGCATTGCAACTCCTGCAATCAAAAACATTGGAAATAATGCAACTGAACTAAATACTAGGAAAAGTTGATTTACTTTTATAAGTATAAGTAAATTCGTTCCGAATGTAATGAAGTTTTTATAAATATCTAATATAGGGGTTAATCCGGAAAATGGAGAAACTTGAAAACCTAATAATTGCATCTTGAAAGATGAAATCACACTAATCCAACCTATAGTACTGATCTTGTTTCCTAAATAGAAACGAATAATGTCGTAATACTGACCTAATAATGAATTAGCTACTTCTATATGGCAATATCCTTGCTTGCACTCTTTTTGAACAGATTCAAATTTTACTCCGCTTTGCGATCTTATTGACTCTGCAGTTATTTTTAATGTATTAAATGTACAGCTATCGCCACTGCATTGAAAATCTAGATTTGGCGCAATTAACGGAATTAGATTTAATGTAATATTATTAATTATAGCTAGAAATATGAATAAAGAGCCTATTATAAGAGCTGATGCAAAAACCTGATATATCTCATTTTGAGCCCATTTCTTAAAATTATCATTCTCTAAAGCCCTTGCTACCATATAGATTAAAGAAATGAATGTAAGAGTTATGAATAGGATTAAAACTGCAACAGGAACCCACCATTCAAATAATATTTCAAATACCATTTAATCACATCAGACTATCCATCCTATTTTATTTCAGAAAGAAACGTTGCGAATGATGAAATAAATGCGATTGTTATAGTAAGATTAAGTGCTGGAAGCACAAGTGCTTGAGGGAATAATAATGAAAATTCATCAAAATACTTAAATATATTGATAATATCAGATGACAACTTAAATGTTTCAATTGGATTAACTTGAACTGAAACTAGTTCGCCAAAGTTAGGCTCAATTATTTTATATACCGAATAATTCATAACATACATAAGTGGAAACACGACGTAAAGGCCGAATGCGAATGCTATCAAATAAGAACCTCCTTTCCTTAATCCTGGAATTGCTCTTAGAATCATCCCTATTGGAAGTATTAGCGTCAAAGCAAATGCTTCTGCTAACTGAATGAATACCATCTGCGCCTGCAAACTTCCTATTAGTATTTGAAATATTCCTGTAAATATGCCGAGCATCTTACTAAGCGGTTTTAATATAGCTGTTGGTTTGACTTTTACATCTGCCTGTTCTAAAAGTTTAGAAGATTTGCCAATTTTGAACTTGCTTTCAACGGAGGATATTGAATCCAAAATAAGAGAGGAAGCCCAAACTCTTTGTATGGCTGGTATTCCTTTCTTATAAATAAGTGTATTAAGATAATCATATGATGCTGAAAATTGATCTCCGTAACCTATTACATCTTTAACTACGTATGGAGTAACCTGACATACAATTGAAGAAAGGCCAGCAACACCTATTACTATTAAAAATGAAATGAAAAACTCTGAAAGTTCTTTCTTTGCCAATGACTCGAGCTCACTCTTTGTAAGTATTCTTCCTAAAGCATAAAGAAAAGCAATCAATGAGATTGTAAGTGCTGACGCTGCCCCTATATACATCCATACATCAAATACAGCCTGACAAGTACTTACAACCATTTAATCCCTCATATTCAAACCAATCTGCCTAATTCAATTATCTTTGTTTCCCCACCTAATGTTGTTGATACAGATCTAAATGTAGAGATTGTCACAAATATAATTACTATGAAAACAAATATTGTAAATACATATGGAAACAGAATATTAGGAAGTACATCTGTTAAACCATAAAATGCCATTCCTGCAGCATATGGGGTAGCGAGATAATTTGTTACAGTGTAACCTGTTATCTGACCAACTGCTCTTGCCGCGCCCTCTAATCCTCCCATACTTGCAGTTACAGCTAGATTCAAATATGAAATGTCATTAATTGGAGATTCTCCTGCAGTCCCCTTTAACTTGCACCATAAAATTGACCATAAGTTTTCTTGACATGGATCACCTAAATAAAACCTAACCTCTTCTGAAACAATTCTAACTTCCCTTTCTCTTATTTGCTTAGTAACCAATATTATTGAATGGACTTTATTGTTTGGAAATATATTCTCGTTATTTAATAAGTATTCAATGCTTCCGGATGAATTAACTTCTCCTTTCTGAATCTTTCTATAGCACTTTGAAACCTCCATTGTTTCCTCTCTACATGGCTCATCCGGACTTGGACAGAGTGAATAGGTTGTTCTTTCAGTTATTTTCCAATACATATAATCTTCTGGAGGTGGTTCTGGATTTTGGGGATTTTTTGATTCATAAATTGAACCCACTCCATTACATGAAACATCTCCCCAAATTGAGTAATTTAAAGGTGTGAAAACCTCCCAAAGAAATCTATCTGATTGATTTAAATAATATCTTCCCGCATCAGGCAAAAGTCTGAAAAACGGAATTGATACACTTTCGGGCTTATAATCTAATTGTCCTGCAGATATTGCAGCCTTTGTATCATCATACATCTTAGATGCAAATGCTAATGTCAATGGATATACTATAAATAATGTTAACGACAATGCAATCAAGGTTGAACCTGCTTTTCTAGTAATCGGAAATGTACGAAGAAGAACCCCTGTTGGGAACAGTACTGGGAGCGCTGTATATTGTATGAAAAATAAAAGTTCTTTCTGTACAAAGAATGCTAGTAAGAAAGGCACTAATCCAGATAAAATGTTTGAAATAATATTTGAAATCATGCTGAATGGTGCCCCTAGACCTAATTCTAATTTAAGACCCGTGATTGCTTTTGCAAGATTAGCTATTCCAAAACCACCGAGACCTCCAGCTATTACACCAACTCCGCCTGTTGTTAGTCCAGCAATCGACCCAACCATTGTTAGAAGCCAGGATAGTATCTTTGATAGATCAATCGTAAGTGTGCTTGCCCCACTATAAACTATATTAAGCCCAAAAAGATAACTATATGCGTATGTCAAATCATCCTCAACCTTATCTAAAAAACTTTTTGCTAAAAAGAATGGATCACTGCCCGCATACGCGATTGTTATAGATGTTATTGTCATAAGTAATGGGACTGTTAATAATAAAATTAATGCAGTAACTATAAACTCACTTAATTCTTTTCTTGCCCATCCTTTCAATTCGTTAGATTGAAATGCAGAAGAGAGCATCCAGGCCAAAGCACTTAAAGCTGCGGATAGAAGGAGTGCCATAATTGAAGTTGCAAACCAATCAGTGGTAAAAACTGTCCTTATTGATTGATCAACCATTTCCTGTAAAGTTATTACCATTATATCACATATTAAGTGCTGTTTTTGATAATTACATTTTATACATTAGTAAAATAGAATTAAATTAATTTCTATTTATATATAAAAGTAGAAATAAACAAGATTGCAAGAAAGTATTAAAAATTAAATGGAATATTAAATTAAGGTGAACATATGGCTGAAATGTACAAAATAAAAAGAGATGTAAAAAAAGATGCGAAAAAAGAGGTTAGAAAAAGACTCGATATTCTGAAGTCAGTTCTTACATTAATTAAAGGAAAGATCACCCCTGCTGAATACACACATGTGAAAAGATTGATGGCGGATGGAGTTGAAAGAGATGTGGTATTCGTACAAGGTTTATCAACAGGAATAGAATTAGCTGCATTAAATGCAGATGATATAAAGATTATAATAAAAATATTCAAAAATGCAAAGAATAGAGGAAAGGATGGTAAACCTATCTTTGAAGATAAAGAAATAAAAACAATTGATGAGATATTAGAACATAGATTTCCTTTAATTGCTAGAAGGAAAATGATTGCTATAATAAAAAGAGCAGATAATCTTCTCATTGATAGTTTAATAGGAACATTGGAAAAATTAGTTAAATAATATTATTTTATTTTTGAGAAATCAATAAATCTATTTTTTTCTGCTTCTTTATCCCTTGACAAAAGAACAACTCTGGAATCTTTGTGCTCATCTGTTACTATATAACCTGTTTCTTTTGCTAATTTCTCTGCAAACTCTCTTATCTCTTCCATATATGGCATACCTGGCAAACCTATTCTTTTCCTTGAAAAACCAACTGCCATATATGCCTTTACCTCTACGTAATGAGGTTGTGCAATCTTTATCAATTCCGCATATTTTTCAGGATATTTTAAATTTAGTCCTTTTATTAAAGTCATTCTTATAACTGTTCTCGTATATGTCCCTGCCTCTTTTAACAGCATCAAAGATGTAAGATATCTATCCCATCCGTCTTTATTTTTAGGTCTCATAATCTTTTCGAAACTTTCCTTATCATATCCACCCATTGAAAGATATAACTGTGTTGGAAAATATTTCTCATCAATCATTTTCTTGATTGCACCCGGAACGCTTCCTGCAGTTACAATAAAAGTACTCATTCCTCTTCTATGGAATTCAGAAAGAAGTTCTTTTAATTTTGGATATGAGATAGGTTCACCAAGTACGCTTAATGCAACATGTTTAGGATTTTGTGCTTCTTTCCAAAGGTCTTTATTTACATTATAGTGTCCTCCAATTCCAGAAAGCAATTTGCGTTGTGCCTCAATCATCTGATCTATTATTTCTTTAGGCTCATCCCACTGATCTATTTTATCTGAAAATATTGAATCCGTATCTGCTTCAACTTCACCTGGTTGGGCTCTCCAGCAGAATATGCATTGATTAAAACAGAAAGGAGTGGTTGTACATTGCAAACATTGATTGCTTCTTATCCCATAAAACTTATTCTTATAGCACCATTGATCTTTTGTCATTGAAGACTGGGTGTAATGACATATCTTTACGAGTGAATGCCTTCCTGCAAACCTGTATTTCTGCTTTCTGAGTAGCGACTTTAGTCTGTCTGAAATCATATAATCACTAGAATAAGCGAGAATAATAAGATTACTATATTCAAATTTAAATAATTATCTACAGAAAAAGATGTATGCATGAAATTGTAGTCAAATCTGAAAGAAAAAATGAAATAATAAATATAACTAAAGAAGTAGAAGAAATTGTAAGAAAAGAATCAAAAGAAAAGAAGATAGATGAAGGGATTTGTCTTGTCTATGTTCCGCATGCAACTGCAGCATTAACTATAAATGAAAATTGGGATCCTTCTGTATGTGATGATTTTATTGATTGTTTATCTAAAATAATACCTGAAGGAAAATGGAAACATGATAAAATAGATGGAAATGGGGCTTCACATATAAAATCTGCAATTATAGGCCCTAGTGTTACTATACCTTTTAAAAATGGTAAACTTCTTTTAGGAACATGGCAAGGTATAATGCTATGTGAATTTGATGGACCTAGGGAAAGAAAGGTTATAGTGTTCTGTAAATAAGTTATAGAATTATGATTTTATTCTCTCTTTAAGTATTTTGTAGGCCTTTTTAAGTAGGTTCTTGTTTGTATCATGAGTAAGAAGCTTTAATGCTTCATTATAGCTTACCCATCTATATTCATCGTGTTCAAGAACAGCGTTTCCTTTTATAGATACTGGGCCATTGTATTCAACCAAAAAAGATTGGAATTCCATTCTCGTATATTTGTATTTTTTAACATAATCTTTTGGTGTCTTAAATTTAAGCTTGAATGGCAATGGAATTAATGTTCCTAACTTCTTCGGATCTGCATGAATCTCTTCTCTTAATTCTCTCATTAGATTATGCATAGGTCTTTCTCTTCCAATTCTTCCCCCTTTCAGCATTTCCCAACCGTTCCATCTTTTAATTCTATGAAGGAGCAAAAATTCTGGCTCGTTGCCTTTCAGTCTGAAAACTATAGCACTTATTCCTTTTCTCACTTTTTCTTTACTCTTAGCCATAAATAAAATATTAAAAGAATCTTATTTAAACCTAACTTGATAT
The DNA here is from genome assembly GCA_038880755.1 of Candidatus Micrarchaeia archaeon. Lineage (GTDB taxonomy): Archaea > Micrarchaeota > Micrarchaeia > CABMEP01 > CABMEP01 > DTQF01. The sequence continues at coordinate 20,549 of JAVZRC010000005.1, forward strand.
AATTACTTATGCCAATAACTATTTTCCTTGAAGATGGAAAGTTTAAAGTGAAAAATCCTGAAGACTATGAAGCATTAAGAAGATCTTACTACGGCGAAAAAGGCAAAGGAGAAATAGTTATAACTCCAGAGGAGGCAATGTATCTAATGGAAGTTAGAAATGCTGTTTGCATAGAAAATGGAAAGGAAATCACCTTCTCGCAGATAGCAGATAGATTCAATAAGGAAAAGATGTTTGCAGAATACATGACATTTCGCGATTGGAGAGAAAGAGGATTGATAATTAAAAAATATAGGAAAGAAGGCAAATATGAGAAGAATCCGACTGTGAAATATCCAAGCAAGGAAACAAAATTCCCAAAAATTCAAGCTGAAGCAATATTCTTCAAAGACGATAAAATGGCAATATTAGAAAATGAAGAGATTGGAAAGGAGCTTTATAATAATTATTGGATAGGACAATATGGTTCATACAAGGCTGAAGGAAGAGGAAAGTTCCTAAAGTTAGATAAGTTTGAGACATATTTTCTTGTTAAGAATTGTGGGCTGAAACTGATTAATTTAACTGAAAAGGAATTGGAAAAAATATTGAAGGAAGAAAACGATTTCGAATCAATGTATAATGTTTATGAAGACTGGAGAATGAATGGATTTGTAGTGAAGACTGGCTTCAAGTTCGGAACCCATTTCAGAATATATTTCCCTGGTGCATTGCCAGGAAAAGGAAAAGATTGGACTCATTCAAAGCATGTTCTCCATGTATTTCCAAGAGAAAAAAGAATGATAATTGCTGAATGGGCAAGAGCAATAAGGGTTGCACATGGGGTAAGAAAAACTTTCATACTTGCAATACCTGGAAAGAAAACAAAATTAGAAAAAGGAATGATAAGCTTCTTATTATATCATAGAAAAAACAACAATATTGAAACACCTGAAAGGGACAGCCCCTCCTTTGCGCTTGTATCGCTTAGCGAGGATGAGATGATCGGAGGGAATGAACTCGCATCTGCAATAGAAGAAGCAAAGGAGATTGGATTGGATGTCATGCTTGGAATAGTGGATAGGGAGACCTCTGTCACATATTACAGAGTTAAAAGAATAAACTTGCCTAAAAGCAAGTATGAATACTATGAAATAGAATGGGCACAGCCGTAACAGCTGTAAATAATTAATAGATAAACTAAGTGATAAGATGAACATTGGAGAAGGAATAAGAAAAGCACTTGCAAAGATAACTGGAAAAGCGATAATAGATGAAAGTGCTGTTAAATCAATGATAAAAGAGATACAAAGAGCGCTTATACTTTCAGATGTGAATATAGAGCTAGTGTACAAGCTTTCAAAGCAGATAGAAAATCGTTCTCTTCATGAAAAACCTCCTGCTGGAAGAAGTATGAGCGAACACATCCATGCAATTGTGTATGAAGAACTCACTAAGATTATGGGGGAGGGAAGAAAGCTCGAGCTAAAACCTCAAAAGATAATGATGTGTGGTTTGTTCGGGTCGGGAAAGACGACGCAGATAGGGAAGGTTGCTTATTATCTGAAGCAAAGAGGAATGAGCGTTGGTGTTATTGCAGCTGACATGATGAGGCCTGCAGCATATGAACAGCTTGAACAGCTTTCAAAGCAGGTAGGCTGCAACTTTTATGGAAGAAAAGGGGAAGGCGTCAAAGCTAAGGATGTTGTCAAAGAAGGTATTGAAAAGCTAAAGAATGACGTTATAATCATAGATACATCTGGAAGAGATGCGCTTGATGATGAACTAATAGCTGAATTAAGAGAGATAAATGAAGTCGCAAAGCCTGATGAGAGAATACTTGTAATATCGGCTGACATAGGACAGGTTGCAAAGAAGCAGGCTGAAGAATTCAATAATGCAGTTGGACTAACTGGAGTTATAATAACAAAAATGGATGGAAGCGGTAAAGGTGGTGGAGCGCTTACAGCATGTGCAACTGCAGGCGTGAAAGTTATATTCATAGGAGTAGGAGAAAAGATAGGAGACATAGAGGAATTCAACCCATCTAAATTTGTTGGAAGGCTTTTAGGAGTACCTGACTTTGAGGCTTTGATTGAAAAAGTTAAAGCTGCAGTACCCGAGGGAATGGAAGAGATGCCTGAAGAATTCACTATTGAAACTTTCTACAAACAATTAAAGGCTGCAAGAAATATGGGTCCCTTAAAAGGACTATTTGAGACAATGGGAATGGTTAATGTACCTAAAGAAGTTCTTGACCAAGGGGAACAAAAAATGGACCAATATGAATCAATTATAGATTCGATGACTAAGGCTGAAAGAAAGAATCCAGATCTGGTTAGAAAAAGTCCTTCAAGAATAGAAAGAATTTCCAAAGGTTCGGGTGTACCTGCTTCTGTTGTAAAGGAATTTATAACCCAATTTGGCAAGATGAAAAAGATGTATGAACAGTTACAGAAGAATAAAGGTATGCAAAGAAATCTACAAAGACTATTCAAGGGAAAAGGATTCGGTTTCTAATTAATTAAGATACCTTCAATTGTTTTTGAATTTCCTTACTCTTCAAGGATTTGGCTAATTCAATGTATAGGAATCCGACTAAAGACATCGACACTATTGCAGCTAATTCCAATATAGTAAGTGGTTTTGTATCAAATAAAATCTGCATTGGTTCAAAATATAAAATTGACATTTGAAGAATAAGTGCTATAGCGGCAGCAAGTAATAAATATCTGTTCTTAAGAATTTCTTTTCCTACTGGTTTTTCTAGAGACCTGCATGCAAAAGACTGAAATATCTCGAATAGCACAACCAATGTGAATACCACAGTCTGTGCTTTTATCAGGTCATTTGATGATTCTAGAACATAAATAAATGATGCAAGTGAAAAGAATGTCAGTATTATAGGATAGTGAATCAGATATATTTCCAAACCACTAGTTATATCTTCTTTTGGCGACCTTGGTTTTCTATTCATAACCTCTTTAGAGATCGGATCAACAGAAAGCGCTAATGCTGGCAGACCATCTGTTACCAGATTTATCCATAATATCTGTATTGCAACCAAAGGTAGAGGGAGGCCTATAAGTATTGCTAGAAATATTATGAAAACTTCAGCTATATTCCCTGAAAGTAGAAATGCAATCGTCTTTCTTATATTTTCGTAAATTCCTCTTCCTTGTTCCACAGCATTAACTATTGTTGCAAAGTTGTCATCTGAAATTACAAGATCTGCAACCTCTCTAGTTACATCGGTTCCAGTCTGTCCCATTGCTACTCCAACATCCGCAGCCTTCAAAGCTGGAGCATCGTTTATTCCATCTCCAGTCATTGCTACTATTTCTCCATTTTCTTTGAGTATTTTCGTTATCCTAACCTTATGCTCTGGGGATGCCCTTGCAAATATTTTTATGTCAGGCATCATTTTCTTCAATTCTGCATCGCTTATCTTATCCAACTCTGCACCAGTGATTGCAAGACCATTATCCATAATGCCTAATTCTTTTCCTATCGCAATTGCAGTCTCTTTATGATCGCCTGTTATCATTATCACATCTATTCCTGCTTTCTTACAGGTTGCGATTGCATGCTTAACTTCTGGCCTTGGTGGGTCTATCATAGCTTGAATGCCAAGGAAAACGAGCTTGTCTTCTACTATTTTGTTGGAAGATGTAATCTTCATTGCAAATGCTAAAACTCTGAAGCTTGATGATGCATATTCTTTTTCCTTATTTAATATCATCTTCTTATGCTGATTTGTCAACTTTACTATTTTTCCTTCTTTCATTACGTATGTGCATCTTTCAAGCACCTTTTCAGTTGCACCTTTTGTCCATATCACATTCTTTGATTTGTCATACTTATAGAGTACGGACATCATTTTTCTTTCTGAGTCGAATTGAATCTCATCTAGCCTGTTTTTTTCTGATCTATCATCTTCTAATCCTGCTTTGTATGCAGATAAAAGTAATGCGATTTCAGTTGGATCACCCACTGGCTCGCCATTTATGAATGCATTATTGCAATAAAGACCTGATTTTAGAGTTAGTTTTAATTCTTCTGGAACTTTGTCTATCTCTTTTCCTTTGAGCAAAATCTTTCCTTCTTTTTTGTATCCCTCACCTGTAACATTATACTCTTTACCAATATTCCATATTCTCTTTACTGTCATTTCATTTACAGTTAAAGTACCTGTCTTATCCGTACATATAACTGTAACACTTCCCAATCCCTCAACTGCAGTTAGTTTTCTTACTATTGCCTTATGTTTGGCCATTGTAGCTACCCCTAGAGACAATGCTATCGTTATAGATGCAAGTAATCCCTCAGGAACTGCTGCAACAGCCAGAGAAATGGCGGTTATTGCGATTGTTATAAATTCAATTCCATTTATTAAACCTAAAATAAAAACTGTGAAACAAATAAAAAGAAAAACCTTACCTATAAACTTTCCAAATTCATCAAGTTTTCTTTGTAATGGAGTGATTTCCTCTCCTTGCTGTATAGAAAGTGCTATCTTCCCAAACTCAGTATTCATACCTGTTGAAACCACAACTGCTTCACATCTTCCATATACTACAGATGTACCCATGAACAACATATTTGATTGATTTTGAATTGGTTGCGGAGATTTCATTTGTTCTGAAGATTTTGAAACTGGAATGGACTCTCCAGTAAGCACTGATTCATCTACTTTAAGGTTTATTTGGCTTAGGATTCTACAATCTGCAGGCACTTTATCTCCTGTATCCAAAATCACAATATCTCCAGGGACAAGCTCCCTTGAAGATATATTCTTTACCTCTTTATCTCTTAATACTTTAACAACAGGCACTGTAAGTTTTTTTAAGGCTGTTATCGCTTCCTCTGCTTTCTTTATTTGAATAAACCCTAAAAATGCATTAAGAAAGATTATTATCAATATCAGCGTTCCATCTATATATTCTCCAAATGCAAAAGAGAGTATCACTGCTACTATAAGAATTATAATAAGGAAGCTTTTGAATTGATCTATAAAAATTTCAATGTCTGTTTTTTTCCTTTTTTCTTGTATTTCATTATATCCATATTTTGAGAGTCTTGCCTTTGCTTCAGAAGAAGTTAGTCCTTCTTTAGATGTATTCAAAATATCTAGTGTTTGATTAACTGAAAGTAGATGAAATGCTTCAGGCATAAAAATATTTATTTAGCAATCTATAAAAAAGGATACTTTTTAAGATAAAAATCGAGTAAAAAAGATTTAAAAACATAGTGCAAGATAAAAAAATCTTTATAAATGTAATTAGACATATTTTATAGATGAGCGACACTATTACTCAACAAATACAGGAACTTGAAGCAGAAAAAAAAGCGAAGCTTGAAAACGTTAAAAAGCTTAGCGAGGAGATCAGAACTCTAGCTAACGAAATAGAAAAAATCAGAAAAACAAGTGGTTTGGGTTCTGCGGATGAAGAAAAAAGAATAATAAAGCAGATAAACCAGCTAGACTTTAAGATCTCAACAGCTAAAAACCTGCCGCTAAAAGTGGAGAAGGAATTGGCTAAGAAGATACACAGACTAGAGGAACGCCTGAAAAAGATAAGAGAACTCAAACAGAAAATGGGAGTTCTGAAAGAGATGGAAGGAAAGATCTCTCAACTAAAGAATGAAAGAGACAAAATTAAAAAAGAAATAGACAGCATAAATGAAGAAATAGACGCACTTAAAGAAGAAAAAAGGATGGCATCAAGAAAGAGAATAAGAGAAGCGGCCATTGAACAATTCTCTTTAGGAGATATTGCAGCTATAAAAAGAAAGAAATAACAGCTCAGTTCTTAATTTTCTTCTTGCTTTCTTAATTTAGGTAGTGATATGAGTAAAATAAGAGCGATCCTTATTGATGTTGATGTTGTAACTAAAAATAACAGAAGCATAATAAGATTAATTTTAAAAAGAAAAAAAATGTTTAGACTCTACGATAAAGATTTCTATCCTTATTTTTACATAGAAACTGAACAAGAGATTAAAAAAGGAATTTATAATGGAATAGAAATAGTAGATGTTAAAGAGGTAAAAAAGCGAATAGGGAGAGAGGAAAGAACTTTAAAAAAAATAACTTGTAATGATCCTAAAGAAATACCGATTCTTGCCAAAATGTTTAGTGAAATAGGAAAAGTTTATGAAAAAGATATCAAATTTAATAAGAGATACTTAATTGATAAAGATCTAAAACCTATGAATACAGTAGAAATAGAATACGAAGGTAAATATATAAAAAGTATAAAAGATGTTGGAAATATAATTGATGTTAATTCATTGAAGAGTCTAACTTTTGATATAGAAGTATATAACCCACATGGAATACCTAGAGAAGACGAAGATCCGACAATAATTATAAGCTATGCCAATGACGAAATGGCTGGAGCAATCACTTGGAAAAATGGAAAAACTGAAAACGTTTTGACTGTGAAAGATGAAAAGGAGATGATTGAAAAATTCTGTGATCTAATTGAAGAGAAAGATACTGATGTTCTTGCAGGATACAATTCCTCTGTTTTTGACATCCCTTATCTTCAAGCTAGAGCTAAAGAACTTGGTATAAAATTGAGGCTAGGCAGAGGAAGAAGTGAACCTAAGATAAAAAGAATTGGAATGACAACACACACCAAACTTGAAGGCAGAGTACATTCTGATGTTTATTATCTAGTAAGAATTCTTGCTGCTGCTCAGGCTATCAAGCTTGAGCGACATACTCTTGAAGAGGTTTACAAAGAGCTAGTTGGCGGAGAAGATTGGAAAGTTGACATGTTTTCTATATATAAAATGTGGGATGATGAAAATAAAAGAACAGAATTATTAGAATATGCTATAAAAGATGCGAAGGCAGCGCATGAGATTTTCAAGAAACTTTATCCCTTAGAAGTGGAGTTGGCTAGACTTACTAAGATAACCCTTCCTAACATAAGCGGTTCTACAACAGGACAGATGGTAGAATCCTTGCTTATGGATGAAAGTTATAAACGAGGATATCTTATACCTCAAAAGCCTAGCTGGGCTCAAGATTTTTCAAAGCCAATACAAGGGGCTTATGTAAAGCTTCCGTCTCCAGGAATATACGAAAAGATTGCTGTGTTTGATTTCAGAAGCCTGTATCCTTCTATAATAACCTCTCACAACATTGATCCCTATACTATTAACTGCGGCCATGAAGAATGTAAGAACGGAAGAAATAAAGCTCCAAATGGATTTTACTTCTGCGAAAAGGAAAAGGGTTTGGTCCCTTCTGCCATACTTCACCTTTTAGAGCTTAGAAAGAAAATAAAGAAAGAACTTAAGGAAGCACAAAAATCTGGAAATGAAAAGGAGGTCAGCACACTCAATGCTAGAGTGGCTGCCTTAAAAATCGTATTGAATACTGTGTATGGAATGCTTAATTATCCAAAATCAAGATGGTATTCAAGAGAATGTGCAGAATCAATAACTGCATTTGGAAGAAATTACATTCAAGAAGTGGGAAGAAGAGCTGAAGAAAAAGGATTTAAGGTTCTTTACAGCGACACAGACAGCATATTTCTTCTTCTTGAAAATAAGACAGAAGAAGATGCTATCAATTTTATGGAAGAAATAAACAAGACGCTCCCTGAAACCATGGAGTTAGAATTAGAAAATATCTATAAAAGAGGGGTTTTTGTATCTAAGAAGCAAGAGAAAGAAACAGGGGCGAAAAAGAAATATGCGTTGGTTACAGAAGATGGCAAAATCAAGATAAGAGGATTTGAGCTTGTAAGGAGAGATTGGTCTAAGATAGCAAGAGAAGCACAGAAAAAAGTTTTAGAGGCAATATTGATAGATGGCAGCAAGGAAAAGGCACTTTCCATAGTGAAAGAAGTTATTGAAAAACTAAACAAAGGTAATGTGTCAAAAGATGATTTGATTATTTATACACAACTTAGAAAAGAAGAATATGAAGTTCTTTCTCCAGAAATTTCAGCTGTTGAAAAGGCAAGAAAGAGAGGAATTGAAATAAGACCTGGATCTATTGTAGGGTATATAATAACTAAAAAAGGAAATAGTATCTCTGAAAAGGCAGAAATAGCTGAATTTGCTAATGATTATGATGCTGAATACTATATCCATAATCAAGTGCTTCCTGCTGTAATGAAAATAATTGGTGAGTTGGGTTACAGTGAGGAAGATATAATATTTGAAGGGAAACAATCTTCTCTTTCAGATTGGATGTAATTCAAAAGGTGAATAAATGGATGAATTCTATGAAGATTATAGCGAGGAAGATAAGATAAAAAATACTATCGAGGCTGGAAAGATTGCAGGAAAAATAAGGGATTCTATTAAAATAAAAGAAGGAGATTCAATACTAAAACTATGTGATTCGCTTGAAAAGAAAATGGAGGAGATGGGTGGAGGATATGCTTTTCCAGTAAACATCTCGATAAACGAAATAACAGCACATGATACTGCATCTGTAAATGATGATAGGGTATTTGCAAAGGATGATTTAGTAAAGATAGATATCGGGGTTCACAAAGATGGTTTCATTGCAGATGGCTCAATTACAATAGACTTAAGTGGAGAACATGGAAAGATGATTGATGCAACAAAAGAAGCATTAGAAAACGCAGTATCAAAAATAAAGGCCGGAATATCAACATTAGAAATAGGAAAAGAAATTGAAAACACTTTGAAGAAAAATGGATTCAAACCTATAGATAATTTGACTGGTCATGGCCTTGATAGATATGTAATTCATTGTGATCCGATAATACCTAATTTTGAAACAAAGAAAGGATCCATATTGAATGAAGGGGACATCATCGCAATAGAGCCTTTCGTAACCTATGGCAACGCGGCAGGGCATGTAAGTGAAATGGATAGGTGTGAAATATTCAGCGCGCACAGTTTTGAGGCTACTAGAAATCGAGAAGCTAGAAAAATGATGGAAAGGATTGTTATGGAGAGAAAAACAATGCCATTTGCTGAAAGACATTATGCAAAAACGCAGGCTGAAAAAATCGCATTGATGGAGCTTATTAGAAATGGTTCTTTAATGGCCTATCCTGTTCTAAGGGAAGTGAGCAAAAGCAAGGTTGCACAGTTTGAGCATACAGTTGTGGTGGGAAAGGATTCTGCAGAGATTGTATTCTAACTTCTTAAATTATCCCAAGTCAAAATCATCTAGATCAACTCTAAGCAAACATCAAAGATTTTAAAAAACCAACCAGCAATATATAGGTATGACAAAGATTGTAGAAGTTGCTCCGATAAAGCTAAAAAATCCAATATTGATAGAAGGGTTCCCAGGAGTTGGGATGATTGGAACCATCGCAGCGATGCATTTGGTTAAGGAATGGAATATGGAATTAGTTGGATACATTGATTCTGAGGCGTTTCCACCATTATGTACTGTTCATAACGAAGAACCTTTGCCTGCTGCAAGGATATATCAATCTAAAAAATATAATCTACTCGTCTTGTTTTCAGAGTTTGTCATACCAATCTCTGCAGTAAGCTCTGTTGCGAATGAAATTGTCTTGTGGGGAGAGGATAAAAAACTCAGTGCGATTATATCACTAGGTGGCGTTGGAATAGATGCTTCAAAGGATGACGTATTTGGGATTGCATCTACAGAAGGCCTGAAAAATGATCTAAAAGATGCAGGGGTGACTATAGTAAAAGAAGGTGTAACAACTGGTGTAACTGGTTTAATATTGGCAAATGCATATGTGAGAAAATTCCCTGCTGCTGCAATCCTTACATCCAGCAGAGGTATGAATATCAACTTAATAGGGGCAGCTAAGGTTCTTGACAAGCTAAGTGAATTACTACATATAAAAATAGATACAGAAAAACTAAAGAAAGAAGGAGAAGAAATAGAAGAAAAACTAAAGAAACTAATGAAAGAAAGCAAGGAAGCCAAGAAAACATACGAACAGATACAATCTCCTATGTATAGATAGAATTTATTTTCCTGATTGATATAGAGATACATAGAGATTGGGCCTAAACATAATAAGTATTACAAACATGCAGGGGTGCCCGAGCTTGGTCTAAAGGGTAGGGCTTAGGACCCTATGCGCGTAGGCGCTTCGTGGGTTCAAATCCCACCCCCTGCATCTTTATTTTTATTATCTATTTATTTTGTTCTCAATTCTTTGCAAGGCAATCTTCATCGCTGCATCTCTAGGCTTTATCCCTTCTTTTCTGGATAAAACCAATACTTTCTTTACATTGGATGTTATTTTTTTCTCTACTAATTTGAACATTTCGTCTGGTGTTTTTCCTTTGTATTCTGCATAGGAAGAGATTACGCCTCCTGCATTTGCAACAAAATCTGGAATAATGAGTATTCCCTTTTTATGCAGGATCTCTTCGTATTCTGGTTTAGTAGGGATATTAGAGCCTTCAACGATTATTTTGGCGCGTATCTTATCTACATTGTCTTTGTTTATTACATCAGGCACTGCTGCAGTAATTAATATATCTACATCTAATTCAAAAAGATCTGAAGTTTTAAGTATTTCGCCTGATTTATAATTAATAACACTTCCTGTCTCTTTCTTTACTTTTTCCAGCTCCTGAAAATTTATTCCTTCTGGATTATAAAGGGTGCCTTTACTATCGCTTATGGCAACAAGCTTTGCTCCTTTTTCTATCATGTGTTTTGCTGCAAAATATCCAACATTTCCAAATCCCTCAACTGCGAAGGATGTTTCTTTCACATTCATTTTCTTGAAATTTATTCCTACTAGTGCAGCCTGACAAACTCCAAAGCCAGTTGAGCCATACTCATGCGGAATCCCGCATTTCTTGCCGTCCTTGCCTATGCACATTCCTTTCGGCTTCCCTGTTGCTGCTTTCCAAGAACCGTTTGCCTCCACAAACCATCTCATCTCTTCCTCTCCAGTATTCATGTCTGGTCCTGCAACATACTCTCTTGGACATATAGACTTGATTGCCTTTGAAAAGGCAACTATGTACTCCTTCTTTCTTTTTGGATCTTTAATTACATCCGCGGGTGCTAATATGCCGGCCTTTGCTCCTCCGAAAGGAAGTCCTGCTAAGGAATTTTTCAATGTCATGGCTCTTGCAAGCCTGGCAACCTCTTCGATTGTAATTGTTGGAGTCATTCTGATTCCTCCCTTTCCAATACCTAATACTGTATTATCTATTACAACCCAACCTTTCATTCCTGTTTTTTTATCTGAAACAATAAGTATTTTTTCTGGACCTAAATTGTCGAATTCTATATTTCCAAGATTCATTTATTCACCTTTGACAATTGAATTCTGTTTTCTACAAAATGTTAAATAAGCAGTATGTATGATTCCTGTATTCTGCGGTCTTGTACCTTTTTCTCTTGAAATTATCTCTCTTACTATTACCTCTATTGTAAATGTAGTGAAATTGTTTTTTGTAGCTGTAGATACGAATTTAGAAACTTGTTCTGCGTGAGGAAGATATGCGACTATGTATCCATCCTCACTTAGCTTAAAATTCGAATTGAAAATATTTTCAGGATTAGGTAGGTCTAAATTAATTACATTTATTTCTTCCTCTATTTTCGAGATTTCTTCAAATACAGAGCCGAATTTATGTACGATATTAGTAAGACCTGAACGTTTTATGTTTTTTTCTGAAAATTCATAGAACTCTCTTTTATTTTCATAAGAGTAAACTTTTTTAGCTATAGAAGCAAAGAATACAGTGGCGAATCCGCTTCCAGTGCCTGCATCAACAACTATGCTTTCTTTGTTCATTCCTGTAAATGCAACTATTGCACCTAAATCTTTTGGAAGTATTATTTGTGGTCCTCTTTTTAATTTTTGGAGTTGTGGTGGAAACCTAAAATCATATTCTTTCTTGCGTCTTGCCATAAAATAAATATAATGATAATATTTTAATCCCTTTACTGCTATAATAATATTAAACTTCTTGCCTCAGTAGCTCAGGGGTAGAGCGCTACCTTGGTAAGGTAGAGGTCGCGAGTTCGATTCTCGCCTGAGGCTCTACTGATTTTAACTTAAAAAGTAATAAATTCTCTTCCAAAATTAAAAAGAAATATAACCAAAGGAAGTAAAATAATAAAGTAGCCGATAAAAGTCCTCAGTCTTCCTTCCTGCATAGCTATAAATATTGAAGATAATAGTACATAGATGATAATATAAATTTGAGCTGCGTTGGTTGCAACTGTTAATATCTCATTTCTATTTTGTAAAGTTGTAACATCGCTATTTAATGGTTGAATGTTTGATATTAAATTTAGAATTACAGCTAGAATAATAGGAACGAATATACAACCACCAATAAGAATAGTATATTTCTGAAGTGCTAAAGAAGATGCTTGTTCTTTTTTAAGCATGTTTAATTCAAATATATCTTCTGCAGTTTCTTTTATTCCTTTGTGAACATCTCTTCCTGTTTTGTAACATTGTATAAGAAGTGAAATTACTCTGTCTAATAAAAGTGAACTGTTCCTATCTTTCATATTAAGAAGCGCGTGGTTTACACTAATTCCGACTTTTATCTGCCTTGATGCTTTTCTAAATTCATCAGATAAAGATCTGTATCCTGCATTGGCTATGTTTTCTATTATTCTTTCCATTGGAATCCCTAGCTCAAGTGTAGCAGCATACATTAATGCATCTGGAAGATGTTGTTCTATCTCATTTGCTCTTATCTCAATCAGCCATAATAGGATGAAATATACCAATAACGGAAGAAGAAGGAAAAGTAATGAATAGTAGTTTATTTCAAAGTAAAATATAATGGTTAGCGAAAATGAAATCAAAAATAAGTAAGTTATAAACGTTCTAAATTTTAGATTTATTTTCATATTTTTAAGTTGTTCGTCTAGCATTATTTCTTCTTTTTTAGATAGAAATTTTTCTGATAGATTTGAAAGAATTGTGGGTGTTGTAGATTTTATATATACTATTAATAAGATATTTATAAGTGGGAATAAAACAACAAATGTGAACCATATATCGCTTGGTGAAGTTTCCATATCTAAATATGTACTTGCTACTACAATGTATGCTAAAAACATTGTTGGTGCTATAGACGAAATTGCTATAAACATAAGACTTAGAAAACTAAGTTTTGCAGAGAATTCTTTAAATTTAAATCTTTGTGCATGAATTAATTCATCTGCGCTATGTTTTAATTCAGTTCCATCCATGCCTTCTAAATAAACATGTATTAACTGGACCATTAATTTCTTAACTATCTGAGAATCTACTCGCTCGGTTACTTGTCTAAGTGCGTCTGGTATTGAAGTACCGCTGTCTATCATATTAATTACTTTTTTGAATTCAGCTGAACATTTATAATTCGAGTTTGCTATATTTTCAAGAGCAGTTTCAAATGGTACCTTCATGTTTAATTGTATACCAATTGACCTTATTGCAATCGGTAGATCTGATTCTATTTCTGACGCTCTTCGCTTTGCTATATAATATGGAAGCTTCTTAAGAATAAGAAAATATGCGATAGATAACATAAAGAAAATAAGTCCTAAACTGAGGTAATCAAATGCAGTACTGAGAGTAGATATAAAATATGTAGAAATAAAACTTAAAATGATTGAAAATAAAAAAGAATAAGTCAAATATTTGGAAGACGAAATCTCGATATCGGCACGATATAAACTTAATACTATTTCTTTTTCCAGTGATTTGAAATATTCTTTAATCATATTTTGAAATCTGTTTTTCAAATATTCACCTTAAACTATTAGCACAGTAAAATAATAGATGCTAAAGTTGATTGGTTGTGTCTGGACTTAATGATAATTTGACATTTGAGAAAAATTTCTCTTGAACTTTGAATACAAAATCATGAAAAGAGTGTGTTTGAAAAGAGGACAAGAATTCTTTCCTGAAATTCAGCTCCTCGTTTAACTCCTTTTTACTCATGCCAAAGCTCGAGGCAATATCTTCATATTTCGAAGATTTAGATGGATCACCCACCATGTCACCTGTTTTTCTATCAATTTGAAATATTTTATTTATTTCTCCTTCTGAATTCATTTCTACTAATTCTATTCCTTTTCTCTCTTCCCAATATTTTCTTGTGTTTGGATCATATCTCATCAATCTTCTTTGAATTACAATAAAATCTATAGATGTCACATCATATTTTGAAATTCCTAAAGTCAACATTCGCTTAATCAATTCTTCAGAAGACTGAGCATGAAATGTTGCATAGCTACCTCTCGCTTGACCACTAAGTATAGTTTCTATAAATGCTTCGGTTTCTTCCTTAGTTCTTATTTCACCTACTATTACTCTATCTGGCCTCATTCTTAAACTATCCTCGACAAGACTTTTCATATTTATTTTCAATTCTGGATTAGAAAGTAGATTAATTTTGTGTGGGTGTGGTATGTTTATCTCTGGTGTCTCCTCTATTATCAATATCCTATCCGAAAGTGGAACGAATGAGAACATTGCATTTAAGGTGGTTGTTTTTCCACTAGAAGTGTTTCCTGCTATCATTATATTAAAATCAGATTGGAATACTAAAGAAAGAAATGCTATCGCATCTAGGGAATAAATTTTTTTCTGAAATAATTCTACTGGAGTTATTGGATTTGATCTAAATTTTCTTATAGTCATTTCTAAATTAGATATTGGTGGGATAGACGCATGTAATCTTGAACCATCTGGAAGAACTGCGTTAATCTTAGGATTTTGATAGGTAATTCTCCTACCTACTTGTCTTGCTATTTTATTAATAACTGAAATCGCAGTTTCTTGATTTCTGAATTTTAAATTTGTTTCAAGCCACCCTTTCTCAGTATGGTAAACATAAACAGGCTTATCCACACCTATAACTGCTATTTCTTCAATATTAGTATCTTGAAGGAATTCTTCTATTCCATTAAAACCATAAATATTGTACATTAAATAATTGACAAAATATTTCTCTTGATCTGGATCTAGAGATATGTGGTGGTACTTACAATAATCGATAAGAAGTTCCGCTATTTCTTTCCTTATGTTTTTTGAAGAAATGTCTTTGTTTTTAGATTCTTCTTTAAATAATTTAGTTATATCGACTATTATCTCCTCCTCTTCTTTAGATATAGGAGGAATAGAAAGTGAATAATCTTTCTTTTCTTTAACTATCTCCCAACCCAACATAAACTCATCTATATATATCTAGATAGCTAAAACTTATCTTCCAAACCTTCTTTCTCTTTTTTTAATTTCCTTGATTGCACTATAAAAATCTTTCTTTGTTATGTCTGGCCATAATTTATTGCAAAAATATAATTCTGAATATACTGACTGCCAAGGCATAAAACCGCTTAATCTAATTTCTCCACCAGATCTAAATATGATGTCGGGATCTCCTAACTGTGGCGCATAAAGATAATTTGAAAATGTATTTTCATTGACTTCATTAAGTTTGCCTTTTTTTGCATCTTTTATCATTTTATTTGCTGCATCAATAAGCTCTTTTCTTCCACCATAATTACAAAATATTCCAAGTTTGTATTTCTTGTTATTCGAAGTTAGTTTATGTATCTTATTAATTTTATCTATTATTTCTTTAGGAAATGATGAAAAATCTCCAACAAAGATTATACTTATTTCCTTCCTTGCCTTTTCAAAATCTTTTGATAAAAGTAACTCGTCTAACATTTTATTGAAAAGATCAAAAAGGGCATCTACTTCTTCCTTTGACCTTTTCATATTTTCTGTTGAAAGTATCCAAATCGATAGCGTAGTTACATCCAAATCTTTACACCATTCAATTAATTTTTTGAGTTTTTGTATTCCTGCCCAATGTCCTTCTTTTATAGATTTTCCTTTCTTTTTAGCCCATCTCCTATTTCCATCTGGAATTATTGCCAAGTGAATACCACTCAATTTTTCACCTTTTTAATTATTATTCGATCTTATTTAGATAAGGTATTGATCTTAAAATTTTTTGTGGAACTAAAGCATTGAAAATTTTAGTAATAAAAGCTAAAACTTTAAAGCCAAGTATATTAGCAGCTATTAAATACATGCTTATCCCAAATAAGATAAATAAAAATAAGTTAATAAAAGAAGTGCCTGGGTCGAAAAATAATCTTAATAATAATATAGCTCCTGCCATTATTAAAGATGATAGTAATGGGATTTTTATTGGAAATATGAATCTAACTTTTAGAATTTTCTCACTCCATTTAACCATAACTACTAAACCTAACGCCCTTGACACCACTGAGGCAGTTGCAGCACCTATAATACCAATGGCTGGAATTAAAATTAAGTTTAGGATTATATTTATAATTGATGCCAAGACTGCACACATTCCGATCTGTTTCGTTAGTTTTTTTGCACCTAAATATGAGTTTATCATTCCTGTAATAACACCGTCAAAAATAAAATAAGATAATATCATCAAAGGAAATGCTGCATCTATATATTGAAGACCGAAAAATACATTTACTATTGAATCTGAAAGTAAAGCCAGACCAAAAACTGCAGGTAAAGATATGAAAAGTAAGTATTTGATTGTTGTATTTAAATTTCCAAAAGAATCTTTTCCTTCTGATTCAGCTGAAGTGAAATATGAAAAACTAACCTTACTTATTCCACTAAGTAGTGAAGAACTAGAAGAGGCGATAGAAACAGCGATTCGATATATACCTACCGAAGTCGTACCTAGGAAGAATCCTATCATTATCGAATCCGTCCACATTGTAAACGTCGCTGCTATCGAAGTTATTCCATAAAAGAACCCAAATGAAAACATATCCTGTAATGAATCCTCACTCTTACCTGAGAATGAAATTACATTTCTCAAAATATATGACTGAATAAAAGTTGCTATCGCAACAGATATTATATATCCAGTTATTGCTCCATCTATACCAAATCCTAAGATCACAAGTCCCGCAGATAATATTAATCTTAATAACTGATTAATTGTAGAAATAATTGATTCCTCTCTAAACTTTTTAATCCCATCAAGAATTCCTGAAAGAACGATGAAAAGATTATAAAATATAAAATAAATAGAACCAGCTAGAAAATATTTAGCTCCGCTTTTAATATTAAATAAAGATGCTAAATTTTCAGAAAATATGAACATTAAAAAAGCGATTAAAAATATGATTGCTAACTTCCATCTTAAAGGCGATGCTAATTTATATTTTAATTCTTTTTTATTTTTATCATATTTTGATGAAAGATAAACTATATAGTAATTTAAACCTATTTCTGATATAGAAGAAAGAAAAGAAACAACTGCTATTATTGTAGATAATATACCCCAATTTTCTTTATCTAAAAGTCTTGCAAGAATTACAGTTGATATTAGACCTAAAAATAATATAAAAAAAATTCCTGAATATGCCCAGAATGAAGACTTTATCATTTCATTTGTAGATTTTCTTTTATCTGTTTCTGTTTTAAAAGCCATAAATAAATTTAGATAGAAAGTAATAAAAGTATAATTTATAAATTAAAATTTAAGGAAAACGAAAGCTAAAATTCCAGAGACAACAGTACATATAAAATTCGATGTACTTTTAGTTCCTAATCCTTTTTCTTCAAATACTCCTGCTATCGAATCAGCTAAACTTCCAAGAAAACCAAAGAATCCTATTAATAATATATTCAAAGGATTGAAGGAGTATACAAAGTACGCTACAACACCTATTATTAAAGCACCCACAAAAGATAGATATGTTCCTAAAATTGAAATTGCTCCAGAAGTACCTTGCCTTACAGGTTTGAATGTAGCTAATGATACTGGATTAGGGGAAAGTACACCTAATTCAGAAGCAAATTTATCTGCCATGGCACCTGCAAAAGCAGAAACATAAGATAATATCCATATAGGATCGTTAGTTATATAATAAAATCCACATGAAATAAGGGGAAATAGGGAATTTGAAAGTACATTCTGCCAACTCCTCTCATGTTCATATACACCTTTCTCTTTTTTTTCTTCATACATGTATTTTGTTATCCCAACTCCAATTATCAAAAAAGTTAACGCAATTATAAGGTTCTGAATTGCAAAAGGACCTGAAAGAATATAAACTAAAAAAGCTGCTATTAATACTGAAAATATTCCTATTGCGTCAAGTAAAAGTAACCTCATAAAACCACTATGTATAAGTAATCAATTATTTATTTCCTATTCCATTCACTGAAATAATTCCTCTCTCTACTTTAAACTGTTTTCCAGTAAAAAGAGGTATTATGTTCATACATGATTGCATGTGATCTGTTAATTTATTAACTTTTATTTCAGATTCGCCAGATGCTAAAGCCATATATATTAAAAGTTGATCTCCCATCCAATCATCTACACATCCTTTTGATTTTATTAATTTATTTAGGCTTTTTGCACAACTTAAAGCGAGTTTTTCAGCTTTTAAACCTCTTTCACCTAAAACATCATGACCTAATATTGTATTTTCATATTCTGCCCAAAGAGTTATGGAATTGCCTGTCGAAGGTGATGTTTTATTTCTCTTATTTAGAATGATGCCTGGAAAGACCTCTCTTATACTTTTTTCTTCTCTATCCATAATTTCTTCAGGAAGGTTTGATTGAGATATAATTCCGTTTATTGATTTTAGATTTATTTTTTCAGTTAATGATATTGGATTAATATTAGATGGTTTTACGAAGAGAACTACTTTTCCTCCTCCTTTTGGATACCACCCAAATTCTTCTACAAGTATTTCCGCGTTAACGTTCATTTTTCTAATTAGAGGTAAAAATACATTTTCGAAATAATCAATTGAGGGAGAATGGGAAACATGTGTTCCGCCTTTGAAAGTTATTTTAGAAGGCCTATCTGCATATAACATTACTGGAAGAATCGATTGCATAAGAAGTGAGATAGACCCAGCTGTTCCTATATCAAATTCATAATATCCACCTATTATTTTATTAGGTTTAAAAAACAGTTCTGTAGAACCTAATATATTCCCCTGTACCTCTGCTTTTGTAATCAATGAAAGTGAATTTACAGATGTTAGATGTTGAGGTTGCAAGCCTGGTTTTGGTCTTTTTACTCTTATATTTTTTATACTAAATGGAATACCAGTAATACAAGAAAGAGCCAATGCGACTCTTAATATCTGACCTCCCCCTTCCCCTATAGAGCCATCTATTACAATTGGATCCATAAATTCCACCTATTGTGAAAAGAAAGAGGCCAGTGCGTTCGCACTGGCGAGGCGACCAATTTGAGGCAGATGTACAAAATTCGATGTACCCTCTATTAGTATAATATCTAAAAAATTTATAAATCTTACTAGATTAATCGATTTAATATAAATATTTTTTCTTTTAGCCGTACTTCTTATACTTCCACTAAAAATTAAAATTAAGAATATAAATAGACGAACCCTTTCTTCAAGTAATCTTTCTATTTGAAATGTTTTAATAGTTTTAGAAGAAATTTAATTGGGGATCTAATGGACTTTAACTTTTTAACACACCTATCTAAAAAGAAAGGTTGTGGTGGAAAACGAATCGAAGAACCTGAAGGATTCATAGTTGAGGAAATTTTTAATGGAAAAAACGTAAGAGAACTGAATCTTAAAGAAGAAAAAGAAACAGAATATATTACATTTGTATTAAAAAAGAAAAACTATACTACTTATGAAGCATTAAAAATCCTATCAGAACGGCTTCAAATAGAAATAGATAGATTTAGTGTTGCTGGACAAAAGGATAAGAACGCTATAACATATCAATTAGTTTCTTGCTGGAAAGGTAAAGATATTACACCTCAAAAACTTCTTAGTGTAATTAAAAGTGAAGAAAATATAGAAATAATCAAAGTATGGAATACGGATTATAAGATTAAGGTGGGTGAATTAACTGGAAATAGCTTTACTGTAAGAATTAAAGATGTTGAAAATATTGATAATATTAATGAAATAATGGAGGATAATAAAGATAAAATACCTAATTACTTTGGACCACAGAGATTTGGAACTAGATCTACAAATGTTAAAGTCGCAAGATATTTACTACTAAAAAACTATGAAGCTGCAATTAAAAACCTACTTCAAATACCTGAAAATGAAAATATTAATGATATTGATAACATGAATAATTTTGGATTATATGAGAAAAAAATTGTTAGATTTCTTAAAGATAAGACTGACCCTAAGGATTTTATGAGTGCTTTAAAAATTATTCCTAATTCTATTTTAAGATTAATACTTGAATCATACCAATCATATTTATTTAATTTAGAATTAAGTTATAGAATAAAAAACTCTTTGCTTGAACCTATGGAAAATGATAAAACTTGTGGGTTTAATAAGTATGGATTTATAGATGTAAACATGCCTGGAAATGAAGTTGTTTGTACTCAATTAGTTGGATATGATAGTAAACCAAATAATATAATAAAAGACATATTATGGGAAGAAGGTATAGAAATTGGCGATTTTAAACTTCGTGAACTTTCTAATGTTAGCTTAAAAGGTTCTTGGCGTCCATTACTTGTTAATGTAAAGGATTTAAATATTAAGAAAGATAAAGATGAATACGAATTAAAATTTAAATTAACGAAAGGAGCATACGCAACTAGTGCTTTAAGAGAATTTATGGATATAAAAAGAATATAAGAGGATTAAAATGAATCTTCAATTTAATAGAGTAATAGAATATATTATGATGTTTTTAGTTCTTTTTTTTACTACAACAATGCTATTAATATATCTAAAAAATAGAAAAAAAGTTAGAGAGAGTGCAAAAAGAACTAAATATGAACCTACTGTAAGCTTTATCATTCCTGCATATAATGAAGAAGAAACTATACTAGATACTATAAAATCTGTTTTGGAATCAGACTATCCACAAGATAAAATTGAGATTATTGTTGTAAATGATGGATCTACTGATAGAACTGCTGAAGTTGTAAAAACTATTAAAGATAAAAGAGTTAAATTGATAAATAAGAAAAACAGTGGAAAAGCAGATTCTTTGAACAAAGGAATAGAAAAAGCTAAAGGAGAGATTATAGTAACTTTAGACGCTGATTCATACATTGAAAAAGATAGTCTAAGAAAAATGATTTCTTACTTTAAAGATGATGTAGCAGCCGTTACTTCAGCTGTAAAAGTGAAGGAAAGAGAAAATATGACTTTCCTTGAGAAGCTACAAAGATTGGAATATTTATTTACTATATTTAATAGAAGATTATTTGCTATGATTAATGGAGTTTATGTAACACCTGGTCCGTTTAGTGCTTTCAGAAGAGAAATATTTGATATTGTTGGTGGATTTGACCCTAATAACATAATGGAAGATCAAGAAATCGCACTAAGGATACAGGCTGCAAATTATAAAATAGAGAGTTGTATGGATGCTGTTGTTTATACTGATGTTCCTAAAGACTTTTCTTCATTCATGAAACAAAGAGAAAGATGGCATCGTGGTGGGTTTAGGAACGTGCTTAAGTATGCATATACTATAAATCCTAAATATGGTGACTTTGGAGTATTTGTAATGCTTTATAGTATACTTTCTATAATTTTATTAATTGTTGTTTCTTTGGCTGTAGCTACTGCTGTTTCAAAAGGTAATTTTTTAGTTTTTGACAAACTTCTTCTTACGATAGAACCTATCCATATATTATCAGCAATAGTCCTTATTATCACGTTAGCATGGACGGTAATTGCATTAAAAGAGATGAAAGAAAATAGAATCAAAAAAAGGTATTTGATAATTTATACTATATTATATTGCTATCTAATAACATTATTTATGTTTATTGCTATATTTAAAGAACTAAAGGGAGAAAAACAAAGATGGTAAAGGAAGATTTGGTGATTTTATGACACTAAAGAAATTAGAAAGAAAGATTAGCTGGGACATATACTTGACTGCTTTTGTTATATCTTTAGTAATATTTAGTATAGGTGTATGGTTTGGATTACAAATAGAAAAAACTGTTTATGAACAAATGATTGAAAAAATCACAAATTTAAATAACCACATTATCGCAGTTGGGAATCTATTGCTTCTTGAAAATGATGAAAGTTATTGTGAGTATATCAAAAGTGAGATTGTTAAATTTGACGAAGAAACGTATGAACTTGGAAAACAGATAGAATTTATGGAAGACAGAAGAGGTATAGATGAAGAAGTTAAAATAAATTATATGGAACTTGAATTTAGAGATTATTTATTAGCTAAAAAAGTAAACCAAATCTGTGGTGAAAAGCAAAATTTGATTTTATACTTTGTAAATAGTGAAACATGCAAAAATTGTAAAGAACAGGGAGAGATTATAACATCTGCAAGAACTAAAACAAATACTAAAGTATATACTTTTGATCTTTCGATAAACACAAGTTTAGTAAATGCATTGAAAAAGAGATATGAAATAAAAGATGTTTCATTACCAATAATTATTATAAATGATGAGATTAATTTTGGTTTTATGAACGAAGAGGAGATAATTTCTAAATTGAATTAGTTAACAAAAAGGGTTTATGATGAAAGAAAGAGTATTAGTAAATATTATGGAACGAAATAAGCAAATTGTAATAGCTATATGTGACGAGTCAGTATTAGGGAAGAAATACAAAGAAGGTGAATTATGCCTTGATTTAATTAAGTATAAAAAATTTTATGATGGTAAAGTTGTAGAAGATATAAAAGAATTAAAAGAAAAAATCAAATCCGCTTCATCTATAAATATAGTAGGAAAGGAATCGATAAGATTAATACAAAAGCTTGGATTTGACATAAAAAACTGTAAATACATAGGAAAAGAAAAGATACCGCACTTACAAATATATAGATTATGAATTTTTTACTTTGTTGCTGAAATTATTCTAATAACATCCCCATTATTTAGAATATGATCTTTCCCTATTCTTATTTTTCTCTTTGCGTCTATTGCGTATATGAAATTTTTTGCAAGGTCTGTATGTATCTTTGCTGCAAATTGAATTGTAGTTGTTCCTTTCTTTACTAATATAGCATCTGGCAGAATATTTCCAAAATTATCTGAAAATTTATTTTCATCGCTTACAGGATAAACAACTATTAAACCTAAAAAATCAAAAACTGCCTTATTTATTACTTCTTGAACTTTTGTTCCCCCATTTAATTCTATAACTTTTTTTATTTTTTCGAGTGCTTGTCTTTGTTGCTCATTAGCGTTTATTATTTCAAAATGGTTTTCGCCGGGGGTATATTTAATGATATTATTTTTGGCAGCTTTCCTTAAAGCTAGCTCTCCATCTGCATAAGTCGGAATTATTAATTTATCTGGAAACTTTTCTTTTAATTTTAGATAATTTTCTCTTGCCCCAGGAATGTCTATTTTGTTTGCTGCAATTATAACTGGCATTGCTTCTTTTTTTATTTCTCTGGAAAATTCAAGTATTTGATTATCACTCCAGTTTATTCTTTCTAAAGGAAGATTCAATCTTTTTGCTGTTTTTTCTATTTCATCCATTGATATTTTTAATCCCGTTAGTATTTCTTGAATCGCTTTTATATCCCTACCTTTGATCTTACTCCATCCTCTTTTTATGATACTATCTATCCAATAAATTAATTCTTCTTCAAGAAATATAACTTCTTCATTAGGATCATAATTCTCAGTTGGATTACCCTCTGCATCTGTCTTTCCACTTACATCTACCACTTGAATAAGAACGTCTGCTGATCTGATATCATCTAAAAAACGATTCCCAAGTCCTTTTCCTTCATGCGCACCAGGGACTAATCCAGCGATGTCTAATAGATTTATTGGAACAAATCTTTTTCCATTATAGCATTTCCCATTTTTAGGATTACATACTATCCCTAATTCTTTGCATGGACAGTCGACTTCAACATAAGTAATTCCTTTATTAGGATCGATTGTTGTAAAAGGACGTGGACTTATTGGAACGTCTACTGTTGTTGCTGCAGAGAAGAAAGTTGATTTCCCACTTGATGGTTTACCTGTTATTCCAATTAACATTTTATCTCCTTTGTGAATTTATTTGCATTGTTAAAAAGAAATAAAAACATATCTCATATATATTAGTGTGTTTATTAGTGTGATGTTTACCTAATAAATATGTAACTAAATATATAAAAACGGTGGTATAATGGATCTTAGCTTTTCTATAATAGTTTTTCTTCTCCAAATTTTTATAGGTATATTGTTTGCTATATTATCAGTATATCTTGGTCTTAGATTTTATGACAAAATGACTAAAGGAATAGATGAAATAAAAGAACTGAAAAAAGGAAATGTTGCAGTTGCGATCATTCTTGCTTCTCTTATACTATCAATAGGTAACATTGTGCAGCAAGGGGTGGCTCAATTCGATAACGTTCTTCTTCGTGGAGTTTCTATTCCTTTATTCATAATTTCTTTTATAATGGCAATTATACAATTAGGTATTGTTGTTTTAATTGCGATATTGGCGATTTATGTTGCGATAAGAGTTTTAGATTCAATGACTGTAGGTATAGATGAATTAGGTGAAATAAAGAAAGGTAATATTGCAGTTGCTATAATAGTTGCTGCTGTTATATATCTTGTATCACTTGTTGTTTCTGGTGCAATAGCAGATATAAACAACCTTTCAATATTTAAACCAGAAATAGTAGCTAGTATGCTTGGATTGTAATATTTATTTTTATTGATTTACTAAAGTTATTTTTCCATTTTTTGATTCTATTTTTATAAATCCTTTTTTAATAGTTATCTCACTAGTTATATCTATAGTACATTTAGAAAAAAATGACTTGTTTTCTAAATTTGAAGATAAGATTAATTCATTTTTATTTGCAGATATTTTAACTTCTTCAGGAAAATAAAGATATAAAATGCGTTCATTGCCGTCACCGAGAATACATAATGAATTTATTGAGTTTTCTAAATCATTTGAATATTTAGATAATAAAATTTTATTGATTTCAATCTGGAATTTATTGTTGATTTTTATGAAATTCATAAGAAATAGAGAAAGAATAGAGAGAAAAATAGCAAAAATTAATAAGAATTCTATAGAAAGTTGACCTCTTTTATTTCTATCAAGGGAGTTTAAATCCCCTACTGCGTCCATCATTCTACCATTGATATAGATGAGAGATCTCAGATGTTAGCGTAGGTGGAGAAGGTTTGCTTGTAGAAATATTTGTAGTTTGTTCTATCTGCCCATATATTTTATCTGAAGTGTTCTGAATTGAGCTGGATGCCTTCTCTGCTGATTCTCGCATCTTTGATGCAACTAAAAAAACTACACCTAGCAGTATTGCTAGAATTATAATCAACTCTATAGAAAGTTGACCTTTTATATTGTTTCTAGATTTAGATCTTATCATATTTGATATAATAAAAATATTATTTTTAAATCTTTACTTAGGGGTATTGAAAAAGCTTAATGGATTTATTTCAATCTAATTGAATCCAAATCCATAGGAGCTCTTGCTTCTATTCCTATTGATCTTGAAATTGAGTTGGCGAATTCCTCACATTTCTTAGGTTCCCCATGATCGATTATTACTAAAGATGGCTTTGGCTTCATGGCTTTTATATAATTCATAAGTTGTCTTCTATCACTATGTCCGCTGAACCCTTCTGCTGTTTCGACTCTTAATTTAACTTGAATAGTTTCT
Organism: Candidatus Micrarchaeia archaeon; assembly: GCA_038880755.1. Classification (GTDB taxonomy): domain Archaea; phylum Micrarchaeota; class Micrarchaeia; order CABMEP01; family CABMEP01; genus DTQF01. The sequence goes on from JAVZRC010000005.1 coordinate 46,135, forward strand.
AGCCTACCGTCTTCCCCTACAACAGCTACTTCTTTTTCTCCTTTCTGTATCTTTCTTCCTAATGAATAATTAGTGTTAAAACCAACAAATATTATAGCGTTTTTAGGATCTCCTGCAAGTGCTTTAAAGTATTCAACAGAAGGTCCACCTGTCATCATTCCAGATGGTGCAAGAATTACGCAAGGTTCTCCTTCTATTATTTCTTGTCTATTTCCTTTTACTACTTCAAAAATTGGTGATTCAAATGGGCTCTTTCCACTTAAAATCATTCTTTGTAAACTGTCCTTTAAATATTCTGGATAAACAGTATGAATTGCTGATGCTTCAAGAATCATTCCATCTATATATACTTTAAAGTTTGCCTTATCTGGATTTCTTCTTGCAAATTCTTCAAATACAAGCATTATATCTTGAGATCTTCCTACTGAGAAAACAGGTATTAATACCTTTCCTCCTTTTGCTAAAGTTTCTGTAGTGATTTTTATTACTTTTTCCTCTGCTTGGGGTCTTGGATGATGGAAATCGTCTTTTCCTCCATAAGTGCTTTCTAAAATTAATGTTTCGACTCTGGGAAATGTATTAACTGCTGGATTTAGAAGTTTTGTATGGCTGAATTTTATATCTCCACTATAAACTAAATTATGTAACCCATCACTTATATGTAAATGTACTATCGAACTTCCTAAAATATGGCCGGAATTGTGTAGTGTAAGTTTTATTTCAGGACTAATATCAGTCACTTCTCCAAAATCTCTTGTTATACAATGTAAAAGTGCTTTTCTTACGTCTTTTTCTTCATAAAGAGGAGTAAGACCTTGTTTTTTCATTACTTTAATGTAATCGAATGTTAATAAAGCCATTAGATCTCTGCTTGGGGGAGTACAATAAATTGGACCATCGTAACCCATTGCAAAGAAATAAGGAATAAAGCCACAATGATCTAAATGACTGTGGGACAAAATGATTGCATTTATTTCATCAAATGGAATGTTTAATGTAGATACATAAGGATAGAAATCCTTTGCTGTATCTGTTGCTTCGAATTTCAAACCAGCATCTAAAACTATTTTATCATTTGATGTCTCTAAAAAGATGCACGATCTTCCAACCTCTTTGAAACCACCTAATGCAGTTATTTTAATCCATGATGTTTTTTCTGTATTTGAAAATATTCTTTTTCCTGTTTTTAAAAGGAATTTCTTTCTTACTTCAGCTTCCTTAAGCATTGTTGATCTTATACTTTTAACTATTTCTGAAGGGAGTGTTGGTGTTCTCAAAACTTTTGGTGCCCACCCAGTTGATTTTATTATTTCTTTTAATGTGGATCCACCTTTACCTATAACAAGGCCTGGTTTGTATGCTTCTATCCATACTTCATGAAACTCTGGTGAGAATCTTATTTCATTCACTCCAGCTTCTGGTTGTATTAATTTCGTGATTGTTTCTTTCGCCTCTTCTGGCTTCATTAAGAGATTTGATGCTGCCCTTATAATTACTTTTTTCTTTAGAGCGTTCGCTATGTCTTTAACTGGATTGTCGAAGGCGTAAAATTTCTCTATATTATCTATATAGAGAATTATATCTGGGCCTTCTGCCTCTATTTTTGATATTGAACAACCAGTTGGAATAAACTGTTCTATCTTTTTTGATATTTCAGAAAGTAAGCTCTGCATTTTTCACACTTTAGAAAAGTTAAATGATAGAATAAAATAATTAATATTTTTTCTTCTTTTCTTTTGATTTTTCTAATATTCTTTCAACCTCTTCTGGTTTATATTTTCTTATTCCATCTTTTGTTATTGCCACAATATCTATTCCACCACCTGACGCTGTGTCTCTTTTCTTTGCTGCGTTTATTGCCCTTGCTACGATCGGTATTGCTTCGTTTATTGTTGTTTTTTCATAGATATCATCTAAAACTGCTTGTGCTGAAAACCAGCCGCTACCACCATAAGCTGTATGATCCTTAACAGGAGTTACAGAACCGGACGGATCTAAAGTATATAGCTTTGGAGTTCCATCCTTTTCTACCCCACCTATTATTATAGCTACATAAAAAGGCATGAATTTATACTGATATAATAAATTCTGTAAAAATGATACTGCTGCATCAACAGATATAGGCCTTCCTTCTCTTATTCGGAAGAGTCTAAACTCAACTGATAAAATTCTATCTAATGCCTCAAGATCCCCCGCTAATCCTGCTGCAGCAAATGCAATATGTTTTTCAGGTGTCCTTACTTTTTCTATATCTTCAGATATTACTACCATCCCACCTGCAGTAACTCTTTTTTCTGCCGCTATAATTATACCATCGGTACACACTACACCTACTGTGGTTGTACCTGTTTTAATATTAGTGTCCAATTAATCACCAAAAGATAGTTTAAAATCGAAAAATATAGTTTTTAGTCGCCTAATTAAATTAGCTTTATTATAATATAAACAGTAGTATATATAAATTTAACGTTAAGAAAGATTTAGTACAAAAACGGGATAAGATGAAGAGAATAATAGTAAATAAATATAAAATATTAAGCAAGGATAATGAAAAACTAAAAGGACTTATGTTCTTAGATTCTGTAAAGGAAAGGATGGTTTTTAATTTTGATTCCGATGTTGATTATTCATTTCACTCGTTTTTTTGTCCTAAATTTGATATCATTTTCTTAGATAAAAATTGGATTGTTAAAAAATATTTTGAAATAAAATCTTGGAAGGTTATAAAGCCTGGAATAAAATACAGATATGTTATAGAAGCTGAATCTGGTTTTATAAGGAAAAATAAAATAAAAATAGGAGATAAAATAATCTTAGATAATTAACGTTTGCCTTCTTTACCTGCCGTTATTCTTAAAGTGCCACCTATCTCCTTTATTGTAATATCTACATTTTTTGAATTTTCAAATAATGTGCGAATTTGATCTAATGAATAATTTCTTATAGCAGCTATGTTTGCTTGTATTGCTTCTTCGGAATAGTCTTTTGTTATGTTCTCTTCGAATTGCTTTCTAAATGCTTCTATATTTATTTCATAATAAGCAAGTCTTATTGGATGGTCTTCTTCTGGTTTTCTCCCACTTTCTAATTTTTGATATAATGATTTCGATAGTTGTTTTTGTTTTATGAATTGATTTACTCTCCTAAACTCTGCTTCTAATTCAGAAAGTAAATTATATATTGAATCATTTTCCGAAACGAACAAAAATGAAGAATTACCCAAATATGATAAGAATATTTTTTCACTGAAATCATTTATTTTATCTTGTGCCATCTGTGAAATTAATCTAATGAGTTTCATCTTTCCTTTTTCACCATGAAGTTCTTCATATTGATCTAATCCTTCTATTTCTAATTTTATAAATTTACTATTCTCCTCTTTTAAATACATGCTAATGTTTTTGATTAAACGTTCTACATCTGGTAAATCAACTAAAGGATCAAAAAGTTCACCGCTTTTATTTAGAAATATATTGACTAGAGCACGAAGTTCCATAGGGTCGAATGGTTTTTTGATATAGTAATCTGCACCGTACTGAATCCCAAAAAATCTATTTACAGTCGCATCTGCAGCTGAAACTATTACGATTATTGTGTTCTTTGTCTCTGGATTTGATTTTACTTTCTTACAGATTTCTAATCCATCTACACCTGGCAACATTAAATCTAATATAAGAAGATCTGGTTTGAATATATTAATTTCTTTCAATCCTTCGATGCCGTCATAAGCTGATTTTATTTCATATTTTTCTCCTTCTAAAGTAAGGCGTATTAGGTTGTTTATATCTTTATCATCTTCTATAATTAATATTTTTTTAGGTTTTTGAGTTTCAAGAACGTACCAGAAATCGAATTGACCGATGTTTCTGGCTTCGAGTTTTTCTTTAGCTTTTAATCTTACTAAAGCCCCTTTAACCTCTTCTGGCGTAACGTTTGAGAACTCTTTTATAATTTCGTTAGTTTCCATAGCTTTATCTCTAGCTTTAAGAAAAGTAAGAATATCCTGTTCGAGTCTTAAATCATCTATTTCCATAATATCTAATATACTTTAGTATAAAAGAATTAAAAACTTATTATTGAAATTATATTATGGCAGATGAAACTAATCACAAGGAAATACAAACAAAAATAATAGAAATAACAGACACCAATATTGAAGAGAACAATATGATAAATCAATCAACTCAATTGAATAGTAAAAAAACAAGTAAAAATTTACATCTTGTTAATGATTCTCTTTATTTACTTTTTAAAAACTTAGATTCTCCTGCCGTTATAGTTGACGAAAAGAAAAATATTATCTCAATAAATGATAAATTTACTGAAGTAACAGATATTCAACTTGATGAAATTAGTGGTAAAAAACTAAACTCTATGATTAAAAACAATTTTTTAATTTCTAAAAATAGGAAAATTGAAATAGAAACTAAAGAATTAAATTTAGGTCTTACAACAGTTGTGATTATTAAAGAAATATCTAAAGAAAAAGAGTTGGAAAAAATAAGAAAGAGGTTAAATATATTAGAAAATATTGATGAGATTGTGATTGAGATTAAAAAAAATGGAAAAATAGTTTCTTTTAATCCACAAACAACAACATTAATTCCTAATATAGCTAAAGATTCTAATATTAAAGATTTTATTAAGATAAATAAATTCAATAGTAAAATTAATGAAATATCATATAAAAAAAATACTGCTGAAAGTGAAGGTATTATATTAGGTGAAAACCCAATACCTGTTTTTGTGAAGATATTTCAATTAGATTCAAATTTTATAATTATTCTAAAAAATAAAAGCGAACAGGTTAAATTGAATGAAGAGATACGTGTTGTTAGAGAGCAGTATGAACAATTAGTAAATAATACTACAGATATAATTTGTATAATTGATAAAAATGGAAAATTCAAATTTGTGAATAGACAATTCGAAAAACAATTAGGTTATAAAGAACCTTATCCTTCTATATTTGAAATAATTCATCCTGAAGATATGCCTGAATTTGTTAGAACACTTACCGAAGCAGAAAAACAAAGAAAAGGTTTCCAAGATAAAGAATTTAGAATTTATAATAATAAAAAGAAAATGTTTTATTTTTCAGTTAGTGCTTTACCTTTAATACATGAAAACTCATCTACTGAATATAGTATGACTTTTAGGAATATTACAGAGAAAAAGAAAAATGAAGATGAAACTATTAGAGAAAGGGAAAAATTAAAAGAAGACTATAAACGACTTTCTGAAATCAATAGAATGAAAACAGAATTCGTAAGTATGGTTTCACATGATCTAAAAACACCTCTTACTAACATACAAGGTTATGCTTCTTTATTGAGAAATAAAGTATTAGGGCCGAATACCCAAAAACAACAAGAAGCTGCTGAAATAATTGATAAAGAGGCTAAAAGGTTAGCTAAATTAA
>JAVZRC010000006.1:0-39809 GCA_038880755.1 Candidatus Micrarchaeia archaeon
AGCACTTTTTGGATATGATCCATTCAGATTCTATGTGGGAAGAGGGATACTTGAAGCTTTAGGTGCTGGAATAGATATTAAACCAGGGGAGATTGCATTCAGATCTAATTTCTGCACTGTAGAAAAAAAAGGAGATGAGTGGTATATAATCGATAGGAGAGCAGGTAGAATAAGTAACAGTGAGGCCAAAGAAATTTCAAAATCTATTTCTTCCATAAAAGTCAAAATAAAAGACAAGAATGGAAAAACAAGAGAATTTGAATCCAGATTTTATCATACTAAATCACATAGAGGTGTTTTAGTAATAAGAAGTCTTGATCCAGATTTCAAACTCAATCCTTTAATTAGTGATACAGATTCACACCACGAAGGAAGAATGCAGTGGGCTAAACCACTAGATGAAAATGAAAATGCAGAGATTACTTCTGAAGTTTTAAATGAAACGATAAGAGAAATAAACAGAATACTTGAAAAACACAAGGTAAATGAAGAAAGAAAAAGAAAGAATTTGAAAGTTGCAAATTCAATAATGACGCGTGGAGCTAGTATGATAGAAAAAATGCAAAGAAGAATAGAAGAAGGAGTAGAGTATAGCGGATTATATGGGTGGGCAGTAAGAGTAATTCCATTTTCTGAAAGATATGAAATGAAAGCAGCTTGCGTTGCAGGAGGGGCATTGTATAAAGGGGTTGCAAAATATATTGGAATGGATGTTATAAACGTCCCAACTGCCACCGCAGGTTACGATACAGATTTAGAAGGTAAAATAGAATCGGTGATTGATGCATTAGAAAGATATGACTTTGTATTTTTACATATAAAAGCAACCGACATAGCAGGACATGATGGAGATTGGAAGATGAAAATAAAAATGATAGAAAAAATAGACAAATCATTAAAACCTATAACTAAACTTAAGGATACTGTTGTTGTTTTAACTGGCGACCACTCTACCCCATGCAGTATGAAATCTCATTCCGCAGATCCAGTTCCTATATTAATATGGGGTCCAAAAGATATGATTCGTAACGATGATGTTAAAAGATTTGATGAAAGGAGTACAACAAAAGGAGGATTAGGAAATATAATGCATTTAAGTATAATGCCAATAGTAATGGGAATAATAAAGAAAGCTAAAATGTATGGAACATAAAAAATTATATCTTTATTATATAATCCATATCTGCAGCTTCAGATAATAATCTATTTATAAATGGAATTTTAAGAAAAGAAACAGAAAAATCTAAAACATAATTTGGCACTAAATCAATACCTCTCCTAACTGTTTTATGGAAATATAAGGTTGACCCAAATTCTTTTCTCCATCTATGTTCGTACTCTAATTTTTCGCCTTTATTAATATGGTCAGAAACCGCCTCCCCAAGAATATGTGCACATTGAGAACCGAAAACCAAACCACCGCCTGTTGTTGCCTTTGTCTGTCCTGCTGCATCCCCAACTAAAAGAACGCCCTTAATTTGCGTTACTTCTCTTGGACCTAAAGGTATGGCTGCATTAAACTTTCTTATTGTTTTTGCTGTATTTTTCTTAAGAAAGCTAAGTGAATTTTGTGAGTAGAAGAACTTTTTTGCATCTAAAAACTTATTTAATTTTGTGACTCCAAATCCCACTCTTACAGTTTTTTCATCGACTGGAACACACCAGCCAAAAAAGCCAGGTAAATTTTCATTATCTATGTATATGTCTACTAAATCCAAATGAGGAACATCGACGTTTGTTACTTCTTTTTCAAAACAATAAGCTATTTTCTTAAGTTGTGGAAAATTGAATTCTGAAGCGGTTTTTGAAGCTACTCCGTCTGCTCCAACTATGATTTTTGAGTGAAACGTATTTCCTGCAAAAACGGAATAATGATTATTGAAATTATAGAATGAAATAGCCCTTTTCTCCTTAAATAAAATAGAACCATAAGACGATGCTCTCTCAATACTATTTTCGTCGAATTTTTGCCTGTCAAAAACAATCCCTATATTATTTTTCATCTTTATTTTTACCTTATTATTTGGAGAATGAATTACTCCCCCTCTTATCTTATTTAAAATTGCATCAGTATATGGAATCTTTGTTTTCTTTAAACCATTTTCAGAACATATTGCAGTGCATCTTTTATATTTCCCAACTTCTTTATCTTCTTCGAGAATAGCGGTTTTCAATCCGTATTTTGAGCATGCGGCTGCAGCGGCTCCACCTATTGCACTTCCACCGATAACTAGAACATCGAATTTCATTATTTAAAATAATAAATAGAATAGTTTAAAAAATATTAACTCCTAATTTAATTATAGATTATAATAAATGAAGCGGCGGTAGTCTAGCCTGGTTAGGACGCGAGCCTTCCAAGCTCATGACCCGGGTTCAAATCCCGGCCGCCGCACTTGTTTTTATTTGATTAACTGATGTGATAAAATGGAAATTTTAACGCAGATATTAAGCGTATTTATTATTCTTTTAGCAATTCTCGATCCATTTATGGCTGCTCCACCTTTTTTAGCAATGACAAGAAAAATGAGTGAAAAGGAAAGAAATTCTACATTGAAGGAAGGGATAATAATCGCTGGCGGAATAATGCTCGTGGCACTTTTCCTGGGTATGAAACTTCTTGAACTATTTGGGATATCCATCGAATCTTTTCAAATAGCAGGTGGCATTCTAATGTTTCTTCTTGGAACCCAAATTGTACTGGGACAAGAGATAATAAAAGAAAAAAACGAAAAGGACAAAAAGACAACAATAGCACTTTTATTAGGGACGCCTTTACTTGCGGGACCCGCATCCATAACAACAATGATACTTATCTCTCAAAGCAATGGTTTAGTTCCTTCGATATTAGGACTAATTCTCGCATTGATCACAACTTACTTTGTTATGGTTATAGGAAATAAAATAGTGAAATTAATAGGTACAAATACATTAGAAATAATATCAAGATTTATGGGTCTTCTACTAGCAGCATTCGGAATAGAATTTATAAAGAAAGGAGTACTTGCAATATTTGGAATGTAATTTAATATTGGAATAAGTTAAAAAGGGATTAAATGCAGAAATTGAAAAGAGAGCTGAATCTTTTTGATATTACAGTTGCAGGAATTGGGATTATAATAGGAGCGGGAGTATATGCGATAATCGGAAGTTCAGCGGCTATTGTTGGAAATGCTATCTGGCTTTCTTTCTTAATTGGCGGAATTGTTGCTGGATTAACTGCTTTGAGCTATGCTGAATTAGCTGGGATGTTTCCTAAGGCAGGAGCTGAATATGTTTATACTAAAAATTCATTTGGAAACAGAATGGCATTTCTTGTAAATTGGCTCCTTGTGGTTGGAACTGTTTTTAGTGTCGCAACAGTAAGCCTTGGATTTGCAAAATATCTTAATTATTTTATAGAAGTACCTTACTCTATTGCTGCAGGATCCATGATTGTATTATTCACGCTTCTAAACATATATGGGATTAAGGAATCAGTAACAATCGCAAACATTGGGGGAATTATAGAAATTATTGGTTTGTTGATTGTTATATTCTTAGGTCTTCCTTACATAGGAAGTGTTAATTATTTTGAACTTCCACCTGATTCTCATTTTTCAGCATTATTCTTTGGTGCATCCCTTTTATTCTTTGCATTTCTTGGATTTGAAAGCATACCTAGATTGGCAGAGGAAACGAAAAATGCTGAAAATATAATTCCAAAAGCAACACTTCTTTCTCTTGGAATATCTACTCTTATTTATCTCCTTGTTTCTATTGTAGCAGTAAGTGTTGTAGACTGGCAAGTTCTCGCCAACTCTGATGCTCCTTTAGCAGAAGTTGCATCAAAAGCAATGGGAAGCAATGCAGGTACTCTACTTGCACTAATTGCATTATTTGCAACTGCGAATACTGTTTTATTGATGCTTATTACAACCACGCGTCTTCTCTATGGCCTTGGAGAAGGAGGAAGAATACTCAGACGTTTAGGAGAAGTTTCTGAAAAGAGAAGAACACCTTGGATCGCTGCACTGATACTTGGATTTTTCTCTTTACTTGCGGTTCTAAGCGAAGATATAAGCTTTGTTGCATACAGTGCTGATTTTTCAACTTTCTTCACTTTTGCAACTATAAATCTTGCTTTAGTTTGGTTTAGATATACAAAACCTTATTTCAAGCGAACGTTCAAAGTTCCAGATATTTTCGGTGTTCCTTTAATCCCGATGTTCGCTGCTGCTTCGTGTTTGCTACTTGCAACTACTTCAGGTGTAAATGTAATATTAATTGGATTAACAATTGCATTGATCGGATTTGGGGCTTATGAAATCCTTAAGCGGATGAATCTTATTGATTAACATTATAAAATTGAATATTAAATATGCTATTAAGAAAATATAAATTGTTATAAATTCTAATAAGCGGGGATTAAATGGATGGAAAAAAACTATTGATAGCGTTAATTTTTTTATTGATAATTGGCTTAAATTTTTCTGAATGCATAGAAGTGGAAAGAAGTATATATGCGCCTGCAGTCATCAATGAAAATTCAAGCCAAATGATAAAAATAAGCATTAAAATCATACCAAATATTTCTGTTGAATCTGGAAAAATATACTATTCGCTTGATCCACTAATAGGAGAAGAAACACAAAAATCAATATTAACTGCTAACAGTGTTGCAAGAAAGATGGCTGAAAAAAACGGGATTAATATTTCTGAATGTGATGTTATTTTAGAGGTATCAAATAATGGAGTAAGTTATATCGAAGGACCAAGCGCAGGTGCACTCTTTACAGCAATGATATTAAGCGGCTTTGAGAATAAAAGCCTGAGATCAGATACCACTATGACTGGAACTGTAGATGCAAATGGGAGAGTAGGAAGCGTTGGCGGGCTGCCTTTAAAAGCAGAAGCGGCGTATAAACTAGGATTTAAGCGAATAGTATTTCCAAAGATGACAAACAGCGAAAAGATTGAACTGCTGATGTTTAAGAGATACTACAATATCACGATGCTTCAGGCAGACGACATAAATGAAGCTTATACTATTTTAACTTCTGCCATAAATCAATCTGAAAATCTATCGCTTTCACCTGAACAGATTAATGAATTCAGTTATGCCAACTTCTCACATATGTACTTGGATTGGATAAAAAGTGTAACTGAAAATATGATATTGGATGCAGAAAAAGATATTAATGAAACACAAATCGAATACAGAGACAACTTCCAATCTAGACTTGAAAACTCTAAAAACGCATTCTATTCAAATCAATATTACACATCTGCAAACATCGCTTTTCTGCTTTCCATAGATAAAGAGGTTTCTCTTTTTAGCAAGGAAAGAATGCTAGAAGAATACAAAAAAACAAAAGAGTGTTTAGAAACTTTTGAGAAAAAAGACAGCATAATCAAGAAAATGATTAACAATAAAAACTTCCAAATTATAGGTCCTGCTGAGACTAGATATATGTGGGCAAAAACCAAATTAAGCGAAGCAATTAGTGAGGAGGAAATATTCGATATAGCTACCGGCAAACAAAAGAATGAATTTATTTCTCCTTTGTTAACAAAATATAGCAGTATAATTAATGCAAAGTACTGGTGCCTTGCAGCAAACCATATGCTTGACAAAATTGAAAACGAAACAGTTGAATCTAATTTGCAGAATAGATTTAAAGAAGAAAACCTTAGAGATTATGTTAAAGAAGTTCTAAAAGGATTAGAAGTGGATCCAAATAATTCAGACATGTTATTCAGAATGAAATCAGCCGAAGCTGCTTTCGAAGAAGAAAGGTATCTCTCTGCACTTGTGGATGCTGCATATATAAAATCCTATTCCGATATTGAAAAGATTAGTTCATCAAATTCGAATAATAGTATTCAGGAAAAAATCGATTCCACCCTCAATTCTTTGATCCATAGAAATTATACTTATATCTGGCCAGTTATATTCAATAACCATGCAAAAGAAATAAACAAAACAGATAAACTATCTGCATTAAGAATTGCATTAATCGCAGAAAATCTAGAAAATTATTACAAAGATGCAGAAAAAATATGTATGGGAAATGAAAATGATTCTTTTGTTAATGAATTTATAATAGGCGGCAATGAAACAGAAGAAACCTTAGAAGAAAGAGCGAATAGAATATCTGCATATCAGATAGTTTCTATATTTACATTTTTAGTAGGGGTTGTTTTTGTTGGATTTGTAATTCTTTTTGTAATTGGAAAGATAAAACGCAAAGTAGAATCAAAAGTAAAGAAAAGAAAACTGACAAAATAATCAATCAATTTAGAAAAATCTAGAAAAATCAAAAGATTGAACTTAATAGGAAGGAAAGTAACCCTATTCCAATTGCAATAAGACTCATTTTTCTTGATTTCCTCAAATTTTGAATTGATTGATCTTTTAGCACATGTAAAGAAACGTCAGCAAGCATTATATCTGTTATTAAAACTGTAAGATACAAAGGTCTTCCGGAAAAGAACGTAAAGAATGGAACAATTGAGAGAACGATGCTAATAAAAAATAGTAAAACCGCAAATCTAGAAGCGTTTCGTTTTCCAATAAGGATCGGTAGGGTCTTACCTCCCGTAGCCTGATCTCCCTTCATGTCTTCGATGTCCTTTATTATTTCTCTGCCTAATCCAACAAAAAATGCGATTGCAGACAGGCACAATGCAGGCTGGAATTGAGTGGATGGAATACTTTTTTCAACTGCTAGAATGAATGCGCCAAAGAAAAATGGAACTGCCATAGTAAGCGCGATTATGATATTTCCAATAAGTGGCAAATTCTTAAGAATGAAGTCATAGAGTAAAGATAGTATAGCAAATAAAAATATGATATAAAACGCCTGGATAGGCAGATAAAGAAAAGAAATCAAATTTGCAAAAATAAATGAAAAGAAGCCGATGAGGAGTGCCATGGATGGAGAAATCTCTCCTGTGACCAATGGTCTATCAATTCTTGCATTTATCCTGTCTGCTTTTAAGTCGATATAGTCATTTAACGCAAATGCGCCGAATTCAAGAAGCATAGAGGCCAAAGCGCCTATTAAAATAAATGCCGAAACTGCTTCAATACCTCCGACTATAACCGCTCCTATAAGCACTGCAATTGCATACATTAATGCGTGCTCTATTCTTACTAGTTTAAAGAATGCGCTCAAGCTGAAATTGTGTTTTGCGCCAACTAGACTTTTGTTCCTCATAGATTAATATTGTAAGAAAAGTTTAAAATTCATCAATAAAGGCAAAAACAATTGATAATGGTAATAATAAAGGACGAATAAAGGAAAAGCTTATATATAATGATTGTATACTAAAATATAGTAGGATAAGGTATAAATTAAAAATGGTAGGAATATGAAAAGAAAAAAGATTAATTGGTGGGAGAGTGATCATGCTCACCTTTACAGACCAAAAGAAGGATACAAAATTGCATCGCAAGAAAGCCTATTTCCCGATCTGATAATAAATGAAAAAATAATAATAAAAGATGATAGCAAGAAAGAAACCGATGAAACTAAAGAAAAAGAGGAAAGGGTAGAAAACATATTAGATGAAAAAAAGGAAGAAGGTAAAAAAGCAAAAATAAAAATAATACACAGGAAGAATTTTGGAATAATAGAAAAAAATATTTATGAAAACCTAGACAGAAAAGATGGAGACAGAAATGAAAAGTGCGTTTATAAATGCAGAAAAGGAACATTGTGGGTTTACTATGGATATGAATTCAGTAGAATGGCTATCATAGACAATGTATTAAAAATACACCGTGGATTTCCAGACTCTCTTTATGATGTCCTAAACGAGGCAGAGATATATCAATTATTTACTGCATTGTATAAAGGAAAATGGAATCGAGATTATGACCCGAAATACCCGGCATATGAAATTGGATATAGGGATGCATATGCTGCACAACTGATATCACATGAGAACATAGAAAAGACAGATATGCCAACACTTATTGCAGACTTAATACAGCAAGGAGAATATTATTTAAGAAATCATTGGTATTATGAAAATATAATTGCAGATAAAAATAGTAATCCATATCCTACTTCTTATGAGTCATTAAAGGAGAGATTGTCAATTGTCCCAGAAGATGATAAAAATCTAATTCGGAAGATACTGAAAGTTAAAAAACCATATTTGTCTACAAAGAGCAATGGCTATCTTCCTGGAATAGATATATATAGAATAGCACAAAGCTGGAAAAAGAGAGAGGATGGAACGCACATAAGGAAAAAAGAGCTGCCTACAGACCTGCAAGAAAAGATAGGATTTTTCGTTAATCCTTGGATGTGTGCTGATCTTATCTTTGATTACATGAAAAGAAGAGAACAGAATTGGAAAAAATGGGATGAAAACATAGAAGTGTCTTAGAGCTTCAATTTCCATTAATCTTTTACTTCTAGTTTTGACAAAAATTCAATAATTTTCTTCCAGTGACTGCCTTTCCAGTATATCTGGTGGCAGTTTTTACAAATCCAAAATAGATTGTGGGATGATAAGACCTTATCAACATCCTCTCTTTCATTTTTTCCGACATTCTTTTTATATAAATCATTCAATTCTTCTTTTGTTATCTCAAAAAGAATTGAACCGCATTTTGAACATCTTACTGAAGATTCAATCTTTTCTTCAATATTTCCTCCAACTATCGGATTAGTGATGTATTTGTTTTTAATTAAAAATTCAAGTTGTGCTTTTACTGAATTAAATTCTGAAGGAATATAGATTATACTTGTTTTTGTTTTCCTTTTGGAAAGAGATCTGTCCATCGTTATCAATGTTCTATTTTCCTTCTCTGCAATATCTAATAAATCTTCATCGCTTATTTCGTTCTCTTTTGGAATCTTGCAGTCATACCCAAGTATTCTCAACCATCTTCCTAGTTTTATTAGCATTATGTCAACTAGAAACTTCTTTCCTGCAGTATCAAGATGCTCTTTTTGCATAATGGAATCTTAGTGTAGAACACTTTTAATACTTATTTCATAAAATAGATACTTAGACAAAAATATTTACCAATATTACCACAAGTGAGCAAATGATAAAAAGCATAACGTTAAAAAACTGGAGATCACATTCAGCAAGCACTATCAATTTCTCTAGTGGAACAAATATAATAGTAGGAAGAATGGGCGGTGGAAAAAGCAGTATTATTGATGGTGTTTGCTTTGCTTTGTTTGGCACCACTCCTGCAGTACAACACAGAAGGTTGAAAATAACTGATTTCATTAAAAACAGGCCAAGAGAAGAAAATGAAGCAGAAGTCACTTTAGTATTTGAACATAAAGGAGAGGAATATAAAGTCATAAGAAGGATAAAGAAAAAAGGTGGTAGCGAGGCAGAAATATTTAAAGGTAACACCAGAATCGAAGGTCCCCAATCAGAAAGAGTATCTGATTATATATCTCATCTTCTTGAAATAGACTATGAACTATTCACAAGAGCAATTTATTCTGAACAAAATAGAATAGACTATTTCTTAACTTTAGGAAGAGGAGAAAGAAAAAGACAAATAGATGAATTGATAGGAATTGACAAGTTTGAAATTGCAAGAAAAAATATAACAACAGTTATCTCAAGGCTAAAAAATATGAAAAGCGACAAAGAGACATTCATAAGAAATATAGATGCGTCAAAAATAAATCAGGAGATTGAAAAACTAGAAATAGAAAACGCTGAAAACAAAAAGGAAAAAGAAAGATACGATATAGAATTTCAGAATCAAATGAAACTAAAAAATGAAAAGGAAAAAATAGTGAATGAACTCAAAGCGCAAATGGAAAAATTCAGGAAACTTCAAAATGAAATCACTGGACTAAGACATAACAAAGAATTGCTGGAAAAGGAAATTTCTTCTTCTGAAATAAAAGAGAGTTTAAAAGAGATTGAAATGATTCTAAGCAGTAAGAAAAATGAAAAAGAGAAGCTGGAAAAGGAAAAGATGGAAATAGAATCAGAAAACAGAGAAGTAACTAAACAGCATGCATTTTTGAAATCTGAGATACTTAATATAGATAAGAAGAAAAGTATAAAAGCAGATTTAAAAAATAAATTGAATTTGTATTTGAAAAATGAAAGCATTGAAAACTTAAAGGTTAGATTATCAAAGGATGAAGAAACTTTGAACAAGCTGAAAGAAAGACAATCCAACTTGAAGGCAGAAATTGCAGAGATTGAAAAATCAATTCGCGAATTAAAAACTGCTGGTGCTCATTGTCCTGTTTGCGACTCCGAATTGAATGACAAGCATAAAGAAGAGCTTATAAACAAAAAGGAAGGAATGAAGAAAAGCATGCAAGATGAGATCTCAAGGGTTGAAAAAGAAATAAATGAACTGACAAAGCAAAAAGAATCTTTACGAATAAATGTAGAATCTGCAGAGAAAATAATCTCATTATTATCAGAGTATGAAGGAGTTGAAGAAAAGGAAATAGAGTACAGAAATAAAATCTCTCAGATAGAAAAAGAAATTGAATCTGTAAATGAAAAAAGAAAATCAGTAGAAGAAAAATTGAAAGCGATAAACAATGAATACCTGGAAATAACAAAGAAATACGAGAGGATTAAGGAACTAGAAAATAAGAAACAGAAATTAAATTTGATAATACAAAGTCTTGCTGAAAAAGAAAAAGAGATTTCAAATGTAAAATTTAGTGAAGAGATTTGGGAGAAAGAGAATAAAGAACTAACTGAATTAAGTATAAAATGTGCAGAAATAAAATCAAAAATAGATCAAGGAATTGAGAAAGAAAAATACCTAATAAAAATGCTTGAAGAGAAGAAGAAACGAATGGAAGAGATAAAAGAATACACTAATGAAATCCAATTATATACTGAACTGATATCTGAACTGCAGACGTTCTCAACTGCGATTGTGGAGACCCAGCACGATCTAAGGGAGGAATTAATCGAATCAATAAATGAAGCGCTTGCCACCATATGGAAGAAAGTATATCCTTATTCTGACTATGAATTGATAAAACTCATACCTTCTGAGAATGACTATGAATTGATGTTCAGGTATAATAATGATTACATAAGCGTGGACGGAATAGGTTCGGGTGGAGAAAGAGCGCTCGCATGCTTGGCATTAAGAATCGCATTTGCTATGGTGCTTACACCCAATCTGAGCTGGCTAATACTTGATGAACCTACCCACAATCTTGATGAGGAAGCAGTAAGCACTTTGGCAGAGACATTAAGAGACCATATACCGCAAATAGTTGAACAGACATTTGTAATAACGCATGACGAGCTTATGAAGGAAGCTGCAAGTGGAAAACTTGTAAGAGTAATGAGGCATCCAGAAATGAATGAAACAAGCATGGTTGAAGAGCTTGAAGAAATCACTGTATCCACCCCATCCTTAGGATAAAACTGGTGTTTATTTCATTTACTTATTAAAAAGAATGGAAAAGGTTGATCTTATGAAAACAGGATCTGAAACAGATAAAGAATATGAGATAATAGATATGAAGGCTAGAGAGGTATTAGATTCGAGAGGAAATCCCACTATAGAGGTAGATGTATTCACTAAATCAGGATTTGGAAGAGGGGTTGCTCCTTCGGGAGCTTCAACAGGTAAAAATGAAGCATTAGAGCTTAGAGATAATGATAAAAGATTTCTTGGCAAAGGAGTCAGAAAAGCGATCAAGAAAGTTGCAGAGATTAAGAAAAGGCTTAAGGGAATGGATATACGTGAACAAAATAAGATTGATAAGATTCTTATCGAAATGGGAGGAGAACAGAAATCTAAAGTTGGGGGTAACACCACAACAGCGATTTCCTTAGCTGTTTGTTCTGCAGCGGCAAATACAGTTGGAATTCCGATCTACAGATATCTAAACCCAGATGCAAGAATAATGCCCGTGCCAATGATGAATGTAATAAATGGAGGAAAGCATGCCGGAAGCGGGCTTGCGATTCAGGAATTTATGATCGTACCAAAGAAGTTTGATTCCTTTTCAGAAGCGTTAAGGGCTGGAGTAGAGGTTTATCATATATTAGGAAAGCTTATAGTCAGAAAATACGGGCAAAGTGGAAGGAATGTGGGTGATGAAGGTGGATATGCTCCGCCGATAAGAACAACTGAGGAGGCGTTGGATTTCCTTATGAAGGCTATCGAGGAGGCAGGATATCAAAAGAAGATATTTATTGCATTGGACGCTGCAGCTTCATCTTTCCATGAGCTTGGATACTATAGAATAGATGGAAAAACAATCTCTGGAATAGAATTGATGAGAAAATATCAGGAATTGATAAAAAGATATCCAATCATCTCTATAGAAGATCCATTTGACGAAGGAGAATGGGAACTCTTAAGCAGATTCACCAGAGAGAGCGGAAAGGATGTTCAAATAGTCGGTGATGATTGTTTTGTATCTAATATTAACCTACTAAGGAAAGGCATAAACGCAAAGGCTGCGAATGCGCTTCTTCTTAAAGTAAATCAGATAGGCACACTTACAGAGGCTATGAACGCTGCAAGGATAGCAATGAACAGTGATTACGGAGTAGTTGTAAGTCATAGAAGTGGTGAAACCGAAGATACGTTCATAGCAGACCTTACTGTTGCACTAGGGTGCGGGCAGATAAAAACTGGTGCACCAGCCAGAGGAGAAAGAACTGCAAAATATAATAGACTTTTAAGAATAGAAGAGGAATTAAAAGAAGGAAAGAAGCGAGTTGTTTTTGGATTGAAAAAATAAATAAGAAAAAACAAACAAGATAAAATATTAAATGAATAAAATGGCGCCGGGGACGAGATTCGAACTCGCAACCCGCAGAGCGGGACTAGCTCTCAAGGCTAGCGCCTTACCGTTCAGCCACCCCGGCATTTATAGGATTGATAGATATATTTGTCACTAAAAGAATTTAAACCTAATTTTGCCAGCCGAATATAAATACTAATACCGATAGCAGATATAAAAACAAAAAACGAACTATAAAATACATTAAGATAAAAACAAATAAAAAAAGAAAATTAGCTAAGTAGCTTAGCTAATTGTTATCTCTATCTTTACAGTGTCAGGCACTTTTACCCTCATGATCTGGCGGAGAGTTCTTTCATCTCCCCCTATCTCAATGAGTCTCTTGTAGAGCCTCATCTGCCATCTTTCATAGGTGTCTGAACCATCACCACAAGGAGTCTTTCTTGTTGCTACGAAAAGCTTCTTGGTTGGGAGTGGGATTGGGCCGCTGGTAGGAACGCCCGCACTCTTTGCTATCTCAACTATTTGCTTAGAGACTTCATCGAGTTCTTTTGGGTCCCTTCCAATAAGCTTTATTCTTGCCTTTCCCATTCCAATCACATCTTTTTTAAATAAAGAAACTAAATTATAGTTTCTTTGGAACTATATCAAGAACTACTCCTGCTGCAACCGTTTGACCCATATCTCTGATTGCGAATCTTCCAAGTGGTGGGAATTCACTGTATTTTTCAAGAGATACATTCTTCAATGGTTTAATCTTAACGACTGCAACATCACCAGTCTTTATGAAGTCTGGGTTCTTTTGTAATGTCTGGCCTGTCTTTGGATCCTTCTTCTCTACAAGCTCAACGAATGTACCTGCGAATTGCGCAGTGTGAGCATGGAAGACTGGAGTATAGTTGACAGCTATTGCAGTTGGGTGGTTTAATACCACAATCTGTGCAGTGAATGTATCAACCACTGTTGGTGGGTTTGAAACAGGTCCTGCAACATCTCCTCTGCTGATTTCTGTCTTGTCAACACCCTTTACGTTGAAACCTATATTGTCTCCAGGTACTGCCTGTTGTAATTGCTGGTGGTGCATTTCAATTGATTTTACTTCTGCCACTTTGTTTGATGGCATGAAGATGATCTTGTCTCCTGGCTTGAGAACTCCTGTTTCCACTCTTCCTACTGGAACTGTACCGAAACCAGTGATTGAGAATACTTCCTGAACTGGAAGTCTGAGTGGCTTATCAGTTAATCTCTTTGGTGGAACAAGTTTGTCAAATGCAGCTACAAGATTATCTCCCTGATACCATTCCATCTTTGTTGTTTTCTTTCCTACATTCTCTCCTTCATAAGCAGAGATTGGAATGAATTGCATTGCTTCTGGCTTAAATCCAATAGTCTGTAAGAATGTTTGAAGCTGTTTCTTAAGATCTTCGAATTTGACTCTGTCATAGCCAACTGCATCCATCTTGTTGATTGCAACTATAAGTTGGTTGATACCGAGTACCTTTGCCAAGAATGCGTGTTCTCTTGTCTGTTGTTGGATTCCATCCTTTGCAGAACAAACAAGAACAGCTGCATCAGCCTGTGATGCTCCTGTAATCATGTTTTTAACGAAGTCTTTGTGCCCTGGTGCATCGATAATTGTAAAATGAAACTTTGGTGTTTCGAATTCCTTGTGTGCAATGTCTATTGTAACTCCTCTTTCTCTTTCTTCCTTTAATCTATCCATTGCAAATGCAAATTCGAATGTTGCCTTTCCTACCTTTGCTGCCTCTTCTTTGAGCTTCTTTAGTTCCTGCTCAGAGAGAGCTCCTGTATCGTATAGGACTCTACCTACTGTTGTTGACTTACCATGGTCAACGTGTCCTATAAAGATCAAATTCATGTGTTCTTTTGCTGCCATAACATATCCCTCCTAATAAACATTTATTTACAAAACCTTAAACCATAACCACATATAGATGATGAAGGCTATAGTAAAAGCTGCTCTAGAAAAAGAGCTGTATATATTATTGTATTAAACTTTATAAAGCTTATTATATTAAAAGATGGAGTGAGCAATGTAAAGATCAAAAATTTATCTTATTCTAAGATAATCTAAATAAAATGAATTCATTGCAGTCACATTTAGAAATATGTTGTAATGGCCCCCTACATCTTGCTTTGTAATATTTACCTCTGTTTTTATTGAAGATATCGCATTTACATTATATTGTCTAACTGAAAGTGAGTTTGTCTTTCCATCAATAAGGCCAAAACTTATTGTGATATTCTGAGACGGGGTTGGCAGATTTATTCTCCAAGTATTTAGATTGGATGGGTCTAAAATTCTTGTAGATGTAAATGATTTTGCAGAAATTGGATCTGTATAATTTATTGTAACGGAGATTCCTGATGGTGCATTTGTTGGTTCAGTGTATGCACCTCTCGTAATATTTGATACTATATTAATTTTATATGAAGATACATTCAGATTGGTGCCACTAAAATTGTATATTTTGATTTCTTTATTATTGGCATCTGTTTCATTTGTAATATAAACCATTCCATTATCAAATGATATATTTAGAACACTTGAAGGAGAAGGTGGAATGAAGGATATATTCATTCCAGTAAGATTTGAAAATTCATTTAATCTTGATTGCTCGTTTGAAAGAAACGATGACTTGACATAGCTATAGTTTTCAAATATTGTAACTATAGATGAGTTTGAAGCTTGATTGACAGAAAGGATTTTTTTCAGATCCATAAGAACGTCATCAACTATGAATCCTGTTTTATCTAAAAATATCTGATTCCTTAATATTGAATATTGTGAATACCTATAGTTTAGTATTTGAATTGCAAGAATAGATAGAATAAGAAGTATGGTTACTACTGCAAGTGATATTACATATCCTCTTTTGTATTTTTTCTTTGAATGCATGATTACCACTTTTTAATTATTTCTCCATATTGCCAATTTTGCTGTTTTGAATTGATTCCCATCTATAAATGTTCTCCATGCTATCTTTTCATTTACATTTGAAGGATCGCAACCTGTTTTATAGTAAGTTGAAATAAGCGTTCCTCCCACTCCATTATATATCTCTAATCTCATGCACAAAGAACCGCTTGTCTGCTGAAAAACATATGATGGATTAGAGAAGTTTGTATATTCCAAAACCGTAAGTATGTCATATCCTTGCTTGTAGATGAATGCATCATATAAAGAAGGTCCCTTCTGAAGATATGAAAATATTATTGTTGAAAATAATAACAATGCGATTAAACCAAACATTGCATCAAGCATTGCTACAAATCCTTTTTTTGTATTTTTTTTATTTAAATCCTTCATCTCATCATCCCAATGAGTACCTTACCCTTAACATGCATGGTGTTCCGTTTGTAAATACACAAACCCTTTCAATTTGATTTATAGTCTTGTTTGCAGACACGTTTCCTTTTTGGAAATAAATATTCCCATCTATCAATATTTCTATTGAAACGTTATAAATATCAAGATGCATTAACGTAGAAATGTTTTCATTAGACAAAGAATTTAGTGATTCGAGCTTAATAGGCTCTATCACATTCATTCCATTTGAAATCCCTAAAACTGTAAGATTACCGTTTTCCTCCCAATCTGGAGAAAAACCTCTTGTTTTGATTAAGACATCTGAACTGCTCCACGTCATGATATAATACTTATTCTCATCTAAGTTTAATTTAATTAAAGTTGTATAAATTGAAAATAAAGTATACATTATAATAAGCGAAATAATTACAAAAAATATTATTTCTATGCTGTAACTCTGCCCTTTTTTGAATCTTTTTCTTTCCATTTTATCACTAATTTTTTTAAGTTACAATATTGTTCAACTTAAATATATTGTTGAATTTATAAATTTGATATTTATAAGAGTTGAATTATCTTGAACTGTTGAATTTATCTGAATATGCGAAATCGGCCATGACGCAGAAACGTTTGTTAATAGATTAGTAGCTATTATCGCTCCACTAATTGCATCAATTCGATAACCGTATGGAATATCAACGTTTGCTTCTATCTGATTTGATATTACGCTATTGACTGCGTTTCCTATTCTGGATGCAACAGATAAAGTTTCATCGTATTTTGAAAGATAATCTACTTGTCTTTGCATTTCAATTGAAATTATCATAAATATAGAAAAGATAGATATTATAATAATGAATAAAAGGAAAAATTCAACTGAAACTTGTGCCTTCATATGACTTCCTCTAAAAATTTATGAAACTTGAAGTGTCTTCTGATTCTTTATTGATCCAGATAAAGTTTTAATCAGCCAATTTCCCGAAGTATAACCTGGTGGTATTTCAAAAATACCTAAATAAATTCCAGTTCCACCATTCCCAGTTATTACAGACTCACTAAGCACTGTTGTATTTACTGCATCTAAAAGAGAATTTGTTAATGGTGCATCAATCAATTGATCATTAACATCATAAACTGAAACTTTGAAATAAATATTATTACATGTTCCGTAATAAGATTTATCAGTGTAAATTGAAGGTGCTAATGAACTTATAATAGTGAAATTTCCATTCTTTGGTGTTGCATTGTTTCCTGTTGTATCATTTGCATAAACTGTAAAGTTATGCGAACCTAATGATAATGAAGATGTGTTATATATATAATACCATGTGGTTGATGTGTTCTGAATCATTGTATAATTTGTACCGTTTATATTAACTATTACTTTGTCCACTGCTACATTATCTGTCACGTTTGCATCTATTCTAACTCCATATCCTTGAATGATTGGGTCTGGAAAATCAGATATCTGATTTATAACTGGTGGTGTAATGTCAATAACAGTGAAATTTCCAATCCTTGGTGTTGCATTGTTTCCAGATGTATCGTTTGCATAAACTGTAAAGTTATGCAAACCTAATGACAGGGAAGATGTATTATAAATATAATACCATGTGGTTGATGTGTTTTGAATCATTGTATAATTTGTACCATTTATATTAACTATTACTTTGTCCACTGCTACATTATCTGTAACATTTGCTATTATTGTTACATTTGAAGATATCGGTACAAAAGAAGGAGATGTGTTGACTGAATTTATGATCGGGTCCATTGCATCTATCCAACGTTGACAAGTATATCCCCCCGTACAGTAGTAATCTCTTTGATTGGTTCCAGACATCAGCCAATTTGTACAGAACCAAGTTTGACAGTTCTTTGTTAATAAATTCCAAACTGTACAATTGAATGAATTACAATACATATCTCTTTGTGTTGTGGTTGCAGCTGAATACTCTGTACAAGCCCAGTTTGTACAAACATTCCCACTCCACGAAGTACAGTTTATTACACCACTGCAATATCTATCTAAAGTATCTCCTGTAGTACCAGACGTCCAAGAGGTGCAGTTCCAAGAAGAACATATTCCATTCGTAATTGCTAAGCATGCCCAATTATTGCAAACATGATCTGTGGAGGTCGTTGCAGCAGCAGTCCATGATGAACAATTCCAAAGAGAACAGCGGGTTCCATTCCATGCAAGGCAATTCCATGTCCCTGAACAAAGAATATCACGATTATTAACTGTATTTTGCGTAAATCCAAGGCATCTCCAAGATTCGCAAACATCTCCATTAAATTTAGTACAGTTCCAACCTCCTGAACAATATACGTCTCTTCTTGAAGTTGTTGTAATAGTCCATGCAGTACAATTGTAAGCTGCACATGTTACCCCGTTCCAGCTTGTACAGTTCCAAAATCCTGAACAATAGTATCCTCTTCCATTTGTTCCACTCATTGTCCAGGCATTGCACTGCCAAAGACCACATTTTAGAGAAGTGTTTCCATTATCTTCCAATGTTATAGGAACTTCGTCAAAATCATTTCCATCAACAATTTGATTACCAACCATATTGGGAGAGGATATAAAGAATGGAAGATTAATCTTTGGACTGCCGATCGCTTGTGCATTGACTATAACTATTGATAGTAATAAAAAGGATAACACGAGATTAGTATTAAATCTTACTGATATATTTAACATGGATTCACCACAAATGAATAATTTACATGATAAATTGAATAATTAGCATAAACTGTGTAAGAACCTGGCATACCAGTTGCATTCCATTCCTCACTATATGAGCCAGCCCAATCTACCTGAACAAGCTTTGGATAACCTGGCATGCTTCCAGAAGAATTCCTTAGATCTAAAGTTATATTAGAATAAGGCATCCAACCTGTTGTTGTAATATTAACTAATGGTGGCATTGAAAAGTTTGTATATTGAATTGAATATCCTGGATCTTTGTAGGTTTCAAGAAGAATATATGATACATTTGAAGTAGGTCCTCCGCATGACTGGATATCTAAGATTGTTGGGACTATAACACTATAATTAGAAGAATTGAATAAAATATTTCCTGTAAATGTACCTATTGTATTTGCAGAGATGTTGAATGTAATATTTGCTTCTCTACTTTCAGTAGCCGGGATATTAAATGAATAAGAAGAGAGAGAAACATTGACATAAGATGAATTGAAGTTAACTTGTGCATCTACCTGAATTGCTTCTTGATTATTGTTAATGATTTGGATTGTGTCATTTAAATATTGGGGAGAAGATGAACTGCAAATTTGTAATGAAACAGAATATTTTGATAATGAGAATTGGGCTGTTCCAACTGAAACCGAACCACCGTAAGAAGTAAACATAACTTCTTGTGATCCTGGAGTTGTAGAAATCTTTCCAGTGATTGGGAAGTTTAATGGATATGATAAATCTGTTCCTTCGAAAACTATGTGCAAGGTATTATTGACTATCTCTCCATCTCCTGAAACACCGTTTGGAAACACTATTCTTTTAATAACCTTAGCTCCCGCTCCCTGCTGATATGCCTGTGTTGCAGCATCCGCAATTTCCTTTAATGCAAGCTTTGCCTGCTCAAGTCTCTGTTGCTTATTTACAATTGACAACTGTTCATTAGCAACATAAACCACGATTGCAAAAAATACGATTGTAAATGAAAATAAGATTATGTATTCCAGTCCGCCTTGGCCTTTCTTTTTATCTATTTTCAACATCAGCATCACTCATCTATTTCTTTAAACTTGATTGACTTTTAATAATGATTAAAGCTTTCTTTCCGAAGAGCCAAAGAACAATCTCTCGTTTGGATATATAACTATTCCTCTGTTTGTAAATGCAAACGGTCTTGCAACCTCTGTATGACTGACGCCTGTCATCTTCCAGATTTCTATTCCCCTAAGCTGAACTCCTTCTGGAGAGCGTTTATGGATGATATAAACTATTCCATCCGCAAGAAACTCTGCCACTGCAGTAGAAGGATTTGAAGGGAGGTCTGAAGACCATTCATTAAGAAGTAAGGTAGTGACGTTGAATTTTTTGAAAACACTGAAAAGTCTTACTAATGCCAATCTTGCCTTGTAGGGATCGCTGAATTGCATGAGGTAAGGAGTTATTGTATCGACAACCACTCTCTTTATATTGTAGCTAGTTATTATATCATACAGGGTTCCACCTTCCTCCTGCATTATCTTTGCAACTTCGTGAGGCTGGTATTCTAAGAAGAAGAAAAGATTCTTGTCCTCTAGTTTTTGGAAATCCATTCCGAAATTTAGCATTCTAGAATATATGGTTTCTCTTGATTCACCGAAACTTATGAAAAGGCCTGCCTCTCCGTTTTTTGCTGCCTCGTATAGAAATTGTAAGCCGAAAACTGTTTTTCCACTTCCTGCATCACCATTAATAAGAACAACTGATTTTTCTTCTATTCCTCCTCCGCACATTTCATCAAAGCCTGGAATTCCTGTTTTTATTAATTTTGGTTTTTCTGTTTCAACTCTCGGCTTCTTTATTGTCGCTAGTGTTTTTATTGTTTGAATCTCTGTTTCCGGGGCCGCATAACTGACTTTCTTAATCTCTTTTTCTAACTTTACAACCTTTTTGTCTTCTTTTTTAGAAGGGATAAATGATTCTGGTAAAATTGATTTTGTTTCAACATCTTCTTTAACTTCTGACTTTGGTGTGATTATGTGTTCGATATGTGGTTCCTTCTCCTCAATTTTTCTTTTCTGCGGTGCATATTCTATCTCTTTTATTCCCTCAAGTATTTTCTCAATAGCTTCTTTGTGCGACTTTACCTCTTTTTCTTTTTTAACTTTTTTAATTGTTTTAGATTTTTTCTCTACCTTCAAAGATTTAATTGACTTTAACTTCTTTTGCCTCTTGATTTCCTTTCTTTTTTCTGTTTTCTTTTTCTCTTTCTTAGGAATATTGAACAAATTTAGATTCAATTTTAAACCTTCTTTTTTCTTAGTCATTTTTTTCTTAACCATATTATGAATTTAATATGTAGATTTAAAAATCTAATTTATACATGTGTTTATAGAAAATATGAAACGGATTAAAAAATAGGAAAAAAATAAAATAATAATCAAATGCTAGAAAAGATATACTATTCTTTTGAAACTGATTCAACCCACGCTATTATCTGAGGAAGGGACATAACTCCTATTCTTCCACTTACTGGTTTTCCGTCTTTGAAAAGCACCATTGTTGGAATACTTGACACTCCAAATAATGCTGCTAATGATTGATTCTCATCTACATTCACTTTCATAACTTTTACTTTGCCTGTTTTATCAACTTCTTCAAGTATAGGGCCTAACATTCTACATGGACCACACCATGGGGCCCAAAAATCAACAAGAACCATTCCTTTTGATTTTATTACTTCTTCTTCGAAGTTTTGTTCGTTTATTTCTTTTGGCATTTTACCACCTATTTAAAATAAAGTAAGTAATAATGGTGCATAAAGTATCATAAAGCTTTGCTCAAAAACGAAAAAATGAGATTGTTAAATTACAAAACTAGAAATAATAAAAATAGTAATTATTGAAGTTGCCTTAATAGTTAAGATACTATCTTGGCATTTACAACTCCATCCTGGCCAGGTCTACTTGTTACTTTTGCTTTCCCTACTTCTGTTTCTATTATAACTCCCTTAGTTATTATGTTCATTCTCTTGTAGTTTGGATTGTTTGGAGAATCAAGTACTGTTTTTATTTTTGCTCTTCTGATCTTACCATCAGGCATTACAACATTTGCATATGCTGCATAAAGAGCTACTATTTTCTTAGATCCTCCTCTTTTTCTCGCCTTTACTCTTACATCTGTATCACTGACTTTTGTTGATGCAAAGTGTCCACCATAATGTGCAAGCTTCTTATCTCTGTGTCTTGCAAATTTTGCACCTGTTTTTTTCTTGGTTTGTTTTGCTTCATGATACTGTTGCATACGTTTCACCTATTTAAGTGTAAATTAAGAAACTCTGAAATTTAAATAGAGAATCATTTGATATGATCTTATTTAAATCGAGCTTATAGGTATATTAAATATATACGCTATAGTTTAAAATGCTTTTCCTTTTATTCTTTTTTATCTATCAAATTTTTTAGATGAAGGTGAATAATTGGAAAGAATAGATATAGAGTTATTTGCTTCGTCAAGTGATTTAACCAAAGAAAAAATTCTAGAATATTCAAGAAAATACAAATTCCAAGTGTTTGACTTGGATTCTGTAGTAAGCAGATTCCAATTAAAACTTGCTTATTATCATGCGATTAACGCATTTAAAGAAAAACGAAATATTACAAATGATTTTATGTTAGAGTGGCTCGTTAGAGCGTCTGGAAAAAGACAGATAAAAAATGCTATAGACTACTTAGGGTTGAAAAATCCAAAAAGAATAGTTATAGGATTTGATAAAAATAAAACAGATATAAAAAAAGAAAAAATCCTTGAATTAATTAAAGGAAAAGAAATTGAATGGAAAGATAAAGATGATTCAAGAATAATAAGAGATATGGTTGAACTAGAAATAGAAGAATGATTATCTCTTCAATAAAGTTAATGCATCTTTTTTATTAAAAGAGACGGGGGCATCTATTGTCTTAAGTATAAAATCCATCATTTCCACACCCATAGAAGGGTCTATTTCTGAAAATCTTAAAGCAGCTACAGGATCCGCAGTTTTATCTAAAAGAAGGTATAAATACAAACCTTCTCGTCCATATTGATTAAAGATTTTGAATCCAACTGAACCATACTTTTTCTTAATCTCTTCTGGCCCCATTCTGATGAATGTAGCACTTTTCTTCTCTGCTAAAATCCACATTAGATTATCTACGTAGTTTAGACTAGAAAAGCTATTAGCTGCTAATTCAAGAACGTCTGTCTTTCCATCAATCATTTCATAAATCTTCTTTGCAGTTGGGCCGAATTTAATAGTTAGTTCAGATATCAATGCGACAGAAGAGATATTATCAAGCGGCACTTTCTTAGGTATGTCAACAAAAATGGTTCCTTTAGACCTTATTTCTTCAATCTCTGTCTTTTTCTCTTCAGGCTCTTCTAAATAAATATACCTCCCTTTTAGTTTGTCTATTATCTCATAAACTTTTTCTTCTTGTATTGAAAGTTCTTTAGCGATCTCACTAACTGTAAGTTTTTTGTTTGCAAGCCTAAAAACTAAAACCGCATCTGAACCATAATCTAAATATATAGCTCTTTCAAGATCTGAAAGTGACTGCACATTAACCTTATTTAATTCTTCACTACCTCCCAAACCCTGATCCATAAAATCACAAATCACAATGCAAACGCATTATTCAATACAATTTATCAATAGATTAAAATATGTTTTAAAATTAACATTTAAATTATTATGTGTATAACTATTGTTAGTTATAATTAGGAATGATTGATTTCTCCTTAACATAATCAAAATAGGCGATAAAATGGAAAATGTTGATCTTAATGAAGAATACATAACAACAGGAATAGATAAATTCATGCGTCTACTTTACGAAAGGAAAAGAGTTGAAATATCACAAATAGCTAAGGAAATGAATGTGCCAGAAGAAACAATCGAATATTGGTCATATATTCTTGAAAATCAAGGTTTGGTAAAAATTAGCTATACTCTCGCTTCAATATATATAGAATGGATCTCAGGCTAATTATATTAACTGCTCATTGGTGATTAATTGAAAGACAAAAATGAGAATAGAGAGGAACTTGAACTTATGAAAAAAGCGCTTGAAGAAAAGAAAGAGGAAAAAGCAGAGAAAGTAAAAGAAAATAAAAATGAAACAAAAGAAGAAAAGAAAAAAGAAATTGAAGAAAAAATACTTGAAAGATATTCTTTTGATGCACAAGGTATACCTGTAGAAGTAACAATCACAGATTCGAAGAAGTATTATACTCCCCAATATAATATTCAAATCCCACTAATTGCAGAAGGAACTAAACTTATCCTTAACGCCTTGAAAGCAGAACTTATAACAAAAGTTAAGATAGATATCGCAATGCTTACGGACCAAAGGCAGATGAAGGATATCCAGGCAAAATTTGAAGTTAAGGCTAATGAATTACTTGATAGGCAATTCTCTGGCTTAACTCCTGAGAAAAGAAAGGTTCTATCGTCGTATTTAATCCAGCACACGCTTGGATTAGGAGAGCTTGAGATATTAATGTCTGATGAAAACCTGGAAGATATTGTAATAAACAGTCCTGCAGAACCAATCCAAGTTTATCATAAAAGACATGGCTGGTGTTCAACAAATCTTTGGATAAGAAGAGATGATACTGTTTATGAATATGCATCTAATATAGGAAGGAGAGTTGGAAGACAAATAAATGTATTGAATCCAATAATGAATGCATATCTCCCAAGCGGAGATAGAGTAAATGCAACTCTTAGCCCCATATCCACATTTGGGAATACGCTTTCAATAAGAAAATTTGCAAAGAATCCATGGACTATTCCTTATCTTATTCAAGTAAAAACTGTAACTCCGGAAGTTGCATCCCTATTATGGCTTTGCATACAGAACGAAATCTCACTGATAAGCAGCGGTGGTACTGGCTCTGGTAAAACTTCTTTCCTTAACGCTCTTGCATGTATGATACCTCCAAACCAAAGAATAATTTCAATAGAAGATACTAGAGAACTGACGCTTCCAGACTTCCTCCATTGGGTGGCTATGACTACAAGAGAACCGAACCCTGAAGGCAAGGGAGAAGTCACTATGCTGGATTTAATGATTAATGCATTAAGACAAAGACCAGATAGAATAATAGTGGGTGAAGTAAGAAGACAGAGGGAGGCGGAGGTACTTTTTGAAGCTATGCATACTGGGCACTCAGTATATGCAACTATACATGCAGATAATGCAGAAGAATGTGTCAACAGATTAACAACCCCTCCAATTAACATTCCTGAAAGTTCTCTTCCTGCGCTTGGAGGTATAGTGACACAATATAGAAATAGAAGAAGCGGTATAAGGAGGACATTTGAATTTGCTGAAATAACAAGTGAAGGAAAAGCAAATGTAGTTTATAGGTGGGATCCGAGAACAGACACAATGAAAGAAGAGAATGCAATAACTAGACTTGGAGAAACGCTCGCACTTTACACAGGAATGACTGTTAAAGAAATGAAAATGGATCTATTAGACAAAACAAAAATACTTAAGTGGATGGTTGCAAAGAAATATTTCGACATAAATACGGTAGGAAGGATAACTGCAGATTATTATAAAAATAGTGATGAAATAATAGAATATGCAACTTCAAATAGAGATTGGTCATTTTAAATATAATTAGCAAGTGGTAAAATGACTGGAGAAATAACAACTATACGAAAAAGTTTTACAGATACTGTTAATGAAATAAAAGAAATGGAAAAACAGAAAAAAGAAATACTACCGAAACACATAGAGGAAGAAGAAGAATCAGTTGAGATCTTAACTATGGACTATGGAGAGGCTATGTCTGAACTTAGAAGACTTTATTTAATAAAACGCCTTACAAAGAAATAATTATAAAATAAACGATATATACTTATATACAACAAATTATTGGAAATCCAAAAGGAGTGAAGAAATGGATGAAATAAAAATTGAAAATGAACAAAAAATTAAAGCAAAACAAGACATTAAGCAAAGCGATCTTAAGGCTAATTTAATAAATTACACTAAATCTAAATTTCCTTGGCTTGAAAAAAAGATGAGAGAGGCAGGAATGACTCAAACTGTGGATGAATTTGTTGAGAAATCATTGATAAAGGCCGGATTACTCACTATCTCACTTATAATACTCACTTACATACTTTTCATGCTACAGTCGGTTAATATTTTACTTCTCATTCCTCTTGCAATAATATATATTCCATTTTCAGTATTCTTATTTATTCAGCAACCAAAGGCATTGGCTTCAAGGAGAAGAAGGATGATAGATAAGGAGCTTCTCTTTGCAGGAAGACACATGTGGATTGCATTGAAGGGAGGGTTGCCTTTATTTGACTCGATTGTTGCAATCTCAAAAAGCAATTATGGGGAAGTTAGTAAGGAGTTCAATAAAATAGCTGAGAAAGTTTTTCTTGGTGTACCTTTAGATACTGCAATGCAAGAGACAATAGAGGATTGTCCATCTCAATCTTTCAGAAGACTGATCTTGCAGATAGTTAACTCTGTGAGATCCGGAGCTGATGTTGCAAATTCATTAGAAACTGTTTTAGACCAAATATCTAAAGAGCAAGTAATAGAGATAAAGGAGTACGGACAGAAATTGAATCCTTTAGTAATGTTTTATTTGGTTATGGGGATAATTTTCCCATCTTTAGGTATAAGTATAGGTATATTGTTATTATCATTTGCAGGTATAAAATTGACAGGTATAAATGTATGGGCACTAGTTCCGTTAATTGCAATAGTGCAATATGCGTTCCTATCTTATATTGAATTAAGTAGACCAAGCTACGAGGTTTGAATGTATGCTTCCACTAGAAAAACAAATAGAGGCTTTAGGTAGATTGCTTCAAAGAGATAATGTAAAAAAGATAGGAAAAAAGATCTCTGAAGCTGGAATAGAAATTGATCCCGAATACGCTGCTGGAATTCTTATAATTTATTTTGTATTTTCATTAATTTTCTCATTTGTAGTTTCTTACCTTGTTTTTAAAAATATAGTTTTACTATTACTTTCGTTTATTGTTATAAACATAATTCTTCTTGGTTTGATATATCAATATATTGAGTTAAAGATAGATGAGAGAAGAACAGAAGTTGAAAAAGTGCTTCCTGATTTCTTGCAGCTTGCTGCAGCGAATGTAAGAGCAGGGATGCAAGTAGAAAAGGCGCTTTGGTATGCTGCAAAACCTGAATTTGGACTTCTATCAAAAGAAGTAGAGATCGCTTCTAAAAGAATATTTGGTGGAGAGACAATAAACGAGGCGCTTGACAAGCTTTCCGAAAGATTTAATTCTAGATATCTTGACAGGTCAATAGAACTTATAAAGGAAGGAATTGAATCTGGTGGAGAAATAGCAGGAATACTTGAAAAAACAGCGATGGATCTTAGAAATCAACAAATAATACATAAAGAAGTAAGTGCATCTATGATCATGTATTCCATCTTCATAGGATTTAGTGCTGCAGTTGGTGCACCTTTCTTATATGTGGTTTCAAGCAAGCTCATAAGTCTATTTGAAAAGCTCTGGGTCAACCAACCTACAACTGGAATCGCAGTCAGCCAATACTCTCAAATTAATCCTACTTCACCTGCAATTACTTCTGCAGAATTCAATCTCTTTGCCATAATAATTGTAATAATTACAAGCATTATAGCTACATTAATAATATCAGTTATAAACACTGGAAAGAAATCTAACTTTATAAAATACATTCTTCCTTTTCTAATTGTTTCTCTTGGAGTATTTTATGTTGGAAGATTCATAATAGATAGAATTTTCGGGGGAATATCTTTATAAATAGAAATCTTTGTTTTTAATTTTAAATTAAAATTATCTTTTATAGAAACTTATAAATACTTGATTTGGTTGTTATTCTTAGCTAAATGTTATTGAAATTCCCATATACTAAAGTGAGAATATGGAATATAAAGAAAAGGTTAATTCAGGCATAACTATTAAAATAACAAAATCTAATACTAAACCTACTTTTAAATTTGAAGGAAAATCAGAGCCAATAATGGTTGTTAAAAGAGGAGATGAAGAAATTAATGTCAGAATAGGTGACACTGTAAAAATTGGGCCAGGAATATATAGAATAATTGAATATATTCCAATAAAAGAATGGAAAAATGAAATAACAGGTTCGAATTTTAATGCGTCTGTCAAATGCAAACTTATAAGGGGGCGATTATTTTACGATTTGAAAAGGGTTGCTTATTATGATAAAAATACCCATGAAACATTTATAGAATTGACACCCGAAACGTTGAGTTATTTCATAATCTCAATACAAGAAAAAGCAGAAATAATGCGAAAGAAAAAAGAGGAACTTGCAAAGAAATTAGATGAATTAAATAAAAGAAAACAAATGAATATCCATTCGAAAGAAAGAGAGGAAAACTAATAATATGATATATAGAATAAAAAGTAATAGTGGCGTTAATACGCAATAGGCGACCTTGCATTGGAATCGAAAAATGGTTAAATTTAAAAGCATTAGACTTAAGATATTCATGAGGCAGATTCAAAACAGGTGTATTTATGGCGGCCGAAAATTTTATAAGCGAAGATGAAATTAATATCGAATTTAATCCTTCATCGATAGAACAAATAGAAGAATTAGTACATAAGCCAACATGGAGAGAAATGCTCCTTGAGATCGTTGATTCGAATAACCTTGATCCTTGGAATATTGATATCTCTGTAGTTACAAACAGTTATATAGAAAAAATAAGAAAGATGAAAATTGATGACCTGCATATTCCTGCAAATGTTATTCTTGCAGCATCTATACTTTTAAGATTTAAAGCGCAGGCATTCCAATTTGAAGAAACTGAGTCTCAAATAGAAGAAGTGTACGTTGAGGAAGGAATTGAATCAGCACCTTTAGAGATGATTCAACTAAGAATGAGAATGCAACCAAAACGAGCGATAACACTTCCTGATTTAATAAACGCTCTTGAAGATGCAATAAAAATTGAAGTGAAAAGAGAAAAAGAAAGAATTGTCTTACCTACAGTACTTGAATTCAAACCACCGGAGTACGACATTGAGAAAGAAACTAAAAGTGTATACGAATCTATATCTAAATACTGTGATGAAAACGGAATGATTTTATTTTCCGAATTACTTAAACTTATGAACAAAAAAGGACCGAAAGAAACAGTCCTTACACTCTTACCTTTATTACACCTTTGTCAAAAAAACAAAATTACAGTTGATCAAGAAGAATTCTTTGGAGATATAATCATACAGAAATTAGACCCTAATCTAGAAATTGAAGAAGAGTAAGGTGCGATAATGGAAGAACAGACAACAGAGAAAAAACAAGAAGAGATAAAAGAAAAAGAAACAGAACAAGAAATGCTAGTTACTGATCATAATATTGCAAATTTAGAACAAAAGATAGAAGCAATATTATTTATGGCTGCAAAGGCAGTAAGTATCACTGATTTACAGAAGCTTACAAATGCAGATCTTTATTCTATAAAAGAAGCAGTTTCAAATCTTCAGCATTGGTATGCGTCAAGGAAAAGCTGGCTGGAAATAGTAAAAGTTGACAAAAGTTATCTTATGAGATTAAAGCCAGAATACACTGAAATAGTTAGCCCGATTGTGCAGGAAACTGAACTATCAAAGCGTGCAATAAGGGTCTTAGCAGTGGTGGCAAAGAACAATGGGATATTGCAATCGAAAATAGTAAAAATGCTTGGTACCTCTGTTTATGATGCTGTTGCAGAGCTTAAGCAGAAAGGGTATATTGTAACTGAAACGAAAGGGCACTCGAAAATACTAAAGCTTACACAAAAATTCAAGAACTACTTTGGAGAGATACCACTTTAAGTATATTAACTAATAATCAATTAAAAAATTAACAAATGAAAACAAAAAAATGAATCAATGAGTTAAAACGTTAAACTTTTATTTCATTCTCTTTAATATATTATTGACAACTATTGATAACTGGATGGTTAATATGGACAAATTTTCAGTGAACAAAATTTGGATAATTAGTCTCATAATCTTTTCAGTGTTCATGTTTGGATGTTTGCAATCAAGTAAAACAACTACCCTTAATGCAGATGAGGTTAAGAAATTTGTACTTGATGATCTAAATTCTAAATATCCAGATGCAGATATAAAAGAGATATTAGAAATGAAACCTGGTGAATCAAATAACACATGGCAGATCAAGACGAGAGTTACATTTAACTATACATCACCATGTCCAGTAAGAATGAATGTTTATTACGATTATCCAAGAAGAGGGTTCATAGAAACCCCACCAGAATACATAACTAAGAATTGCGAAGTCTGCAAAGGAATAGCAAACTGCATACTTGGAACACCTGAGGAAGCGATAATTGCATCGCATACTCTTGAAGGAACAGATATTGTCAGCAGATTCATAAACACATATTCAAATGCAAAGGCATCAGCTAAATTCTACTCAGAATATCTTGATCCAATAGAAAAGAAACCATACTCAGATGTCTGGATAGTAAAATGGACTTCAGAATCAACCAACTATGGATTAATAGTAATGATAGCAAACACTGGAAAAGTGGTTGGAATAATCCAGGCAACAAAACAGGAAACAATCTAAAAACACTTATTTATTTTTTAAGCTTCTGTAGTATCAAATCCTTAACAACTTTTGAATCTGCTCTTCCTTTTGTCTCTTTTATTACTTGGCCTACAAGGAAGTGCAGTGTCTTTTCATTACCATTTAAATAGTCCTGAACTGCTTTCTGCTGGACTAGAATGACTTTGTCGATTATCTTTTCAAGTTCAGAA
Organism: Candidatus Micrarchaeia archaeon; assembly: GCA_038880755.1. GTDB lineage: Archaea > Micrarchaeota > Micrarchaeia > CABMEP01 > CABMEP01 > DTQF01. The sequence continues at coordinate 30,570 of JAVZRC010000006.1, forward strand.
ACGTCACTTATTTTAAGGAGATTGAGATCAGATGCTATCTTTGATGGGTTTTCTTTTGTCTCTATCATCTTTATTAGAACTTGTTCTGTGCCTCTATCTGTAAGATCTCCTTTATAGAACATAATAAATAAGTCAGAAAGCCATTCTGAATTTAATCCTGAATCGCTATATGAAAGATTCCTATAGTTCAACTGCTTTTTGAGCGGCCCCCTTATCCAAGATGCGATTTTCTGCGCCTCTATTATGGTTCCTTTTGACTCCACTTTAAAGACCATCTCTTCAAAAAGTCTTGCAAGATTCATATCCATTGAAAGGATCCATGCGTCATCGCTCTTTATCTTATATTGGGTTTCAAATCTTGCAGCCTTGGCCCTTGGAAGCTCTGGCATTTCTTTTTTGATTTCTGATATTCTTTCCTCACTTATGAGAATTGGTGGCACATCTGGATCTGGCATATATCTATAATCATCCTCTGTCTCTTTCTTTCTAAGAGATGTTGTTGTCCCGGTTGATTCATCAAAATGCCTTGTTTCTCTTACTATTGTACCTCCATGCCTAAGGATATTTTGTTGTCTTATGATCTCATAATTCAATGCATCATACACTCCTTTGAATGAATTAATGTTTTTTATCTCTACCCTTGTTCCTCCATTGAGACTTATATTTGCGTCCACTCTAAGAGAACCTGGTTCGTCTCTTCCAGCATCAAGGTAATTTAGAATAGCATCAAGCTCGTCTAGAAAATCCCTTGCATCTGCAGGAGATTTCATATCTGGCTCAGTAACGATTTCAATAAGAGGTACATTTGCTCTATTGTAATCAACAGTTCCTTCCCTTAATTCATACCTTCCTGGATCCTCTTCTATGTGAATCTCCCTGATTCGTACTTTTCCGAGCATTCCATCCACACCTATTGGTTTAGATGTTCTCTGAAATCCTGTGGGAAGATCTGGATAAAAGTAATGCTTTCTCTGGATGACTGAAGAATCAACAAATTTACAATTCAATGCGATACCTATCTTTAAAAGCTGATCCAATGCATGAGAATTAAGTCCCAATGGCTTCGTACCTGGCTGCCCGGTGCATATTGGGCATATGTTTGTATTCTCTGGCTTATCTCTGTAATCAGTTGGACATCTACAGAAAAGTTTGCTCTTTGTTTTAAGCTGAACATGGATTTCAAGTCCTATTGTAATGTCCAAGTCCTTTTCACTCATTTTCTCACTTTTATGCAATGTTAATTAAAGCATCGTCTTCAAAGTGTCTTCCATGATATTGAATTGCACCGTCAAAAATATTCTGTGAAAGCGGAGATACGATTGCTGGAAGACCTGTAAGATTTGCTGCTATTGTCAATGTATCTGCCGCATACATTTCTAATGGATTCATTCTCTCTCCAAACTTCCATGGCGGGGTTGGCATTGCAGGACCTGCAAGAATGTCAACCTCTGTCATCACTTTCGCAAATTCTAATTTCATTTTCTCTCTCGCCTTGAGTGCCCTGCTATACCATGCGTCTTTAAATTCCTTCATTGTAATGTATGTGCCTATCATTATCCTTCTCTTTATCTCTTTTCCAAATGCTGCTCCTCTTGCTTTAGAAAAGGCAGAATAAAGATCCTCATTTCTATCTGCGGAATAACCATATCTTAATCCATCAAATTTCTGAAGTGCTGAAGATAGCTCTGCTGCCATAACCAACTGATAAATAGGAACTGTGTAGTTTAAAGTTGGAATTGATACCTCTATGATCTCAAAATCTGATTCAAGTTGTTTTATTTTATCTCTTACTGCCTTTTCTATCCTTGGATCAATTGAATTAAAGAACTCTTTAGGAATTCCTATCTTTTTTATCTCTGCTACTGGTTTTTCTCTTGCTATCATTTTATCTGCAAGTTGTGTTGTCTGGTCACAATGATCCGTTCCTCTTATTACATGGAAAACCTTTCTCATCACTTCCTTATCCTTTGATATTATACCTATTTGATCTAAAGACATGGCCATATCAACAAGGCCGTATCTTGAAACCATACCATAGGTTGGCTTAAGACCGTATGAATTACAGAATGCGGCAGGGCACCTAACTGAACCTCCAGTATCACTTCCAAGAGCTGCATCACAGAAACCTGCTGCCACTGCTGCCCCAGTACCGGAAGAAGAACCACCTGGCACTCTTTTTAAATCTAATGGATTTTTTGTTATTTTTAATGCACTGAATGTACCGTCGCTGCCGCATGCAAATTCATCCATATTTAATGAACCTATGATTACTGCATCTGCATTCAATAGTTTTTCTACAACAGTTGCATTGTAGGTTGCCCTGTGTCCTCTGAGCATATTTGAACCGCAGGTAAGCAACTTTCCCTTGTAGGCTATGTTGTTCTTTATTCCAATTATAAGGCCTGCGAGAGGACCTGCAGTTCCTTCCTTAATTTTTTTATCGATTCTTCTTGCTGCCTCTATTGCTTCATTGGAATATACTTCTATAAATGCATTTATTTCATTATCTTTTTTTTCTATAAGTTCAAGTTTCTTATGGACAATCTCTTCTACTGACATACGATCACTACTAAGAATTTAACTTATTTTAGAGATTTTGGAACCACAAGGATATTACCTTCCCTCTTTGTGAATTCAGACCTTATCATTTCCTTCGTGTCCTCATCTTGTTCCTTTACTTCATCATCTCTTAATGAATTTGAAATTCCGTGCATATAGCTTGTTTTTTCCTCAACTTCCTCTATGTCTATTTCTTGAACCTTTCCGAAATATGCAAGAAGCATGTCCATCTCATTGCCGAGATTCTTTAATTCTTCATCAGAAAGCTTGATCCTTGCAACCTGCGATATCTGCTTTACATTTTCCTGGTCCATAATCACACCGATGAATATGCTTATTTAGAAAACACATAATAGATATAATAATAGAGATAAAGGAATATAACTCTTTCTTGAAATTTAATATTAGGGTTTCTATTCTATTTAGATTTGGTTAGCCTTTCTTGTTGCAAATTTTTTAATATCATGGTATGTTTCTCTTTTTTAGGTATTCAAAGAGAAACTGAGTGTAATTCTTCTTTATCTTTGATATATCTATTATCTTAGCTGATTTGATTACTTTCCTTATATCTGGCGGAACACCATTCTCATCTGGATTGGAAAGTATGTATTCTAAAAGCTGCTTGACGTGAGTGAATCTTCTCTCACCTACTGCCAATATCCTGTCCTCCTCAAACCATATTGGCTCGGTCACCTTATGTTGCCTTATGAACTTGTCCACATATTCCCTTTGGGACAATGGAGGCCCGAATATTTTTTTCATTTTTGGAAGAGAATATATTGAGAACTCGCATAGAAACATGCATTTTCCATTTGCATACTCGTCAATGTCGAAAACCTCAAAATCATGCTCCTCTGATTTAGACCTTATTTTGCTTGCAAATTTGTACATCTGGGGCCATAAAATGTCTTCAACTACTTTTGGCCTATCAAATTCTATTCCTAAGAATAAAGAATCTCTCAACTTAAGTTGCCTGTCTATCCATTTTGTATCTATTTTTTCTTGTGATGGTAAAAATGCATTTATTGAAGGCTTGCTTAAAAATATTGAAGCTGCATATGAGAAAATTGTAAGTGATGTCTTAGAAACAGAGGCTGCGACATTTCTATCTGGATCAACTGGGTCTATCACGATCATTGCAGCATCGCTGAACTTTTTCTTAAGCTCTTCTTCATTAATTGGCTCATTGCCCAATGTTATTATTGGCATTGATTTCATATTTGCGAAGGCGTCTAATACATTCAAAAAGCTTCCATATCTTAGAACCAATAATTCACAAAGATATCCACTGAAGCCTCTTATTCTGCCTTCTGCACCATAGATCTTTTGCGTTTTCAAAAACCTTTTCAGAAGCCTAACATCATCTCTTTGAGAATCTGTTATTTTTGAATTTATGAATTTGGTGTGAAGCGGAGATCTATCAACTGCTGTAAGCATCTCTGAAACATCCTCTATCTTATATGAAGGAACAATGTCTACCTCTACTCCTTCCACCCATGTTCTTACATATGGATGCTGCGCATAGGCAATCTCATATTTCCTTCCCTTGCAAAATTTCTTGCTGTATTTCATTGCAAGAGTAAGCATATCTTTCAATGAATATTCTTTTGAAAAAAGCATGAAAACATCAAAATCCATGTCACCTTTCAGATTTGTTCCTTTTGCTGTAGAACCAACAAGCTCTATTGAAACGTCTTTTGGTGTTATCCTATCTAATTCTGAAACTATTTTCATTGCTATTTCTCTTTGCTTTGCCTGTTCTTTCTCTGAAGGTTTAATCTTTTTTAATACCTTAGCAAAAATCTTGCTGTATCTATCGCTTATGAACATCAAACCACTGCCTTTAAATGCTTCATACTATCTGCTAGTAATAGCAGAAATTATCTTGATAAATTGTCCAGTCTTTCAATTATTGAATTCAATTTACCTTGGAATAATTCAGAGGCTGATATTTTCATCCTAACTGTTCCACTGCTTGGTAAGGTATAATTTATTTTCAATGTTTCACTTTGCGGAATTGCAGATGTATTTGTTGTGATGCTTCCGAATACAGTTAACTTTCCTTCCCATGGAATTGAAACCGGAAGACCATAAACCGGCAATACAACATTTATCGTACCTTTAGTTTCTATCTCTTGAGATGGGATAGGAATTGAAAATGGTGAAAGTACCTGGTTTAATGGAACTGATGATTGCAAGGAATGTGGTTGATCGAATTGTGTATTAATCTCAATCGTTGATCTACTAAATTCCTTAAGATCAGATGATATTGCCCTAAGTTCAGATTTAAGTGATGCAATTGACATCATTGTAATTATACTAAGAACAAGAGATACTACCGCTACTATACCTACTATGACGAATAGAACATTGTTTATCTGCATTTCCTTAGGTTGAACAGATTTGCTGATCTTCTGCTCTATTCTCTGTTCTTCTTTTCTTTCCTCCTTTGGTTTTTCTGGTTTCTTTGGTGAAACTATTCTTTCAGGAGGAAGTATTACTACTCCTTTTCCTAAGTCTACCTCTCTCTTTGGTGCGCTAGGATACTCTTCTTCTGCCATAAACTAATTATATAGAGACAGATTTAAATTAGTTTTCAATTTAAGATTGCCCTCACTGTGTAATTAAAGAAGTATCAGGATTGAAGGAATAATAAGGAATGCCATAAGATTCGTTCTTCTAACGCCAAGAAGTGGAGGTAATAGCCCAATGAATGTTGCGAGAATACAAGTAAGTAATCCAAAGACACCTGAAAATAAAAATACTGATAATATAAGGAAAATTAGTACTGAAAAACTAATCAATCTCTGATCTATCTTATTTATTGTAGAAATGAAAATTTCTGAAAGCCCCAATAAAAGCAGAATTCCTATAATAGTTCCAACAAAATAAAATGCGATAAACCAGATAAGCAATGGTGCATTAAAGTCACTAATTAGTTGATTTATATTGACTAGGGTGCCTGTCCTTGCCTTGCCTATGCGTTCTAAAGCAACAATTGAATTTGCATAATGGCTAATTGTAATAGAAGTTGTTGAAGAAAGAAAAAGAAGTGGATTACTGGCAAAAGGAGATACGAAAGTTGCTAATTGGGCTGGAGAATTTATTGCAGGAAACAGGTCAGCTATAGCACCTATCAGTGAAGAGAGTAGAATCACAATTATAAAGCTCTTGCCTATCTCTATCTTATACGATTCATTCCTCTGCTCTGGAATTAATGATTTTTCATTAAAAGACAATATAATGCTGCTTAATGCAAAGAAACCTACAAAGACTGCAAATAAAGATTCCTGAAGAAGAGCTGATATTGATGTTGAAAGAATCAGATAACCGAAAAGACCTGAAATTAGAAAAACAAATAATGACTCTTTTATCTTCTTCTCCTGTAGCAGGAAAAAAACTGAAAAAAGTATCAAGATATAAGCTAGATAGGGTTTGATAACGGGAAATAACAAAGGAAGAGATATGTAAGACAATGGAAGGATTAATATAAGAAAGAGAAGAGTAAGGAACGCAGAAATGGCGCACACCAAAACAGCAAGCCTTCCTTTCCCATTTAAAACCAATTTCTGAGCAGGAAGTATTGAAAGCACTGAATCTGAATCGGGTATAAAAAGAAATATTGCTGGAAGAAGCGCAACCATGTTATTTACTGCAGCTGTAATTATTATGATTGCAGCCAATTCAAAATTATCTTGTACATTAAGATTAGAAATTATCTGGGATATTGTATTAGGATGTATTCCAGGAATCAGTCCTGCTAGCGAACCTAAAACAATACCAAATATAAATGTTGATATCAAACCCAATTCATCCATTACATCACATAGAATCAATATTTCATAGACAATTTATTTGAACTATTATCTTATCAAAGCGATATCCTTTGATTGAACATAGAGATATGATCTATTGTTAAACTTTTTGACAGAACCAACGGCATAGATATAGTCGCCTTCTGTAAGAAAGATAGGGACCGTACCTTGTGAAACTATGATATTTATACATTCAGAATTCTTCTTGACTTGCGAATCACATAACTTAAAGCTGTTTGAATTTATATCGAAAACAAATCCAGCTACTTTGACATATGCACCATCATGTATGGAACTGATTCCAGATATAGATACAATTTTTGGAGAAATAAACATTGATAGAGCAAAAAGAGATAACATGCCAATTATAGAGAATATAATTGAAATATTTAGAAGGTTTTCTATTGATACGGAAGGAATTTTTAGGAAAATGTTGTATTTTGATTCTCTTTTATTAAGATCTTTAAGATCTTTTTTTGAATGTTGCTTTTCTGAACGCTGAGATTTTTTGGAATTTTCAATCGAAGAAAATTTGTTAGATAGGATGTTAGATAAGAATCTATCTATATTCCTTCTAAATGTAAACATTTTTCTTGAAATTGCATCCATTGCCATAAAAACACAAACATATAAGAAAATATTGTCATTGTGTTCTTATTTGCTACATTTAATAAATTTAATTTTCCTCATAAGAGGAAGCAACTATGTATGCGAGCAAAGCCTCTAGCTGTATCCTTTCATTTGCCCCTTCTGTTATTCTGAAATCGAATTCTCCAACTCTGTCTACCAACTTAACCTTCTGTTGTATAGACAATGCCTTTCTGTTTATTATATCCTTATGGATTGCTGCAAGTATATCCTGGCCGTTTATTCCATGATTTATAAGAAGATCGTAAAGAATTGTCCTTGCCTCATTGAACTTGCCTGCAAACGCATAATCTAACATACGCCCTATATCCATAGGCCTTGCAGTTGCAACGAAAGAATATACAGAATTCTCGTCTATATCTTTTGCTGTCAATGAAATTGATTGAAGAATGTTTATCGCCTTTCTCATATCTCCTTCTGACACGTCAATCAATGCGTCATTAGCCTTATCACTTAAATTCAATCCTTCAGCGTCAGCTATCTTGGCGATTGCTTTTTTAACTTCTTCTTTTGAAAGAGGCTTGAACCTGAATACTGCACATCTGCTTTGAATAGGCTCGATAATCTTCCCAGACCAGTTGCAGCTTAAGATGAAACGTGTTGTAGATGAATACATTTCCATGGTCCTTCTTAATGCCTGCTGAGCTTCTGGTGTCAATGCATCAGCCTCATCAAGAAATATTATCTTAAAAGGCACGCTGCTTATTGGAGCTGTCCTTGCAAAATCTTTTATCTGGCCTCTAACTACATCTATTCCTCTAGCATCGCTTGCGTTTAGTTCAAGAATATTGTGTCTGTAGTCATCTCCATAAAGTTCTCGTGCCAATGCCAATGCACATGTAGTTTTTCCTGTGCCTGCTGGTCCAGCAAATAAAAGATGAGGCATATTGTATGTCTTTGCATACTCTGAAAGCTTTGAAACTACCTCTATCTGTCCCACTATATCTGAAAGCTTCTTAGGTCTATACAACTCAACCCAAGGAATATATTTTTCTTCCATAAAACCACGAAACAATAGAGATATAATCCCATAAGTAATAATATTCTTTAACTCTTTTTAACCCACACAATAGATATATAATATAAAAATACTTAAATAAGTTTTGGACATATAATTAATCTAGAATGTGCTAATTCTAAGCATATTTTTAGGGATGAGAAAATGAGGTTTATGTTGCTTTCGTTAAACATAATAATAATGGTTGCACTAGGAGTTTATTTATTGAATATATTTTCAGTAAATGAATTAGGAATAAATGGGATTGGCTTAATAGTTATCTCTTCATTAGCAATCACAATGTTTGCAAATTATTTAATAGAAGAGAGATATGTATCTAACCCATTATTTTTCATCTTGCCTGGGCTTGCTGCTTCTGTAATTTCTGTATTGGCTACAAAGGGATTATCTATAATTACAATAATAGCAATACTTTTTATAGTACCTGGTTTAGTTATGTTAATAAGAGATAAATCTAAAAGCAAGGAATAAAATAAGTGGTTTTTATGACAACAGATAATGAAAGCAAGATATTGGAATTTTGGAATGAAAATAATATTTATAAGAAGGCAAAAGAAATCAGGAAAAATGGAAAGAAGTTTTACCTATGTGATGGGCCGCCTTTTGCAACTGGAGGAATACACATAGGTACTGCATGGAATAAGGCATTAAAAGATGCATTCTGCAGATATAAGATGCTACAAGGTTATGATGTTTATGTTAGAGCAGGATATGACACCCATGGGTTGCCAATAGAAACACAAGTTGAAAAGGAATTAGGTATAAAAGAAAAAAAAGAAATAGAAAACAAGGTAGGAATAGACAAATTCGTTAAGAGATGCAAAGAATTATGCGAGAGATACATAAAGCTCATGAACGAGCAGTTCATAAGGCTTGGAGTATGGATGGATTTTGATGATCCGTATATAACATACAAGAATGAATATATTGAAAAGAGTTGGAAGACATTCAAAACCGCATATGAAAAAGGCCTGCTTTACAATGATCTTAGAGTTAACGCTCACTGTCCACGATGTCAGACAACCATGGCAAACTACGAATTAGAATATCATGAAATGGTTGATCCTTCAATATTCGTAAAATTCAAGGTTGTTGGAAAAGAAAACACCTATCTTGTCATATGGACAACCACCCCATGGACATTAGTAAGCAATATTGCAGTGATGGCAAATCCTTTGATAAAATATGTAGTGGCAAAGG
>JAVZRC010000007.1:0-35907 GCA_038880755.1 Candidatus Micrarchaeia archaeon
GCCCTTCACATACTACAATGAAAACAGGTGCTGGAAGCGCTCTTATGAAAAATTATCAGCTCCTCTTTCAAATAATTAAGGAATGTAAAAAAGAAACAACTCTTCCTGTTTCAGTTAAGACAAGAATTTTTAGTGAAAAGGAAAAAACGATTGAATTCTATAAAGGTATAGAAGATTCAGGTGCTGATTTTCTTATTGTTCATGGAAGAACTGTAAAGCAAGGGTATTCAGGAAATGTCGATTGGGATCTCATAAAAACAGCACATGAGGAGATGGAAATACCTGTAGTTGGAAATGGCAATGTGAGAAATCTTGAAGAAGGAAAAGAAAAAATAAAAAATGGATTTTGCAGTGGGATAATGATCGGAAGGGCTGCGCTTCAAAACCCAAGAGTATTTGAAGGTAAGAATGAACTTATGAACAAAGAGAGAATTGAAACAGCTCTAGAATATTATAAAATATGTGAAAATCTAGGTTTAATAGACCTAAATAACATAAAATTAGTCTACTCTCAAATTTTCAAAGGAATGAAGAATGCAAGTAAATTAAGAGAAGAAATTATGAAATCAAAATCTATTGAGAAGATTAAAATTTTATTAGATGAATTAGAAAAAAAATGGGGACACGGGGATTTGAACCCCGACTTGCAGGTATCTTCTTTTGGAGCAATCATCAAATCATAGCTCCCGTTACAGATCATCCCCGGTTTGACCCGAGTCAGAATACCCGCTGACTGCCCAGGAAATTTATCCTAGAAAGCAGTACAGGCAAGAGGCATTCCCAAAAACTGGAGCCTGCCGCGCTGCCTGGTTACGCAATATCCCCTTCAATAAATATAAGCTAAATAAAATTTTTAATTTATCTTTTTAGAGATTATTTTGGATTTTGTTCTGCTATGTAGTGTACGATTTTATCAAGCGCCTCTTTAAGATACCCTTGTTTTAATCTAAGTGCGGCTGCTGCCTTATGTCCTCCACCAGATTCTATACCATGAAGCACTTCACTTTTCAATTTCGAAATTGCTTTTGAAAGATCTAATCCAAATTCAAGCGCTGCCTGATTCAATCTGAAACTAATATTCCTTCCAGTATAAACGATTGTAACTGTTGGGGTTTTTCTATTTCCTAATAAATCTGCCATAATGTTTGCTGCTAAACCTTTATTTGGGTATGAACCTTTCTTTATATACTTTGTAACATCAACAAAGAAAAAAGTTATTCCATTTATTGTTTTTGACTTAGTAGTGTTCTTTGCTTTTTCTAGGAAGGTCTGAATTTTTTCCTGAGATTGTGCATAGGCAAAATCCAACATTTCTTCATCTTCTATCGCCTTTGCATATTGCGTGATATTATTTTCGTATGCAGAGGTACCAATGAAATAACCCACCGCTTCTGAATTTTTCAGATCAGATTTTGTTGGGTTGTATATCTTACTTCTATCTGCAGTTAAAGAGATTCTAATTAGTTTGTCAGCTGTTTTCTCATTAATATTTCCTATCTTCTTTGCTATTTCTGTTGCCAATAATCCTGCGGTATATGAAGATGGATTTTTTATATTAAATAGCCAGGGGGAGACGATCTCTTCAAATAATTCTTTTATAGCTGGTTTTTGTGGTGGATGATGATCTATAACAAGAATTGAAAATCCATAGTCTTTCGCAAGCCTATAGGCTTCTTCGCTTTCAGGATTGAATCCAAAATCAACAGTTATCAATACTGGTGGAAGATGTTTTGCCTCTAAATTTTCTATATATCGTTTGTCTTCTTCAAAATCTAACCTATTATAAAATGGAAATTGCTGAGGTATAAATTTTATATTATAATAATCTTTTAATGCATAAAAAAGAGAAACTGCTCCTGTTAGACCATCTTGATCTGTATCATATCTTATTATTATCGGTCTTTTAAGTACGCAAGCCTCTTTTATATATTTGGCAGCGCTATAAATAGAAGATGACAACATCTCCATATCTTGATTTTCAAAAAAGAATTTAGTACTTTTTGGCTTTGATTTTTCTTTTATGAAATTGAGAATCGATTTCATCTCATTTTTCTCTGGTTTTTGGACAAACTCAATCTTGTTTGGGTAAATTTCAACCGTATCTTCATCTATTTTTACTACTTCTCCTGATATATCAAACCAAGATCCTGGAGACAGCTCTCTGTTTGTTTTTATAACTGCATTTCCTTTTGAGGTTATGGCAAAATGAAATATATTTTTTTCCAACTTTTTGGCGTAAAGTATATAACTAAGCATGCAGATATATCTATGTAAATGATTTTATATGTTCCTCTCTCAAGTTATGTATCTAATAATACGGTGTAGATATGTCCATTAGATCTCGAATTTTAAACAAAGGAACTATCATAGTAGAACTATTTGATTTAAACGTGACGCTGAGCAGTGGACAGGTTTTTGGATGGAAAAGAATGAATGAATGGTGGATTGGTGAGATTTATGGCAATCTTGTAAAGTTAAGGCAAAAATCAAACAGATTAGAATTCGAACTATTATATGGAAAAGATAGAGATATTAAAAAGAAGATAAAGAAATATTTCACATTAGACATTCCTTCAAAAAAAATCAAAGATATTTATGTTGAACTTTCCAAAGACAGAATACTAAAAAACGCAATAAAAGAATTCAAAGGACTTAGAATCATCAGACAAGAACCGTGGTACTGTACTGCTACATTTGTGTGCAGTAGCTTTTCAAATATTCCTAGAATAGAAAAAATTGTTGAAAAGATAAAGGAAACACATGGAACAGAAATAAACAAAGAACAACGACTATATCTATTTCCATCTATAAAAGATATAAGAAAATCTGATTTGTATAAGCTAAGAAAATGTGGTCTTGGTTTTAGAGATAAATATTTACACCAAATAGCAAAAAGAACTTCTGAAAAGTGGTTTAAAGAAATTGAAAAAGAAGAATATAAAACTGGAAAAGAAAAATTAACAAAGTTGCCAGGTATAGGGGAAAAAATTGCAGACTGTATTTTGTTGTTTGGCTATGGAAAAGGAGAGGCATTTCCGATAGACGTATGGATAGGTAGGATTATGATAAAGTTGTATGGCACAGAGATAAGAAAATATCTTGAAAAAAACGGAAGAAAAACAGATAAAATAACCGATAAAGATATTAGAGAATTTGCAATCCATAAATGGAATGGAAATGCAGGACTAGCACAACAATTTCTTTATATGTATGCAAGAAAACATAAAATAAGATGACTTATTACTCTCTTCTTTGATTATTAAAATCCATTACATCATTTTACATATTGCTTTAACCATGCCTCCATTTTGTTTAAGATGTAGTTTCTTGTTTTTCTATCTGAAAGTAACTCCATACCATGCATCTCTCCATCCAAAAAATCAACACATATGTTTGGTGATCCACATAACTTCTGGATGTGCTGGGTACTTACAAAAGAATATTGATCTCCTTTGCTAGCAAAAATAAAAATTGGCACTTTTATGTCTGGGATGGAATAATCTATTTTAACTCCCCTGTAATCTATACCTGGAGAAAGAAGTATTGCAGTTTTTATCTGTGGATCCATTGCCAAATAATTCAATGCTACATTTGCACCTATACTTGCTCCAATTATACCTATTGCTTTTGTTTTGTGAGCTGCAAGAAATTCCTTTGCTGCTTTTGCATCATAAACCATATTTGCAAAATCTTTAGATCTAAAAGATTGCCAATTCAATGCACTACCGCCGTGTCCTCTATAATCGACTGCTACTGCTTTATATCCTAATTTGCATACAAACTGAGCTAAACTATCCATTGATTCTTTAGTCTTTCCTAAAACTGGAAGGAGTATTATTCCTTTATCAGTATTTGGAGTATCATAAAAGTTTAGTTTTATATCAACACCATCTGGAGTTATTACTTCAAATTGTTTTGGTAAAATACCCTTGCTTAGTTTTATTTGGCTTAAAATCTTTTTCTCTTTTAGATTCTTTATTTTTGGTAATTTTGAAGAAATCTTAGCTCTTATATTCTTTATGATATGTTTTATCTTATGGTGCTTCTTCTTTGAATTATTCTTCTTTTTCCCCAATTTAATTTTTTTTAATAATCCTTTTACCATGATTTCACCCTAATATCGAATTACAGTTATAAAATGAACATTAAAATTTACAGCTATTTTGAACCCAATAATTTCTCCAATCTATCCATTGCTTCTTCTATCAACTTCATGTTTGTTGCATAACTCAACCTTACAAATCCCTCGCCTTTATAACCAAACTCTATACCAGGTATTGTAATTACCTTTACTTTGTCAAGTAACCAGAGAGAGAATTTCTCTGAAGAACCATCTTTATATGGGTATTTTTCCAATTCATCGAATCTTATTTTTGGAAATATATAGAATGCACCTTCTGGAATTTTCTTAAGCTCAAATCCTTTTATTTCGTTTATTCTTTTAGTTATGAATCTTCTCCTTCTATCATACTCTCTTGTCATTTCTTTTACGCAACTCTGCGGTCCTTTAAGTGCTGCGAGTGCTGCGCGTTGTGATATAGAAGATGCGGAAACTGAAGTATAAAGATGAATTTTAGACATCTGAGATATTAGCTTTTCGTGTCCTACAACATAGCCTATTCTAAATCCTGCCATTGCATATGATTTTGAAAATGTGAAATTCGAAAGTACATACTCTTCCATTCCGTTAAGAGAAGCGATTGAAAAATGCTTTTTCCCATTGAAGACCAAATCCTCGTATGCCTCATCGCTTATTATCATGAGATTGTGCTCAACTGCAATATCTGCAAGTTCTTCAAGTTTTGACTTTGAGAATACTGATCCGGTTGGATTGGATGGAGAATTTATTATTATACCTTTTGTTCTTGGTGTTATCTTCTTTTTTATTTCATCTAAATTCAAATCAAACTCATCGTCTTCAAAAAGGTAATATGGAACGGGAACCACATCTACTGTTTCTAAAGTTGGACCATAAGTTGCAAAGCCAGGATTTGGAATCAAAACTTTTTCAGTAGAATCAAATGAACATAACATAGAAAGAAGTAAAGATTCTGTTGAACCTGCAGTTACGCATATCTGTTTTGTTGGATCATCCAGCTTTATGTTGTTTTTTCTCCTCAGTTTCTTTCCAATTTCTTCTAAAAGATCAGGATACCCTGCAGTAGGAGCATAATGGGTATAGTTATCATCTAATGCCTTTTTTGCTGCTTCCTTGATATGCTTAGGAGTTTCGAAGTCTGGCTCTCCAGGGCCTAAAGATATTATATTCTTTCCTTTAAGCCCTATGAACTTAGAAAAAATAGAATGAGGTAGATCTGATATTCTCTCTGAAATAAAATGAATTTTAGAAATCAACTTTTTAGAATCAATGGCCTTTTTTGGCATAATTATATTTATACGCAAAACTTTTATAACTGAGCGTTTAAGCATTACTATTGCAATGTTGTTTAAATCAGCATTTGCAGTATGAGTGGGGTGAATGAATGACTGTATTGAAAGTTGTGGAATTGATCGGAACATCAAACAAATCGTTCGATGATGCATTAAGACAGGTTGTTAAAAGAGCATCGAAAACTATAAGAGGAATAACTGGAATTCATATAGTAGATCAAAAGGTTCATTGCAATAAAAAAGGAGAAATAGAAGAATATAGAATAGTATGCAAAGTTGCATTCGTAGTAGAATGACCTTCTTTGGTGTCTTTTAATATATTAATTCTTTCTGTTTAAAGAATTACTTTCTTGTAAGCCTAATTATCAAATCCAAAAGATCTAGCTCCTGGCCTGTCAATAGTGACTTGTATTTATCTCTTAGAATAAGGGCATCTTTTAATGGTACCTTTGTATAATACACTTCTCCTTCAAATATATGCCTTCCTATAGTTGGCTCATCCATTGAAATTGCTGCCTGTTCCTTTTCTTTAAGTTCTGTCTTGCTTTGTTTTTCAACCTGGATACTCTTGATGGTTCCTATCTCTGTTCCATCTTCTTTTATCAATGTATCTCCTTGCTTTATTCTTCCAATCAGAACTTCCACACCAAATATTGCAGGTTTGTTTGACCTAAATGCATATCCAGGTATAAATCTAATCTTAGCAGGAAATGTGTATTGTGAAACTGCCTCTTGTTGCTCTCTTTTTCTTTCTTCTTCTTTCCAAAGCTTGAGCTGATCGAGAAGAGAATATATTATGTTTGACTTTATGATTCCAATTCCTTTTTGCTGACACTCTGTTTCAAGTTCAGGATCAACAGATACATTAAATGCAAGAATGACTCCAGAATATCTATCTTGTTGCCTTACAGAATATGCCTCTAGAACATCGGCCTTAGTAACTGGACCCACATCGGCTTTTCTTATCTTTGCTTCTATTGTTTTATCAGATTCAAGAAGCTTTATTATTGCTTCCAGAGAACCAAGCGTATCTGCTCTTACTATCATTCCTACGTTTTCAGTCTTAATAAGGATCTCTTTTAGCTCCTCTTCTAATTCAGACTTTATTTTCTCTAAATCTGAATCTTTTCCAACTACATAAAGAGACGAACCCGGCAATGCATCTTCGAGATCTGGCGCAAATATCTTTATTCCAGAAGCTGCATAAACTTCATCCACGTAAGTAAATCTATCTGCCGCTTCTTTTACGTCTCTCATCTCCATCAAAGGCTTTGGCTTAAGAAGGCCCCTTATTTTTGTTGTTTTTATTCCGCTCTTGGTTGCAAATATTATTTCATCACCTTTTCTTATTACTCCCTCATAAAGGATAACGTCCGCTGTTACTCCAAGACCTTTCTCGAATTTTACTTCCATTATGCTGCACTTTCCAGGACCTAATTTTGATTCGAGCTGTGATTCGAGAAATTTCTGTGCAAGCCCTGAAATCATCATGAGAAGCTCTGGAATTCCTTCTTGCGTTTTTGCACTAACTGGTACTATTGCTACTGTTTTAGTAAAATCTGTTACGCGATCGAATCTATCAGATTGGATATTGAATTTTGAAAGCTCTCCCACTAATTCATAAATCTTTGAATCTAATTCATTTTGAACTTCCTGCCTTTGAGAAGGCAGGGATTCGAGAAAACATGATTTTTCTTTTGTCCTCCAACCAGTTATCAGATCTATCTTATTTGCAGCAACTATGAACGGAGTCTTGTACTCCTTTAATATCTCAAGCGCTTCTATTGTCTGCGGCTGAAATCCTTGAGCTATATCTACCACAAGTATTGCAATGTCAGCTATGCTTCCCCCTCTTTTTCTTAGATTTGTAAATGCTGCATGGCCCGGAGTGTCTACGAAAAGTAACCCTGGAATAGTAAGGTTGATTTTCATGAATTTTGAAAGAGGGCTGCATCTTTCGTTTATAACAGAAACAGGTACCTCGCTTGCACCTATATGCTGAGTTATTGCTCCTGCTTCTCTTGATGCCATTGTAGTTGAACGAATGCTATCAAGAATACTCGTTTTTCCATGATCTACATGACCTAAAACTGAAACTATTGGTTGTCTGAGTGACATATAATCATCTTTATAATTTGAAATAAGCAAGATATTAATTTATTATTAGAATTATAGAAGGAAAAAGATATTAAATCTAAGTATCCTATAATTAATGTTTTCTTATCAGCTTAATTTAGCAACTGAGTGATTAGATGTATTATTTTATAACTGGAGCAAGCGGGAGGCTTGGAATTGTTTTGGCAAAGAAGCTATATGAGCGACACCAAAATTTGATATTGCTGGTGGCAAATGAAGAAGAGAAAAGAAAACTTCCGGCCATGAAGGATGTAGAGATTATAGTAGGGGATGTAAATGACAGGAATGCGATAGAAAAAGGAGTTGCAAAGGCAGATGTAGTGGTACATCTTGCTGGAATTATAGATTATAGCGGAAATTGGGAAATTCTTGAAAAAGTGAATATAAAAGGAACTAAAACAATTGCTGAGGCATGTGCAAAATTCAACAAAAAACTTATATTTGCAAGCACAACTGGAGTATACGGAAAGAAGCCTTTAGAAAATCCTGTAACTGAAAAAACCCCTACAAATCCTACTGATTTATATGCGAAATCAAAGCTCGAAGCTGAAAGAGTTATTAATTCTTACTATGGCTCATTTCCTTACATAATTCTAAGAATTGGCGTTATATATGGTAAAACCTATTACAAGACATATGCAAGAGTAGTGAAAATGATAGATAAAGGAATGATGCCTGTTTTTGGAGATGGAAAAAATGTAATCCCATTTGTACATGCAGAAGATGTTGCTGAGGCAATAATACTTGCATCTAGATCAAACATAAGCAACGCAACATTCAACATAGTGGAGAATAGAACAATGACTCAAGAAAGAATATATTCTTACGTTGCAGAGTTACTTGAAAAGAAATATTCTCCATTGAGAATCCCGCCAACAATTGGAAAGATCCTAACAATTGGTTCATCTATAAGCAGCGAAGACATAAATGTATTGGCTTCTCATAGGGTTTTTGATACAGAAAGAGCAAACAAGGCGCTTGGTTGGACGCCTGTAATACCTTTAATGCAGGGGATTAAAGAAATAGTAGATATTTATAAATCTAAAAATACTAATAGGATAGAGAAAACCAAAAAAGATGAATTAGAAAAAGAGAATTATAAAGAGTCGGAGGTAATTTAAATGAAATATGAAGTTGAAAAATACATCAAAGAGAGATTAAACAAAAAAGAGAAACTTCTGTTTGCATTGATAGACCCGCTAGATTATAAAGATATAGAACATGCAATAAAAACAGCTATTGCTGCAGCAGAAGGAGGGGCGGCAGTAATACTTGTAGGCGGTTCAATAGGAGTTCAAGGAGAGCTTCTAGATATGGTTGTAAAGAAGATTAAGGAAAAGGTAAAGGTTCCTGTTGTATTATTCCCAGGAAACATTGCAACCCTTACTAAATATGCAGATGCAGTATATTTCATGTCTCTTCTTAATTCCAGAAATCCTTATTGGATAAGCCAGGCGCAGATGCTTGCATCTCCCGTTATAAAACAGATGGGAATAGAACCTTTATCCATTGGATATATTGTTGTTGAACCAGGTGGTTCTGTAGGTTGGGTGGGGGATGTTAATCTTGTGCCTCGTGACAGACCTAAGATAGGAGCTGCGCTAGCACTGGCTGGTGAATATCTTGGATCAAAGTTCATACTTATGGATGTAGGGTCAGCATCTAAAGTAGGACATGTCCCTCTTGAAATGATATCCATGGTAAAGAAAACAATAAATATCCCGCTTATAATTGCAGGTGGAATAAAAACTCCTCAGGAAGCTGAAAATGTTGTTAATGCTGGCGCAGATATCATACAAATTGGAACGCTATTAGAAAATAGTGACGATCCAAAGAAGCTTTGCCAAGAGATAGTTAAAAGAATAAATAAAAAGTAATACGATGCATAGAAAAATTAAGAGGCAGATTTGATGCTTATAACCACTTATGAAGCAATAGCAAGGTTAATCATTGCAGCTGCAATTGGAACTCTAATTGGATTAGAGAGAAAGAGAACAACAAAAAACTATATAGATATAAAGACTTTTTCTTTCTCAGCTATTTTTGGCTGTATAAGTGCAATGTCTATCCTATTTGAAATTCCATTTTCTGAGTTCTTTCCAATGCTTGGATTTATAATGGTGCTTGCACTTACATATGATTTGCTGAAAAATGCAGAAAAGAAGAATGGCCCAGATAAAATAAGTTCTTATCTAATGCCGATTCTTTTCCTTTCTGGACTAATGGTTGGAAGTGGACTCGTATGGGAAGCCGCTGCATCTGCATTTTTAATTATTGGAACACTTGCTATTGGAAAAAAATTAGAAAAAACAATCGAGCTTTTGACAGATGAAGAAATAAGTGAATTAATCCAGATAGGGATAATACTATTCATCCTCTTTCCAATATTGCCACAAAAACCAATTGAGATTTATGGAATAAGCTTGGATCTATTTCTAGTGTTTGCATTCTTTCTGATTGTAACTCTATTGAATTTCTTTGCATTCTTAGCTTACAGGATTTTTAGAAGAGAAAATGTAAGTGTAACTGGTTTCATTGGAGGGATAATAAACTCAACATATTCCATATATCAATTAAATAAAACAAAGCAGGGAATAAGCAGCGAAGGCGTAATCTCTGCTATGCTTGGAAGCATACTTAGAAATAGTCTGTTGGTAGTAATAGTGATGAATGACATGATCAATAAGGTTCTTCCATTGTTCGCGCTTATAGCAGGGATGTTTGTTTTGCTTGTTTTGAAGGAAAGGACGTCCAAAAAGAAGAAATATACAATAGAAAAACCAATAACTGTAATAAACAGCGCATATGCAACTCTTTTCTTGATAGCTGCATTGATCCTATTTCAATTAAGCGCAAAGAACTTTCCTCAATTCCTACCAATCGTTTCATTCATTGCTTCAACAATAAGCAGTGGATATACCATGCTTTCCTTGGGAAGCGTATATACTGCGATAAGTCAAAAAGAGCTCCTTCTCTCAATAGCAACTGCAATAATTGGAAGCTTTGCAACGTCTACAGTAACTGCATTTTTGCTGAATAGAGAGGTAGGTAAAAAGACTCTGAAATATTCATTGATTGCAACTGTTTTACTTTTGGCATACTTACTTATAGCACATGTTTTATAAAACAATATAAAATAGTTAAACGCAAAATAAGTTTAATATATTATTTATTAATAAATGAAATCAGAGAAGTGGCTTTTGAACTGCTGTAGAAATGGGTCTTTTGACATCTAATGGCAGCTTTTCCTGTACTATACTCTCTTCCCTCTTTCTTTTTTCTATTATTCTTTTAAGAAGATTATTTGCTTTTCTTGTGACATTTCTAACATAGTTCTCATTCTTAAGGAAATCAGTATTTGCATCTATCCATATTGTAGGTATCTTTTCTGAAAGGCTGCGAAACTCCTGCCTATATTCATTTATCAATCTTCCCCAGTAGTCATAATCCAACGCTTCCCCAGTCCTTCTCTTTTTTAGCCTTTCATTTAAGCAAGTATCTACATTTATATCTAAAAATATTATTCCATCTGGTTCTTTAATCTCGTATATCTTCATTATAGATTCTCTATGTCTACAATACTCATTGAATGCTTCTTTACTTAGTTTTCCCATTTCATAAAGATTCCTAGCAAATAAAAGATCGCCATAAATTGACCTGTCTTCAAGAGCTATACCTGGATATGATTTAATATTCATATTTGTTACAAATCTTGCGTTTAGATAAAACATCTGAGAAGCGTACGCAAAAGATTCTTTCATTCCACTCTCATAAAAATCCTTCAAAAAAGGATTTTGATCTGCTCTTTCCCTAAAAAATTTAACTTCTGGCACTCCTTCTGGAAATTCAATCCCTCTTGTAAATGAAAATACAAGTGGTGGCTTTTCTAAAAGAGATCCTAGGTCTGTTTTTCCACTTCCAGATATTCCCTCTATAGCGATATGAAGAAATGCCATAAAAACCAATTAGATAAATTTACAAAAAAAATATAAATCATTTGAATCCATTCTGCTATTAATTTATTGCTGTTTTTTCTTATGTTTGTTATATTGACATTATATTTGCTATTGATTTTTTAGTCTCCACCCTTGTAGTTGCAATGACTTAATTATTCTTTCCTCTATCTGAAGATGAAATCTCTTCAAATCCTCATCGCTCATATCGTTATTTGCATCTATTCTTAATAATCTATGCCCATACATTGGAACCATATCGGGTAAAATTTCATCAATCAATCTTTGATAGAGTGAATATAAGTTCTTCAAATAAGTGAGATCAATACCTCTCTCTGATTTCCTTCCTCTTTCTTTTATTCTTTTTAATGCAACTTCTGGTTTAACATCCAGATATACGAAAACATTTACAGGTGGGATTTTATTTTTTAGATATTGATAAGTAGCAGAATAACTTTGGTAGAATGATTTTGCAATCTTACTATTTGGATCACCAAATATACCTGATTTATAATCGTTCTCGAAAAAAACAAATCTATTTTCTTCTGGAATTCTTTCAACAAGAACTATTCCATTTTCTTTTGATGCCTGAAGCATCTGATCTACTCTTGCGCTGAGCATTGCTATCTCTGCAGCAAAACATGCATATTTATCATTTCTTTTGAGTGCGGGATAAAAAACAGAAGCTGCGATGTCCTTGACCTGTTTTGATTCTTCATATACTTTCAATTCTCCAGGAGTCACTAGCATTGATGGAAGTTGAGAGCTGAATCTTCTTTTTTTCATTGACTTAATGAATTCAGATTTTCCTATTCCGATTCCTCCCATCACACCTATTATTACTTCCGCCATTCTAACACACTCTCGTATATAAGATTATTTTTGTCTGTATATAGATTTTGAATTGCTATAAAAACCTCTTTTCATCAGAAGTCTATGCGCTCTCTCTTCTATATAGTTATGGAAACGAATAAGATCCTTGGGACTAAAGTCCCTATCCGCATCGATTATCAAAATAACATCCCTGTAATTTGGAATCTCTTTCGGAATCTCTTCATTTATCATATTCTCATAGTATGTATGCAGCTGCCTTATGTAATCCAATGTCAGTCCTGATTCGCTTGGGAGGCCTCCTGTCCCTCTTCTTATCTCATCCATTCTTCTCTTGAATGCAGTCTCTGGTTTAGTATAAAGATAAATCAATAAATCAGGAGGAGATACTGATCTCATGCTATATTCATATTCTCTTTTGTAAATCTCATAATGCTCCTTAAGTAAAAGACCAGATTGGTTCAAATTAGCAACGAATACATATCTATCTTCATAAGGACATCTCTCGTTGAAAACTATTCCTCCTTGTCTCATGTTTGCCTGCATCTGCCTTATCCTTGCCTTTAATATGTCTAACTCTGCAACAAACAGCATGTCCCTATTCTTTTCTCTTAATGCGGGATAGAACTTCTTGTCAACAATTTCTAAAACTTCTGGAGATTCTTTTTCTACTTTTATCTCTCCAGGCATGCTTAAAAGAGGAAGAAGCCTGAAGCCTGTTTTCTTCTCTTCAAGTGTCCTTAGAAAAGTGGATTTTCCTGAACCTATGTTTCCAACAACAATAACTGTTATCTCTGCCATAATATCACAAAATTAAGGTAGAACCAACTAAAATATTAACTTCAAAACAATATTTATACCTTGCTGTTTTATAAAAATTGATATGAAAAATTTGTATTGTGGAGTAGATAAATTAAAATAAATTTCTATTAATAGAAGTCTGGATCCTTATGAAAAAAGTTGTTATAGTCGGAGCTGGTCCAGCTGGTATGTTTGCTTCATATCTTCTTGGAAATGCAGGTTTAGATGTAACTCTCATTGAGATGGGAGAAGACATAAAAGAAAGATCTGAAAAGATCAAAGATGGAGGATCTACTGCAGCACCACATTACATTCAAGGAATGGGTGGAAGCGGAACTTTTTCTGACGGAAAGATAAACTTGGACCCAGAGATAGGAGGAAACATGCTTGAATTCACAAGCAGAAGCGATGCTGAAAAGTTGATTGCTTATGTAGATGATGTTTTGGTTAAGAATGGAGTGGAAACTAAGGCAGAAGTAAACAATAAGGCAGAGGAATTAAGGATAAAGGCGATGCAGGCAGGAATAAAGTATATCCCTATAAAACAGAAGCATGTTGGCTCAGATCATCTTCCATCTGTTGTTCAAAATATAAAAAGAGAAATGGAAAAGAACGGAGTGGAAATAAAGATAAAAACAAAGGCGAAAGACCTGATAATAGAAGATAATAAAATAAAAGGATTGATAGTTGAAAACAGTAAAGAGCATGAGATCAATGCTGACTATGTGATACTTGCACCTGGTAGAGCTGGATCAAGATGGCTTCTTGATTTAGCAAATAAGTACAGAATAAACTATGAATATGGTCCTTTGGATATTGGAGTAAGAGTTGAGGTAAATAATGAAGTTATGGAGGAAGTTACTTCCATAAACTGGGATCCTAAGTTTCACATAACCACTAAAAAATATGATGATTTTGTAAGAACTTTTTGCACCAACCCTAAAGGCTTCGTTATAACTGAAAACTATGGTGACTTCGTATCAGTTAATGGCCATAGTATGAAGGATAAAAAATCAAACAATACTAATTTTGCATTCCTAGTCAGAGTGAAATTAACAGAACCGGTTGAAAACACAACACTATATGGGGAGAGCATCGCAAGGCTTGCAACTACTATCGGTGGTGGAAAACCCATACTTCAAAGACTTGGTGACCTTAAGAAAGGAAGAAGGAGCACCTGGGATAGGATTGAAAAGAGCTATGTTGAGCCCACAAACAAAGAAGTGACTCCAGGGGATATAAGCATGGCACTGCCTGAAAGAATTGTAAATGACATAGTTGAGGGATTAGATATGTTATCTGGAGTTATACCTGGAGTGAATCAAGAACATACATTATTGTATGCGCCAGAGATTAAGTTCAAGTCTGTAAGATTAGATATAAACAAAAATATGGAATGCAAACAGATCGAAAATCTCTTTACTGTGGGAGACGGTGCTGGAGTAAGTGGAGGAATAGTAACTGCTGCTGTTACTGGATTGATTGCAGCAAGAGAAATAATTAGAAGAGAAAATCTAAAATGTGAAATCTGATTATCTTATTTCATTTAGGTGATTTTCTTTAAAGAAAAAGTTGAGTGGCCCCGCGGAGAATCGAACTCCGAATCTCCACCGTGTCAGAGTGGCGTCTTAACCATTCGACTACAGGGCCGAATAATGTAATATTATATGTCGAAAAGATATTTAATTTTAATGTAATCCTAGAATAAAAACACTTATGTGAAATTATTTTATTTGTAAGATAAATATGTATGTGTTTTTAGAATATATGCTCATCTGGCGCCTTAGAGACACCATAATCTGATGCACTGGTTCTCCATATCGAACCATACTTCTTTTGCATCTGCTGTTCGATTGGCTTTGCTTTCTCTATCGCTAATGCAACATGCTTTTCTTCTATCAGTTCGGCTCCATCAATTACTGCAAAATCACCTGCAAGCTTGACTATACCTGAGAGGTCTCTTAATCTTAATGTCAATCCTTCCTTGTTGTCATAAAGCTTTGCTTTTCTTCTTGCCTCATTTATTATTGCTTCGATTGCTTTTGCATTAGCATGAGGAATTCTTCCATCTGCAAATATTTCTTGAGCTATGAACTGCATAAGCTTCTTTACATTTTTCTCATTGTCTTCCATTACTGTATTCATTAAAACCTCAAATCCATTTCCAAGAATTCTTGAACGCAATGGTGGAAGTAATGTGCCTACATCAGCAAAATTAAGTGCACCAACAAGAATGAAATCACATGGAACGTTGTCAACTCTGACAGATGCTCCAGAACTTGTTGGATTCCTGCCAGTTATTGGAAACTTCTTTTCCTGCATTGCAGTAAGAAGATGCCTTTGAAGCGGGCCTAAATTTGAAAGTTCATCTATGAAAAGAACCCCTTCATGAGCCTCATGCACTGCTCCTGGAACCACTCTTTTGAATGGCTTTGTCCCTATCTCGCTATGTCCCCCATACGGATCATGCCTAACATCTCCAAGAAGCTCTGTTTCAGAAGCCCCGGTTGCCTGGACAAAAAGAGATCTCTCTAAAGGAACTATTATATTCCTCTGGACGGTAGCATGTTCTCTTGCTGCCAACGCCTCTTCATCATAAAGGTAGATGTTTCCTTTTTTATACTCGTACATTACTTTTTGCTCTACACCATTTATATATTCTGAAGAAAAAACTTTATCTTCTCTAGTAGAACCGCCGAAAACAATATCATCAAATGGAGAAGTATGGGTTTTATATTTGTCGGCCCCACAGTTTGGACACGAGGATATCTCGGGTTTGCTTAAAAAACCACATCTTTTGCACCTAAGACCCAATCTTTCAGCTACTACAATTGGAACGTCCACCGGTTTTACTATTTTCGGTTTTGGAATTTTCTTTTCATGTTCTATATCAAGTCTAGAGCGAATTTCTAGAATTGGTCTTTCTGGATGTTCTGGATTATCAAGAACAGAAATTTCATAATTTGGTTTTGGAAGAAGGGATGCCATTGCCTGTGCGATCATGCTTTTTCCTGTTCCTGGAGCTCCTACCAAAAGGATATGTCTTTTCTGAGATGCTGCAATCTTTACATATTTTATTGCTTCATCCTGACCTATAACCTTATCTATCGGATTTGTAGGCACTTTTATCTCTCTGCTTGTCTCAGGATAATCCAATCTCCCACCATTTGAATTAAAATCAGCATATAGACTATAAATAAGATTAACTTAACAATGCTTATATTTTAATAATAAGATTTAAATGTGTATCATTGAATCAGTAGTCTTTGTTAATTATTTAGGAGATTCGTTATATGATTTTGCCTTTTCTAATTCATTCATAATTTCTTTCTTCTGCTCCTTGTTTCCAAACCAATATTTGAACTGAAGCTTAGCTATATTCCAATAATATCCTGGCTGGGTATTTATCCATTCCTTTATCTTTTCCATCTTTGATTTCTTTCTGTTCTCCCAAAAATCAATGTCTTCATTTTCTTTAATCTCTAAAAATGCAACTGGATTTATTTCTATTTCCTCTTCGCAATTCGGCATTCTTCTTTTTATCAAAGCATGAACAAATTCTTCTGAATTAAATTTTCTTGCTAGCGCTTGGAAATGCTTGAATGTTTCAACTTTAAGAACCAGTGAATTATATCCATATGAATAATCGCTTATTAAATTTGAATCTATATTTGGCTGATAATGGTCATCTTGGTTTGCAAATGTTAGCAAACCTATTTTCTTTCCGTGTTCGCCTGCAAAGTAATTAACAACCATATGTGAAAGAGGATGTTTGTTTTGTCCTTCTAACCTAGGTATAAATTTACTTATTGTTGGATTTCTTGCCATTCCTGATTTTACTTCGTGAAAATTGAATTGTTCTATACCATCTGCAAAATTGAAAAGTATTTTCAGAGTTTCTTTTTCACCTATTAATTCAAAGATGGATGGATCTAATATATCTATTCCAGCATTTTGCGAGGATGGATGAGCTATAATCAAAGCAGCTTCAAGATTTTCATGAAGAGCCTTGAGATAATGTAAATGTTTTTTATAAGTACCTGACACCCCCACTAGGACTGGTGTCACCACACCCTCTTTTCCCTCTAATTTCTTTGAGAGAAATTCATACTTAGCTTTCATTGCTGTTTGAATGTTCTTACAAAGAACCAGGATATGTGGTGACTTCACTCTGTCTTTTACTGTTGTAGTATTCTCCCAACCTGGGATAAAAACAATGTTTGCAGAAGAACACGTCTCATCTATAAATTTTAATCTTTCCTCATTATGTGTCCAATTATGCGATGTTAACGCATGAAAGTCATGATGCCAAAGCATTGATTGAAGGAACCAGTTCTCATCCTCTGTTATTCCATCATCCCAGACTCTCTCTCCATTAATAGTGCCGATATGTGAATGTAGATTGCCCCAATATTCATTTAATGGCTTCATTTCAGAATAAGCTTTAATTTTTGCAATTACTTTGCGAATTTCTTTGATTATCTCATCTTTGTCTGATGATTTTATAGAATGATGTAAAATCAGATCTTCTCTTGGAATATCTTTGTCTTTTGATGGATTACTTAAAAAGATATCAAGTTCATTTTTACTTTTTGCTTTTACAAAAATGAAGAAATTTGATTCGGCACCCTTGCTTCTATTAAAAACAAGAAGATTATTTTTTAATATATATTTATGTTCTACAAAAAATCCACCTTCTTTATAAAGATCTTTTCCTATTTCTATTAGTGCTTTTGTTAATGGCCATTCTAGATTCGTTTTATATTTGAAAGCTTCAACTGCATCATATGGGGTTTTATATTCAATTTCTCCCATAATTAAACTACAAAAAAGAGATATATAAACTTAACTAACTGGAGATAAATAAAAAAGGATTATAAAAAATTAAAAAAGAATAATTTATCAAGGATCTTAGAACTTATGTTTGCCCCAGATCTCAATTGCTTCTTTTACCAATGGATCCTTTGATTCCTCAAGCGCTATTCCTTGATCTACTGCCTCTAATACAGCTCTCGCAACTCTTGCTCCTCTTCTTGTTCCTTGAGGGTGACCATGTATTCCCCCTCCAGCCTGTAGGATTATATCTTTACCTAAAAACTTTGTAATTACTGGAAACATTAAGGGATGAAGACCACCGGATGCGACTGGGAAGCAAGGTTTAACACCATACCAATCCTGTCCTAATGTGAATGTTTTTTCTCTTGCAGGTGTTACCTTTTCTTTTAACGCACTTACAACATCTTGAACCTCCTCTAATCCTCCTTCCATTTTTCCAACTATTGTCCCTGCATGCAATTGATCAAACCCGAGCATCCTTGTAAGTTTCGCAATTGTAAGCATTGATATTCCGTGCTTTGGATTTCTTGTGATTGCAGCATGGCCTGCTCTATGTTCATGAATTACTAACTTAAGTTTGTTATTTGAATCTCTCAAGTCTTGCAACGCGCTCCAACCGACTGTGATTATATCAACCATGACGTATTCTCCGCCGTGATCCTTGACAAATTTTGCTCTTCTTTCCATTTCTTTTCCTGAAGCGGTTATATTTGGCATATATATCTTCTTTTCACCTGTTTCTTTCTCTGCTTTGTCTCTTAATTTTAATGTTTCTTTCACTCTTTTCTCAAAATTATTGAATTTCTGACTTGCTAAATTTTCGTCATCCTTAACTATGTCGCATCCTCCAAGCCATGCTTCATAAGCAACCTTCGCATGATCCCTGACATTTAAACCCATTTTTGGCTTGATTATTGTTCCAAGAAGAGGTCTTGTTTTAACATTAAGTAATTTTCTAACACCAGATATACCAAACATTGGTCCGTCATACCATTGCATCATTTTCTTTGGAATTTTTATATCGTAAAGTCTTAGATTGTTTACTTCCTTCATTCCAAATACGTTTCCTGCAACACTGCTAAGCATCTGAGGAATATTATTCGGCTCGAATGCATCTAATGGATATGCTATATCTACATATCCGGAATGCGGGTCTAAATGAAAAACATGGGCTGCTAATCTTTTAATGTATGGCTTTGAAGTCTGAACATCTGTCCACGTCCCTATGCTTGATTCTGCTGCGACTGCACTAGCTGCTCTCTCAAATGAAATCCCATACCTTGGTTCCATATAAAACCTGCATATTAAATCGTCTTTTGACGGAGTATATTTCAAATCTACATATCCTTCATATGCCATAGGACCACCGTATTGCTCAAAATAATTGGTTATTATATTACTGTTTTTAAATATTCTCTGACTAATTATATTAACGCTTATGTTTTTAAAGGTGTTATCATGGCAATGGCTGGAAGAGAGTTTGACAAAGATAAAGAAAAGAACTTCAGCGAATGGTATAATACAGTTATTTATGCAGCAGATTTGGTTGACAATAGATACAACGTGCAGGGGTTCATTGTTCACAAGCCATGGGCAATGAGGATATTCAAAAAATTATATGCTTTATTTGAAGCAGAGCTTGAGAAAGACGGCCATGAACCAACACTCTTCCCTACAGTAATTCCTGAAGAAAATTTTGAAATTGAAAAAGAACATGCAGAAGGATTCGTTCCTAACGTATTCTGGATAACTGAAAAAGGTACTGAAAAATTGAACAGAAAGCTTGCGCTTAGACCAACAAGTGAAACTGCAATGTATCAGATGTATTCTCTATGGGTAAGAGATTATACTGATCTACCTATCAAATTATACCAGAGCTGCACTGTATTTAGAAATGAAGCAGAAACAAGTCCCTTCTTCAGAGGAAGAGAATTCCTTTGGATAGAGGCACATGATGCATTTGCAACAGAAAAGGAAGCAAGAGAACAAATAATAAAGGATATGATGATATCAACAAAAGTGATAAAAGAACAGCTAGGAATCGAATGCATGTTCTTCCAAAGACCAAAATGGGATACATTCCCTGGTGCAGAACATACATATGCGACTGATGTATTGCTGCCAGATGGAAAAACGCTTCAGATTGCAAGCACCCATTACCTTGGACAGAATTTTGCAAAGGGATTCAATATCAAATTCAAAGACAAAGATAACAACGAACTCCATGCCTATCAAACATGTTATGGGCCTGGAATATGGAGAATAATGGCTGCAATCATATCAATCCATGGTGATAATAGAGGATTGGTTATTCCTCCTTCTGTAGCGCCAGTAGATATAGTAATAGTTCCTATAGTAAAGAGCGGGGCTGACAATAAATTAATAATTAAGAAATGCAGAGACATTAAAAAGAAACTAGAAAAGAAAGGATATAAAGTGATATTAGATGAAAGAGACAAAACGCCAGGCTACAAATATGCTGACTGGGAGCTTAAAGGAGTGCCCTTCAGAATAGAGATCGGAGAAAAAGAAGTTAATGAAAAATTTGTCACTCTTGTTCCAAGAGATGAAAGAACAAGAAAAAGAATAGATGACAAAGATCTGATCAAAGTTATAGAGGAAGAAAAGGAGCAGATGAGAATCAGATTGAAGCAGAAATCAATATCTAAATTAGAGGGAAAGATAAAGAATGCAGAAACCATACAAGAGATTAAGAACATACTTGACAACGACAAGGCATATGCAAGAGTTAATATCTGTTCCGTTGACTCTGATGGAAAAGAATGCGGAGACATAATACAATATGAAACGAAAGGCGGAAAAGTAAGAGGAACTCTTATAGGGAAAGTTGAAGAACCTTTTGGGAACAAGAAATGCGTGGTTTGCGGAAAGCCTGCAAAACATGTAGTTTATATTGCTAGACAATATTAATTTTTAATACCGTTAGGATAATTTATGGTGTTTTTATGAGAAGCCCATGTCCAAATAAAAAAGAAAATGAAAAAGATTGTCCTTGTCCTGAAATTGATTGCCCCAGACATGGAATCTGTTGTGAATGCATAAGATTTCATAAAAACAGTAAACAATGGCCAAAACCTGCATGTTTCAGATAAATTTATTAAATCAGCACGCTATTTTATAATACAATTATAAATTTAAATTAACTTAGCCCCGTCGTCTAGTGGTCAAGGATACGAGGCTCTGGACCTCGTGACATCGGTTCGAATCCGGTCGGGGCTATTTTTCAAAAATAGATAAGCTCTCTTTTAGTACATCTGTAACTTTGTGCTGCATTTCAATTGCAGAAGAAAATCCAAAATCTTTGTATCGCTGATGAAGGATTGAATGGAATGCAAAATGGGGAACTGTAATAATATAATTTGACCAATCAAATGTAACTGGTTTTGGTGCTACTTTTCCTTGATAAACAGATTTGAAGAGACCGCTGTTTTCAATTCTATCTCTTGGGACAAATGCTCTTTCTGTTGGATTGTGAGCAAATGAAAATGAAAATTTATGGTAAACTTTATTTCCACCAATCAGATCTATGCCTTCTTTTATAATATTGTCAACATTTATGCTAATTTTATTTCCTTCAGTAATTACTTTATATTCTTCTTTCTTAAATTCTATCTGATAAAGAAATAAGTTATATTCTTTATCCTCTTTTTTGACAAATCCATGAGCAAGAAGCAAAAGTGAGCCATTGTTAAAAGATACTACTCTCAACCATCCTGACGTCCAATCACTCCTTAACTTCTGACCATCAACTATAATAGACTGATAAAAATTTGAAGGCAGTTGAAGCTGCATTCTTGGCTCAAACCAAATCCCATATATCTTTGGAAAATCTGGAGTTGAAAATGCAACGCATTTGTCCCAACTTTTTTTTGAATTTTCTATATGCTCTGAGATTCTTAATAAAATAGAATCCACTCTTTTTCTATGCTCATCATCAAGCTTATTACACATCTCACACATAAATTCAATTCTATAAATAAATTTAAAATACTGTCATTAAAACAATTAATAAAAGACAAAAAAAGAATTGTAAAAGGTGAAAAGATGGTTGATATACTTCACAATATAGGAAATACTCCTCTAGTCAAACTTGAAAAATTTAGCAAAAACTCAAATATTTATGCAAAACTTGAATATCTCAATCCGAGCGGAAGTCTAAAAGACAGAATTGCTCACGAAATGATTCATAAAGCTGAAGAAAGAGGTGAATTAAAAAATGGAATGAAAATAATAGAAGCCACATCTGGAAATACTGGGATATCATTTGCAATGGTTTCTGCTGCACTAGGATACGAATTCGTAGCGATAATGCCTGAAAATGTAACAAAAGAAAGAAAACAAATGATAGAAGCATTTGGAGGAAAGGTTATACTTACACCTGCAAAAGAGGAGATGTTTGGACCAATAAAAAAACTTGAAGAAATGAAGATGAAACTTAAAGATAAAGCATGGTTTCCATCTCAATTTGAAAATCCAGATAACTTTAAGACCCATTATAAAACAGGGAAAGAAATTGTGCAGCAGATGAAAAGAAATGGTAAAATTGATGCATTTGTTATGGGGGTAGGAACTGGCGGAACTATAAGAGGAGTTGCATCTGTATTGAAGAAAAAGTATAGAGATGTAAGGATAATAGCAGTTGAACCAGAAGAATGCGCAGCTTTAAGTGGAGGAAAGATAGGACATCATGATATTCAAGGAATAGGTGAAGGATTTGTACCTAAAATATTTGATTATGATCTTATCGACGAAATAATAACTGTGAGAAGCAAGGATGCAATAAAATATGCAAGAGAACTTGCAAGAAATGAAGGGCTTTTATGTGGCGTCTCATCGGGTGCAAATTTATTCGCCTGTATTGAACTTCAAAAAAGAAAAGATATGAAAGAAAAGAATATAGTAACTATTCTATGTGATAGAGGAGAAAGGTATCTCAGTATGGACATTTGGAAAAAATAAATATAAAATGAATGCTATTTCTTTGTCACTTTTTCTTCCTTCATGACATATTTTGCAATCATGAAAATTACAAAAGCGATTATTATGAAGTTTATCAATGCGCTTAAAAATGCTCCCCATCCGATCTTTATCGGACCTAATGCAAATGTTGCAGTTTGCCACTCTCCGTTTGGAAGAAGCACACCGAAAATAGGCATTATTATGTTGTTCACAAGAGATTGCACTAGGGTTGTTATTGCTCCACCCATTATGAAAGCAACTGCAAGACCCATAACTTTATATTCATTCAGGAATTCTTTAAATTCTGAAACTATAGACATGAAACCGACCCCAATATTTTAAAATAATATTATACATCTGCCGAAATTATCTACTCCTTCTTAGATTTTGTTTTTTCAGTCTTCTGCCCTTCCACTGGCTTCCTGTATACAAGCTCATATTCTTCATTGAATTTTATTTTGTTTACTTCATTTATCTCTCTTATCCAGGAAAGGAATGTTTGCTTTCTAAAGATGTAGTTCTCAGAAGGATCTGCTTTTGTTTCCACAATCACAGTATCTTTATCAAGCTTGACAGAACCAGTCAATCCAGAATCTTCAAATAATGCATTTACTCTTTTTTCTGGTGTGTCTAAGATGTCTTCTATCTTTAATTTATATTTCAATGTTTTTCCTGCCAATGGATGATTAAAATCAACTATTACTCTTCCTGCACCTACTGATCTGACCATTCCATCTCTCCCATTTACATTTACAATCATTCCTGGAACAGGATTAATTCTCTGCTTTTCAAAATGTGAAAATGGTATTACGTTTATAAGATCATTGTTTATCTGACCGAATGCCTTCTCAGGAGGAATGGTTACTTCTTTCTCTTCACCTTTTTCCATCCCTACTAAAGCCTCATCCAATCCTCTTATGACCTGTTGTCTTCCAACTATCAAAAGAACTGGCGCGTATACTACTCTTTCGTTGTAAATTCCTTTTTCCTTTGCAAGCTTTTCATCAGTAGTATCAAATACTGATCCGTCTTCCAGCATTCCTGTATAACTCAACTTTATGAAATCTCCTATTTGTATTGCCATATTATCCCTCTCTAGCAAATAATAATTTGCAGATAATAAGAATAAGATATATATGGTGTTAAGCCTTTTAAATCTTTAAAGACTAATATTTTTACTCATTTACCCATAACTAAAGGAAGTGATCAAATGGAAAGAAAAGAAATGATAAGATACATAGTTGCATTCATAGCTCTTATGTTCATAATATCTATGTTCTATAATTTCACAAGAACTCCTACCATCCGCGAAATTGTTTCAAACATCAGCCAGGGCAAAGCAGCCGCTACATGTAAGATAGCAGGGTATGGAAATGAAATTATTATTCAGCCTTGGAATGAAAATACACAGAAGATAGCTAGTGAATTAAAGGATGCAGGATATATTGATTATATAAACATAATAGGAAACAAAGGGGTTTTAGTATACTCTTCTAAATCAAATATAGAAAAGATAAGGAATGCATACATAAATGAAGATGTAGATGTCTTAGCTCAATCTTCCTGCACTATTAATGGGCTTGTCTCTTTCTATCTGCAAAATGGAAGTGAAACGAAACAGGCACCCGGCAATATCAGACTTTATCTAGATCCATTTAGCAGAGTAGGAGAGGAAATAGATGTTGACCTTGTTGCATATATAAGCGATAAAGGAATTGAATCCATATCTGCAGAACCGATTACAAGAACTGCAGATGGAATTGTTAATGCAAGTTTTGCATGCTATGATCTATATGCTATAGTAGGAAAGATAAAATGGGAGGATAGGAACCTGAATATGGATGGGATTATTGAATTAGGCATAAACAGCAGTGATATAAATTATACTAAGAATGATGCAATAACATTCAACAGGGATCTGAACCAAACTGAAATCAATGAATTCAACTCAAAGCTGAATGAAACGGGCGTTAATGCAACAGTTTATGCTAAGGGAATTATTACAGATTCATTTGACAGGCAAAAAATAGAAAGCATTGCCTCAGACTATAATTTGTCTCTCATATTCCCAGATTCCTATCTGATTCTATTTTCAAACAATGCAAACAAAAACAAAGTAGAAGAATTCATAAACAATCACGGCTCTGTTTTCAAAGTCCAGAAGGCTTGCCTTCTGATTACTGAAAAGATCGGTGAAAGATCTGATGGCGCCCCCATTTACATACCTGAAAAATTAAGAAGAATGCAATATTACATAGATCTGAACAGCATTCCTGAAAACAATACTGGAAACTTGAATGTAAAATTTGAATTAATGGGCATGACTGCAGAGTATATGGAATTAGTAAGCGTTAGATAAAATTTTTGCCAGCTAAAAACAAAAGCAATAAAAATAAAAGCGTCATAATCTTATTGGCGATGACGATACTGTCCCAGTCTGAGGAAACTTTGATGATCGAAGTAACTGCTGAGCCAATATTTTAATATCTTCACATTAAATATCAATTATGGAAGATGTACTCAAACCGAAAGGCAATGTTTTACTTTTAGGAGACGAGGCAATAGTAAGGGGAGCACTTGAAGCAGGTATTTCTATATCTACAACCTACCCTGGAACGCCTGTTTCAGAGGTTGGAGACTTATTTTGTAAGATTTCAAAAGAAACCGGAGTTCATTTTGAATACTGCACAAATGAAAAAGTAGCTGCAGAAGTTGCAGCAGGAGCCGCTTTCTCAGGTCTAAGATCCATGGTTTCATTTAAGCATTTTGGATTCAATGTAGCATCTGATAGCGTCTTTCCACTTGCTTATCATGGAGTGAAAGGGGGAATGGTTATTGTTTTTTCAGATGATCCAAACTGCTGGAGTTCGGGCCAAAGCGAACAGGATACAAGGTTCTTTGCAAAAATCGGACACATGCCAATGCTTGAGCCTTCCAACTCACAGGAGGCTAAGGATTTCACAAAATTTGCATTTGAACTCTCTGAAAAATACGGAATTCCTGTCATTATAAGAATGACTACGAGAGTAGCTTATGGAAAGTCAATTGTCAAGCTTGGAGAAATAAAGAAAGGCAAGAGTCTAGGGGAAGGAGAATTCAAGAAAGATGAAAAATGGAATACCATGCCTCCAAGAATTATTGACAGGCATAAAGAGCTTCATGATATAATGCTGAAGTTAGAGGAGGAAAGCGAAAAATCTGAGTTTAACAAAGTAATAAAAGGAGATAAAGGAGGGCTTGGTATAATAGCAACTGGGGTGTCATTCAATTATGCATTAGAGGCATGTGATAGATTGAATATAAAATTGCCTATCCTAAAACTTTCATTTTATCCTTATCCAAAGAAAAAGATTTCAGAATTTATTAAAGAATTTGAATTGAAAAACGTATTGGTTGTTGAAGAGATCGAAGATTTTGTAGCCCAGCATATAAAATCTGTGGTTGCAGATAATGAATTGAAAACTAAAGTGCATGGTAATGATCTTATTCCTCCAATAGGAGAGATGAGAACTGAAAAGGTTGTGAATGCAATTGTTTCCATCCTAAACCTTCCTCCAATTGAAGAAAAGAAGACACCGCCCGATGTATTTAAGAGAGATCCTATCTTATGCCCAGGTTGTCCACATAGAGCTAGCTTCTGGAACACTAAAGAAGTTTTAGGAAGAGGATTAACGTATGGTGGAGACATAGGATGTTATATTCTAGGAATTTATAATCCAATTGATATGCAAGATTATATTATTTCCATGGGTGCAGGAACTGGAATTGCACATGGTATACATAAGGCAACTGGAAAGACCGTAGTCTCATTTATGGGCGATTCTACTTTCTTCCATGCGGGATTGCCTGAGGTTGCAAATGCGATATACAATCAATCAGATATGATAATAATCATTCTTGACAATGGCACAACTGCGATGACCGGACAGCAACCGCATGCTGGAACCGGAACAAGATGCGGTGAAAGCGCACCTAAGATATCAATAGAAGAAGTTTGCAGGGCAATGGGTGCAGATGTGTCTGTAGTTAATCCTTTTGACACTAAGAAATCTCAAGAAATAATGAAGGCAGTAAAGGAAAAGAAAGGAGTAAGGGTTGTTATTTACAGACAACCTTGCAGATTAATGTTTATGAGAAACGCAAGGAAAAACAAGATAAAAGTACCTATCTATCAAATTCATGAGGACTTATGTAAGAAATGTGGTAAATGTATAGAATATGGATGTCCTGCAATTCATTATGATAAAAAGGAGAATAAATACTATATCTCAGAGGACATGTGCTGGGGATGCACCGTATGCTCGCAGATATGTCCATATGGTGCAATTAAACCAAAAATAAGCGAAGATAAAAAAGCTTGAGTTGTGGTGGTTAAAAATGCCGAATGGAAAAGAGAATGGAAAATCTAAAAACAATAGAAACGAAAAAAAGGAAAATGAAGAGATTAATATAATAATAACTGGGGTTGGGGGGCAAGGAGTAATGACGCTAGGAAGCCTTCTTTCATTGGCAGCGCAAAGAGAAGGAAATAATGTTATGACTAGCGAACTGCATGGTTTGGCTAAAAGATTTGGACATACAGAATTCCATTTAAGAATTGGAAAAAACGTAAAGACAACAATAGTGCCGAATATGTCTGCAGACATAATAATAGCATTAGAGCCGCTTGAGACACAAACATTGATAAAATATTGCAATAAAGAAAAAACGATTGTATATTCAGATTCTATTCAAATAAAACCGACCAGGATGGATATAGAAAATATAAGTTATCCATCTTTAGACGAAATAAAAACAAGGATTAAACCCCACATTAAAGAGATGTTTGTATATCCTGCATCTGAGATTGCAAAGCAAATAGCAGGCAGCAATATGTATTCCAATATCTATCTATTAGGAAAGATCATCAAAAATAAACATTTGAAAATAAAGCAAAAAACAATTACAGACATACTTGAAGAATCATTCGGAAAGGACAACGAAAACATTAAGGTTTTAAAGGAAGCTGTTAAAAATAATGATAAAAGCTTAATTTAATTGGATTGATAGAGGTGCTATAATGGCAAAAATAATACACGATAGAGATGCATGCATTGGATGCGGAACATGCGCAGCGGTATGTTCAAAATACTGGAAGATGGCAAGCGACGGCAAATCAGAATTGATCGGCGCTAAGAAGAATGGAAATGCATTCGAATTGGAAGTTAAAGATATAGCGTGCAATCAGGATGCTGCGGAGGCATGCCCTGTTAACTGCATACATATCGAAGACAAAGGAAAAAGAAAGATATAACGAATAACCTTTATTTTCAATTTTATTTCAAATTTGTTTTAAATTTGTTTTAATTTCATTTATTTTTCGTATTTTATTTGTTATTTG
This sequence comes from Candidatus Micrarchaeia archaeon, assembly GCA_038880755.1. Classification (GTDB taxonomy): domain Archaea; phylum Micrarchaeota; class Micrarchaeia; order CABMEP01; family CABMEP01; genus DTQF01. The sequence continues at coordinate 28,309 of JAVZRC010000007.1, forward strand.
TTTAAAGTGAAATAATGAATAATAAGCGCATTAAGATCTATTGTTTTGGGAATCCACTAATAGAAAATGATAGAATACCTCTTGAAATAATTCCATATTTAGAGAAAAAATTCCCAATGATTGAATTTATTCCAGCAGAATCCCCAGATGAGATAGAAGATGAAAATGAAATTAACATAATAGATACTGTTGATGGAGTAGAGAATGTAAGATTGATAACTGACATAGATGAAATATGCGAAAATAGAAGATATTCAATGCATGATTTTGATCTTGGAATGACATTGAAAATAATGAAAAAGATTGGAAAAATTAAAAAAATAACCATATTTGCGATCCCAATGAAATGTAAAAAAAGAAAGGCGATTAAAGAAATAGAAAAACTAATACATAAAACTCTAGCTCCATCTAACCCTTAAGAAGTGGCTTGCGCAAGACATACATGGGTCATATGCTCTTATTAGTTTCTCTATGTTGTGCTCAATGGTATGCTTATCTATTCCTTCATCTAGGTTTTGTTGCACTAACTCTTTGATGTCTCTTTCCATGTTAACTTGGTTCTGGGCGGTTGGAATAACAAGCAACCCATCTTTTACAATTCCTTTATCTATATTCAATTCATAATACAGAGTGCCTCTTGGAGCTTCTACCACACCTATACCTTTTCCCTTCTTTTCTTTGTATTTGGTTAGATCTGGTAACTTTTCTTCCTTAAAGCTGCTGTTTTCTAGTATCTCTATTGAAGCATCTATGCAGTGCAGCATTTCTATAGCCTGTGCAAGATTGTTATGAAATATATTTTTTGAAGGAAATACAGATATAAACTCAGACAAATCCCTTAATGTATCACTATGCATATTTTGTAGGTTAAGGTTTAATCTTGACAAAGAACCAACAATATATTCCTCGCCTTTGAACTTAAAGCCTGTTGCTTGTGAGTAAGGAATAACAACCCTATGTAGATGCTCTGGAAAATCCTTTTCTTCTACCTTCAAGCCGCTCGAATCCTGTATCCTACCTTCTACAAAGTTAAATTTTTTATCCACTAATGCAATATTTCTTGCGCTGCAGAAAAATTCAAATTGAGAATCGAAAAATATTTCTACAAGATCGATGACATGTTCTCTTACAGAAGCAAGCTCTGAGATTGAATTCTTAATTGAATCCTTGCTTGGTACAGATGAAAAACCTCCGATCCTAGGATAAAGTGCATGTACTGCTCTTCCTGCAACAATAGTTGCAAGATTATTTGCTGCTTTTTTTACCTTAAGGCCGTTCTCAACTATTTTCATTTGTTTCTTATCAAAATCTAATATGGAATCTTTATTGAATATATCCGGAAGGCAAAACATGTATAAATGCATTGCATGGTCCCTGAGAATTGTGCCGAACATTGAAAGATGTCTTAGCTTCATTGTTTGTTCTGATGGCTGAATTCCTAATGAATTTTCAATCGCTTCTATGCAGCAGGTCATATGAGAAAGGCTGCATGTGCCACATATTCTGGAAACTATAGAATATATGTTATCTATACTCATACCTCTTACTGCCTGAGTATAAAACCTTTTATTTTCCACAATCTTCAATTTAGCGCTTTCCACTTTTCCTTTTTTTACTTTTATTTCCACGCTTCCGTGTCCTTCAATCTTGCTCAAATCTTTTATAGATATATCTGAAATATTATGCATATAATCACCTTGACCTTTATTTGAAATCATAATGAATGTTGCTCAATGAAAGAAGAAAGCTCTTTTACGAATTGATTTCCATCCATTGGACAGCCAGGAACCCTGAAATCAACTCTGATAAACTTTGAAACAGGCTCAACAGATTCTAGGTAATTAAACTTTTTCAATATTTTTTCTATTTCTTTCTTTTTTTCATTGTCGAAATTATTCCTTAGTCCTGCTGGCATTCCTGTAAGAGCGCAAGAGCCTACAGCCATGACAAATTTTGATTTATCTCTTATTTCTTTCAAAAGATTGACCTCGTCCTTTGTTGAGATTGCACCTTCTACGATCGCAAGATCAAACTCATCTAAATCATTCTTAGACTTGAGGATTTTAAAATGCCTGAATTCAATCTTTTCAGACCATTCCTTAAATTTGTCATTCAAAAGCTCTATGAATATTATCGCACAACCTTCGCAGCAGGTGAATGTGAACCAGCCTACCTTAATTTTTTTGCTTTTTCTCGAAACCTTTTTCACCATCCCAATCACTCTAAGAATCATTCAATCGTAAATCTTTAATGACTTCCTTATCTGCGCTGATATTAAACTCCATAATCTCTCAAGCAATTTTATCAGAATAACAAACATTAAATTAAACAAAATACCGAATAATATGAATAAAAAAACAATGGAAAGAATTGTCAAAATGAAAAGAAGAAGATTGAAATTGAACTGTATTGATACAAAATTCAGAAGTATGAACACTATAAGCAATGGGATTACTGGGAATGAAAATAGAACAGAGTAGCTTGCCTTCCAATCATCTTCGCTAGGAGCAGAAGTAAGAGAAGATATTATCATAAAGTATATGAAAATAACTGAAAATAATGAAGGTGAGATTATTAATGATAATAATAAATTAACCAATGGAAGCAATATTGATGAGAGAATGGAGATGTAAGACTCAAGACCTATGTTTGGCTTAGCTTCCAATACTTTATATATAGGTATATTTACTTGAAATAAAATTATGCTTAAGATAAAAAGAACCAATGATGGGATAAAGGCTGGTGCAAATGCAGCTATTATTATTGAGATCCAGCCTCCTATAGATTGAGAGGATCTTGCCGCTATTCTTCCTTCTTTTGATGTTACAAACGATTCTTTTAAATTTATCTCAGAACCAGTAAACAGTGCTGCAAATAAATGGGATAATTCATGTATTGCAATTGCAAATTCAACAACAAACCATTCTGTTAGTTTGTGTTTGTATAGCGACGGAAATATGAATTTTCTTGCTACAAAAAGCAAAACAACAGACTGGATAAACCAAAAAAGAAGTATGCCTATAAAAACAAGAATAGGTATTAATATATATGCAACAATCCCTGAATCTAATAACATTTGCTCACTGAAAAGATATTAGTATATAAGTTTTAAAATCTGTCCAGTTGATATCTATAACTAGATAGATATGGCAAAAAAGAGAAATAAAAATAAAGAAAATAGGAATAATGATGATGGAATTATCTTTAAAGAAAGAGTTTACTCTATCCTTAGAAAGATACCGAAAGGTAAGGTAATAACATATAAAAGGCTGGCTGAACTTGCTGGAAACAATAAAGCAGCACGTGTTGTTGGAAATCTGATGAGAAGAAATAAGAATCCTGAAAAAATTCCTTGCTACAAAGTTGTTAAAAGCAATGGTGGGATTGGAGGATATTCTGCAAAGGGTGGTGTTAAGAAAAAGATTCAACTCCTTAAGAAAGATGGAATAAAAATAAAAAATGGAAAAATAGAAAAGAGATTTTTCTATTAATGATTACAAATTACAATCTAATTTTACAATTTTATTTCCTATTTTTTGATTCTTGGAATTGTTTCTTTATTCTTTCTTCTTGTTTCTCCAAGATCTGTATTCTTGCTTCCAAAGTTGCCTTCTTATCATTGAGATCTTTAACTACTTCTTCTTTTGTTGACTTAAGAAGAACCGGGCCAACTAATCTATATATGTCTCCTTTTGCAGATTCTATCTCTTTTAGAGCATGGTCTATCTCATCAGACTGTATTTTCATCTGCTGTTTCTGAAGAGAGAGTATCTGAAGCTGCTGTTGCAATGACTGCAATTCCAATTGTCTGTCTTCTTCCATAAAAACACCCCATGAATATGATTGTTTACAAGTATCCAATTACTATATAGTATGAAAATTAATAATTCTTTACTTAACCATTATATAATACATTCCTCTTTTTTATTTACTCTTCTGCAAAGTTCTGAAGCCCCTTAATAACTTTTAAAGCTCTAAGTTGAGACCCGACTGCTGCGTGAAGAGAAGCAAGATCATCAGCAGTTATTAATATTATTAAAGTTTTATCTGATTTTGAAAGACTTATCTTTGCTCTTCCCTTAAATTCAAGTTCTGGCTGCAAAGATTTATATGCGTCATCTAATTCTTTTTTATTATTAAAAGGCATTTCTATAGTGAGCTTTATTTTCATTAAAACACCTTAAAATCTGTTATTAATCAGAATGTTCTTCAGATCTCCTTGACTCCAAAAGTTCTTTTATCTTTAATTGCATTCGTTTATCTTTATACTTGAATAGTAATGAATTGTCTGATATTATAAACTTTGTTGTATCATCAGTTGTTGGTTCTGGAATAACAAACAAATCAGCTATTCTTTTAGCCTTTTCTGACTTATTGCTATTTTTTATTATCATTTCAACTTCCTTATTTATTCTACCTATCTTCTTATGTACAAACTTAGTATCAACTGAAAATATTATGAACGGAAAAACCCATCTCCATTCGTCACTAATATCTATGAAAGCAAGCTTATTTGGATTGCCTTTTGTCTCGCTTACGATAATTATCCTTGTGTATCCTAGCTCATCTGCTCTACTTATAACATCTTCGATTGATTTTTTTCCTCTAGGTTCATACTTTGAATTTAGAAATGTTGCAAGATTTGATGCTAAGATTTTAGTAGAAAGAGATGGTTTTCTACTTGTAGTGACGTACATCAAATCACTAAATATTATTTAAAAATAAAAAGGTCAAAAAAATTAATCTGTTTTCACGACTCTTGCTACTGGAAGACGTGGTTTGTAAAGAATCCTCCAAGCACAGTAAGGACATCTTACAAAGTTTGTTATTTCTTCTATTTCTTTTCCACAGTTTCCACAAATATACAAAAAATCACCTTTTAGATTATAACTGTTCTAGTAGCACTTCATTGTTTCTTATTGTAGTCAGATATTATACGTGCTACTGTTTCACCAAATTGTGTGGTAGGTGAATATGCTCCTCCTGCAAAAGTATATGAACAGGATTTGCATTCCCAAACTCCACTTGAAACTCTTTTTACTTTTATCTTGCCACATGAAGGGCACTTATACTTCTGCTTCAACTGCTTTTTTACAGATTCAAGACGAATCTTAACAGAACGTCCTCCTCTTACTGTGGGGGATACCATATTAATCACTCCGTTTAAACTATATAATTACTAACTAACAACGTAATCATATTTTCTCCAAAAGACTTAATAAATATTTTCTTTGCTCAAAAGATTTATCAAGCAAAGATATTACCTCTTCCTTTGTAAAGGCACCTGGACCTGCTTTTTGAATTGCATAAAGCATTCCATCTCCAACACAATATGTGATTCTTGCATCAGCTACCATTTCTTCAGCGTAGGTTGGATCTAATATTATATCTTTACCTATTTTTACAAATGTACATTGTGTAGGTATTGTTAATAACTTCTTTGGTGTCATATTTTCTCTTATTATTTTTTCATTTTCATATCTTGGAATCTTCATACTATGAAGAGCTGCTGCAGCTGCCAATGCTGCTGCATCAAGAAGATTTCCATCATGATCTAAAGTATATATATCAACAAATACCCCCCATACCTTTCCTTCTTCTATAAACAAAGATTTTAAGTCCACTGCTTCTGCTGCTCTTATTCCCCTATCAACCACTCTTGCAAGCTCTATTGAATCATCAGATGGAGGTCCCTCTTCAAATGTCTCATGCGCAGTTGGAAGAAGATCTGCATTCACAGTTAACGTTCCTTCCATTGGTCTATCTGGGAATGGTTCTACTACTTCAAGCTTTACACCTGCTATTACTCTAGATTTACCTATAGTAACATCTGCGGAGCCTTCTGCGGCAGAAATTACATTTGTTTTAATACTTATCTCTCTATATTCATCAAAGGCCCTATCATCAATTCTCTTTCCTAGCTTAAGCATGTCTCTAATCGCTTCTTTTTTCAATTCATCGATCACCATAACCATATAATCACCTTTTTCTACTCTTTACTCCTGCGCTTGTTGATCTACAGGTTCTTGAATCTGTTCTTCTTGAGCACCATTTCCATTACTTTCCTCTATACTTGCAGATGATTTCTTGAAAAATTCCCTTAATGCCTCTATCTGCTTTTCTCTTATTTCAGGAACTTTTGCAAATGCAAGTTCCAGTGCATGAATGAATTCCTCCCTCGTCATCTTTCCATCCATTTGAAGAAGTATTATCTCTCCTGTTGTTGGATTTATTGCCAATGGCATATCTGCCTGACCAAAATTATCCTCTTCTCTCATCATATCAACAGCTATCTTGTTGTCTATCTTTCCTACTGAAACACCTATTGGTATATCTCTCATTGGTATGCCTGCATTTGCAAGAGCAACTGCAGCTGCGGTAAGACCGGCGACTCTTGTTGAGCCCTGCCCTTCAAGTATATCTACATAAATATCTATTGCTGTCTTTGGATAAACCTCTTTTATTATAACATATTCAAATGCTTCTTTCATAACTTTTGATATTTCCCTTGACCTTCTATTTGGACCTGCTCTTCCATGCTCCTCTGTAGAAAAAGGAGCCATCATGTATCTGCATCTAACTATTGAACCGTAAAGATTTGTTTCATGTTTTGGAAAAACCTCTCTTGGCCCATATACTGCGGCAAGAACCTTGTTCTTTCCCCAAGTTAGGTAGGCACTTCCATTTGCCCTGTTGAGTACTCCCGCCTCTATTGTTATTGGCCTCAAATCTTCTAATCCTCGCCCATCTAATCTCTTACCGTTTACGATCAACGGCACTTCTGAATTTCCTCCCATTTAATTCACCTCTAATAATCATAATTCTATTGAATCCACGTGTACTCCAGTTAGAACCTGTATTGCTCTCTTGAAGTCTGGAACCTCTGAAGCATTTCCTGAGTAACCCCAAGATATTCCATTATCCTATCTGTAAGTCCGCTTGTATGCGCTTCCCTTGAGATCTTTTCTATTGCGTCTATTGCCTTTGCTGAATTCTGACCTTTTATCCAAATAAGACCGTTTTTTCCTACTATTATCTCACATCCAGTTCCTATTTTTAGTATATTGAGCATTGATGAATGCTTTCCTATTACTCTTGAAATTTTTGTTGGTGAAATGTCTATTATTTCTCCACCAACTAACTTTACTGGTCTAGAAAGCCATATGTCTTTTACCTCACTTATTTCTGAAACTTCTGCCAAAATTATATCACCTACATTAAATGTAGTTCTAAGCATCTTTGAAGAAAGAAGACCATGATAAGGAGAAAATAAATTTACTCCATATCCTATTACTTTCTCCTCTTCTATTATTCCTATCACACTGTCTCTAAGTGATGGAAGATAAGATGCTTTTATTGGCATAAATTTATTTTGCTGATCATCAAACATACCAACTATAGCTGCGTATGTTTTTCCTTCCTTTATATATGTATAAGGATTTCTTATTGGCTTGTCTAAAAGTAAATCGCCAGGTATTACTAGTCTTCCCATTTAATTCACCTTTCTTTTTTTTAGTTTTTCAAAATTCATAATTCTAATTTATTAAGTGTATAAAATAGTCGAATGAAAAGATCCCTCTTAATCAACGCCTAAGCAAT
>JAVZRC010000008.1:0-30055 GCA_038880755.1 Candidatus Micrarchaeia archaeon
TTTTTTAATTCCGTTGGCTTTTACTCCAGTTACTATAGTTATTCCTTTACTATCGTAAACAGGCAAACCAATCATATTATATGTTACAATGTCTCCGATAGGTATCAATCCATATGGAGTGCTGATCAGCGCATTATAGGGTTGGCACGCCGACCCCTGAGGTCTCTTCTCAACCCCGAAGTTAAACCATACTGGACTATTAAATGCCGCGTATTGATTTACAAGTATGTATGTTAATTCATCACTAAATATTTTTGCCTCATCAGCAGAAGCAAAATATCCATCCTTCTTTCCCCATTCTGTTATTGTTCTTACCACTCTGTCTACCATCTGTTTAACGCTTGTCTCTCTTTCAGGAGTGCCCAATTTTCCTCTAAAGTATTTAGAAGCAGCGATATTCGTTGCAGATTGAGACCAGGTAGCTGGAACCTCTACATCTTTTTGTTCGAATATTTTCTTTCCCTTCGCATCCATGATTACTGAATCTCTTTTCTCCCACATTATCATGTCATATGGATGTATTCCCTCTTTTGTAAACACTCTTTGTATCTTATATTCTGGAAGTTCTATATCTTTCTTTGCCATCATTACACCCCATCTTTTCATTTTTAGTGATTTATATCATCTGCCCAACTATATTTCTTCTAATTTAAATGTTGATTACTAGAATACCACCTTATTCAACTTTTATTTTTTGGAACACATTATATAGTGGTATTTTACTTTTTAATAATCAACATTTAGTGATTGAAATTTCTTACTTTTGTTTATTTATAAATCTTTGCTTTCACGTCGAAATTTACGCAATGCATATTTTAAAAATTCTGCCTTTTTTTGTCCATTTATTTATTTAAAAGATAAATTAAGCATTTTCAACAAAAAATAAGTTCATTTACATATTATAATTTTTTTTTGAACTAAAATATTTATTTTTTTTATTATGTTGCACTATTAATTCTATCTTTTAAGACGAAGTTTAATTCTTAATGAATCCGATCTCTAATATTCATATCTATAAATAGTAGATTATTTACTTTTTCCTTTTAGAATTTTTATTTCATTAAGGACATCATCGATTGTCTTAAATTCTTTATATACTGCTGCAAATCTAATGTATGCAATGTCGTCGAGCTTTCTAAGTCTTTTTAGGACCATTTCACCGATGTGTTTACTTTCAACCTCTTCAGATTGCTTTGTTCTAAGTTCTCTTTCAATATCCTCTACAAGTTCTACGATCTTATTATAGCTTACAGGCCTTTTGCCTACGGATTTTATTATGCTATTTATTAGTTTTTGTTTATCAAATTTTTCTCTTTTTCCGTCTCTTTTTATTACAACTATTATGCTCTCTTCAGGTCTTTCATACGTTGTGAATCTCTTTTTACATGAAGGACATTCTCTTCTTCTTCGTATCACAGTACCTTCATCTGTATCTCTAGAATCTACTACATCAGTATCTTTATATCCACAAAATGGGCATTTCATGTGCTTCTTTCTCATGCTAATTTTAAAAAACTTCTGAATTGCAAATTTTTACTTCTTTAAAATATGTACTTCTAACAAAAATAGATAAAAAGTAAATATTTATATATGGGTTTAATGTCTAATAATTATGGCAAATTATAAGATTCCAAACAATAGAATAAAAATTATAGATCCGGACAAGACTGAGCACCACATGAATTTACAACGGATAATTTCCGATGATAATTATAAAACTGATAAAATCAAAAGAATATTGAAAAGAGCAGCGGTTGCTACTGCGATAGGGATTTCTATTTTTTTGGTTTCCAAATCTTTAAAAGCTGAAGAAGTTTCAACTGATTTAGTTTCTGTCAACCAAGTATCTGTCTCCTCAGAACAATCACAACATGTTATTAACTATTCTACCAGTAACTTTGATAGGAATTCAAGCAATCCATTAAACTCTACAGTTAATAAAATAGTGAATGAAAGTAAAGAGATTATGAACAATGCATTGAATATTCAATCTAAAAAAGAAACAAACACTAAAATACAGAATGAACTAAATGAACTAGATTGTAAATTAGGTAACAATTCAAAGAAATATTATATGAATGAAATTTCTAAATGTCTTTCATCAAACAACAAAGATTATGTAACAAATGCGATTACGGAACTGCTAAACGAAGACATTATTCTTAGCAAAGAAGTAAGAAACAAGATTGCCAACTTAGTTTTGTATGCAGACGAATTCGATTACAATAATATTATGGAAGTTATAAAGATGCATAAGATAGGCGAAGCAGTTCCATCCATAATAAAAAGATTGGAATCTGATTCAAATGGCCTTGATCCTATGTTTAATTATTCAATTCCCGCACTTGGAGTATTCGCAGTTAAGGGAGATTGGAATGCGATTAATACCTTGCTGTCAATTCTCAAGAATAACCCAGACGAAGATATTAAGTCTTTGGCCGCAGCTTGTTTAATACATGTAGACAAGAATGTAATGCCAGAAATTATTCAGTTTTACAAATCCATAAGCGAAGAAAAAAGAGTTGATTTTATAGGAGAAATGCAGAGATTTCGTGCATTTGACATTGATATGAATAACATGACTTATAATGAGAAAGCTGTATTTTCTAGAATAATACAACTTCTAAACATCGAAAAAAGCAAAGAGGTTCGTAAAGAGCTAGAAATATCAAAACCATCCATTTTTGAAGATTTATGAAGTAAAAATAAAAAAATTAAATAATTTAAAGAATTAAAACTCAAAATTAGTACCAGAGATCGCCATATCTTTTCTCTTCTTTCTTTTTAGTCTCTACATCTATTGCTCTTAATGCCTCTCCTTCTTTAAGACCTGTAAATATTGCAATTACCTCTATTCTTCCAAGATATGATTGGTCCATTCTTGCTCCATAAATAACATTTGCGTATGGATCTACTTCTGATGTTATCATTTCTCCTACTGTGTTTGCGTCACCCAATGTCATATCTGGTCCACCAGTTATATGGAGAAGAACTCCCTTTGCTCCCTTAGGATCTACATCTAATAATCTGTGATCAAGGGTGTTCTTTACTACCTCTTCAACCTTGCTGATTCCCTTTCCTTCTCCTACTGCAATCATAGATATTCCACCACCAGTCATTATGGTAGTTAGATCAGCAAAGTCAAGGTTAATAAGAGAAGGATTAAGAAGTGTTTCGCTTATTCCTCTTACTGCTCTTGCAGTTATTTCATCTGCAATCATAAACGTTTGCTCAATCGGTAAATTTGGAACATAATCAAGTAACTTTTGATTGTCTATTATAACAAGCGTATCGCTTACTTTCTTTAGATTTTCAATTCCTTCCTTTGCTTTTTGCAATCTTGCTCTTTCAATTCTGAAAGGGTAAGTTACAATAGAAATAACTAGTGCACCATTTTTCTTTGCAATATCTGCAACAACCGGTGCAGCACCTGTACCTGTACCTCCTCCCATACCTGCTACGAGGAAAACAAGATCGATATCAGATAATGCAGCTTCTATATCTGGCTTGCTTGCCTCTGCAGATTTTTGTGCTATTTCTGGATATCCTCCAGCACCAAGACCTCTTGTTATTGATTGACCGATTAATATCCTCTTTGCCGGTGATTTTATTGTATCAAGGTGTATTCTATCAGTATTTATTGCTATAAGTTCAGGTCCTTTCAATCCATAATCAATTAGTCTTTTTATGGTGTTACAACCTCCACCACCAACTCCAACTATTGCAATTTTTACTCCAGATGTAGAATACTCTTTTACCATTTAATCACGCTCACACTATTTCTGCCTCTTAGAAATATACATTTTTTGAAACATATATTTCAATAATTAAAATGTATTATGTGTTATTGATTTGTTAATTTTATAAATATTCTTTTTCACTTGTTTTACTAAATTTAATAATTTTTAATAATCATTATTAATTTTACTTATAATTTTAGTTGGTTAATTGATTTTCTTATTTCGTTTATTGGATTTAATCTATCCTTTATTTTCTTATATATCGTCAGTTTTCCTTTATCAAATGAATCTATGATTTCAGGCAGGAATCTAAGATATTCAGCTTCAAATGCTTTTTCTTCTATTCCATATCCAATTCCCATTTCTTCTATGAATCTCACATGGTTGCTTCTTTCAGAATAACTTTTATCATAAATTGCAATTACCGGTTTTCCATAGCTTAATGCCTCTGTGATTGTAGTATGTCCTCCATGGCATATTACTATTTTGCATGATTCATAATATGGCTTAACATTTCCAACTTCAGAACTGTATATTGCATTTTTTCCTAAGTATTTTTTTAGCTTCTTATCTATCATCTCATTTGTAGTTATTACAAGACAATCTTTGTTGTGTTTGATTTGCTTTACATTCTCTACAAGAGGCCCTATCATTTTGATGTTCTCATTTTCCATTAGATTATATTTTGCAACAGTAAATGGAGGAGGAAAATCTGGAATCAGTATCTTTTCAGGATAGGACAGAATCAATTGATTTAGCTCATTTGCTATCGGTCGTTGTATTCCATTAACACCGACAAGAGAAGAAGTATCATTTGTAATCATTATTGTTTTCTTTCCTGCGATCTTAGCAAGTATTAAACCTATAGGAGATCCGTCAACTATGACAAAATCCACTTCTTGAAATCTCTTTATTATATCAGAAGTAATGGATGGATTGAAAAATCGCATTATCTGTCGCAGGTTTGCAACTATTTTAGTCGTGCCCTTTGTCTCTATTTTGTATGGGGAAGGGATTTCAATGAATTCTTTCTTTCTCATCTTAAGATATTCAGCCCCCATTCCGAATGTCATTATAGGTATTCCTAGCGATTCAGATATTGGGAAATCTCTTGCAACATGCCCATATCCATTTCCTTCGCTGAAAATCATACCTTTCATATTTTAGATAGTGGGGGAAACTTTTTATTTATTCACAATAATCATTTATCAAAAATTATTTTCGTGATTTCGTGAGAGCGTTCATTGCAATTGAAATTCCAAACGAAATTAAAGAGAGGCTGATTCAACTTCAGGAAGAGATTAGAAGTAGATTTAAGAAAGAGGTAAAGATGGTTGAACCTGAGAATCTCCATTTTACACTTAGGTTTTTCCCCGAGATAGATGAAAATACAGCTGAAAAGATAAAAGACACAATTAAAAATATAGAATTCGATGCTTTTGAAATTAAATGCAGAGGCTTAGGCGTTTTTCCAAATGAAAACTACATAAGGGTGATTTGGGTAGGTGGGGATAGCAATGGAAAGTTGGAGGGGATAGAAAAAATGCTATCAGAAAGATTGGCAGCAATCGGATTCAAAAAAGAAAAAGATGAAGAATTTGTAGCTCACTTGACTTTAGCTAGGGTAAAACAGAAGATAAATTTTAAGGACTTTCTCTTAAAATATCGAGAGCAGGATTTTGGAAGCTTTACAATCAGTAAAGATATGATAAAGTTAAAGAAAAGCCAGCTTACTCCAAAAGGACCCATTTACAGCGATCTGTAATTTTAATTTATATCTAATTTAATCCTTGACTAATACTGTTTAATCATATTTTATAAATTTAATTGACAAATCTATCATACTTTGTCTTATTACTAAGGGTGAATGCATGCCAATACAAATAGCAAAATTCATAGTAAAAGAGAAATTTAATCAGACTTCAGATGTAGTTACATTGAGATTAAGTCCTATTGAACCATTTAATATGGATTTCAAACCAGGTCAATTTGTAAATCTATACATACAAAGGGAAAATGAACCATTGCTTGCAAGACCTTACTCAATAGCATCTTCTCCGACAAATAAAGAATATCTTGAGCTTACAATAAAGATAATAGAGGGAGGGAGATTCACTCCAAGAGTAGCTTCTCTAAAGGTAGGGGATGTTGTGAAGGTAGGTGGGCCATTCGGAAAATTCTTTTTCTTAGATGAAGAAAAAATGAAGGATGTTGTTTTAATAGGTGGGGGGTGCGGCGTAACTCCTTTCATATCTATGATAAGATATGTAGCAGAAAAGAATCTTCCTATAAATATAACATATTTTTATTCTGCAAGAACTATGGATTCTATCTTATATAAGGATGAATTAGAGTCGATATCAAAGCTACATAAAAACATACGGGTTGTATTCACCTGCACAAGAGAACAGTCAGACAAATGGAAAGGTGAAAAAGGAAGGATTAGCTTAGAAATGATAAAGAAATACGTTGATATATCTGATAGAGACAAATATTTCATGCTGTGCGGCCCACCAGAAATGATCCGTTCTCTGGTGGAACAATTAAGATCAGCAGGAATAGAAGAAGAAAAAATAATCCACGAAAGCTGGAGTGCGTGAACAACCTAAAAGAAAGGAATTAAGTTAAAGCAGTAGTGGTTATTTCAAATCTTACTGTTTTTTCCTTATTTTCTTCCTTTAAATCTTCTAAAAGAGAAGAGAATCCTTCAAGCGAAACATACTTTTTGTCTCCTTTTTTGACAATTATCCCTTCAACCTTTGGTTCTATTATATCATTTTTAGCTTTTATAAGCACACCTGTTTTTTCTGTAATCTTTCCAGTTGGAGTCTCATGTATCAGGCTTCCCATAATTTTTGCAAAGCTTATGTTCATTGTAGGTATAACTTTCACAAGTATGGCATATCCAGGCACATCTGTCATTATTACATCAGTCCTTTCATCAGGTATATTATTCTTTGTAAACCCTGTCCTGTCCTTGACCATTGATTCAAATCTAGTTTTGATTTCCTCATAATCCTGTTTAATAGATTTTGCCATTAGATATATTCTTGCACTTCCGCTTATACTTGGATCGTTAGTTCTGCTGATATCCAACGCAAAGCTTGGTGTCTTTAAAACTTCTTCAGCAAAATCATTTTCATCGTATTCTATTTTCTGCGTTACTCCTTCCTTTCCTATCTTGACAGATTCAATAGTTGATTTTATTTTTTCTATCATCAAATCAAGAGATACAAAAGGAATTCCATCTATGAGCGTAAGGTCCTTTATTCTTCCTATTCTTTTGTGCTCATTAATAAGATGTTTTGTATATTCAACAATGTGTTCATATGCTAGTGCATACTGTGGCCTTTTTGTAGTTGGGGCAGACAAAACATTGAATTTTATTCCATCTATCTTTATTGTTTTCTTCATTTCCTTTTCTGGCGGATTCGTGTCGCTATATCCGCTCATTCGTTTTAAAGCTGATTCAAATGGCTCGATTGCAAATTCTTCAAGAAGTGGAATTATTGAATGGATTGCTCTTTGATAGATGCGTATGCTTTCAGAATTAATATCTACTATTGGTTTGGGCCTATCAATAGAAATAATGAGGTTTCCCATACAAATAGTGAAACATTTCTTATTTATATTCTTTTCTATTCCCTTTATTCAATAGCTTTTAATTTCTTTTTATTTAATGTTTATTTATGAGAGCGGCCATATATGCAAGAGTTTCTACTGATGACAAGGGGCAGGATGTTGAGAACCAGCTTATCCAGCTTAGAGACTACTGCAAAGCCAAGGGATATGAGATTTATAAGGAATACACGGAATACATCACAGGAACTGGAAAGAAAAAGAGGCCTGTATTCGAAGAGATGATGGAAGATGCAAGAAAGAGAAGGTTTGACGTCTTGTTGGTATGGTCTTATGACAGGTTCAGCAGAGCAGGCCTAAAAGACATTCATTATATCAGTGACCTAAATGAGTGGGGAGTGAAATTTGTTTCATATCAGGAAAGCTTTCTTGACACGACAACAGAAATGGGAGAACTTCTTCTTCCAATTTTCGCTTGGATAGCAAAACAGGAAGCCAAAAAGATAAGCGAAAGGACAAAGGCAGGATTGCAAAGAGCGAAAAATGAAGGCAAAAATCTAGGTAGACCTAAAGTTCAGATAAATAATGACATAATTATGAAGTTAAGAAACGAAGGAAAGTCTCTTGCTGAGATAGCAGAGCAGCTTCAATGTTCAAAAGAGACCGTTAGAAGAAGGCTGATGGAGCTTTCAAAATTAGATAACTCTATTTCTAGTACTCAATCTTTCGAAAAAGAAAATCCAACTTCATCAACTGAAAATAGTAGAATAGATACAAACATCACAATAGGTTCTATTCAAGAAAATGATATACAGGCAAAAGAAAACCAAAATTCATAATGGTAAGTTGTTCAAGGTGTTTTATTGACAGGAAAATTAAAGAATGGAAATGCAGGATTGGAAAAAAGTGAGCAATCTTATCAGTATTCTCTTCCTTTCTGGAAAATTGAAAGCGAAAATGTAATCAAACATTTCAATTCCTCAATAAATGGACTTTCTGATTCTGAATCAAGAGATCGACTTATTAAATTCGGAAAGAACGAAGTGTTGGTAAAGGAGCATCACTTTCTTATTAAATTAATTTTAAGAAATCTCTTCAATCCAATTACAATTGCACTTATCCTTGCAGGCTTGGTCACATATTTCATAAACGACATACAATCAGCGGTTATAATCTTTGCAATAGTTCTGCTTTCTGTAATCATTAATGTAATACAAGAATACAGGTCGCATAGTGCAATTGAGAAACTGAAGAAAATGATCTCATTCTATTGCCATGTTATAAGAAATGGAAATGTAATAGAGATCGATTCAAGGGAACTTGTTCCTGGCGACATAGTCATTTTCACTGTCGGAGACAGGATTCCCGCAGATATAAGAATCATAGAAGAGAACAATCTTGCTATAGATGAATCAGTCATCACTGGAGAATACTATCCGATAAAGAAAACAGCAAAAGAAATAAGGAAAAATAACCTCCTTCCTCAAGAGATGCATAACATTGCATTTGCAGGCTCTATTGTAAAAGAAGGAAAAGGCAGAGGAATTGTGATTGCCACCGGAAAGGAAACCTTTATAGGCAAGACAATAGGTATAATGGAAGAGATAAAGGATGAAAGCGAATTTGAAAAAAATATGAAAGATTTCAGCCAATACCTTCTGAATATAATATTATTTGCATGCGCATTAATTCTTATCCTTAATATATTTGTGGGGCACGACATTGTTGTTTCACTTATTTTTGCTGTTGCACTTGCAGTAGGTCTTATTCCTGAACCGTTGCCAATGATTATTACTTCTATACTTTCAAGAGGGGCAATGAAGCTTGCATCAAAAGGAGTGATTGTAAAACGTCTTTCAGCTACAGAGGATCTTGGAAATGTTGACATACTTTGCTGTGATAAGACAGGAACACTTACTGAGAATAGGTTAAGGGTTTTGGATTCCTTTGACTATGAAGGAAATGAAACAAAATTACCCCTTGTTCTTTCAGCAGCGTGCACTTCTGTAATTAAGAAAGATCATTCAATAAAGGGAAGCTCGATCGATGTTGCATTAAATCAACACCTTAACTTTAATTCAGAAATTAAAAAATTAGTAGAAAAATACAAGATTGAAGAGATTATACCTTTTGATTACGAGCGACAAAGGATGAGCGTAGTAGCCAAGTTTGAAAGAAAGAAGCTTCTTATAGTCAAAGGTTCTCCAGAGGCTATTCTTTCAATTTCAAGGTACGGGCTGCAGAACGGTCAGGCAGTCACAATAAGCAGAGTAAGAAGCAAGGCAATGGAGACATATACAAGATTGAGCAATCAAGGTCTAAGAGTAATAGCGGTAGGAATAAAAGAGATCAAGGCTAGCGCG
This sequence comes from Candidatus Micrarchaeia archaeon, assembly GCA_038880755.1. GTDB lineage: Archaea > Micrarchaeota > Micrarchaeia > CABMEP01 > CABMEP01 > DTQF01. The sequence continues at coordinate 9,683 of JAVZRC010000008.1, forward strand.
AGTAAGCATAACTATTCAAAGGAGGACGAGTCTGAAATTACATTCATTGGTTTTGTAAGCTTCATAGATCCAATCAAGCCAACCGCAAGGGAAACATTAAAGATGGCCAAGAAATACGGAGTTGATATCAAAATAATAACTGGAGATAGTGCAAATGTTACAAAGACAATAGCTGAAAAACTCGACTTCCATGTAGAAGATAAGCAAATCATTACAGGAAAGGAAATAGATGAAGTTTTAAGGAAAAAAGATTTTGAACGTCTTGAAAACACAATCATTTTCGCAAGAGCAACGCCAGAACAGAAGTATAAAATAATAAAGTTCCTTAGGTCAAGAGGCCATGTAGTTGCATATCTTGGAGATGGAGTTAATGATGCACCATCTTTGATAGAGGCAGACGTCGGGATTTCGGTTAATACAGGAACAGATGTTTCAAAGGAGGCAGCAGATGTGATATTAACAAGAAAGAGCCTAAGGTCTGTTTTTGAAGGCATAATAATTGGAAGAACACTGTTTTCAAACATTGTCAAGTACCTTAGGGTGACATTTGCAGGTAATTTTGGTAATCTCTTCACGATCGGATTTGCATCTGGCTTCCTGAAATTTATTCCTTTACTCCCTTCTCAAATTTTATTCATCAACTTCTTATCAGATCTTCCTGCTCTTGCGTTTTCAACAGATAATGTAGATGGAGATGATTTGAAAAAGCCAAGAAAATGGAGAAGCGATCAGATAATTAAGAATGGAGCGATATTTGGTGCAATCAGTACAATTTTCGACCTGATACTCATTGTTTACTTAGTTTATGTACTGAATGTGTTTGATGAGGTATTTAGAACATTATTCTTCCTTGAAATAGTTTTGTCAGAAATTTTTGTAATCCTATTCCTTAGAACAACAAAACCGTTCTTCTTTGCAGCTAGGCCGTCTGCAATTTTGATGGCTGCGCTTATTATTTCAACTGCAATCGGATTCATCTCTATATTTCCACCCTTGGCTTCGTATTTCAATTTCGAAACGCCAGTAACTGATTTGATTCTATTCACAGTTTTAATCGCAGTCGGTTATGCATTGACAACTGAACTAGTGAAATACTTCGTCTATAGAAATCAGGAATTGAAGTATTGACCCGCTATTTAATTAGCAATTTATAACATCCGGTCTTAAGCCTTAAACCGAAAAGTATATAAATAAGTTATATGTTTAATTTTTATGGCAAACGAAAATATACCAAATGGTTATGTTCAAAATAAAGGTGATTCAGAGGTTAAATTTCAATCCAGTGTGGACGAAAAGAAAAAAATGATTCAAGACAAAGTAAAGGAGAAATATCAACCAAAAATCGATATGCTTACTACTGGAAAGGAAAGAGTGCAGAAATACGCAGAATCTCAAAAGAAAACAAAGATAGATAGCATCACAAAAGATTACGAATCAAAAATTAATGCGATCGAAGAGAAATATAAAAAAGCAGAAATGGAGTTGGATTCTTCAAAAGAGAATAAAATCAAAGAAATAATTAACTCTATAGATTCGTTTTCTCTGTCTGAAGATGAAAAAAAGAAAATAGAAGAGGCTCTGAATATTTCTTTTGAAAATGTAATTAAAGAAAAGAAAAAGGTAGAGATGGTAAAAGAAAAAGAAAGAGAAAAAGAGATAGTAGAAAAAGAATACGAAGAATCTAAAAACAAAATTGAATACGAACATCTCTCATTTATTAATAAGTACGATTCAATTTTTGATGATAGAATAAATAGAATAAAAGAAGAAATGAATAATAGGATAAATGAAATAGATTCTGGTGTTTCAGAAGCAGATGTACCAATTACAAAATTTGAAAGCGAATCCAATAGTGAAGTAGACGAAAAGGCTGGAAATTCAGAAAATGCAAATGTTCAAAATATAAACGAAGAAGTAAAAACAGATACGAAAGGAACTAATGTAGATCTAATAAGAAAAGATCTTACAAAATTATTCGAAATAATAAGCATTTCAGTACTTGGAACCTTAAGTGTAATATTCGTAATATCACGTGAAGAAGCAAAGAGATTTGATAGTCTAAGAGAAAAATGGGCAAATTTCAATAAACCAATTTCTGATTCAAAGGTAATAAATAATAAGAATTCAACAATATATGTAGATATTTTACCGATAGAGATAGAATCTGGAGATAATGTTCCAGTATCTACTCCAACAATTAAATCTAATAATGGACAAATTAGTGTTTCTAAATCAACATCTACTAAATCTGAAACTATTCCAGTATCTACAACTTCTGTAAAAGGCACTATTCAACAAAAAGAAACTAAAAAATCAGATAAACCGGCAATAGAATCTAAGCAAGCTAAACAGAAATCGATTAATCCTAAATCTAAATCTAAAGAAATAAAAACTAAGAATAATAGTAATAATAAAGAAATAATTAAGAAGTCAAATACAGGAAAGGAAAACCTTGGTTCAGTAGTTCTTGAATTTAAGAGATCAATTATACAATTAAGAGAAAAAGCAGAAGAGCTTAGTTACGATGGAATTCCAATAGCTAAAGGCTCTTCAAAATCACACATATTGAAATTCATCAAAAAGATTGAAGAAATGGATAAAAATGGTAAACTTTCTATAGAACAAAAAAGAAAACTCTCAGTACTTTTAAGAGAAATGGCAAAGAGCCTTGATATGTATGTAAATAAAGAACGGGTCATAATCTCAACCATACCTGATGATATAATAGAAATAAAGCGTGATGTAGTAAAATACATAAAATGGTTATTGTCACAGAACATAAATCCGGATGCAATAGAATATGTAATAAAACAATGGAAAAAATCCATAAGTCCCAAGCATTTGAAAGCAGTTCAATGATGAGTGATGCAGTATGGATAAAATGAAAATAAATGTAAAATCATTAGATGAATTCAAAAGAGATGCCTTCAGAAGAAGAATTATTGCATCTTGTTTGGCAGAAGAATACTCAGCAAAAACCTCTGAAATTAAAAAGAAAACTGAGACTATTGAAACCAACACAGATTTAGTAATTAGCTCACTTAAAAACAGTAAAGAATATTATAAAGAATGTATTACAAAATTAGGCCAATCTAAAATAGAAAGTGCAAATAAAGAGAGAGCTAAAGAGATTGAAAAATATCTAAAAATATTTGAAGAGAACCATAAAAAGATTGATAATGAATATGAAAAACAAGTAAAACAGTTAGACGAATTGCTTAAAACTAAACTAAAAGAAATAGAAGAAAAGTATGAGTATTATTCATATGTTTTAGATCCAATGAATGATCCTTCCTATTATCTTTTAGATACCATAAGAGAGAAAGGCGTTGATACATCATTTATCGCAGGAAATAAAGATATAGATATTGAGCTTGGAAGTAAGTTATATGAATATACTAAAAAAATAAAAGAATATGAATCTCAGAGAGATCAAGAGAAGGAAACTGTTATTGATGACTTTAATAAGGCAAAGAATGATTTAGAGAAGAGGTTTAAAGAATTTAGAAAAAAAGTCGAAGAAAAAGAAAAATTAATTATAGAAAAGATAAATGAAAATTATGATAAAAAGATAAAAGAAATCGAATCTGAGACTATTAATTCAATAAATTCAAAAATACAAAGTATAGATATCATTATTACATCAATCGGAAATAAGAAAGATTCAACCATTTCAAAATTTGATTCTGAAATAATTACATTAAAAAACGAATTCAAAGCGAAAATAGAATCCTTAATGCAACCGATGTCTCCTATACCTGACGAATTGCTTTCAAAATATATTTATTGTAAGATTGAAATAAAGAAACCAGAAATCAAGGTTGAACAAAAGGTGGAGGAAGTAAAAGAAGAAAAGAAAGATACTGTAGAAAATAAAGATGAAGCAAAAGATTTAGAAGATACAAAGAATGCAGCAAGTCAGTCACAGCCTGCCACAACATCTGAAACTAAGGCATTATATTGGAATGCTAATGAAGAAAAAAGGAAAAAATTTAGGGAGAAGCTTAATGCTTTTTGCAGATATGTGAGAACTACATTTTATGCAACCGCTTTAAGCTCACTCTTCCTATTGGTTCTTAAGGATACATTAAATACTCCAACAAGTCTTATTAGTAACCAATCAATTAAAGATATAACTTCTATTTCAGGTACTGCTAAGTCAATTGGAAAAGAGATTAAGAAGAATGAAGATAAAAATGAAACAAAAGATAAATCAAGAGATAAAAAAAGTAATGTATCAAACCAAGAGATTTCAGTTTCTAATAAAAGTGTAAACGGAAGAGATAAAATCAATGAAGAAAAACGCTTTGAAACGTTTATTGGCATAGATAAAGAATTAGATGAATATAATGCAGCAAGATTTAACTTTGAAACTCAACTTGAATTATTTGAGTTATATGTAAAAGAAATCAAGCCTTCATTTGGTGAAGTGATAGGTGTTTCAAAGGGAAGAAAGGTTCTTGCTAATGAACTGCTTCAGAAATTAAAAGGATTAAGGGACGGTCTTTCAAAAGAAAAGATGATTTTGATCGCAGGTGTTCTTTCAAATGTTAATTCCTATGAAATTTCTGAATTAAAAAGATACATAAATCAGGTGATAAGTGTAGGTGATGATCAACTTTTTGGAGTAGATCCAACTGGAAAAATAGTTCCAATACTACCACCTCCTAAGATAATTCATAACCCAAAACAAGATTCTAATCCAATAATTAGGAAAGAAAAGGACACAATTAAGGTCAATCCATCTTCAAATACTATAAGCTTAAATATTATTGATTCAGAAAATATTCCTAACGGTTCAGGTGAAAATAAGGTAAATGAAGAAAATGTCAATACTATTAATCCAGTAAGCGAGGACCCTAAATCATATATTGAAGAAAAAAACATGGATGATCAAGTTGTAAATCAAGTTGTAAAATATGAAGAATTAATTGATGCTATAATAATTTGTGGAAATAAAGCTATGGTTATAAAAGTACCAAAAGGATACGATATAAAAGATAACGATCCTTCTATTTGCAATACTGAATATTAACATCATTGTTTGATTTTTATCTATTTTTATCATTCTAAGTCAAATAGATCAAAACGAAACATTTATATACTTCTTTTTTGTTAATAATTTATGGCAGAATTCAAATTTGAATGGGATCCTGAAGATAAGAATGAAAAAAAATTTAGAGAGCAATTTAATTTAAGGGAAGGAAGAGAGTACCTTCCAATGGAAAAAAAGAATTATCCATTGATGCCTAGTAATAAGGAAAAAATAGAATCGAGCTTTAAAGAGTATCTGAATATGGATGATTCATATGAACTAGTTCAAGAAGTTCTTGAAGAGATACGCCAGACTAAAAAATGTACATTAGAACAAGCTGATACACTTAATACAAATTTCGCAAAACTTCTTGTAGGCATTTATCAACTTAATAAAAGAAATCTACATTGTTACTACTTTAAAAAACTTAAGAATAGTGATTATGAAGTGTTAAATAGATCGCTGTTATCCCTAATAAATTCGAATTTAACATTTGATGATATATGTAATGACGCAGAAAACAATAAAGATGTTAAAAAGCAGATATATGATCTATCTGGTCCTGTTTTTAGGGAAGCTTTAAATAGAGATATTGAAGTATGTTTAAATCCTAGAAACGATGAATTTATGCATTTATTTGCACTTCAGACTTCTATTGCTTATGGATATATTATAGGCAGAGATCTTAAGAAAAGAATAAGATCAAATAGATACTTTACTTTTGAAGTATTAGACGATATAGAGTATCAAGTGATTTCAGACATATATAGTATTTTCTCTTTAACCTACCCATATAATGGTTCAATTGAAAACTTCAATTTAAATGATTTATTCCCAATCCAAAGAAAAATGACAAAATATGCAAATGAAATAAAGAAATTTATAGGTAAAGACTGGAAAGAAAAGGCAGATTGGTTAAATTCAAAACTAGAAGAAATAGAATTACAAAAAAGAGTATTGACTACTGATGAAAAACAAATTTTTGAGAGTCTTTTATTCCAAATAACTCAAGAGATTAATGTGCCTCAGCAAGGTGAAGATTTAGAAACAACAAGGCAAAAATGCAGAGACATAGTTCTTGATTCATACTTTAAGGTATTTTTAGCACATTATAGTGGAGATGTTTCTGGATATGAGCGGAACATGGAAGTAACTAAGAAGATGCTACTTAAAGTAATATATATAATAGATTTTGAAAAATCAAGAAAGGATGGAAAAGAGTGAGTTTATGACACTAAAAAAAGATTGGAAGGATCTTAATAGAGAGATAGCAAAGCAAAAACAAAAAGAAGGTTCAGATCTCTTTCCAATCTATAAGGCAATTTGTGTTGAAGAGCACAAAGATCTTAGAGAAATGGTATCGCTAAGATTGAAAGAAATCGGTAATTCATTCCGTGATTTTAAGATTCAATTCTCTATTTTAATATACAATAATGAAATTCAAGGTGAGTTAATTAAAAATGGCGAAACCGATTTAGTTATTTTAGATTTAGACCAAAATCCTACAGATATAGTTAATATTGTAAGTCAAATAAGAACATTTGGTTTGTACACACCTATAATTTTTGCCTCTGTAGAAAGAATGAAAGCTTATAGAGCTTTAAATCTAGTTACAGTCACAGACCTAGCTCTAGCAGATAGGAAAGATGCTGTAAATGACAATAGCTATCTATTAGCAATGAGGAAAATTGATGAGTACTTAATTTCACTTGAAAATAGCAAAGAAATAAAGTCAATGGATCGAATTTTATTTCCGATATTAAATCATTTAATATATCATGCAATTGATAAGCAAACATTGTATCTTTCAAAGGGACCAAGATTAATATCATCTGCAATTTTCCGTGCAAAAGAAATAAAGAAGCATGTAGAGAGAATTCTTAATGAAAAAGATAAAAAAGATTAAAATACGTTTTTTGACGAAGTTTCAAATTTTTTCAAAAAGATTTAAAAATTATGTCAAAAAATTATAAATAAAAATCTATTGCGCGAAAGCGCGGAGTTGATATAAATGAAGAAAGACACATTGGGAATGATTGCCCTTGTCTTGACTATAATAGGAGGCATAAACTGGGGCTTAGTAGGTATAGCAAATCTCGACCTCGTTGCCCTGATATTTGGCTTCATGCCTCTATTGCAACAAATAATCTACATCCTTGTAGGTTTATCAGCATTGTATTTGGCATATGCTGAATTCAAGGAATAATTTTTCCTTCTTTTTTATTTTTTTTAATTTTATTATTTTTGCATGTCCACTGGAAAAACACCATAGATAACTTTTTAAATATAATATATGTATTAATTATAAGAGGAAAACACGCATTAACGTGTTTTCTATTTTTAGGGTGAAAATATGGTAGTAGAGTATTCAGAATTCAAAGGAAATAAGCTTATAGTGCTTAAAAGAGATGAGAATGACAAGTATCCATTTCAGTTCGGCAAGTCAAAGGCAAGACTCATAGTGCAACACTTTGATGAAATAAAGGCATTTGCTGAAGAAGACTCTCAATCCGAGCTTTCAGAGTAATGCATACAGGTACATCATATAATAAAATTCAAAACTGATGGGAGATGGCAACTAAAACAAAATCGAATTTCGAGTTGCGCTTTTTCTTAAATCCATCTCTGGTAAAAAATCTTTCCTCCAATTGGAAAAAAGAAGGATATAAGACAAAGATTTACGCATTTTTAGATATCTATTTCAAGCACGAACGTTCATCAAAGAAACTTGCCAAGATTAGAAAATGGAAAGTCCCTAAATTCAAGCCAGAAGTGATATTCTTTGAGAGAAAGAACGGTGTTAAATCAGAGTCAAGAAAGAAGTTCAAAAATTTGCAAACTGCAGTTAATTTCTTAGAAAAGCAAGGATATGAAAAATATCTAGAAATCGAGAAAAAGAAAGGTGTAATCTTTACAAATAAATCGAAAAAGAAAGTCTATGTCCTAGAAAATATAAAGGGATTAGGCTGGTCTGGAGAAGTTGAAATAGCAAAAGATCAGAAACAGAAGATCAAAGATGAGATAGAATATCTAAAATCCCTTGGCGTAAGCTCCTTTACATTATCCTCAATGCTTGAAATAATGGAGCAAAAATTAGGGATTAAAAAGCTAAAAAAGCCAAAGATATATAGATATTCTCTATTAAGGATTTAATTTATTTTTATATATTCTTTAGCCATTTACAATTTTTTAGAGGGTATTATTTAAATTTTCAGGTTTTATTTTTTCTCTTAGAAGCTTTATTCGTACTTTTCCTTCCTTTATATTAAGTTCCTCTAATTTTATGTGTAATCTATATATCTTTTCATGATCAGGAATAACATAATCAAAGATTTCTTCTTTTCCTAAATTTACTTGTAGCTTTTTTTCATCTTCTCCATTACTTATCAAAAACACAGCACTCTGATCTTTAAATGTATATGAATAAGCAAAGAATGTTATAGTTAATTCATAGTATTTTATAGCCTCTTTAAACTTTATTTCCCTTATTGCATATTTATTATCATTTATCTCTTTTCCAATCACTTCATCAATTACAACTGTCTTTGTAGAAGGAATTGGAACTTCGAAATTTGCCTTTGAATCAAATGATATTTTTTCAAATTCACGTGTTCCATATTGCTTAACAGTTTCCATCTTTCCTTCCATTAAAGGTTCTTTTTTCGCATAGATGTTTGATTCAGCATTCACTCCAGATGCAATCATTGAATATAATACAATGCCAGTCACACTTTTTCTAATTATATTTTTCATTTTTTCACCTTTTTAGTAGATTGAGATTTACAACAATATCCTTATTTATACCGCAATATGGTAAAAATAGATCTTTATAATTAAATTAAAATCGGTAAATATTATATAATTTTAAAGCTTAAAAATCTATCGCTATTAGGACAAATCTGATTTATCTATTTAATTGCTTAATTAGTAAGATTTGTTTAGATTATGTTTAAAAAGTATTATATTTAATAATCGTTATGTTATATTATGTTTAATAATTGATAAAATTCATTAAATTTTAGTATAAATCTAGAATATTATTTCACTTTGAAATCACAGTTTATAGGCGAAGAAAATGAAACAAAAATCATTTATTATAGTCGTTTTCATGCTTTTTCTTTTTTTGATCCAGTTGTCTTTTGCAAAAGACTACTCTAATCCATCAGCAACCATTGCTTATACTCTTAACAAGAATGGTACTATTAACGTTCATGAAGAAATTGTTTATTCAATCTCATGCCCCACCTCAGATTGCTACCATGAATTATACACCTGGCATCCAACATCATTAAAAATAGAATCTGCATCTGGATATTGCATAGAAACACAATGCAGATTTTATACACAATATAATGAAGGAAGGTATGAGTTGGTTCTAAGAAAAGATGATGGATTTAAGAGCGGTACCTATACTGCTGTCTTTGATTATACTCTTCCTGAAGAGATACTTGAACAAAAGGATGCTGCCCAATTCTTTTACAAGGTTTGGTATGACCAATGGCCGAAAGAAATAGGGAATCTTGAAATAAATGTAATTCTTCCAGGTCCGGTTTTAGATACGATATTTTATACGCATAATTTTAGTTCTAGTCAAATAAATACAGCTGGAAATAAAATACAAATTGTAACGAATCATTACCCTCCAAACAGTTATTATGAAATTAACTTATTAATGCCTAAAGAATGGTTTGCAAATCTTAGAAAGGCACCAAATTTTATGACCAAAGATGAAATCATAAAGGGTGAAGAGGAATACATTAAGAAAATTAATACGGAAAATCAGATTTCCATATTTATAATCTTGTTTATCTTATTTCCTTTTCTGATGATTGCCTTTATCTATTTAATTTATGGTAGAGAGGCAGAATATCCAGAATTACAGTCCCTTCCACCGTATGTAAGGGACGCTTCTGAAATAGAAAGGAATATATCTCCAGCAGAAATTGCGATTCTTTTATCCCCAATCTCAAGAAGCTCAAGAGATGCAGATACTCTTTCACGCGTAATTTCTGCAGAGACGATGGAATTAGTTAGATTGGGTTATCTAAAGGTAGAAGAGAAGGAAGTCGAAGGATTCCTAGGGAAAACTAAAAGGATTGAGTTTATTCCAGTTCAAGATAAAAATATTTCATATCTAACTGATATACAAATGACAATTCTTGATTTTATTAAATCTAATTTAGAAAATGGAAGATTTTCCTTTGATAGAATTCAACTATTTAATATTGGATATCCTATTGGATATGCTTTTAATAGCTATCGTTTTTCATTTATTGCGCTCGTTAATACTTTAACTGCAAGATGTATTAATTTGTTAAAATCAAAGGATTATCTTGATATGTCAGGCCATAACTTGATGAACTTAATTTTCGGTATTTGGTTTGTTATAGCTATGTTAAGCCCCATGCTTTTATCTAAAGAATTGATTATTAACCCTGCATTATTTTTTGATCTATTTGCAAGTATATTTTTATCTTCTATTTTAGTTGTTTTCCTTAATATGAAACCAGATATTTTAGGTAGATGGTCAAGAGAGGGAAGAATCAAACACGAGATGGTATTAAGATATAAGAAATTTATGGAAGATCTGACTCTAATGAAAGAGAAGGGAATAAAGGATGTAATATTGTGGGAGAGGCTTCTAGTCCATGCAACTGCATTAGGGGTTGCAAATAAAGTAATTAATGCAATGGATGTGATGATACCGAACTATAAAACGAATCCAACACTAAGAATGTATACTGCTATTGCTATTTCTCTTCCATCTGTAACTAGACATACAATTCACTCATATACAAAAGGTAGTTCAAGCGGAGGTTTCGGAGGCGGAGGTGGAGGTGGAGGAGGCGGTGGTGGAGCAAGATAATTTTTTCTAAATCTCAAGGAGGTATTAGATAACTATGCAGGAATTTAACTCAAAATTTTCTTTCAAAAATAGGGTAATAAATAGTTTGGAAAATCTTGAGTCGGCTGCAAAAAAGCTGAAAAATAAAGTTAAAACATCAACCTTAGATGATGGTTGGTTCAAGAAAATAAATTCACATGAGTATGAATCAATATCTCGGTCAATAGAATTGTGGATAGATATATTAGAACATGCTGAGATAAAGAGAAAAATGGAAAAGAAATGAATTGCAGCTAATAAAATCAAAACAATAATCCACCCGCGTGTGGATCTTCATCCTCAATTTCCTCAACAATTTTTTTTGCTATCTTAATTAACTCTTTTCTTTTTTCAATATTGCTGATTTTCCTTATTACTATATTCGTTTCTACTGGATTTGTATATGAAGTTTTTTTATTTATAATTTCTTCATCTTCAACACTACCGAATTTAGACATTCTATCTTTTTTGTATTTTTTTTGTTCGGATATTTTTATCTTTTTCATATTTTCACTCTAAATTAAATACAATTTTTACTATTTATTTTAATGATTAATAGATACTTTCTTTAGGATTAGAAAATACCTTATTATTACACAAAATAAGATTAAAAACCTTCGCTATTCTGTATAATATTGTGAGAGGATGCCTAAAAATAATAAAATAGCACTAATAATAAATTATACAAACCAAAATAGAAACAGTTTTAATTCTCTTTTGGGTGCTTTAGAGGCTAATCAAGATATAAATATAGATGTTTATTTTGCATCAAAAGAAAGTGAATTAGTCACTCTATTAAAAAATAAACAGGACTTATATGACAAAATAATAGTTGCATTTTCGTTTTTTACTATAAACTTAAATAAAGTTGCTAAGTCGATGTCCTCTTTGCTAGAAATAAAAAGGGCTATAAATAATCCAAATAAATTAATTTTTATTGCAGGTGGTCCACATCCTTCTGGAGATCCAAAAGGTACTCTAGAATTAGGATTTAATTTTGTATTTGTAGGAGAGGCTGAAGAGTCATTTCCGGATTTTTTAAGAAAATTTATTAATAATGAGGATTATTTGAAAGTCAAAGGGCTAGTTTATAAAGAAGGAGACGATTATATATTTACAGGTAGGCCAAATAAAATAAATCTAGATGATTTTCCTCCTTTTTCATTAAAATATTTAAAATTTGGTCCGATAGAAATAACCAGAGGTTGTCCTTTTTGTTGCTATTATTGCCAAACACCTCGGCTTTTTGGAGTTAATGTAAGACATAGATCTGAAGATTCAATTTTAGAATGGGTAAAAATAATGCGGAAAAATAAATTACGCGATATAAGATACATTTCGCCAGATTCTTTTGCATACGGTTCAGATGATGGGAAAAAATTAAATATCGATGCTTTGGAATCTCTTTTTTCAAAGATATTCGAAGTAATAAAACCTTACGGTAGACAATTTATTGGTTCTTTTCCCTCTGAAGTAAGACCAGAACATGTTACAGAAGAAACAGTTGATATTGTTTTAAAATATGGTTCAAACAGAAATATTATTTTTGGAGCACAGACAGGAAGCGACAGACTTCTAAAGGAGATCAATAGAGGACATACTGTTGAAGATGTTTATATGGCAGTAGATGTCTGTTTAAAGAAAAATTTGATTCCTCATATAGATTTTATTTTTGGTCTTCCCGGAGAAAAAGAGGAAGATGTAATTTCTACAATTGAAATGATTAAAGATCTTACATCTAAAGGTGCAATTATTCATGCACACAGATTTTTTCCTTTGCCACAGACAGTGTTTTCAAAAGAAAGCAGAGGGGTGGTAAATGAAAAGATAATTAAATTAGCAGGCGAACTTAGTAGAAAAGGATTACTTTATGGAAATATTAATGATTATAAATAAACCTCTATTTATTTTTAGAAAACTTGAACTGTGGATTTTTAAGATTTATAAATTGATAAGTAAATCTTTTTTTAGTGATAGAATGGTTATTGAATTTTTAGATTCAGATCATGATGAATTAGAAGAGGTTAAAACTTCGAGACTTCACTCTAAACCAAGATGGGATAGCAATTGGGCTCCTTTCAGAAACAGAAGCTGGGATGAATTTTCTAGATTAAAAATAGAGGATAAATTACCATTATTTTCTAAGAATGGAAGAGTATATGATGTTTTATTTTCACAACAGTTTGATAGAGAATCTTTAGATTATCTCTGTTCTCTTGCAGATAAGTTAAGGGAGATTACAAAAACAAGAGAAGGAGATAGATTCGTTTCAGACCTTTTATTTGATAAGCGTGCTATACTAGTTTTCAATCAGCCTTCAAGTAGAACATTCTTATCTTTTCAAAATGCCTGTCACATTTTAGGTATGAAGACTTCAGAAATAAGGGATGTTTCAACCTCTTCCTTTGCCAAAGGTGAATCTCCATTAGATTCAATAAGAACTTTTGCAAGTTATGTGCATTTGATGATAATGAGGATGAAAGAGGACGGATTTGTAGAAAAGGCAGCATGGCATTTGAATGCAGAAACAAACAGACCAATTCCAATAATCAATGCTGGATCAGGTACAGATCAACATCCAACACAAGCTCTTCTTGATATATATACAATGACAAGACTTCTTGATGGCGGAATAGATGGAAAGAATATAGTTATGGTAGGGGATCTAAAAAGAGGAAGGACGGTGAGGTCTCTTTCGTATCTAATGAAGAATTACAAGAATGTTCATATCACCTATGTTTCACCAGAGGAGTTTAGGATGGGCCTTGATATACTTGAATTCTTGAGAATACACAATATTCCTTACACCGAAACATACGACTTCAATTCTGCGATAAAAGATGCAGATGTAATATATATGACAAGAATCCAAGATGAATATGATAAAAACAACGAGTCAAAGAAAGTGGATTATACAAAATATTATTTCAAACAAGAGCACCTAAATTTGATTAAACCTTCTTGTATAATAATGCACCCACTTCCAAGAAGAGATGAGATAGATCCAAAGGTTGATAGAGATGAAAGAGCCGTTTATTGGAGACAAGAAAGAAATGGAATGTGGATAAGAGCAGCATTAATTGCATATATATTTCAAGTCGATTCCTTAATAATGGAATTTAAATTAGATAATAGTTGATTTTTTTACTTTTTTTCGAATATAAATTTATATTTTTTTCGAATATAATTATATTATGATGCCAAAAATGCCACATGTCACATGGGAATTTATTCTCGAAAATAATGAAGATGTCAAAAAATTATCAGATAGAGACTTTATAGAAAAATTTGTAATTGAATTTTGCAAAGAGTTTGAGCTGACAGTATTAGAACCTAGGTTAAATTATCAATTTAAAGGGGAAAAACCTGAAGAAAATGGAATAACTGCATTTTATATACTTTCAGAAAGTGGAATTCATATTCAGACTTGGCCAGAATACAAATATGGTTTTATAGATGTATTTTCCTGCAAACATTTTAATGAAAAACTGGCAACAAAATTCATAAGAAAAATATTCGGAAAAGGAAATTATCACTATGATATAGTTTGGAGAGGAACTATCTTTAATAGTATGAAAGATAAAGATATATTACTTGACAGTCAAAATCTCGTTAAACAGCTGAACCAAAAAGAATTATCAGACAATATTAAAGATACAAATTCATTCGTTAAGGAAAAAAGAATAAGAATAGATAGGTATAAATTAAAAGATTAAAATGTCAAAATATTCAGTTAATTGTAATCATTAGAGGATAAAATGGAAACTAGAAAATGTCCGTTATGCAGAGGAGAGATGAGACAGGTGAATGAAAATCCACCTCCGAAGATTTGGGTGTGTGGTAATTGCGGATATAGAATCAGTGAGGAGTAAATTCTTCTAAAAGAAAAGTATTTAATATACAAAAACAGTAATAAATTATGGAACCTTTCGTAGCAGAATATATGGGTTGGTTGGAAAGAGAAAATAGATGGCTTTTCAACAAATTAATTGAATATTCTACTACTATGAAAGGAAGACTTAAGGTTTCTTTTCTTTTTAATGCTTATCAACCAAGATGCAATAGACTTTTCAAAACTGAAAAACCATTACTTCCAGATAACGAAAATCCATTTTTTCATTCTCTTTATGAGAAGATTAAAGCGCACAGAATTGAAAGAAAAGTAAAAGATAATCTTATTGCAATTGCACTAACTGATTGTTATGTTCCTTTACTAACTATCGCAGAGCAGTTTCCGAATTCCATCACTATCGCATTTCCTCAAATCACTCTTGATGAGATCAAAAACAGATATCCTATTTTTATAGATAAACTCTCCCAATATTATTTAAATGGAGAAGTAGACATCGGAATATCTTCATACCACCACTCTTTTGCGCCTTTATTAGATGAAAAATTACTTTATCAAGAGTATAATTCATCCATTTCTGCATTTCTCTCTTATATTAGATTAAAGAAAAAATACATCTCTCTTCACATCCCAGAATGCGCAGTTTCTCCATCATTGATAAGTACACTTGCAAAAATACAATCAGAGAATTTTATAGATTTTGTAACAGTTCTAGATTCAGATTACCATAATCAGAACGGTTTCTATGACATTGGAAAATCGAATAAAATTAACTATTTTACAAATGGAAGAATGTCAAGTATTAATGTATTGTTTAGCAACAACTACTTTTCACGCAAGCTATTTTCATTTCCACCTAATTCAGATCCTAAAGAAGTAGGATTTTGGTATTTCACAAGACTTTTCGAAAGTGTTGCTAAACTACAACCTTATCCTTATTGGGATAAGATGAAATCTGGAGAGGAAATAAGATTTACCATTCATACAGATGCAGAAACAATAGGCTTTTATGTGCAGGAAAGAATTTATTCTCTTTATCTAATGATTCACTTAATGAAAAATTTTGATATAAGCTTTAACTACATTTCAGATTTTAGTGAAAGTGATATAGTGATCAAAGATAAGATAGAACCTCTCCTTTATAAGACATGGGATATGGAAACATGTGGAACTACTAATAGATGGATAAAAAGAGAATATGATAGTTCCTCTCAATTTTTCCTTACCGCAAAAGAAATATTTCCTTATCTTTTGGATAAACTTTCAGAAAAAGAACAGCAAATGGATAGAAATGAGAGAAAAAGACTTTGGATCGCAAAAATGAGATGGGCAAACGCATTGACATCCTGTCCACACTGGTGGAGTGAGCCAAACAGCATTGCAGGAAAGCAATTTGCAAGAGATGTAATAGAGGCAGGCAAACAAATACGTAAATTAGATTCTTATCTTCCTGCCGATTATAAAGAGGTATTAAAAGCAACTGAAAGAATGAGTGATCATCCATTCATAAAGAAAGCATTGCTATAAATGATTGAATTAATATATCTAAGTCCCTTAAAATAACAGTTGTTATTGTTTCTATCGCTTCTTTTTTCTAAAAAGTTTAGGTCTTTTATTTTTATATTCGTATTTTCCATATTTTTCCCGTGTTTCCCTCTCTTTCTTCATTCGATGAAGGTCAAATGCTGTGAGTTTTTCCTCCAAAGAGTAGTCATCGTCCTCTCTCGGAGCTTCTATTTCCTTCGTTTCATGCGGCGTTCCTTCGATTTCTTCTTCATTCACAAATATCCCTATATTTCTTTGCATCATCTTGAACTCATGCAGTTCTTCAGGCGTCACCAATGTGATAGCCCTTCCTTCCTTTCCAGCTCTGGCAGTCCTTCCAATTCTATGCGCATAGTTATTCGGATCCATTGGAATGTCATAATTTATTACATGTGTTATTCCGCTTACATCTATTCCTCTTGCAGCTATGTCTGTTGCGATCAAAATACGGATATGCTTTTCTTTGAAAATCTGCATTACCTTGTTTCTTCTACTCTGTGAAAGATCTCCATGAAGAACTATATTCTTCTTTCCTCTTCTTGCCAGTATGCTTCCAAGCCTGTCAGCCCATAATTTAGTCTTAGTGAATATCAAGCATAGATCAAATCTTTCTCTGTCCAGTATTTTAATTAATGCATTGATTTTTTCTTTCCTATCAACAACAATATAACTTTGCTTTATCTTGTCTATAGGGACCGCATCGCTGCTGACATTTAATGTCTCAGGATGATTCATGTATTCTTTTGCAAGTAGTTTTATCTCTTCAGGCATAGTTGCAGAGAAAAGAAGGGTCTGCCTTGTTTTTGGGGTATGGTTTATTATGAATTTGACATCATCTATGAATCCCATGTCCAGCATTCTGTCAGCCTCGTCAAGGACCAGGGTCTGCACTCTGTCCAGATTCAGAATGCCGCGTTTTATCATGTCTATGACTCTTCCAGGGGTTCCAACTACAACATGCGCCCCTTTCTTAAGCATGTCTGACTGAACATTTATAGAAGCCCCACCGTAGACTGTGACTATTGAAAAATTTCTATAGTGCTTTGCAAGTTTCTTTATTTCATTTGTAACCTGCAGTGCCAGCTCTCTGGTTGGGACAAGTATAATGGATTGGACAGATCTTTCATGGAGATTTGTCTTTTCTATTATATGTATTCCGAATGCAGCAGTCTTTCCGCTTCCTGTCTGTGCCTGCGCAACTAAATCAATCCCTTGTGCAAGAAGCGGAATTGCATCCCTTTGTATCGGCGAGGGCTCTTTGAATCCCATTTCTTCTATTGCATCTAGGGTTTCTTTTTTCAATCCTAGTTTTGCAAACTCGCTTTCAATTTCATTTTCTAAATCACTTTTCAATTTATCTACCTTATTTTCGTTATTATCACTTTAAAGTCATATTACATATCTTTAAAGTCAAGTATATTATGTAAAAAGATATTAAATACCTGACTGTATACGCGATTTATAATAGGTACAAAAGCAATTTAAAATAATAAAACAAAATAGCATTAAATAGCATTAATATAATGTTTTTAATATTTTATTATTATACATATTTTGTGATAAAATGCTTTTCTATCATAAATGTTTGAATAATGTAATTACTGTTTTGTTTTTCTTTTTTATGGCTATACAATTTGTATCAGCTGCATCCGATATCTTTATAACCGGAGATTTCAACCATCCTGCTGCATGTGGGGATGTAGACATCAAATATACAATCTCTCTTTATGAAGACAATTCAAAGGTGACAGGAACTTTCAATGCTTACGGCTCCCGTTGTAGAGTAGATTCATTTTATAATTTATTTGATTGTGTTTGGTCTGGAAGCGGGACAAGTTGTAATGTAAGATGTAGAGAAGTAACTCAAGATGATTTACTCTCTTTGCTAACTACAGAAAAAGAATCTATATCTGGTTCTTTAACTGGAAAGATAGAAAATAATCAGCTGATAGGTTCAATAACTATCAGTGGTCTTGGAACAATGAATATAGTGGGAGACATAGTGCAAGACAGTGCATCTGGAAAAATCAGTTTTTCCTCAACATTCAAAAGCGATTTTACTTGCGAGCCAAATGTATATGTTGATGGAACAATGACTGGAACAGGTATTAGAAGGGAAAGAGTAGTGAAAGCGAACGTTCAAGAAGAAAATATGGTTATAGCAGGGGTTTTCAACACTCCTGATGCATGCAGAAACTTTCCGATACGTTATACTTTGACACTCAATAAAAAAGGAGATAATCTAACAGGTAATTTTTATGGAGAAGCTTGGAAATGTAGTATTTCCGGTGATTTTTGTTCTAAAGTTAAATGCAGATATGTGTCTTCCCGTCATTGTGAGCCAGATCCGATAATGGATAGTGAAAGCGTACGTGACTCAATAATTAAAAAGAGCGTAGAGATAGTATCTGGTAGTGTTTCTGGAAATGTTCAAGGTAATAATCTTAATTTAGTTATACATACTCACTTTGGAGATTTGTTCGCATCAGGATCAGTGTCATCAGATCAAAATGGAAAGTTAACATTTGCAGGAAATATAGATAGCAGAATTACTTGCGAACCAGGTGTTTATGTTAGAGGACCAATTACAGGTGAAGGATTAAAGAATGAAGTTGGTCTTCGAACCGCAAAACTCGGCGAAAACTGCAGCAGTTCAGTCAAATGTGAGGAAGGAGTATGTGCTAATGGAGTTTGCGTTAAGGAACCAACATGTTCAGGAAATTTAATATCCTGTGGGGCAAGCTGCTGTCTTTCTTCTCAAACATGTGATGCAATCACAGGCTCATGCGTTCCACAATACTGTAAACCACCCCTTACACAATGTGGAATTACCTGTGTTGATACAACATCAAACATATTAAATTGTGGTAGTTGTGGCACATCATGTCCTATCGGTACTGCATGTGTTAATTCAGCTTGTATAGATATTAATTTACTTATACTTCCAGATAGAACAAATTGTGGAGGTGTTGCATGCACAGATGATGAGATTTGTTTGGATAATAGATGTACAAAATGTGGAGTAAACCAGACAAGATGTGAAAATTCATGTGTTGATCTAAAAACAAGCAATGTCAATTGCGGTTCATGTGGAAATGTATGCAAATCTGATGAATTTTGTTCAAATGGAGCATGCATACCTTCATCTTCATGTGTATTGAATTCAATTCAGTATATAAGATGTGGAAATGAATGCTGTGACTTGACACAATGGTGCGATCCAATCACTATGAAATGTACTCCTAAATTACCTTTGTACGAAAACATAACTCAGTGTGGTCCATTCTTAACAGATCTATCTTCTGATCCAAACAATTGTGGTACATGTTTCAATTCATGCAAGTCGGGAGAATCTTGTATAAATGGCAGATGCAGTGTTTTGGAAACATGTGGGAATGGAAGATGTGGAGAAAATGAAACGTGCTCAAATTGCCCTCAAGATTGTGGTTCATGTATAGAGACTGGCTGTAGTGAAGAGTACCCAACTCTTTGTGGTGACAAATGTGTAAACACTCTTAACGATACAGCAAATTGTGGATTTTGCAACAATAAATGTCAAGCAGATCAAATATGCTCTGGGGGAAATTGTATCGGAGTTCTCAATTCAAATTGCACAAGTGACAATGATTGTGCATATGGTTCATGCATTGATTCAACATGTCAATTAAGCAATTGTATCACAGATTCTGATTGCAGATCTAATGAATACTGTAATACAAACTTAGGAGTATGTGAAGGAGGATGTACCATTTCACCAGATAATTGCAATGAAATAACAGGTTTGCCAAGCAGTTGCGATCCAGCAACAAGAAATTGTATTGCATTCTCCTGTCCAGCAGGAACAGTCTTATTTAACAATACATGTCTACAGATTACATTAGATTCCTGTAACCAAAGCCAAGAATGCAAGAGCAATATATGTTATAATGGAAATTGTTTATCTACAGACAATCCTATTCAACCAACTCAAACAGTTGTTAATGTAGGTAAGCCTGCTTTCGGAAGCTCAGCAGGAGGGAAGGCATCTCCTCAGCTTTTATTAGTGCAGGAAAATCCTGC
>JAVZRC010000009.1:0-27260 GCA_038880755.1 Candidatus Micrarchaeia archaeon
CCACCACCATAAATCAAATCATTTACAGATCTTGCTCTTAATGCTGAAAGGCTTGTTTCTCCGAATAGAAAACGTATTGCATCGCAAATGTTGCTATTGTGTACAAATATTCCCTCGGCGATAAAGTTGTGCGTCTCTTCCACAGCAAGATCATACACCCATTCTCTTCCTTTTACTTCTTCAATAGAGGTTATCACATCCCAAAAGACATCTGAATCAGAAAACAATGATAATTGATTCCTAAGATTTGAATTTGGCAGGACCTTAACTAATTGCGCCAATCCATTTCTAGTAGGATAGTACCTATCTTCAAAATAAGCGTGTATCCTGCTCGGCTTGATCTGTTTTAATTTTCTATCTGTAAATCCTGCATCGCGAAGTGCATGGAATATTGTTTCGTTGATGTTTGGAATCAGATCTACATTGTTTCCGGGTGATCTGTTGGAATCCCTCATTCCAACCAATGCTTTATATTTATAATCTATTTTTGGAAAGATGTTTTTTGCAAAGTTTCGAATATTCTCTAAGCCGCTGATTGAAACCCTGTAATAAATTCTCTTTATTCCTTTTGAAGAATTAGTTGCTTTTTTATACGAAGAATTAATTTTTGAAATTATGCCAAAATTCAAAAGTAAAAGACTAAGCTCTTTAGCAAACTGCTTACTTGTAGTATCGTATTCTATACTAAACCTGTTGCTTTCTTTTGCTGTGAAATAACCATCTCCATCGTATAGTGCTTCAATAAATGCAGATATTACTTTCTTGTCTGCCTTGAATAGGATTTTAGGAACTTCTTTCTTTGAAGAGTGAGAAAATGGAGTTACGTCAAAAACATGCTTTAGCATCTGAACTATAACAGAAGATGGCAGAATTAGAAATCTTCTGTCTTTATAAACACATTCCACACTTTCACAGTCAAATAATTCTTTCGTAATTGATTTGAAGTCGTTTATTAATTCATCTGAATCATTGAAGAAAAATATCTCGTTACTTACGACTCTTCCTTCAGATATTACATAACCTAAGAATCTTGCAAGACGTTCATCAACTACGGTTGGGATTTTTACGTATTTAAGTTTACCTCTTCCTTTTAACTTGTCAAAAAGATGGACTATATCTTCGTCGCTAAGTCCTATGCTTTTAGCTAGCTTATAAGCGAATTTTAGTTTTATTGGTTGGTTACCTACAAAAGAAATTAATGCCTGTGGAGGAATGCCGGCAGATTCTGCGATTTCTTTCCATTTCAGTTTCTTTACTCTCTTATACATTCTAAGTTTCATTCTCAATTTTTTATCTGAATCACTGAAATAAACATCAGAATCTTTTTTTGCAAGCTCTAAGAGGGGGCTTATCTGTGTACGATAAGTATCAATCTTTCTAGGAACTGCTATAGGCATGCCTACATGTAGTTCATCTGCATTTACTGAAACCAGCATTCCATTTTTTATTGTAAAAAGTGGATGATAACCTGTAGCAGTTAATTCTTTTCCTAATTTTGTTTTGATTGTATAAAGTTTATCTGGAGATTTGCGTTTGATAAATGCGCTCACTCTTCTGGGTTCTTCCTTTAAAGTAATAGGATTGAGAGACAAAACCTCAATATTTGAAGGATTGTAGGTTGTAAACATTCCGTCGCTCATAAGCTGACAATCTTTTAGGAGTGCTGATTCCACTAAGTCTTCGATTTTAGATATTGTACCGTCTGCAAGAAGAACTTCTGATTCTCCAACTATGCATTTTCCTGATCCATTTGGACCTATTATTGCATTGAAACCTTTTGTCAATGGAATCTTCACTGCCTTGAATGACTTGAAATTACGCAATGTGATTTCTTGTATGGTCGCCATAAGCTCACTATAATAAGCATATGAATATAGGTATTAAATTTATTAAATATTTCTATATTCGTAAAAAACAAATAGATTAGTAAAATTTCTTTTTCATTGAAACAAATGCAAATGCCCTCAATCCCTTTCCGTGTCCAAAAGATGAAAGTTTTTCTCCAGAATGAACAGCCAAACCAACGTTTTCTTTATCTATCTCGAGTAGCTCTGCTATGCTTTCCTTGATCTTTTCTATATGATACATTAATTTTGGCTTTCCTGCCTCAATTACTATTCTTGCCTCTTTTACAGTATATCCTCTTTCTTTTGCATAATCAAGTATTGCTTTGAGATATATTTTGCTGTCTATCTCTCCTTTCTTTGCAAGGTCATCAGCGAAGAAATCTAATGATGGGCCGCTTACTGCAGAAAGAATTGCCCTTGAAATTGCATGAAGGACTGCGTCTCCATCGCTGTTTGCTTTGAAGGCCATTTCACTTGAGATTAAAGCACCGCCTAAAAAAAGTCTTTTGGTTATTTTTCTTTCATTTTCTTCCTGAATCTTTTCTGATTCATTCAAAAACTCATGCGAATCCTCTCCTATTCCATAAACAATTTCATATCTTTCTTTCTTTAAATTTACTTCTCTTGCTTCCAAAAAGCTCTCTGCGATTAAAATATCTATTGGTGTCGTCAACTTAATGTTTTGCGGAGACGCCTGAATTATTTTTATAGGAATGGTTGGATCGAACAATTCTACTGCCTGCACGTCATCTGTGCATTGAAGGTTGTTGTTTATCAGGTTTTCATAAGCCCTCAATGCAATATCATATCTTATTCCCTGTGGCGTCTGCATAGCCCACAATTCAGATCTTCTAAGTGTTTCAACAACAAGCATATCCCTTACTCTTTTGATAGTATCTTTCACAGGATGTGCAACTACTGCTGCCCCGTTGTTGTAGGCTTCTTTAATACATTCTGTTATTTCCCTTTCGGTTACCAATGGATTTGCACCATTGTGAAAAAGAACAACGCTGCATTCTGGAACCTTTTTAAGACCGTTATACATCGAATACTGCCTTTCTTTACCTGCATCTGCTTCTGCATAGATTTTCTTAATGTTGAATTTCTCAACCAAGTTTTTGAAGTCTTTATCTAATTCAGCTGGCCTTACTAAAATTATTCCATCTATCAAAGGATGAGAATCGAATGCCTCTAATGTTCTTATAAATACTGGCTTTCCTTTAAGATCAAGAAGCTGCTTGTTGCAGCCCATTCTTTCTCCTTTTCCGCCTGCACCTATTATAACATAATTTGAAAATTTGGATGCCATAAAGACCAACATTAGTAAAGAACAAAGAGAGAAATATAAAGATTTCTATTAAAAGCTTTAGAGATATTGTGAAATTGTACCTTATAAAAATGCATCGAAAAAATAAAATTAAAAATAAATTTTAAAAATTAAAAAAGATTAGTCTGTCTCGATTCTTGGTGCAAGGAAATAAGTGAATGAGGCGGGACCGATATTGTATTCAAGCTTTAGTGGCTTTGGTCTCTTGTCAGTTTGTGTTGGTGATCCTAAATAAATGGTTAAATCTGCCTCATCTTCGCTTCCTTTTGTCATATCATCTAAATAATCTCGTGAAAAAAGACCATGAGTAACAGAATCGGATTTTACTTCCACATCTCCCTCATAATCAATTTCCACACCTGAGTTATCTCCAGTCGCCTCAACCTTAAATCTCTTTACATCTGCAACTAGAAGAATATGTGGGCTAATTAAAGCTACGTCCTTTAAAATTTCCTTGAATATACTTGCCTTCATTTTTACATAAGTATTATATTCTATTTGTAGGGCCTTTGAAGGGCCTGGTGTCACATCAATTATCGGTATCTTGAATGATCTTCTACTCTTCTCAGCTATGAATGTTACATCAAGCTTATTTGATCCGTCATACTTAAGAACCATTTTTTCTTTTGCTCTCATTCTTCCCATTATCTTGCTGAATTCCTCAATGTTGATTCCTAATTTTGCCTTTTCTGATACTTCATACTTTGAGAAGGCGGAGCTTGGAAGATTGAAAATAAGCATTGATATCTGAGAAGGATCCATCGCCATAAGCCTAATGCCCTCTTTGTCAAATTCAAATGAACCTTCCTTCACTAGATTCACAATCGCATCCATGCTTTTTTTCCACAATTTCGCATCATCTAAAACAATTTCGAAGATAAAATCACCTTTTTCAGAAATAAAAATGATATTTTATGAATTGCTTAACAATTATTAAACACAATTACAGAAGTAAAATTTAAATGCTTAACTTATCATGGGTTCAAGATATGATTAGATTTTTGTGCAAAAGTGAAATTTTTTTTCAAAATTTTTACTTCTTACAAACTTTTTTTCACAAATAGCTTTTTATATATTTCTTTTCAAAAACAAAAACAGCAAAAAAATTTTTATCAAAAACAGTGTGGGAGAAAAAACGAAAATAAAATTAAAAATTACAGTGAATTATCTTCGTATCCTTTCTTATGGTTGTGGGAGACCAGGATAGGATGCTGAAAATTGAATAGTGGAAGTGGAACAACTTCCTAGAGTGCATAAACTTCAGATTAATATCCGTACCTACACTGTTTTTGAAGAGGTGAGCACTTGAACTTCAAAGATATCTTGGCTGAAAAATCTGTCTTTATAAACAAAGATGCGCTTTCACCGCATTACCTTCCTGAAAAGATAATACACAGGGAAAAAGAGATTGAAAAGATTATGAGAGTTATGGCTCCTGTTTTTAAGAACAAACGGCCTAATAATGTATTTATATATGGAAAAACTGGAACTGGAAAAACCTCTTCTGTAAAATATATAATGAAACAATTTAAGGAATTACCATCGAATGGTGTTATAAATTATATTAATTGCAGGATGTACAATACAAGATATAAAATTCTACAGAAGCTTGCTAATGATATTGTTGGTTTCTCAAAGAATGGATTTCCACCTTCACATTTTTATGAAAGGATAATGAGCTGGATAAATAACGGAAATAAATTCCTAATAATCGTGCTGGATGAAATTGATATTATCAAGGATCTTAATGAACTTATTTACACACTAACAAGAGCAAATGACGAATTGAGGGGAGGAGGAATCTCAATCATTGGTATATCAAATAAAATATCATTTAAGAACCAGCTCGACAACAGAAGCAAAAGTGCATTGCTGGAATCCGAGGTTGTATTTCCACCATATAATTCAGAACAGTTAAAGGAGATTCTTACTTACAGGGCAAACCTGGGTTTTAATGAAAATGCATGTGATACATCTGCAATAAACCTTGCGGCTGCAATTGCAGCAAGAGAAACTGGAGATGCTAGATATGCATTAAAATTACTGATGTATGCAGGTGAGATAGCGGACGAGAAAAAAGATGATGTTGTAACGTATAAACATGTAGAAGAGGCAAGAAAGAGTGTAGAAAAAGATCTTGTATCTGAAGCGGTAGCAACCCTCCCAGAACACCAACAGCTTGTTCTTTATTCTCTTGCTTTACTATCTATTCATGGAAGTAAATATCAGAAATTAAATGAGGAAAATGGAGAATACTTCATGATGGGAGAGTTATATGAAGCATACAAGAAAACGTGTAAAGAATTAGGAAGAGAGGTAAGATCTTCAAGATGGTGTAAAGAATATGTAAAAGAACTAGAAGCCTTAGGTCTAGTAGAAACTATAGGTTCAGGTAAGGGAATAAGAGGGCATTCAACTCTGATTAGGCTTCTTTATTCCAAAGATTGGATAAAAAGAACTGTTGAAAGCATGCTTCTTCAATAAAAAACTAAAACCATTTTTTTATTTTTTTATATCTAAAAAATATCAAAGTGAAATTATGATCTTGCAAAGAGAACTTACAAACCTTGATATTTTATTTATAATAAATAAATTAGAAAAGGAACTTGTCCGAAACCATGCAAGATTAGATCAGTTTTATGATTTGGATACAAAATTTATTTTTAGATTCAAGCTGAAAGAAGGAAAAAAAGATCTAATATTTCTACCACCAAGATATCTATTTTTGAGAGATGGGAAAAAAATAGAATCTGAACTCACTCCATTTGCAATTTCTATAAAAAATTTATTATTAAATAAAATCATAAAAGATATCAGACAACTAAATAATGACAGAATAATTGAATTAGAATTTGAAAATGGATCGATAATCTTTGAATGCACTAAAAAAGGAAACTTGATTTTAATTTCAGAAGGAAAAATAAAAAACATTAAATTCAAAATTGAGGAGAAAGAACGAATACTCGAAATAGGAAAAGAATATTTTGCACCCAAAAACGAAAAAAAAGAGGTTAAAAAAGAACAAATAATCCAAATACTAAAAAAACCAGAGTTACAGAATGAAAAGATTGTTGTTGCCATAAGTAGAAACATTCAATTTCCCGCCTTTTATTTAAATAAGATATTTGAATCAGAAGGCTTGGAACCGAAAAAGAAAATTGTGGAATTTAATGACGATGAAAAAGAAAAAATTGCTCATAGAATAGAAGAGTTTTATTATAATTTATTAAATAATAAGATAAAGTCAATATTAAAAAATGACGAAGTATTTTTAGTAGATGAAAGACTCATAGGAAAAATCGAAAATTATAAAGAAGTAGATCTATTTAAGGCACTTGAAGAATCGTATGATTCTGAAATGACTTCTCTGCAAGAAATTGAAAAAACAAAAAGAATTAATCGCTTACTTAATAGACTAAAGCACCAAGAAGAAAGACTAAAAGAACTCGAGATCCAAATAAAAGAGGAAAAAGAAAAAGGAGAATGGATAATAAGACATGCGGATGAAATAACTGAACTGATTAAAAAATATAAAGAGGTAAAGAGTAGAAAAGATAAAACCGAAATGGAAAAATTCCTAAAAGAAAACAGACTTGAAATAGTAAAAAATGGAATTAAAATAAAAGTAGATAATTAAATTGTTAAAGCGGATGGAATTAGAGTGATAGCAAATATATATCTAATAATCTTGTGATGGTTGCTCTTGAATATCCTCTTCTTCTGTTTCTTGTAAAGATTTAACTATTTTCTGTATAAGTCTATCTGCCTCTGCTGGCTTGTTTGTAATTATTCCGTATAGAGCTGTCGATTTACTCTTTAATATTAAATGTGCGTCTTCAACTTCCAAACCAGAAGAAACAAGAATCCTTGCTATTTTTGCAACTTCACCAGGTTTATCTTTTAGTTTTACAATTGAAGTATTAGAGGGAAAAGCTTTCATATTTCTTTTTTTGAAGAAAGAAATTATCTTTTTTTCTTCTGGAGATGTAATCCAAATTATTGGAGAGTTTCCTATCAACTCTTCCTCTATTTTCTGGTATGGAAGCTTTGCTTCTTTAAGTAGCCCTTCAATCTCTTTCTTAGCATTTTCTTTTTTTGTAGGTAAAACTATGAACTTTCTTACTCTGTGCATGGAATGATTTAAGCAATAATATTTTAAAAAATATCTATTCACGAAGTAAAAAATAAAAATAAATAAAAATGAATAAAAAAGATTAATGCTGCTTCCTTTTCTTTTTGTCTTCTTTAGGTTGCAGCCTGAACTCCATCATTACAACTGGATATTCCAACTTGAAGTTTTCAAGAACTTGTGGATGAATTTCGCCAGCCCAACCACATATCTTTCCGTCTTCAACATTTTTTATAAATATGTATCTCCCATCTATTAAATGTTTTAAATTATTTGTTTGGATCTTATTCTTATCTGATTTTTTATCTGTTTTTAGTTCATCAGGATAAACTTCTGAAACATTGGCAAAACGTTTTATCTCGAATAGAACTGTTGCAATCTGGCTGAAATCTACGTTCTCTCCCATTATAGCACAACAAAGATGTGTATAGCAGTTTCCTTTCTCATCTGCAACCCTACCTACTTCAAATATCTTAAGAGGCAGACCTTTGGTTTTGTTTTCTGAAAGTATGCTGAGCAAAGAAGGTGTGATGTCAGTTCTGAATACAGTGAAATCTTGTGTTCTTGGGTTTTTGATCTTTACTGCCTTCTTTTCCATCAATGCCTTCCCCATAGTCTCTTCATTCGTCAATGTCCAAGAATTTGTCTCTATAAATTGTAATGCAACCATCATTTCCCTTACTTTCTGGTCAATCTTTGACTGAGGAGAGATTGAACCATTTGTGGTTAGGTTTGGAAGCTTAGGTTTGAATTTATCATAGCCGTATGCAACTGCGATATCCTCTACAAAATCAACCTCATGCATTATATCTGCTCTGTAGGGGGGTACATCTATGATCAATTCATCCTTCTTTGTTGATAAATTTGATTTAAATCCCATTCTTGAAAGAAGTGAAATGATTTCCTCGGGCTTGAATCTGACGCCTAAAATTTTATTTGCAAATTTAATAGACAATTTCTCTTTTCTCCCATATTCAAGACTATTTCTCCTCAAGCCATTTGCCATTATTTCTACATCTTCTATTAATGCCCCCCTATCTGCAAGGGATGTTGCAAAGATGTTTGCAACCATTCTAATTGCATGTTCAGATGTTCCAGTTATATCAAAAAGAAGGTTCCTCGTATTTTCAGTTAATCTTGTCCTTTCTGAATTTATTATTGGCGGAAATGACAAAACTCCTTTCTTATCCATGAACATTGGATACTGATTTACATTATTGAATATGTGTGCGTATTCCTGACCTTTAGGATGGCTGCTTAATATTTCCTGAATACTCATTTCTTTAGATGTATCAAGCGGGATGAATTTTATGTCTTTTACCTGCTTGTAATATAATGGTCCTTCGACTTTGTCTGCATCGTGTATTCCTATTGCAATCTTCCTTCTTTTTCTTCCAAAAGTCTCATGTATCTTTTCCTGAGCCATGATGAGAGAGCGTATCATTTCATCGTCAATCTTCACATTTTTTGCTATAAATGCAACCACATATGGCCTGCATTCTACATTCTGTACATGAAGAACCAGTTCTGACTTTGAAGTCTTGTATTCTTTTGGACCCAAAACCCCAAGGAACTGGCCTATTGCCCTGCCTGCACCTTCTACTGTGAACATGTCAACTCTATCATTTGTTATATCTGCAATTATTTCTTCTTCATCATACTTGTCTACAGGCATACCAAGCATTTCAAATGAATGTGCTATTTCTTGAGGGGATACATCTTTGCCAATAAAACGTACAAGTTCATTTTTTCTGAATGAAATTGTTGCCATATAATCACTCATTTTTATGAATTCAATGAACTATGAATTCAATGAACGTTCATCTAAATCATATCTGTGAATCAGATATCCAGTAAACATCGTTTTGATATGGGGTTCTTATGTCCTTCAATGAAAGTTTATGCATCAGAGGCCTTTCAAGAGACATTCCCCAAGCAAGAACCGGATATGAGCCCCATAATGGAATTGAAACCTCTGGCCTGAGTATACCTGCTCCTGCAAGCTCAATCCATTGGTTTCTCTTCTCATCCCACCTGTCTATCTCTACAGAAGGCTCGGTGTAAGGGAAATAGTGCGGTCTGAATCTTATCTTTATATCCTGCTTCTCATAGAATGCACTAAGCACACCAAGAAGATGCCTGAAGTTTGCATTTTTCCATGCTACAATTCCTTCTATCTGATAGAACTCAGCAAGATGCTTAAAGTCTGTTGCCTCATTTCTATAAACCCTTCCTATAGCAAAAAACTTTCCAGGTTTGCTTCTTTTTCCTTTTCTAAGAGAAACAAGCTTGTGTGCAGATAGAGTAGTAGTATGGGTTCTTAGAACTGCTTGCTTTGGAATGTCTGGATTCCATTTGTACTTCCATGCCTTTTCCTGCACCTCTCTTACTCGCTCTGCAACATCTGATGGATATTCAAATTCTGCAGGATTTTCAAGATAGAATGTATCCTGCATTTCTCTTGCTGGATGATCTTGAGGGGTGAATAATGCATCGAAATCCCAGAATGCAGACTCCACTTCCGGCCCTCTCATCTCTTCGAATCCCATGCTTACAAATATATCTCTTATCTGCCTTATGTATTCATTCACAGGATGGAATGCACCTTTCTTTGCTCTTTCAACCTTTAGCCTTAAATTGTATTTTCTGAAAGATGCGTTTCTCCATTTCCCTGAAACAATAAGAGAATGATTCAGCTCATTTATCTCTTCTTTTTCCAACCTATCCATAACCAAGAGAATAGATTCTAATCCTAAATCTGTAGCCATGACGAAGAATTTTTTATCTGTATTTTCCTCTATATTCTTTCTTTGAAGAAGAATCTTGATATCTTTTTCATCTATTTCCTTTCCTTCAGATATTAATTCTAACTTAGATCTAAGATCATATTTCTGAGGCTTTGATACAACCTTTATCTTGCCGTCTATTATCTTTATCCAGCCATTCTTCAGCGCCCATTGAAGCCCAATCCTCTTCTCATCTTCGCTTAAAGAAGATACAGGAATGTTATCTTTGCTAAGCAGCCTTTCTTCTGGAAATCCTTCTTTAAGGTTTAATTTTCCCTCATCTGTAAGTGAATATCTCTTTTTTGATTCTTCAACTATCTCTGCAAGTCCCAGTTCCTTAAGCACAAACGCAGATCTGACAAGCGCATCCTTATTTATCCCTAACCGTCTTGATATTGAATCTATTTCTTCTTTGTTTTTTGTCAACGCTGCAAGAAGCTTTATTTCATGCTGATGAAGAGAATCTAAATCTATTCTTCTATCTTGCATTGTTTCACCTTACTACTTTGTTTGTTGCTTCAAAAGATAGTATCCTACCCAAATCATTATTATTGAAACTATAAGAATTATTCCTTGTAATGAAAATACCCATGTGATGATTGTCGAAAATAGGTTATTAAAGAATTCTAAAACCTCAGTCATAAGAGAAACCTTTCTCTCAAAAATAAGCTCTGAATTTGTCAAAACTAATCTTCCTTGCCATGTGAATTTATTTGCACCTTTAGGAATTGTATCTATATATTCCACCGGCATAGGTGACATCTTTACATTTATAGAATCGGAAGGAATAACTATCTCTACAGATGTTCTTTCAGGAATATATTTCTCTCCGACTGCGGATGTCTCAAATGACAATACGTCTGTATTCAATGAGTATCTTATCACTCTTGGCTTGATATATTTCTCTATACTGACTAATCCTGTTTGATTGGTTGGTGGTTTAATTTTATATTCGTACGAGAGAGTTCCATAACAGGCTGTCTGATCAAAGTTACAGGTATCTGGAGAATATGCCTGTATCGTGACTTTTTCAATTTGAACCTTTGAAGTATCAACATAATATCTTATGTCATTCAACCCTAATCTTTGTCTCCATCCTGCAATGTCATTTGTTGTTTTTAGCGATAATTTGTATAAATCTATAGAATCCTGGGAATCCATATAGAAACGGATATCGTTCCTTATTGTAGCACTTCCATCATCATTTATGACAATCTGCATAGTCATGAATGTTCTTGTAAATCCAGCGTGCGCTAGAGATACAAAAAGACATGCAAACAGTAAAATATATAAATATCTAGCAACTTTGTCCATAAATGTATATTATAACGTAGGATTTTAAATATAAGGGTTATATATGTATTTTAGATACTTTCATTAATAATATCAATATTTAACTGAAACAGGGGATAGAGATGGATTATATAAGATATCTTGGACATTCTGGTTTTGAACTGTCCCTACATGACACAGTGATATTGATTGATCCGTTTTTCGGAAGTGGCATACCTGAAAATATAAAGATACCTGTACTTAAGCCGCATCTAATAAAGAAGGCAGATCTTATACTAATAACACACGAACACAGAGATCATTGCGATCCTATAGTTATAAAGGAGCTTGCAGAAAGGACAAATGCAATTGTAATAGGTCCAAAGCCCGTACTTAATTGTATAGAAATAAACGAAAGACAGAAGATAGCTGTTGAGATTGGCGACAGCTTCCAAGTTAGAGGAATAGACATAACTGTTGTCAAGGCTTCTCATCCTCAATCAAGATACCCGGTGGGATATATAATCAATGACAAGGTAAGAATATATCATGCGGGTGACACCTATCAATTCAATGAAATGATGCAGATAGATGTTGACTATGCTATGATTCCAATAGGTGGAAGCTATACAATGGATGTACTCGATGCTGCAAATTCAACAAAGCTTTTTAGAGCCAAATACATAATTCCAATTCATTATAATACATTTGAAAGAATAACTCAAGATGTTAATGATTTTGCAAGAAGGGTTTCAAGGGGAAAAGTCATAATTATGAAACCTGATGATTCTATAATGATATGATTATTTCTAGAATGATCAATAATTTAATTTTGGATATTAGTTGTCAGTAGTTATATTAACGTCTGATGCATTCATCTTTAGCAAAGACGATGGAGGGATCTATATGGCAGAAGAATTTTACTGCATGAAATGCAGAAAGAAGGTTCAAGTAGACAAATTTGAGAAGAAGACATTGAAGACAAAGACTGGAGAGAGGGCACAACTTGTAGGAACCTGCCCAGCATGTGGTGGCAAGGTATTCAAATTTGTAAAGGCATAAGCGAATAATCAACAATTAATAGGCGTGATAAAAATGATACGTGAACACCAGATAGATTACTTTGAATTCAAGCAGGAAAAAGAGAAACTGGAAGAAGGTGGCAATATCACAATCAAGCTTAATAGCGTAAAGGCAAAGAAAGAGATGCTTGAAATAAAATACACCTTCCTCATAGAATACAAACAGAAATCAGGCAGTATGACAATAAAAGGCACGATACTTGCAGAAACTAGCGATGCAAAAAAAGGACAGCAATTATGGCAAAAAGAAAAGAAACTTCCAGAGGATATTGAAGCAGATGTGCTTAATGAAATCGCAAATTTCAATAGAATTCGTGCAGCTGGTGTTTTACGCGCACTTCGATCAAAAATCGAAGTTGTAAAAGAAGAAAAGCCGAAAGAGCCCGCGGCGTAATTCCTTTTTTATTTATTTTTTTGTTTTTTTATTGCTTATTGTTTCATAATATTGCTATTTATTTAGTATTTTTAGTTAATCTGCTAAAAATTACTCTGATTAAATATGTATTTCTAAACCGTCTTTTGCTATTACTGTATTTTGAAAAATTTGTTTTGCCTCCTTTTCTATTTCCTTTTCATCAGTATATCTATTTCCAATATGGTATAAAACCAGTTTTTTGACTTCTGCTTCTTTTGCAACTCTTGCAGCATCTTGCACAGTAGAGTGATAATCTTCATCTGCCTTGTCTCTTTTGTCCTCCATAAAAGTTGCCTCATGGAAAAGTATGTCTGCATTTCTTGCATTTTTTATTGTATTCTCACAATATGAGGTGTCTCCTGACACCACGATTTTTCTTCCTTTTTTCTTATGCGTAACATCTTCTATACTGATTGTTTTCCCATGCACTGTAATTCTTTTTTCATTCTCCAGAAGCTTAAACATTTTTCCCTTTATTCCTAATTTCTCACATTTTTCCTTATCAAATCTTAATCCCTCTTTCTCCTCGAAAACATAACCCAAAGAAATGCCATTTCCAGAATGTTTAGTTCTGAATGGATAAATAACTGCATCGCCAAGATCCATCTTCCATCCTTCATCAACTTCTTCTATTTTCAAAAATGGAATTTCCTTTGAAATAAGCTCTCTTACTCTTTTTTCAGTTCCTTTCGGTCCGATTATAAGTAAAGGCTCAGTTCTTGGAGTTTCATCTATTGAAAGAGTGTATAGTAATCCAGGTATTCCAAATATATGGTCTCCATGAAGATGAGAGACTAGGATTGCTTTTATCTTTGAGTAGCTGATCTTGTACTTCATCATCTGCCTTTGAGTTCCCTCTCCGCAATCAAAAAGAAATACCTTTCCTTCATATTTCAATGCTATTGAGGTAAGGTTTCTTTCTGGAGAAGGAATAGCAGCCCCAGAACCTAAGACAACAATACGTATCATATGATCACTAAAAATTGGATTGAGTTTATGATGTGAATATAAAAACAGGAACCTCTTCCTCTCTGTCTTTTATCACATAACCATATCTTATGAATTGTACTATCTCTCCTTTTTTAAGATTATTTACAAATTCTTCAGCAAATCCCTCATCTATCTGCATGCTATTCTTTGAAGGGATGTCTCCTTCTAGCAAATCAAGAGGCCTCTCTACCTTTATCTTCACAGCAGAGTCTACTGGAACCCATTGTATCTTTTTCTCTGGGATATGATCTGATTTTATCTCAATACCGCGAAATGTTGGATACGGAGTATCGCTTATCTTTGATTCTATTCTTACATTGCAGAGATCCTTAAGCCTGACCTCTTCGCCTATTTTGATGTCTTCAAGTTCAACATAAACCTTTTCATTTATAACTAGGTTTCTGGAGCCAAGATCATTTTCATGATGGAATGGAAGAACTGCTTGGGTTCTAAATCCATCCATCACAATAATGGCGGGATTTTTAACAAAATGAAGCCTCTTTGAAATAGGATCAAGTATCTGCTTGTTCTTATGAAACAGCTGTTCCAATGTGGCATCTTTTGACTCTGATTTGCTTACTCCGAATGAAAGAGCAAATTCTCTGAGTGCCTCTGGTTGGATTCCTCTCCTTCTTATTGCCTTCATTGTAAGAAGTCTTGGATCATCCCATCCGCTTATAACTCCTTCCTGTACAAGCTTCCTTATAACTCTCTTTTGGGTGGTATTGTTTTTTATGAGAAGTCTTGAAATTGAAACAATAAGCGGCTGCCTAAGGCCGAAATCCTTTACCAGCGAATAATAAAGCTCATCTCTAAGCTCATATTCCTTTGATCTGACTGCATGAGTCACACCTTGTATTGCATCAAGAATAGGTGTCACAAAGTCATAAGAAGGCCATGCAATGTACTTGTCTTCCTGTCTGAAATGCCTTTCCTCTATTATTCTCATCAAAGTTGGATCGCGCATCACTGTATTAAGCGCAGCCATGTTTCCCTTGTATCTAAGAACCGCTTCTCCTTCCTTGAATCCTCCGTCAATCATCTTCTCAAGGTCTCTGACATTCTTTATAACTGGCTTGTTTCTGCAGGGACATTCTCTCTTTTCCTCTCTGTTTTTCTTTATAGTGTCTCCATCGCATTCACAGACATATGCCTTACCCATTTTTATTAGATCAAATGCATAATTGTAAAACATCTCCATGAAATCAGAAGTGAAACACTCTATATCCCAATCTACACCTAGCCATTTCAAATCCTCTTTCAATGCATCCACAAATTCCTGCTTTGCAAGTACCGGATTAGTGTCATCTATCCTAAGTATGAATTTTCCATTCTGCTCCCTAGCACCTTGCCAACTTATAAGGCATGCCTTTGCATGGCCGATGTGAAGATAACCGGAAGGCTCAGGAGCGAAACGCGTTACAACCTTTCCCTCTATGTGCGGTGGTAGATTCACTCCTTTCTTTTCTTCTTTCTTCTTCTCACCAAAATTAAACTTCGATACTTCCTCTTCTATCCTTTCTCTATTCATCGAATTTACTTCCTGAACCACAGAATTTATTATCTGCATGTTTAGCTTCATGTCTTTCTTTACATCTGGATACTCTGCAATTACTTTCCCTACAACTGCACCAACATCTGCTTTTCCATAATCAAAGGCATTCTTTAAAGCCCATTTTCTTGCTATCTCTTTTACATCCATAAAATCACTTAAAAAACATGATATAAATAATTCTTCGTATAGAAATATAACTTTTGTGTTTTTAGCACAATAAGGCAGGAATTGCATTTTTAGCGTATTTAGGCAGTATAGAAATACCTATATTATAGAAGATCTTTTATCTTTCCTATTATCTTCGGCTTCAATTTTTTAAAATCACTTATATTGCGTATTCCACGAGTGAACATAAATATCTTCAGTTCATATTTCCAACTTTTTATTAAAGTTTGTACCCTATTTTCTTTGTATGCCTTTAAGAATGGCAATGCAGCAGCACCAACTTCTGCACCAAGACATAATGATTTAGCAACATCTATTCCGCTTCTTATTCCACCTGAAGCAATGATTTTCTTTTTGGTCAATCTTTTTGCATTTATCAAAGAAACCACAGTTGGAATTCCATCTTCATTAAAAGATCGAACTGTTCCTTTATTTCTTAAATTTTCAATTTTTGTCCAGGATGTACCGCCTGCACCGGCTACGTTTATGAATTCTACCTTTGTATTTCCTATCTTTTTAAGAGTCTCTTCAGACATTCCATGTCCAACTTCTTTAATAATAACTGGAATATCTATACTATCACAAACTTCATTTATGATTTCTAACTTGCCACTAAAATCTAGATCGCCTTCGCTCTGTATGGCTTCTTGAAGCGGATTTAGATGTATTGCCAATGCGTCTGCATCAACTTCCTTCAATGCAGAATCAAGCCTATTGATGATCTGTTTATTTACGTTTGCAATACCAATGTTTCCAATTATAGGTATTGTTGGAGCAACTTTTCTTATCTTGTATGTATAAGCCAATTTTGGATTTTCAATCATTGCTCTCTGCGACCCCAATGCAAAGATAATTCCTTCTTTTTCTGCAGCCTCTGCAAGACAGTGGTTAATTTTTTCTGCACCCTTGAAACCGCCTGTGATTGCATCAATCATTATTGGTGCTGAAACATCTTTTTTCAAGAAACGAATACCTGAATCTGCTTCCTCAAAACTGATCTCTGGAAGAGAATCATGTGGAATAACTACATCATCGAAACCAGCTGAGATTGTTGAATATGAAATATCTTGTTTCATTGCAATTGATATATGGTCTAATTTTCTTTTCTCTATAGACGTAAAATCACCTTTATTACATCATTTTACATACGCAATAGACAGATATACTTCGATTTCCTCCTTTACTCCTGTCTTGATTGCTTTCTGCGATAAGATTCTTGGTCTAAAGTTGTTTTTAATAGAATACATCAATGGAACTAAAAAAACTGTTGGGTTCACCATACATTCTTGATTGAGGAAATAATTGAATAATGAATCCTCATTTTTCTTTGAATACATATCATAACTATTTATAATATCTATAACTTCCCTTGTTTTTGATTCTGCTTCTTGTGATGATCTGCATCTAAGCATCTGACAAGTAGCGATTAGAACTATATTTTTATTTAGTGTATTGGCAGAGGTTTGGATTGAGTTTACAAGGTCTTTCACAATAGACTCATTTGATGTTGAAATTGATATCGCAACCATTTTAGGACTGTTTGCTATGGATTGAATAAATGGGAGTTGTGTCTCTATAGAGTATTCAAATAAATGCGCGGAAATGTCGAATTCAGCGAATGATGAATGCTTTTTTATTTGCTCTCCTAAATCCTTATCATATGCAACCTTTCCTAAAGAAGTGAACCAATCTTCATTTGAAATCGAGACTGGTTTTCCTCGCTTCATCTTATTTTCGGAAATAAAAATAAAGCTGGTTGACTCTGGAATGTTCAAAAGATGCGCATATGCCTGAATATACATATCCTTGAAATTGTCAAATCTACCGTTTGGAACAAACAGAGCAGAAACAGAATTGAAATTCTCCACCTTGGAATTTAACATGCTTTTGCATATTTCTTTCAGAATTGATTTGTCACTTGGATAAAATGTGCCTGCGGCGATCGGTATTCTCATTATAAATCACACTGCTAATCTAAAGAGATCCAATAAATAAAAATATTAAGAAACTCTTACGTTTATTATCCCGGCTGTCACGTGCTCCGGAGGAGAACTTATTTCGTTATTCTTGAATTTTATCGTAAAGTATATCGAATACAGAGTTCCAGGAGCGATACTGTCTAAATTATCAACATTAAAGAGCACATTTGCACTAAATGATTCTCTATCTTTTATAGTATTAGATAAGTATAATGTCTTAACATATTTTTGATTGTTAATCCTATCATGCAATGTGAAATTTAAGCTTGTTATATTAATATCAAATCCTAGTGAGTTATGGGCGTAAAGAGTAAAATTGAGACCCGATGAAGTTTTGTTTAGATAAAAGATGTCACATGTTATACCTGGACCGATGTCACATCTTTCTGCAACATAGAATTCAGGCTTAAATATAGAAGAATAAAGAATTGCCATTATAACAAGCACTAAAAGTATTGCCCAACCATAAGTAAATAAAAATTCTGTTGCTGCCTGACCTTTTAAAGATTTAAAATATGTTAATTTTGCCATAAAAATATGTTAATAGTATAATTTTTAAATGGTTCGTAACAAAAAAGAAATATGGTAAAAATACCTATTTTTTCTGATGTGTTCGGAACTCCTGCTGGAGAAATTGTAGCGGATGAGGAAAACATCAGTATTAAACATAAAGATCTAAAACTTAATGTGCCTATAGGTTACCTCTATGACTTGATAATTATAGAAAGAAAGGAACTTGGAAAAGTAAAAGTTAAAATGGTAGTATATGATACTATCGGAATAAAAAATGAGATTGAATGTATAATGTCTGATAGTAATTTTTTCCTATTAAAATCATTTATGAAAAGAAAATGATTTTTAAATTAAAGTTAAAATTGAGGTGAAAATATGATTATAAGACCTGCAACGATACTTGATTCTACAGAAACAATGGCAAAAGCGGCTAAATTAATAGAGCAAGGTATAACTACTATAGTAATTCAGAAAAATGGAAAATACATTGGAATAATATCTGATAAAACTCTAAAAACAATCCAATATTCTCCAGATGCAAAGGTTGAAAAATACGCGTGGAAAGCCCCTCTATTGAAAGAAGGAGATCCAATAGAGAGAAAGATCTCTATGTTTGTTGAGGGATATAGAGAACTACCGATTGTTGATGGTGATTCAATAATTGGAATTGTGAAAAATATTGATATTTTAGAAGAACTAATAGCTGAAGACAAAATTCCACCTCTAAAAGTTGAAGAAGTTATGAACATGCCTATCGAAAAGATGGATGTAAAAGAAAATGTATCTAAAGCAGCTGCTTTGATGAGAAAAACAGGGAAGCACCATCTAGTAATAACTGACGCTGAAAAACCTATTGCAATTTTAAGTAGTATAGATATATTTCCACTTCTACAAAAAATAAAAACCAAAGTCCCGATGGGAAGAGAAAAGGAAAAAACAAGTTCGATTTTACTTCAGACAGTAGTTGGTTCTTCTCCAAAATTGATAAAAACATCACCTTCTACATCGCTAAGAGAAGCTGCGAAA
Source organism: Candidatus Micrarchaeia archaeon (assembly GCA_038880755.1). Taxonomy (GTDB): domain Archaea; phylum Micrarchaeota; class Micrarchaeia; order CABMEP01; family CABMEP01; genus DTQF01. Next base: position 19,087 of record JAVZRC010000009.1, read on the forward strand.
ATTATGAAAAAAAACCAAATATCATCTCTTCTTGTCGAAGGGGATGATAAAATAGGGATAATAACTAGCGTCGACATAATAAAAAGTGCAATACCACAACATGCGACTGTGATTGAAATAATAGGACTTGATGAAGAAGATAAACAATACAAACAAGATATATATAATGAAGTAAACGAATTCGCAAATTCATTTGAACAGATAATGCCGATTGAATTCATAAGATTAAATATAAAGAAGCACTCTCCTGAAGGGAGGAGACACAAATATACGATGAAAATGCTTGTAACTGGTAAAAAAACGTTCGAAGTAAGCTCATATGGTTGGAAGTTATTTGCAGTGCTTAAAGATATACTTAGAGAAGCTGATAAAAAGATAAAAGAAGAAAAAGATAAATTAAAAGGTAAAAGAAGTGGTTTCGGAAAACTTAGAAGTATATCTATACAAATACAAGAAGGTGACCTTTATCCAGGAAAGCCAGAGAATGAATAATTCTTTTTTGAATTTTAATTTTAATCAATCTAAACTTATTTTTACTTCTTTTTCAGCTTCTGAATATGTTATTTTGAATCTATATCTTCCGGATTGTATGTTATTTTCTGGAAAGATAAATGTTGAAGAGATATTAAATTGAGACATTTTAACTATATGTATATCCCCAAGAGAAGTAGCTAAAACAGCAGATATCTCTCTATTATTGTCACTGCCTATGGATATCTTTTTAATATTATTTGGAAATACTACCTCTACAACTATACTATTATTTGGACCCAGTACCCCAACAGAATCAATGGCAGATACTAGAGTGAAGAGTGCTCTTGAAGTTTGTATTGTTGTAAGTTCATCTTGAATAGAAATAGAACGATTGAATAATATAAAAATAAGTGGGATAAGTAGAAGGAATACGAATCCAACGATAAGAATTGTTTCGAATGCTATTTGCCCTTTATATTTCTTTTTCATCTGATCACTAAATATAATAAGAAGTGAAATTTTAAACTCTTTCCAATGGTTATTCAAATAAATATTTTGCAATCTCTTTATTGAACGCGTATCTCATCCAGTTTATCGGCCTATTAACAATTTTATCTCCATTTAAAATTTTTCTGATCAACTTATTTATTTTATTTATCGTAACTTTAAGAGAACCTGAAGAATCTATTTCATAAATAGGGCAGTTGTAATTTTCTTCAGCCTTTCTCGTACAATAATCAATAATTTCCACTTGGACATTTTCACTTATTTTATATTTTAGATATTTTCTTTTAATCAATCTTTTAATTAATACATCCGGTCTAGTTCTAAGAACTATAACTGCATCAACAGGTAATGGAATCTCGCATGCTAAATGTCCTTCTATTATAATATTATTTTCATTATTCGATTCTTTAGATATTTTATGCTTATATTTATTTTTAATTCTGGATATTTCTTTAATAGCCTCTTTTTTAAGAGAAGCGATATCTACAACTTTACTTCCTTTTTCTTTAGTATACCACAAATGCTTTTTATCCACAAGTTTATTTAGATCTATAATTATCGATTTCTTTTTTGCAAAATAATTTGCTATTGAAGATTTCCCTGTTCCAGGTGTACCAGTCAAGACAAATATAGCCAAAAAAACACCACTTTATACTTAACCTAAATATATATTAACAAATCTCATACAAAAATAGACATTGTCTAAATATTATATTTAAACATTTTTCTTAATTTACCATTCATCATTTCCATACTCTTTTTTTAGAAATTCTTTTAATTCATTAAAATATTCCTGTATATCGCTATATTGATCTTCTTCTAATTCCTCAATTTCGTCTAGACATATAAGATCATTCATGAAGATTAGTACTGTAGTTTGTAATAAGTTTAACTTTTTAGATTCGTATATCGAATCTTTAACTGTATTAAGAACTTTTTCATGGAATAGAAGTTGTTTCTTCCTACATATTGTTTTCGCCTTTTCGATAAATTCGATTCCAAATGAAGTTACTGGAAATTCTTTTTCAACCGTTTTTAAATCTCCTTTATAGATTAGAATCAAATCTATAAAATCTCTAGCTTTGTCGGAAAAATCGGCTTTTGATTCTCCTTTAGGTATTTCCAATAATCCATCAACATATTGTAGATCGGAAGTGCTCAATTTAAATTCTGATTCTTTTTTTACATTTAACCTTTGGTTTTTAAAATTAACCATAATAATTATATAAATGCATTATATTTATATTTTTTGTTTTAATGTAGATAAACTAGAAAAGAACTGGTGAAAAAATGAATGAAAGACCTAAAAAAATATTTCACATTATTTCGATGCTTCTTCTTTTCTTTTCACTTGTATTAGCATTTCCTAATCAACTCAGAATAGATGAAACTAGAAGTATTATTAAAGGAAATCTAATTGCCACAATACAACCTGTTGCAGTTGTATGTACTGAAACTCCTTGTTTTATGAAACACAATATTACAATAACTAATGAAGGTAACGAAGCAATAAATATTGCATTATATTTTAAGGAGAATGAAAATTATATATTTATAGCAGAACTTGGAAAGCTTGAAGCTCAAGAGAGTGCTGAATTTGAAATCCCAATGACTTACACGTATAATGGTCTTACTACTGATGTTGGAAGATATCTCCTAATATCTGACACTTATCTTGCAAAAGAGTTTACAATTGCTCAATCTTGGGAGAAATACGAAAAGATAACATACGAAGCAATAAATATAGGGGCATATGTTATTGCACCAATAATTGCATTGATCCTTCTATTAATCTTATCTTTAGTTGTAAGAGATGCTGAAATGAGAAAATATGGAAAAAATAATGAATACACTGATAAGACACTGTTTGAATTTCCATATGGAAAAACAATGAGTGAACAGATTGCAAATGCACTTGCAAATCCAACTCTATGGTCAATCATACTTTTCTTTGCAATTCTTCTTGTGTGTATTATAACCTTTTCAACGTATCAGAACTACGATATTCTAACTAAGATTGAAATAGTAGTAATTTCATTTGTTGCATCTTTAGCTATTCCGTTAATACTTATGATGTTAACGTGGTACGCAGATATATATGAAAGAGAACCATTGAGATTTGTGGCAGGAATGTTTGTTTATGGAATTTTTGCAGCTATGGTTGCATTCTTTGTTAATAATCTTATAATTTATCTTATTGGTAAAAGTGCGGATATAGTACCTCTCGCTTTGACGACTGCTATAATAAGCATAATTGCAAGCCCTATAATAGAAGAATTCCTCAAAATTTTCGGACTTGCATTATTCTCAAGACATCACGAATTTGACGACGCATTGGATGGACTTTTATATGGTTTTGCGATTGGAATTGGATTTGCAATGTATGAAAATTGGTTTTATTTCCTTGCAAGTGTAGATCCGATAATAACAGGAATAGATGTTTGGATATCTGTAATCTTATACAGATCAGTTTTCAATACTTTAGCACACGGATGTTTCGTTGCGTTTGCAGGAGTGATTTTAGGATATTTAAAATCAAGAGAAAGATACAGAACTATTTTCCACTTCGGTCTTATACCAGGTATATTTCTATCAATACTTCTACATCTGATCTTTAATGTTACAGCTTATCTTGATGTGGTTAACATCGGAGGATATAGAGCTATTGTCGCTTCATATAATCCTGTATTTGTAATAGCAATTTCCATTTCCTTTGTGATAGTATATGTTCTAGCTTCGATAGATACTAAAAAAATAAAAATGAAATTAGAAGAAAAGGACAAAGAACCGATAATAAACAAGTGATCATTTCTTCCCTAATTTTCTATCAAATTTTGCTAAAAAATTAGAAAGCGATTCTTTAATCTCATCTAATTTTGAATTATTTTTATTATTTTGATTAAGCACGTTAGAATCCAATGTTTTTACTTCAACATCCATTCTATCTGTTTCTTTCGTTTCCTTTATTTCGTACTTATCTGAGTCTATGAAATCTTCATTAAATTGAGAATTTGATTGTATTAAATTTATTTTCTCTTGGTTAAGATATGGATTGGAAGAATAATTGAATGTTGGCTCTCTTGACTCTTTCATAGCCAATGATCGTTGCATTCTTTTTGCCTCTTCTATCAATTGAGATAATTCCTTCTTTTTGTTCTCTATTCTTTTATTCAAATCATTTTCGCTATATAAAAGAGAATTGAAAGAATCTTCGGTCTCTGCTGTCATTTTTTCCAATTCTTGGAGATACCTACTGCTGGCCTCTAATTCTATTGATTTTGAAATTGCCAATATCTCTTTTGTATAATCATTTATTTTTGAATCTATTTTTTCCTTTGAATTCATGTATTCGTTCTGGATTTGCTTGATTTCATTTTCGAAATCGTCTAACTCTTTTATCTTATTTATATAATTTTCAAATTGTCGATTAAGTGACCTCAACACTTTATTTGTTTCTTCTATCTTTAATTCGATTGATTTGGAAGAGGATCTAAACTTTTCAAGTTGATCTTCAAGATTCATAAGTTCTTCCTGGGATTTTAAAATATTGTCCTTTGCAAATTGGATTGAATTAATCAATCTTTCTTCCTTATCCTTCAAAGAAGAATAAATATCATTTATCTTGATAAGTTCTTTTTCTTGTTCAATTATTTGATTCTTTATTAAAGTAAATTCATCAAAATAGTCCTCTTTGACCTCTCGTATTTTATTTTTAATTTCATTCAATTGATTCATGGTAGAGTTAAATACAGAATCGATATTCATTTGCTTTTCTCTTAATGATTGGAGAGTTCTATTAAGCTCGATTATGTTTTTAGGAAGAATTTGTATCTTATTTTTTAATTCTTTAAGTCTACCTTCTTTTTCACTAATTATTGATTCCATTGCTTCTATCTGAGCAGAAAGCTTGCTCTTTAATTCAGGATGGGCAGTATCGAACAGTATTGTTTTTTGTTTGTTTAAATCAGCAATTTCAGCTCGCTTATTTACAATTTGATTAAGTTTTTCTTCTAATTCTTTTAATTCATCCTTTTCTTTATTCTTTTGTGTTTTTACACTGGTTTTATCTATAAAATTGGGCTCTGACCTATATTTACTTAATAACCTTTGTTTTTGTGATTCACTTTTTTCAGTATCATGTTTAGAAATAGATTTTGTTTTTGCAGATTTTACTATATCTGTATTTTCTAAAGAAATAATATGGGCTGAGTCACCATTCTCTGTTTCACCTGAAAGTCTTAATAGTATATTTCTCTCTATGTCTTTTATTTCTTTATCAATATCACTATCATCTGATTGCTGTTTCCTTATTTTTGCTTTCTGAGTTGTATGTTTTTCAACCGTTTCACTACGCTTTAATATATTTTCTGCTTTTGAATTGAATATCTCAAAATTTTCTTGGTTATCTTTTTCACCTAAATTTTCCTTATCATTTGTTTCTATATCTTTTACAGCCATTGCACCAATTCTATAAGAACTCTCTCTTTTGATTTCTTTATGTTTAGATTCAACCTTATTTTTATTTGATTGCTTTGATTTTAGATTCTTTTCAATCGACTCTATTTCTGTCTCTATTTCTTCTTTTGTCTTTTCTTTTAATATATTAAATTTAGGTGTCTCATCGTTAAGAATTTCTTTCTTCTCATTTTCACTTATAGGAATAGGTGTTGAAGGACTGATTTTTCCATTTCTAGATCTCTCAAATTTTAATGCTTCGTCAGAATTAAGAGAAATTATCTTTTGGTTCTTCTTCATCTTCATTAGAATTCGATCTGCTTCATCATTCCAAGATATAAGAACTTTTGTAAGACTATAACCAACATCTACCATTTCCTCTTTTTCTAAGAGATTAATAATCAGCTTGATTTCATGTTCTTGTGCGCCTGTCTCTTTTACAAGATCAGATAATTCCACAATTTTTCTCTGTTTTAAAATAGAAATTACTTTGTCCGCAAGTGAAATTATCGCTTCATCCATATACTCACATCTTAATAGAATTTAATTATTCTATGAATATAGCACATAATTGATATTTAAATACTTATCGCTCCTACTAAAAATTTCTATTTATGGTAAAAACTTGAATAATTAGAATGGTTTACAATCGAAGCCCTAGGGGAGATTCGAACTCCCAACCTACTGATTACAAGTCAGTCGCTCTACCGTTGAGCTACTAGGGCGTGAAAAAATTAAAAATGAGATTACTTCTTAACAACTGTTGTTTTCTTCGGTCTAAGAAACTTGTAATTGCACTTTCTGCATTTTTCTGCTCCTATCTTGTTCTTTGTCTTGCATTTTCTGCAAACTAATTGCTTCTTAAGTTTTGCATCTGCTATTGGAAACTTACCCATAGTATCACTATTTTAGATATAAGACTGATATCAATAATCAGTATATAAACTAGATATAATATAATAGATGTTAATATTTTTAAATCATTTACTTGTTTCTTTTTAATACGCCCCCGACGGGATTCGAACCCGCATTACAAGCTTTTCGCAACCATTATCTGAAAATTAATGGCTACCGCAAGCTCGCGTACTATCCAGGTTATACTACGGGGGCTTGATTATTAGAATAGAAGTTAAAGAAATAAAACTTTTTGCCTAGCACAGAGAGAATCTTCAATTTCATTGTGAAAGAAATTCGTCCAACTTTGATCTAATTTTTATAATTTGACCTTTTTCAAATGATGCATCATGTTTAACTTGGATGACTGCGGAATCATCTGATGAACATAGTATTACTTTAAGTTTTGGATACTTGTTTCTTAATTTTTCAACAAAAATCGTACTTTCTCCATCTGGAAGATGAAAATCTGCAATCAGAACTTTAGGTTCGATACCTTCTTTTTCAAGCCTTTCTATCTCTTCTTCTCCTTCTCTTAAACTACTAACCAGTCTATAGTTATAATTTTTAAATGTACGGGTATAAAACCTGATTACCTCTGGACTATCTTCTAGAATTAGAACTAGTCCTTTTCTTTCTGTATGATAAAGTGTATCCTCTAAAGGATTTTTGCTTATCTGCTCTTTTTGCGTTCTTTCTTTAGTCTCTTCGTTCTTTTCATTCTCTTCAAAATTGTTTTTTTCCATAATTAAGATATGTAAATCAATTATATAAATATTTGTTTAATAGGAAAAAGGGTTGGAGTAATGACAGACATAGAAATTGAATAAAGTAAAGAAAATAAAAATGAAAAAAAGAAAGAAAGCGGCAATGCCGACTATCTTATTTAGTCCTTTGAAACCTCATAAAGAGCTTTCAAAGCAACTACTGCTACTCCTGGAGCCACGAACAATACTATATTGTGGACAAAACTTGTTAAGAAAGTTATGCCCATTGTTCCTACTGGCAATGCTGCCAAGACTCCAATAAATCCGTTAGCAGCCACCAAGAAAGCTATGTTTGCTATCATATAGAGTTGCAATTCTTTGTCTCCTATGTTTAGCAAACCAACTATAATACCGAGCAATCCAAGGATGAGAATTACCCATCCGGGGCTCAATAATGTTGGCATGGCTGCAAGTACAAGGGCTATGATCAAACCAAGATAGAATGCCCATGCACCTAATGATTCCATAGTATCTTTTGCCATTTTTTATCACCTTTCATTACAGCAAAGCTGTAATAAACAATTAATATTAACTAAGGATTGGTTTTAAAAACCTTAGCTGAGTTCTGTTCACATACGACAATCAGCGAAAATCAAGGTTTTTATAGTTTTTTGAATAAATATTTGTATGGCAACAAAATGGAGCGAAGCTTTTGTTACAGCTGGAAGAGCAATACTAGCAATAATAATTGCTGTAGTTATAGGAAGTGCACTAAAAGCAAACAAATATTTCTATAAAGATAATATTACACCATGGTTATTAGGTATAGTTGCTGGTGTACTTTGCTTTATAATGCTACAAATCCTATCTAAAGGAAAAGGATGAAGTTCTCATTTTCTCTAAAATCATTTTTGCTCTTTTTCTAATTCTATTGTTTGCAACTATTGCTACTATCCCTTTATTAGGTTGACCGTATAAAATCAAAGAATTTTTAGCTTTATACATTGCGTATAAAGCTGCTAAATCTTCCTCTCCTTTTACAAATATCTTCAATTTTTTCTTCTTATTTTTTATACCCAATGCATCATCAATCGCTGCACATAAATCTTCTGTTATGACGGATCTAGGGTTATCGAC
>JAVZRC010000010.1:0-23666 GCA_038880755.1 Candidatus Micrarchaeia archaeon
TGATAGAGACATAATTCCTGCAGATGGTAATTCAACATATTATCTTATCGATTCCACTGGAAATAAGATTCCAACAAATCTTACTATTTATGATAGAAATGGATTTATGCTAGTATCTCAAGAAATTCAAGAAGGAGGACAATTTACAAGGCCATATTCATTGAATGACAAATACAGAATAATATTTAGTTCTGATAAATTCATGCTTGATCTCAATGGTTTCAATATCAGCGGAAACTTTAACATTAATCCACAATATGTTATTAATACTTCAATTTCTAATAGACCTGTAGGAATAGCAATAATAAGTGATCTTATCGCATTACAGTCAGGCTATTCATTTGACAGTGCAAAGATTGTATTGCCAATTATTGATAGATTAGATAAGATCTGTAGCTGTGAAAATTGGAACTTTGTAACAGCAAGTTGTTCTGGAGAATGGGTCTGCAATTCAACATCAGGTTATGCAGGATTTGGTTATAATTCAACACACTTCTGGTTTAATGTAACTCACTTTACAGGATATGCAGGAGGAGCAGGTTATAATGCTAATTTAACAATATATGACAGCAATGATACAGAAGGAGGAGGATTTACAATCCAGACAAATCAACAAGCAAAGTTTTATGCAAACTACAGTAATTCAACATCAGGTTCTCCAATCAATGGAACAGGAGTCTACTGTGAGATAACATTTAATGTAAGTGGTGAGTGGACTGATCCAGTTAATATGACATTCAACACCTCATCCTTGCTTTATGAATATAATAGAAGCTTTATAGAAGTAGGAACATACAACTGGAATGTAACATGCAATGGAAGTGCGCTAGGCTATGATCTATTAACAGCAAACGACACAATTCCAGTAGTTCAAGGAGGACTCACACAATGTGGCACCCTTGATCAACCAGGTGAAACCTACACTCTCACTCAAAATGTTTCATCATCAGGAACATGCTTCACAATTGCAGCTGACAACATTACTCTTGACTGCCAAGGATATACAATCAATCATACCAGTTCAGGTTCTGGAGTATATGCATCAGGAAGAACCAGTATAGCAATTAGAAATTGTACTGTAATTGGAGATACTAGCTCGGATAACTATGGAATTTACTTAAATTCAGTTTCAAATAGTAGCATTACTAATGTGACTGTAATGTTACATCGGACCGGGATCTATCTTATATTCAGTTCGAACAACATTCTTTCCACAATAATTATGAATTCAAATAACGTAGGTATAGATATCTTTTCAAGTTCAGGTAATACATTTTTCAATTTAAGTGCTGATTTAAATGATAATTACGGTGTTAGTTTAGGCTACAACTCCCAATACAATTCTCTTTCGGACATTATCACTTCAAACAGCATATATGGTATCTCGATAACCGGTTCAAATAATAATATTTCCAATATCACTACTTTAAGCAACTTTTATGGAATTTCTTCGGCTTCAAATTATAATAACATTATTTACAATATAACTACTATGAATAATTACTATGGTCTAGTACTATCCTCAAGCTTTAATAATACAATCACAAACATCAATTCATTAAACAATGAGTATGGCATCTCCCTTTCCTCCAGCTCTAACAACTTATTCTATAACAATTTATTTAACAATACAAACAATATTAATATTTATTTCTATGGTGATGTTTACGAAAACTTCTGGAACACAACACTCGATTGTTCATCAGGTCCTAACATAGTTGGTGGTCAATGCATAGGTGGTAACTTTTATGCAACCACATCAGGAAATGGATTTTCTGAAACATGTACAGACAATGATGGAAATGGAATTTGTGATTCAGCTTATACACTTGTAACTGACAATATCGATTTTCTCCCACTTGCAGTTCCTCCAATTCCACCGATTGAACTTACAACATGTGGAACACTCGATCAGGAAGGAAAAACTTATATTCTCACTCAAAATGTTTCATCATCAGGAACATGCTTCACAATTGCAGCTGACAACATTACTTTTGATTGTAAAGGACACACAATAGAAACAATAGATGGAAATGGAAAAGGCATTTATCTAAATGGAAGAAACAATGTAACAATAAAGAATTGTATAATTGATGGAAATTATTCAGGAACTTCTTCTTATTACATTTATGGAATACATGCTCAATACAGCAATAACCTTAGTATACAAAATAACACTTTATTTGATAACTTCAATGGAATATTCTTAGAATATACAACCAATAGTAATATAACTGAAAACAATGCATTTGACAATGGAAATTACGGAATCTTCCTGCAGCAGCAATGTAATAATAATATAATTTCAGATAATTATGCATCAAATAATTCATATGGAAATATCTTCATTGCATGGAACTCTCAAAATAATCAGATCGTAAACAATGAAGTTTCATTAGGAATGTATGGAATAATTGCACAATATAATATTGATAATGTTACAATCGCAAATAATACAATCACATCAATAAATGGAAACGGAATATACCTTATTGGAGTAACCAATTCTTACATTACAAATAACAATGCTTCAGGAAATGGAAATGGTATTTCAGCATCTTCTTCTTCCAATATAATATTTGAAAATAATAGTATTAATAATAGTTATTCAGGAATGTGGCTGACACAAGTTAGTTATTCAAACATCATAAATAATAGATTTAATTCAATTATTAATAATGGGTTAAGACTAGAATCAAATAGTCAATTCAACAATATAACATATAATATATTTGAATCTGAATCAAATCCAAATGGAATAACAGTAATATATTCTTATAACAATTATATATCATTTAATAACTTATTATCTTCTACAAATTATGGATTGTATTTTGAAGGCGCTTCAAATAATTCTTTATATAATAATACAATCTTAGATTCAGACTATGGAATTAAATTTACCTATTCTTCTTCAAATAATCTACTAATAAATACTATTGTAAAATCAGAAAGAACGGATCTTATATCTGATTATAATTCCAATTTGAATACAATAATCAATATGACATTCAATTCATCAGATTATCCAACTACTACTTCATTCATATATTCTGGTGATGTGACGATAGATTCAGCTGATGCAATACCTTCTCCAGGATACCAGAATGTTTCAAAATACCTCAATATATCATTAGAAGATTGGATTTATCTTAATATTACATACACAAACGATACTATCGGAGAGAATGAGAGAGATCTTAGACTTTTTGTGTTTGATGGTTCGCAATGGAATTTGGTTGAAAATGGAGACGTAGATACAGTGAATAAAATAGTATTTGGAAATGTAACTACCTCTGGAATAATTGCACCACTAGTTGATACAACACCTCCAATTATAACTATAAACTCTCCAATGAACACAACATATACAAACCCATCAATCTCTTTCAATATTTCATTAAGCAAATTTGGAACCTGTGTTTATTCAATTGATAACTCTGAAAACTATACTATGGATACAGCTGACAATAGAATATTCACTTCTACACGAGCAGTGGATCATGGATTCCACACTGTTACATTCTTCTGCAATGACTCATATGAAAATCTAGTAAGTGCAAGCAGAAACTTCACTGTTGATCTATCAAGAATAGGTTTGGTGTTAGTTGCACCTTCTGAAAATATTAGTGTACCACAAGGAAAATCATTCAATGTTTCTGTAAATGTAAGCTGCATAGATTATAACTGCGGTCAAATTGAAGTTAGTTTAGATCCTATTTCAGGATGTAGTTACAAGAGACAGATTAATATAATAAATGATGGTTCAAGTTTATCAGAATATCAATTGCCATTAACTATTGATACTCAATCATTGATTTCAGAGAATAAAATGAATGCTGATTGCTCAGATCTTAGATTCTTAGATTCAGATGATTCAACTCAACTTCCATACTGGATTGAATCTGGCTGTGATACTTCGGAAACTAAAGTATGGGTGAAGATACCATCAATTCAAAGTCAGACATTAATTTACATGTACTATGGAAACCCGACTGCTGTTTCAGAAAGCAACGCATCTGCAGTATTTGACTTCTTTGATGACTTTGATGGAGACTCAATAGATGAAAACAAATGGGTAATAGATGATTCATCTGGATTCTCAGTTTCAGGAGGCTTCCTTTTAGGAACTAACACAAATGGAAGATTGCATTCAGTTCAGTCATTCTCAGGTCCATTAATAGCAGAAGCAAGACAGAACATAACCTCATTTGCTGCAAATGGCCATGAAGTTATAGGATTCTATAGCGGAGGATATGGTTTTGGAGGATTCTTGCCTCATTCAAACGATAACTTCTATACATTCATTAATAATGGATTTTATGGTTATAACCCTTCAGCAAACGTTACAGTATCAAACAACTGGTGTATTTACAAGATTGTTGATGATGGCCAAGGATATAGTTATGAAATAATAGAACAGGAAGGAACTACTAATACTAATACGCAACAATATATCTATTCAATAAATTTATTGCCTATAACAATCGGCAAGAGATATGATGGTTGGGGTGGTCAATCTTATTATGCATATTGGGACTGGATAAGGGTAAGGAAATACACTTCAAACAACGTTACATATAGTATAGGGAATGAAGAGAGCGGTGGCACAGTTAGAAAAGGACTGGTTTCAACAAATCCATCAGCATTGCCATTCTACACAATAAACTATAATCCTCAAAATATTTCACTAAATGCAGGTCAAAGTCAAATAGTTAGCTGGACAGTATACGCAACAGGAGAGGTTAATTCATCTTATGAATTCTATGTCTATGCAAACAAGTCTGCTTTGAAATCTATATCCAACCTGACTGAAAAATGGAATGTGACAATATCAGAACCAATATTAGATGAGACTGCACCTTCAATCCAGCTAATCTCACCATCTGATAATTCTTATATCAATTCATCAACAGTTACATTCACATTCAATGCAACTGATGACACAAGCAATACATTAACATGCAGCATCTACATTGATAATGAACTTAACCAAACAAACAACTCTATTGCAAATGGATCAGTTTCACAATTTGTAATAACTGGATTAAGCGACAACCAACACACATGGAAGATAAACTGCAGTGATGAGGCAGAAAACAGCAATGTCTCAGAAACAAGAACATTTACAATTGACACAATTCCGCCTTCATTATCATTTGTACCACCAACACCAGATAATGAAAGATCAATAACAACTGCAAATGTATTCATTAACGTATCTGCAAATGAGAACCTAAGTTCATGCAAATTGAATTGGAATAGTTCAGAATACATAATGACCATTCAAAATGCTGATGCTTTAACATATGCATTCTATAATATTACTGGCTTTGATTTTGGTACCTATTCATATTATGTAACATGTAATGATATAGCAGGAAACTTCAATTCAACAGAAACAAGAAATGTAAGCTACATAGAATATATCGAAGTAGTGATATCGCCTACTTCCTTGAACTTTGGATTATTGGATCCATTAACAAATTCAACTTCAGACATTTCAATAAATGTAACGAACACAGAAAATAGTAATGTTCCAATTTATATATCATTCATTGGAAATGATTTCATAAGCGGAAGTAATATTCTTGGAATAGGCAACCTAACTGTAAGGGCCAATGCAACCAAGCCATCTTATGAATACTTCACTCAGGATCATTCATTATCAACAGATGAGCTTAGCTGCACACCTATGAAGTATTCATTAGGTCAAGACTGTAGTAATATTTCAATAGGTCAGCAAGTTAATTTATGGTTCAATATAAGAATTCCAGGTGGACAGGCAGCAGGAGACTATATTGCAAATATAACAATTAAAGCAAATGGAAAGACATAAAAATCTAAATCGAATAGATATAATAATATTAAATGTATGTTAAACCTCGAGGTGAAAATATGGGATTTAAATATGCGATACCAATGTTGGTATTGTTTTTAGGAATGGGTTTCGTTAACGCTGCAACAACCTATTCTTCAAATGTAACTTTCAGCGTTTCAGTTGCAGAGTTTATTGATGTGACGATCTCTCCAATCTCAATAAACCTTCCAACTATAAATCCAACTGAGAATGCAACAGCCACAACACCAATAACAGTTACAACAACATCAAATAGTAACGTACCAATAAAGATATCTGTTTGGGGATCTAACTTTGTAAGTGGAAACAATACAATAGCAATTACAAATCTAAGAATGAGAGCAAATAGCGTTCAACCAAACGCTTCAGAATTCATCGATCCACATTATGTAAGTACTACAATGCAAACCTGTAGCGCATCCTTATACAGTGGCGATCAAAATTGTTATAACGTAGCTCCAAACAATACAGTCAAGTTGTGGTTTAATCTATTTGTTCCAGGAGGAACAACTGCAGGTTCATACTCCACGATTTTGACCATACAGGCAGATAAACAATAAAGTGATTTGAATGAATAAATTTGTTTTTTCTTTTCTTTTATTTTTATTTTCATTAAATCTAGCTAATGTAGTAGTTGCACAAGATGCACCAAGATTAGCATTTGGTTCTGTTTATTATACAAAAGGAGCATCAGTTACTCCAGGATCTAATTTCTCTTATGATATTTATTTCTTTGTAGATTCAGAATATGGAGATAGAACTGCACACATATCTGTTTCAGTTAATTCTCCAGATGGATGGAAGACATATGTTCTTCCTGAACTTACAAATCGTACATTTAACATAAGTGGAACTTTAGCAACTTCTGAGGAAAATATTTATGTGGAACCAAGACCAAAGCTTCAATCAATTCCAGATCCTAAGGAAGAGGGAATATATTACATTGCTTCTCCAAGCGGAAGGGGATATTTGCAGGCAAAGAAGGTTACCATATATGTAAATGTGCCTGAGAATGCAGAGGTAGGAAAGACATATTTAATTTCTGCATCTGCAGTTGCAAAATATTTCGGTGATTTAGGTTCATTATCATTTTCACAGGCCAGGAATTTTGATTTTAATGTATTAATAAAACCCCCGGTTTATACAGAACAAGTAATTACTGAGACGCAACAACCAAACCAAACCAGAAATGAATCAGAAAATACCTCTCAACAAAGCGAAAGCAATGTTTCAAATGAAGGTTCAATTGAATTAAATAATTCAATAACTACAAACGAGGCAAAGCAGGGGAACGAGATTCTTTCCTATATAATCGTTGCAGTTGTATCCGCTGCAGTCGTTTACATATTAGTTAAGTATGGAAGCGGAAAAAAGAAGCCATATAAAAACTATAAAGTAAGATCTGATGAAGAGAGCGATAAAGAATGAATTATTAGAAATTATTAGGTGATAGGAGTGGAATTTGAATTTAATCACATATATTACAAAATTTTATTAAGTGTATTCATTTTTCTTTTTTCAATCTCATTAAATTTCGCTTCAATTTCATCAGATGTCGGGGTTAATGTAACTATAGGACAGGCTCCTGTTTTGCAGATTAATAATTTCACGGTAGTTCCAGATGAGATCACAATTGGAAACTCTGCAAACTTTACAATAGTGGTTTCTAACATTGGTAACAGTGATGGAAATGCATCTTCATTTATCCAAATATACAACGGCTACAATGTAATCGATTCATTTTCATCAGATACATTTGTGATTCCATTTTCATCTAATACCACAAATGTCTCTGTTTTACACAGCATGAATTATCCAGTTGGAGATTATATTGCATTAGGATACATTAAATACAATAACAAAACAATAGGCCCAGTTTATTATAACTTTTCAATTAATAGAGGCCAGCCACCATCTGTTTATTTAGTTTCTCCATTAAATAATTCCATTACTAATTTAAATAATGACACTCTCGAATTTGTCTTCTATGTTGATGATGTTGATTCAAGCCAATTCACCTGCAGTTTATATCTAGACAATCAAAAGGTTGGAGAAAATAATTCAGTCCAGAGGCTTGTCAATACCTCACTAAAATCCAATATTCCATTCTCTAATGGAATTCATACTTGGTTTGTTAGATGTATAGACAATGGTGACAATCCAGCTGATTCCTCTGTATGGGAGTTACGCACAGGTTCTTTCTGTCAGACACTTGATATAAACAATCTTTATTATGTGATAAATGAGAATCTTTCTTCAAATGAGACATGCTTTACAATTACAGGTTCAAATGTGACTCTTGATTGTCAAGGATATTCAATTTTCTTCAATTCCGGTTCTGCAATTGTTATTCAAGGACAAAATGCTACAGTCAAGAACTGTTCGGTTCTTCAGAATAACAATCTTTCAGCAACAGCCATACAGGTAGACAACAGTGGAATGAATTCAAATATTATAGATAATATAATCAACATAACAGGAAATGGATCAAGAGGATTTATGCTTTTAGCAGGAAATACAAATGTAATAAACAACTTTATTTTTATGTCAGGAGACGATTCATTTTCTCTTTACCTCCAGAATAGTAGCGGAGACACAATACAAAACAATTCTCTTACACTCAGTTTGCCTTCAAGTAGATTCATATATGCAGATGTGAACAGTGTTCAGAATTCAATTTCTGAAAATATTTATGTGCCTTCATCTGAATTAGAAGGATTTTCAATTCAATTCTATGTAAATCAATATGAATTAAATATTACAATTCCATCTGCAGGAAGAACTCCATCATTAGGATTATACATACCTGAAAACTCAACTCAGGAATTGGCAGAGGTTAATCTTACAACAATGTTTATAGATTCTTCAAAGGTTCCAATCGATATTGCATCAAAAGAAGGTTATCTTAAGATGCAGATAAACATCTCTGCTTCAAAATCCATCCAAGCCAATACTTCAACTCCAATCATCTTCACAATCAATACTTCTTCAATGAACCTTACTTCTGTAGAAGAGTCAAGATTAGGACTTTATGTTTATAACGAGTCATCATCCAATTGGAGTGCACTTGCAACAGACTGCAATTTAACATCACATATCTGTAAAGGTTATCTAACACACTTTAGTACTTATGGGTGGATTATTTACATTCCAGTTACAGTAACAGCTGAAAAAACAGAAGAAGTAAAACAAGTTTCTCTTTCAGGTATGCTTTCATGCACAAAGGAATTAGCTCAGATATCAACAGAACCAAACGCTTCTGTAGAGGTTAGATTTCTTGAGCAGCCATATGCAAATTCATTGATCAAAGCAGGAAAGGCAGATGAAAATGGAAGCTTTGTATTTATTGCAGATCTCCCTGGAAGATATCAAATATCTGCAAGAAAAACAGGATTTAAAGACAATTCATTGATATTAACTGCAGCTGATGATTGTGTTCCAAGAATAACATTTGTTAGAAAATGGTTGGAATGTTCAACGCTATCATGCTTTGTGAATATTCCTGTTCTTACTACGCAGATGAAAGATGTAGTAGTTGATCTTTCAGATGTCTTGTCAATAATGACAGGTTCATTCTCAATAAGAGACAAATATGGTTCACCAGTTAATTTCTATAGCTTTGTTGGAAAAGAATTGAGATTACCTTTGATTACAGACAGCTTTACAATAAATTCACAATCCAATGTAAATATGGAGCAAATAAACGATCTTAAAAATGGCAAGGTTACAGTTGTATTTAAAGGTTCAAATACTGCAAGGGTTTCTGGATTTGTTTTGAATCTTGGAGACTTTGGAAATAATTATATAAATAATGTAACTTATGTGTCAGATAAAGAGTATGAAATATTTAGATATACTGTTGATGGAAAAACAGTGAAAATAGATCAGCAGCTTTATCTATATCCAAACTCTAAATTTGTGTTCAGTGTAAGTCAGGTTCCATTAAGATGTACATACAGTTATGAATGTCCTTCCGATAGCATATGTCAGAACGGAACATGTGTTGTTGTTCCATGTTCCTGTGGTTACATATCAAATAGAACATGTATACCTTATGAATGTTGCAAGGATTCTGACTGCCCATCAGGCAAATCCTGTATATCTCATTTATGCGTATACACACCACCTACAATAACTGAAGAAGAGAAAAGATACATTGCAGACAGGCTAAACGTACTAATTGTTTCTATTCAATCAGCAAGAGAACAGGGAGAGGATACTACAGCTGCAAGCCAGCTGTTAGAACAAGCAAGAACAGCATATGAAGCAGGTGATTTTGAAAAGGCAAAAGAATTAATAGCACAAGCCCAGCAGATATTCACGCAAACTATAAAGACGCAACCTTCAATCCCATATCTTGCAATAATGGCTGTAATAGCATTATTGCTAGTATTAGTTTTGGCATACTTATTAATTTCTAAGCTTTCTAAGCCAAAATGGAAGCCTAAGAAAAAAGAGTAAATTAAAGAAAAGAGCAATTAATAATCACAGCAAAACTTAAAATACGAAAAGTTAAAATTAAAAATAAACAGTTTACTTCTTTTCCATATAGCCGCATTTTCCGCAGCTCCATCTGTCCTTGTGCTCAGCAAGCCTTACTCCTGCACCACATCTCGGACAGCTTTTTCCTTTTTTGTATGGTTTTGGTTTTCCTTTGTCTGCCATAAATATCACCTTAAGTCAATACTTTCAGTTATCATTCCAATTTATTTCTTTTTCTCTTTCTTTTCCTTCTTTTTATGCATTTTCTCAAGTATGTCTTTTGAATCATATACAAAAACTTCAGCCTTTCCCTGCTTTGCTCCAGCTCTTACAACAAATTCATTTATATAAACCAATTCAGGATGAGCCGTCAATGCCTTTGCAATTGCTTGCTGGATCTCTTCTTTTTTCGGTGTTCCAGCCTCAAAATCAACGAGACACTCTGCTTCTTTTCTTTTTAGGATCGGGTTGTCTCTTTTCTCTAATATTTTGACTTCAACCATCAAATCACCATAAACCCTTCATTTCAAACTCTTAAACAATTATCTTACTCTCTGCATAAGTCTTTTTCCAAGTGTTTCAAGGAGCTCGACTTCTTTTCCTGCTTCAACCTGTCCTTGCAGCTCCTTTGGAATCTTCAATTCATACATTTCGTAAGTAGTAGGATCCATAACTTGAGCGATGTCTCCACTTACTGAAACTACTTGCGCTGTTTTCTTTTCAATCACAGGTATTTCTACATCTGCATCTGAAGGTTTAAGCAAGGTATGTTTGCTTTCATCGAATATGCTAATTCCAGTTATTCTCATCTTTGCTGCTCCATGCTTTCCAGGCGCAGAGGTTTGAATCTCTACAACTTTGCATGGCTCTCCATCTATCATTACATATCTTCCTATCTTAAGATCTTTTGCACTTCCAGGCATTACTGACATAAAAACACCTATTTATAGTTATATTTATCCTTTTATAAGGATATAAAGAGCAATATAATATAGGCGAGAAAGGTATAAAAGTATATCTATAGCCATATATTTATGGCTTCATCTATTGAAAATGAGATAGGGGGAAGAATGATCAATGTCTTTGATTCACATTGCCATCTTGAACAAAGTAAAAATCCAGAGGAATTAATCAAGAAGTGCAATGATTTAGGCATAGGTTTAATAACTTCTTCAGCAAGGATAGAGGATTTTGAAAAAACTTTGAGACTGGCAAATAGTTATTCTATATATTATACTCTTGGTCTTCATCCATTATTCGCAGCTAAGTCAAATAAGAATGAAATAGAAGAATACATATCAAAGATAAAAGAAATTAAAAATAGTAAATTTATTGGAGTTGGAGAGGTTGGATTAGACTTTTTCCTTGTAAAGGAAGAAATGCAGGAAAGGTCGAAGCAAGTATTTCTTGAATTCATAAACCTAGCGAATGAAATAAAAAAACCTTTGATTATACACTGTAGAGATGCATATCCGCAGGTAATCGATATTCTATCTAACGAACTCAAAACCATAGCAATATTTCATTATTTCAATCAGCCAGATTATGCGAAAGAAATAGTAAATAAGGGATGGGTGCTTTCATTACCATATGTACTCTCAAAAACAAAAATAGCAAAAATATTCGAAGAAGTAGGATATGAAAAGATAGATCACTTCTTGCTTGAAACAGACTCCCCCATATCTCTAGATAAAAAGGAAATCACGCCATTGGAAATAATAGAGCTAGCAGAAAAAATTCAAGCAGCAACAGGAATAGAGAAAGAAAAAATAATGAAAAAAACAACGGAAAATGTTAAAAGAGTGTTTAAAATTTATGTTTAGAACCCTATTTCATGCTATTGCAAGAGGAAACAAATCTTTTCATTTCTTCAATGCTTGCAAATTCTCCGACATGGCTTTGTTTATTTGAAGGGCATGCAAATTCAGGTATGTACTTCAATTGTGCAATTCCGTTAAGACATTCTCTTGCAAGATTTACTGCATCTTGGTTTTGAGAATCAATTCTCACAAACAAATAACCCTCATTTTCAAGCTGGGTTACCCATGGCTTCATCTTCTGACAGTGTGGACACCAATCTGCATATATGAAATATACTTTATTAACTTCGCAGTTTGTCTTTATTGTTTCTAATTCCTGGGTTGCCTTGGAACCTGAAGTCGAGTTCGCAGAATTAGAGTTTGTAGAATTATTATTTTCATCAGAAGAATTAAGTACATACTTTCCCATGGTTTGATTTGGTTGTGTTATTGAATTAGTTTGGACCTGGTTTCCGATACATCCGCTTATTATTAGAACTCCTAGAATTAGAAATACAGCCAATATAAATTTTCTCATCTACTCACCTTCCTATACATCGTCATAGATTTTTTGAACATATATAGTTTTTCATTAAAATTAATAAAAACATAATAATTTAGCAAACTCATTTAACAAACTTCACCAATCTTTTAACTGCTTCTACAAAAGTATTTGCCTCCTCTTTTGTATTGTACAAGTATAATGATGCCCTTGCTGAACCATCTATGTTGTTTGCATTGAACCAGGAGTGAACACAATGCTGGCCGCTTCTTATCATTATATTTTCTGACTTATCTAAGAGCAATGAAATCTGATGGTAAGTCATTCCTTTTATGTTGAAAGAAAATATTCCGCTTCTAAGTTTTGCTTCTTTAGGACCTAATAACTGGATATATCCATTTTCTATCTCTTCTTCCAATCCATTAGTTATTATCTGATTGAGTTCGCTTTCATGTGCTTCTATCCTTTCTAATCCAACTGATTTTAGATACTCAGTTGCAGCTCCAAGCCCAATTATGCCAGAATAGTTTTGTAGACCTGCTTCATATTTATTTGGTAATTTTTCAAACTCAACACTTTCATAAGTGGAATTGACTACTGTTTCCCCCCCAGTCATAAACTCAGAAAGATTAGAAACTGAATTTTCAGATAGATATAAAATACCTGTTCCAGAAGGGCCAAGCATTTTATGTCCCGAGCAGGCTAATGCATCAGGGTTAAGCTTTTTGACATCTATCTTCTTATGTGGTGCAGATTGGGCTGCGTCAACAAGTGTAAAAATTTTATTGTCGTGCGCTATTTTTATCATCTTTTCTATTTGCTGCGTTGTTCCATCTATATTGGAGGTGTGAACAAAGGCTGCAAGCTTTACACTTTTATCTATTTTGTTTTGAAAATCCTCAATGTCTCCAAATCTAAAGAATTTCAATTTTATTCCTTTCTTCTTTAACATCTGCCAAGGAATTAGATTTGAATTATGTTCTTTATCTGAAACTAATACGGAGTCTCCTTCCTTAAAATTGAAAGAATGAGATATCAGATTTATTCCTTCCGTTGTATTTCTTGTTATTATTATTTCATTAGGTTTAGCATTGAAGAAATTTGCAATTTTCTTCCTTGCGCTTTCAACCTCTTCTGTTGCTTTTTCTCCAAATTTATGGTTGCTTCTGCCAACACATGCGGGATACTCTTCATAATATTCATTCATCTTCCTGATTACTTGAATCGGCCTTAATGTCTGGCATGCATTATCGAAATAAATTACATTCTTTCCATTTATCTTCTTGCTTAAGATTGGAAAATCAGCCCTTATTTTTTCAATATTCAAACCCATATGGGCACCCTAAAATCAATAGTAAACTATACTTATTTATCCAAAGTAAACTATACTTATTTATTCAATAATAAATATAAATATAATGCTAAATATGATGTTAAGAACATATCAATCAAGAACAGATTTAATATTTGGATTAATTTCAGTTTAATACTACATAGTGATTAAATGAAAATAAAGATAATACCACTTATTGATTTTCCACTTCCCTTCAATAAGATAAAAGAACCATTTACCATAGAATTAGAATTAAATGTAGCAGATAAAAAATCCATTGATTTTATTCAAAATGAGATTTCTAAATCACCTCTTTTTGCTAAAGATATTTTGTATTCTTTTTCCAAATATTTAGAATCGAAAGGCAAATTATCGAAAGAAGTTAGGTATGTAATTATCACAAATAAAAAACTAACATACAGAAAAAAGTCAATTCTTGGCCTTAGTGAATTAGGAGGGAATTCAATAGTGTCACTTTATCTCATCCAAAAAGAGCCAGATATGGATCAGGAAGAAGAAGCTATAAAAGTTATTCTCCATGAGCTTGGCCATGGACTTGGCTTAGTGCATTGTAGAGTTAAAGGTTGCATAATGTCAAAATTAGAGTCAATTGAAGATCTAAGAGAACAAAGGCTTGAATTTTGCAATCTCTGCAAGAAAAAACTCGATAGATAAAAATAGATATTATCCATTTTGTAGTATAAATCTTTTCAGTTGTTCTTCGCTCATTTCTCCACAAACTGCCTTGTCTGTTTTTATGCTGTAGAATGCAGGAACGCCAAGGATTTTACAATCCCTTTCAATCGAAGCTGCATGCATAAGCATTATCTCTCTATTTGTTTCATTATGCCATACTTCTAGCTTTGTGAATACCACTCCAGTTTCATTTTCTACTTTTTCTACTATAGGTTTCATCTTCTGGCAGTGCGGGCACTCAGCCCCATAGAATTCAATAAATCCTTCAAGGCCACATGGCGGTTTTCCAGTTTGATTTATAGTATAGTTTGTAGTACCATTTAAAGTTCCATTAACTAGACTAAATGGAGCAAAAACACAATTTCCGGTTACTGGATCACAGGTTCCGTATACTATTAAGTTGTATATACTATATAATGAGTAGCCAAAACTTGCAAAAAATAAAATCGAGAAAACTATGGATAAAAATTCAAAGTTCTTAAAGACAAATTGCGCAGCTTTTTCATTCTTCATCATTAAATTTCCAATTATCATGCTCTTTACTTTTTCATCAAATCCAGTTTGACATTTTCTTAAAGTTATTTTTCTGAAAGTGCAGTCGAACGCTTCACCTGCTAAAGGCCTATATTTTGCTGAAAATATAGATAAAAACGCAAATACAAAAAGTGCTACAAAACAAAGAACCATAAATTAACACCAATTTAATTCATATTTGATAGCTAGATTTAATTCAGAATTGAGTAGTATTAATCATATATCTTAAAATATTAAAAGATTGCGAATTTATTCCTTCTTTTTATTCTTTTCATCAATAGCTTTCCTTAAAACTTTTCTTGAATCTATGGCAAGGTTTTTTCTCTGGGCATATTCCATATAATTTACATTGCGGTCCAAGAAATGAAAATAATCGAGGATTTCTTTTTCCTATTTCCAATGCAATTCCTTCCGCAAGCTCTCTTATCTCCCATTGCGCCTCTGTGCATGTTCTCTTTCCTATCGCGTTCAATGCATTCCATCCGTTTATATGAATTAAATCATAAATTATTAATGCATGAGGAATAACTCCTATCGCATCATTCTTTCCAATTCCGTATCTTACTATATCTTTATAGAGTGCAAACATCTGCATGGCTGCCATCTTATATTTTTCTTTCCATTTTGAATCTTCTATAGTTTTAGGAATAACAATTTTTTCTCTTTCTACTGCATCATATATTGATTCAACACTGTGGTCCCATGTTCTTTGTCTTATGGCTTGATGGAGAGTTACGAGAGACATGGGAGCAAGGAATCCAGTTATATCTGATCCATTATGGCTGTGCTTTAGGTTT
This sequence comes from Candidatus Micrarchaeia archaeon, assembly GCA_038880755.1. Classification (GTDB taxonomy): domain Archaea; phylum Micrarchaeota; class Micrarchaeia; order CABMEP01; family CABMEP01; genus DTQF01. The sequence goes on from JAVZRC010000010.1 coordinate 16,004, forward strand.
GCGAGTTCCCCTTCATCTCTATCTATTATTGCTTTCATGATCTGTTCTATCTGCAATTCTGAATTTATGAATATGACCTTTTCAGGTTTTTTGTTTTCCTCTATTATTCTTTGAATGGTTTTATTCTCTCCATAAATCTGTGGTGCAGGATACCATCCTAGCTTTTCATAGTTCATCTTTCTTTCCTCAAACAATTTAGGAGCAACTTTCCTTGCCTCATCTATCATTTTTTGGACTGTTTCTTTTACAACAGAAGGAACATTTTCTTCTTTCGACATTGCATGTAAGTGGGTTAATTCTCTTGCGTCACCCAGCGTTTGTATGTTTGTTCTAGTATAAAGTGGAAGGATATATCTAGCATCTTCCATAGGTATTCCATCTTTTATCATTTCTTCATAAAGCTTGAATGCTGAATCAACAACTTGTATGGAAATCTCTAGCATTTTACTATTCAATATACTTTCAGGTAGTTCATATCCTCTATCAGCATTCGCCCTTCTTAACGATTGCTGAAGATGAGACAGGTAGCTTGGAGAACATAAGAAGAGAGTAGTGACCCTGCTCACATCTGATATTTCAAAGATAAATGCATTTTGATCCGCAACTGATCCATGTCCTCTTCCAACACTTGCGTTAAGCACTTTTTCTACTTTGCTATCAATTTCTTCTTTTGATTTTGTTAACCACATATCGTCATAAAGTTGTGTCGGTGTCTTTTCTTCAAAACATCCAAGTGCCCCAAATGCAGATAATTCATCCGGGCCAAAATTATCGAAATCTTTTCTTAAGGTATAAGAAATAAGTTTTACTTTTGGTTTTTCAAATCTCCTAGCTTCTCTAAAGTTCGATTCCATATTTCAACTATACAATTTCAATTTATATTTCTTTCTTTTTAAGTCTTATAGAAATATTTTTATAAATTGATTACACATTACTAAATAGAGAGTGGTAGTATGGGTAGTAGAAAAAAGTCAAAATCAAAATCCTTAAAATCGAAATCATTACGTTATAAGATTTCATCAAAGAAAAATAAAAAGAAACAAAAGAAAAAGAGATATATTTTGCAACAATTTGCACAAATAAATCAATATGGAGGTCCTGTTTCTAAATATGATGAAAAAACACAACAATTCTTAAATAGGAGATTGACTGAATTAGAAAATAAAGGCTATGAGATACTTATAAGCTCCGATAGAATTACAATTATTATGCAAGAGCACCAAGCAAAATCAGAAGAATTATTTCTTAGAAAGAAAGGAGTTAATGCATCCGCTGTAGGCTCTGCTTTAGTAATAGAAGCACCTTTTCAAGAAATGTCAAAAAGCGAGGGCATAATGAAAAAAGAATCAATTACGGAAAAAAAGAATAAGGAGGTAACGCTATATATGTCACGTTCAGAATATAATACAATTAAAGATTATGTTAAGGATAATATTATGACAAAAGATATTTTTGAGCAAAATAAAGAAAAAATTTTTGGAAAAATTAATTCAGATACTTATAGAAAACTTGAAAAAGCATTTGAGAACATTGATTCTATAATTATAAAAGCAGAAACATTTAGATTTACTGCAGAATTAAAGGAAAATAAAGAAACAAAGAATTGATTAAAATTTCTATTTATTTTCTATTTTTATTCCGTTCTTTTCAATAATTACATAGTCACCCTTTTGAATTTTGATGGTTTTCAATTCTATATCTTGTAAAAAGTGTAAAATAATAGCCTTTTCATCTGGATAATAAGTAATACTTACTGCATATGGAATTCTTTCCATTCTTTTAATCTCTTCTTCAGCCTTTCTCGTATCATCTTCATCTAACAATATACTTATATTGTGTGTCGTTCGAATTTTTCCTTCTTCTTCAAGCTTTATTAATTCTTCAATTATTTTAATTGACTCCTCCTTTATACTTTCAGACATATCTATTTTTTGAATAATCCTAAGTGCAGAATAAGCATCAATTTGCTTTGCATTCAAGATAGAAATCATTTTTCTTTCAATTTCTTTTTTTCTTGTTGTCGACTTTTCAAAATCTTCATAAAAATATCGTGGTTTTGGAATTTTATCTGTTTTTTCCATCGCTAGTTTTTGTGGCTTAATAGATTCGGTGCTCATTTTTATTTCGATATCCTTTTGTATATGTTGACTATTTAGAATCGGAGGAAGCATAAATATAGATATTGCTGCAATTTTCATTTTTTTCTTTGCTTTATCCATCATATCTTTGATTCTTTTTTTGGTTTCCGATTTTTCACTCATAATTAAGATAATGAAGTAGAGATATAAAAATCTATGTGTTCAAATTATATTTAGAGGTGGTTTTACGGCGAGTCAAAAACAAGAATTGAACTTGACAACAGTAGCAGTTGTCGCTATCTTAGTTATAGGATTTCTCTTTGCAATCTATTATCTCTATCCAAAACAATCTTCTGATAAAACAGTTTCAGTCACAGGTAATGCACAAATGAAGGTATTGCCAGACAGAGTTGTAGTTTATGCACAAATATTAACAAAATCAAAAGATTCTGCAGAAGAGGCCAAGAATCTTAATGCACAAATTTCTGATGCAGTTCTTACCTCTCTGATTAAGGCTGGAGTAAACAGAAGTGATATTGAAACAAGCGGCTTTAGTGTATATCCTGAATATGACTGGATACAGGATCAGGGTCAGGTGCTCAAAGGATATGCGGCAAGCAATTCTATGAAAATTACAATTGCTGATTTTGAAAACGCAGGAAAGATAGTAGATGCAGTTGTTAATAACGGTGGATTAATTAGTTACATAAACTATGAATTATCAGCAGAAAAAATGAATGAATACAAGGCACAAGCGCTCTCTGAGGCTTCAAAAGATGCAAAGACAAAAGCAGAATCAATTGCCTCTGGCCTTGGAAAAATACTGGGAGATGTTGTTTCAGTAAGCGCATCTGATTACAATTATTATCCATATCCAATATATAGAGCAGAGTCTGGAGCAGATCTTAAGGAGATTTCAACAAATTTGCCTTCTGCAAAATTAGATGTGACTGCAACAGTATCTGTTACATACAAGATTAATTAACTTTTTTTATTTCTTTTTTATTTCAAATCATTATCAGAATATTTTAAGTTAGATTAAGCGCTGGGGGCGAGATTCGAACTCGCGCAGGCCTTTTGGGCCCAACAGCTTTCTGCATCTGATGAAACTCTTTCCTAAAGAGTTTCTTAGCAGGCTGCCGCCATAGCCACTAGGCGACCCCAGCATTAAATATAATATGTCAAGTAATGTTTTTAACTTATACCTATAATCTATATTAAGGTAATTTTATGGTTAAAGGATTTGATGATTCTGTTGAAAAAGAACCTGGAAAATTAAAGGAGTGTTATGTATATGAAAAAAGACCAAATAATATTGTAAGATGTCATACCTGCTCAAGAAGATGTCTTATAGGAGAAGGACATACTGGTTTTTGTCTTGTAAGGAAAAACATAAAGGGAAAACTTTACGCGCTTAATTATTCCAAAATAGCGACAATGAATATAGATCCTATAGGAAAAAAACCATTAGCACATTTTTATCCTAATTCGAACGTCTTATCAATTGCAACAATGGGCTGTAATTTTAGATGTCAATACTGTTGCAATTGGATGATTAGTCAACCAGAAAGAATGGAGGGAGAAGACATACCACCTGAAAAAATAGTCCAAATTGCAAAAGATTCAATGGCTGATGGAATATCTTATACCTACACAGAGCCGACTATCTTTTTTGAGATCTGTTATGATACTGGAAAACTAGCAAAGAAAGAAGGATTGTTTAATACATGGGTTACTAATGGATATTTTACAAAAGAAACAATAGACAAGGGAGAGAAATATATAGACGCAATGACAGTCGATTTTAAGGCTTCTGGTGATCCTGGATTTTATAAGAAATTTGTGTCTATTAATGATGTTGAGCCGATCTATGAGAATCTTAAATATATAAAGAAAAAAGGAATATATTTTGAAATAACGAATCTAATTGTACCACGAGTTGGAGATGATTTAGATAATGTTAAGGCACTTGCACAATGGATAAAAGAAAACTTAGGTAAGGAAACAGTTCTTCATCTTCTTAGGTTTTATCCATCATATAAGATGATGGACTATCCTGATACACCTGTGGAAACTTTAGAAGAGGCACAAAAGATTGCTAGTGATTATCTTGACTACGTCCTAATTGGCAATGTTCCAGGTCATCCCGGTGAAAATACCTATTGTCCGAACTGTCATTCTCTCGTAATCGGACGCTATGGGTTCCTAGTCATGAAGTGGATGCTTGACAAAGATAACAAATGCCTTAATTGCGGTTATAAAATTCCGATAATAGGAAAATTAAAATATCCATTGCCATCATTTGGTTAATGTGGTTGATATGGAGAATGAATATTCAATTAAAGATGGAGAATTGCTCATAAGAATAGCACATAAAGCTATTAAGGAATACATTACTAATGGAGAAATAATAGATGTAAAAAAACAATTCAACATGCCTCAACATCTTTTAGAAAAAAGAGGAGTGTTTGTTACATTAACAATCGATGGGGAACTTAGAGGATGTATAGGTCTTCCTCTTCCAATCCAGCCGCTAGCTGAAGCAGTAAGAGACATGGCTATAAGTGCGGCAACAGAGGATTATAGGTTCGTTCCTATAAGCGAAAGCGAAGTTGATCAGATAAATATAGAAGTAAGCATTTTGACAGTTCCAGAAGAATTAAAACTTGAAAGAAAAGAAGATGCACCTAAGAAAATAAAAGTTGGAAGAGACGGTTTGATCATAGAATCAGATTGGCAAAGGGGACTTCTTCTTCCACAGGTTGCAGTTGAAGAAAAATGGAATCCAGAAGAATTCCTTGATCATACTTGTATAAAAGCAGGTTTGCATGAAGGATGCTGGAAAGAAAATGATACAAAGATTTTCACATTTCAGGCGATAATATTTAAAGAAGAGAAAAACGGAGAAATCAAGATGATTCTACCTAAATATTGAAAGTGATTATATGAATTTAAGAAAAGCAGCTGTTGCAGGTTCGTTCTATCCTTCTTCTAAGAAAGAAGTAGAAAATATTTTGGAAGGATTCTTTTCTTCTCCAGAGATTTCAAGCTTAGAATCTGTAGAAGATATGGTTGGTATTGTATCTCCACACGCAGGATATATTTATTCTGGAAAGACAGCAGCTTATGGTTATTCAAGATTAAGAGAGATAGGGCGGGATGCAACATTTGTGATATTTGGCCCAAATCACTATGGAATCGGCGCAGAGGTTTCAATATATCCAAAGGGCGAATGGGAAACTCCACTAGGCAAAGCAATTATTAATGAAGAACTTATAGATGAAATTTGCAAGGTGTGCAATGGAGATGTTTTGATGGATGCAAGCGCCCATTTATATGAGCATTCAATAGAAGTTCAGGTTCCTTTTCTTCAATATCTATTTAAAAATAAGTTTAGATTTGTTCCTATCTGTATGCTGAATCAAAGCATAAGTGTTGCAAGAGAGATGTCTGAAATTCTTTACAGTGCTTATTCAAAAATGACTAAGAAAGGTGAAAGAATATTTTTTATAGCATCTAGCGACTTTAGCCACTATGTGCCTAGAAAGAAAGCAGAGGCAGATGATTCTCTTGCAATCGAAAAAATAAGATCATTGGATGTTAAATCTTTTTATGAAACAATTGGTAATAAACAAATTTCTATATGTGGTTATGGACCTATAGCTACTTTGATGTTCCTTTCAAATAAGATAGGTGCAAGAGAAATCAATCTTTTAAAATACTCTACGAGTGCGGATACCACTAAAGATGAAGATCAAGTAGTTGGTTATGCATCAATCGAATTTTTAAAATAAGAAATAATTTGTTAATTTAAAGTGTGGCTGGGCTGATTTAGGTTGGTTCCCAAACCAAACAGTTTATCTATTCCTAGCCTCCACTCCGCTACCCTACAGACAAGGTGTCTTGCACTTAAGGTTGCTCCTTCCGGCCTGGCCTGGTTCATGCAAGTAACCTTCCCATAGGACAGAGCTTCTACGGCTTCAGAATAGGACTGTTTGACATGGTATCCGTCCTAAATCTTGAGACCCCACTATAGAGGATTTGTGGTTCAGAGGACCCCTAGCCCCCCAGTCCGCCAGCCACATAAATATTTAATACTTAGAGTTTATAATTATTTACTCTCTTTATTTTAGAATTCATTAGATTTTAATGTGGTTAATGTGAGATTATGGAGTTAAAAGTTGTACTTGTAGAACCTGAATATGAACAAAATTTAGGTTACTGTGCTAGAATAATGAAGAATTTTGATTTCCATGAACTTTTGCTCGTAAATCCAAAGATTCAAATCGGTGAGGAGGCAAGAATGTATTCAAAACATGCGTTTGATATTCTTTCATCTGCTAAAATAGTTTCAAGCTTAGAAGAAGCAATCGATGATTGTCAGATTGTAATAGGAACAACTGCAATAAAAAGTGGAGGAAAGGAAGTACTAAGAGTACCAGTTTCTCCAAGAGATGCAGCTAAGAAATTTTCAAAGAAAAATGTAAAGATTGCATTACTTATTGGGAGGGAAGGGACAGGTCTTTCAAAGGATGAACTTGAGATGTGTGACATGATTGTAAGAATTCCTTCTTCTGAAAAATATGGAACCCTTAATATTTCACATGCATTAGGTATTATTCTTTATGAATTCAGACTTGAAATTACAGATAAAAAAGGAAAAGAATTTATTTCTAAGAATGAAATGAGGATTATAGAAGAAACATCAAAAAGAATCGTAAAAAGTCTTAGAGGAATACGCGGAGAGCGAACTACAATCTTATCCTTGAAACGAATTTTTGCAAGAGGAATCAATTCTGTGACAGAGGGAAGAACTCTTGTCAACTTCCTTAAAAAAGTAGAGGAGTCAATTAAATCTAAGAAGAATATTTAAAATAATGTAAAAAGATTAAAATAATATAAAAAATTAGTAAATTAAATAAATTTATAAATAAAATAATTTATCTCTTTCTCTTGACGATCTTTATTCCTTCTGGAGTGAGGATTAAAGTGTCGTCCCTTATTCTTGCTACGTCACCATTGATTTTCATGACGTATCCTTTTAACTCGCCGATCACATTTCTCAATCTTGTTTGTTGTTTCGAAAGCGGTCCGAAGTTAAGAAGGATTATATTTCCTCTTGATAATTCGTGCTCTACGACGCTTACGTCTGCCTCGCTTTCGAGTGCAATTGGCTTGACGAACCTGTCTGCTCCCTCGTGAAGAACATCAACGTTCTCAAGCTCTGCGGTATCTAGATATTCCTCTAGGTCCATTTCCTTGCTCAGACCCAATAAGCCTGAAAGTCTTTGGAGTATTCCCATTAATGTCACCTCTATTTGTTATTTATATAGTGTAATATTAAAAAAGGTTATCTTTTTTTCATTTTTCCTTATTTTTGTTATTCACGTCTTACTTTAGATGTGTGCAGTAAATATTTACTATTTCATTTAGATTCTGTTTCATTATTTCATAAGATTTTGAAATAAGATCTATATCTACTATTTAAAATTTTTTCATTTCCTATCTAATTAGATCATATGGGAATTTACAAAATAAAATTTAGATTAAGTAGTAGACTTAGAAAGGAATTGTCAAGGCCTTTA
>JAVZRC010000011.1:0-20408 GCA_038880755.1 Candidatus Micrarchaeia archaeon
GTAGTAACGGAACAGATTTTGCTATTTCAGAAATCAGAAATTTAACTATTGATAGTTATCCAGTCAATGTATCATTTACAATTGTTGAAGAACCTGATTACTTTGTTTCAAGTGATCCAGCCAATAATAGAATAACATTACTTGTTAACGCATCAGATATTGGACCCGCTGGAATTGACTATTTAACTGCAAACTTCACAGCGCTGCGGCAACCAGGGATATCTTATATTAATATGACATATAATGATACAACAGGATTGTGGAATGCAACTATAACAGTTACTAATGTAAGTAATTTTGAATTCACTCCACTTAATGTTTCTGTATTCGGTCAAGATAAAGCAGGAAATGGTTTAGTAGGTTGGACATATACAACAGTGATTCTTTATAACATGTCAGTACCACCAGTAGGTTCAGAGTGTCAAGCTTGGGGTCCATTAATGACTGATCTTAAAAAAATATCTAACTTTAATTCTGTAAATTTTGTGATTGATCTACAGATGAACATCTCTTGTTTGACAAATTACACTTATGGTTCAGAGTATCCGGCTTGGTTGAATGAAATGACAACATTAGCAGTATTAAACTTTTCACAAGTAAATCTTTCAGACCAATCAGTAGGCATGAAACTTGGGAATTTATTCCAAAATATAGAAGTAAATATTACATTACCAGGTGAATTTGGAGATTCAAGGATATATGTTAATAGCTCTGCTTTACAAGAATTTGATACTAATGCAACTATAAAGTTATTCCACCTTCCATTTCTATCGAAACCTGAAATAGTTTTAGACGAAGACGCAGAAGGATTGGATGATTCATTTGAAGTTTTATGGGAACAGGGAGTTGGAGAAGGAAATCTTACATTTAGAGTAAAAGGTTTCTCAGGCTACAATATAACAGATAATGAATTACCTATTATAAAATTAGAAAATATTGAGGATGGTTACTATATTAATTCATCAACTCCATTAATCAACTTGACATTAAATGGAACAAAGACAAAGATAAGCTATTTGCTTGTAAAAATAGATAATACAAATTATACATACAATGCAACAATTAATGAAACAAATTGTAGTGAAACTTCAGATCCTGAGATAATAAGTTGTGTATTTACTTCTGAAAATCTTTCTGAAGGCAATCACACTTTATTTGTTTTAGCAAAAGACTATGGTGGAACTAATGGAAACACTGCGAACAAATCTATTTTGTTCTTTGTCGATTCATCAAAACCAACTTTAAATATATCCTCTCCAGAAAATGATACAATTTACAATTCAGTTACACTCAATATAATAGGAACGTCATTGGATCAGAATTTAAACTATACAAACATATCAATATATAATAGTAGTGGAGAACTTGAAAATTACTCAATAACAACTAACTCAAGTTGGATAATAAGACTGTTATTGAATAATGACAGTAACTATAACATAACAATAACAGCGTATGACAAAGCAGGAAATTATGAAACTGTCTTAATCAAGAACATTACAATAAATGATTCTTTCGCACCATCTGTAACTGCAATAAGCGCAACAACTTCAGGATCAACAGTTACACTTAATGTAACTACAAATGAGTTTGCAGTATGTAGATATTCAACAAGCGATATTGATTATGAAAACATGTCAAACATGACAACAACAGGAGGATTATCGCACAGCCATTCAATAACATACAGTTCAACAACATCTGGAACGTATTATGTCAGATGTGCAGATCCAATTGGAAATGCAATGAACTCATCAAACAGTACAACTTTCAGTGTTACAATATCTTCAGGAAGTTCAAGCTCTTCATCATCAACCACAAACCAAACAACAAATGTCACACCATATGTTCCACCTGTGACACAGCCACCAGCACAACCGCAACCTGAAGAAACGCCAGCTCCAACAAATCCTATAAGCGTTGTTTCATCAACTGCTTCAACAGTTGTATTTAGCTTGAATGCAGTTGCTGGAGAACAGATAAATATAGATGTTTTAAAGATGGCAAGCGGAGTTGCACAAGGCACTGGAATATCAAAGATATCAATCACTACAAGATCCGCAGTGTCTAATGTACAGGTTTCAATAAAACCAGTTGAAAAGCCAGTTTCAATCCAAGAGCCAGCAAAGAAGGTTCTCAATTATATAGAGATTGACTTTGGAGGAGCAAGCGATGCAGTTCAAAGCGCAAAGATAACATTCACACTGAAGAAGTCAGACATCAGGAAGCAAAACATAGATTCAGATACAATCAAGCTCCTAAGATATGCAAACGGACAATGGCAGGAGCTTCAGACAGTAAAAGGATTTGAGGATCTTGAATCAATAACATTTGAAGCAACCACACCGGGCTTCAGCTACTTTGCAATTGCAGGAAGCGAAATACAGGCTCCGGCAGAAACTCCTAAAGTTACAACAACAACCACTGAAGAAGAACCTGGAATAACAGTGGTTTCTGAAAAGAAGGAGGAAAGCCCGTTAGGATTGATACTGCTGATAGCAGTTATCCTGATAATAGGATACATTGTGCTAAGCAGCCAGAAGCCATGGAAGATAAAATAAATTAAACTAAGCCAAGTTGATTAAAGGGCGCAAGCCCTACTTTTTATTTTTATTTATTTTTTAAGTTCCTTTTTTTATTTGCTATATTTATATTTCTTTTCTTCTTTAATACCATTGTTTTCAAAAATTGAAACATAGGTGTTTTTATGGAGATAATAGTTGCAGAACCAAAAGGCTTCTGTTTTGGAGTTAAAAGATCTATTGATATGGTTGAGAAGGCGATCAATGAAGGAAAGAAAAACATTCAGATCTTTGGTCCTATAGTTCATAATCCTCAACAGATTGCTCTCCTTGAGAAAAAAGGAGTAAAGATGGTTAATACTATTGATGAGATCCAGCCTGGAACTGTTTTTATAAGGGCACATGGAGTTTCACCAGATGTTTTCAAAAAGATAAAGGAAAAAGCAGGAGTAGTAGAGGTAATTGATGCAACCTGTCCCTTTGTTAAAGTAGAACAGGAATATGCAAGGAAGCTTGCAGAAGAAGGCTATCAAGTGATAATCATAGGTGAAAAAAATCACCCAGAAGCGCTAGGCGCACAAGGCTATGCCCCAGGTTCTATCATAATAGGAAGTGTGGAAGAAGCAAGAGAGCTGAAAGAAACACCTAAGATTGGAGCAGTGGTTCAAACTACTTTAGAGCCGGAGGCAGTTGATGATATAGTTGCAGAACTTTACCATAAGGCAAAGGAAGTGAGGGTTTTCAATACAATATGCCAATCAACAAAGATGAGACAGCCTGCTGCAAGAAAAGTTGCACAGGAAGCTGACATAATGATAGTGGTCGGAGGAAAGAACAGTGGAAACACAAGAAGGCTTGCTGAGGTTTGTAGCAGAATAAAGCCAACCTACCATATTGAAACCGCTGCCGAGCTTAAAAAGGAGTGGTTTGAAGGAGTAAACAAGGTTGGGATCAGCGCAGGCGCTTCCACTCCTGAATTTATCATAGATGAGGTTATAGAAGAAATAAAACAAATCGATAAAAATAAAAAACAGTAGGCAGTTGAACCGCTCAACCTTAGATTGTGTTTTAGATTATTGTTTTAGATTATTTAATCCCTCATTTCTGACTTCAAATTCAGTCCTAACTTTGCAATTGCAAAATCTTATTGTATGTATTTTAAAGATTGCAAAGATTGATTAAACTATAGAACCGCGCTCCCAGTGTAGATAGACATTGATTTGACAAAGCTTTATAAATATTTATGTATATCAATATATCAATATTTCAATACGTGAGGTCATGGAAAACATAAAGGAAACTTTGAAGATTTTGAAGGCATTGTCTGATGAAACAAGGTTAAGAATAATTTATTTTCTTTTAGATGGCGAAAAATGCGTCTGTCAGATTTTCCCCCACGTAGAGAGGAGCCAATCAACTGTTTCAATACAGCTGTCAAAACTTGAAAGTTTGGGGATTGTTGAATCAGAAAGAAAAGGAAAACAGGTTTTCTACAGAATAAAAGACTATCGTGTTTGTGATATTTTCAAGGCGTTAGGTTTTAAGAAGGGGAAAGCATTGAAGAAAGCCTGTTGCATGAAAATAGGTGAATGATGATGGAGTCTAAATTTTTAGTGCTTGCACTTTTGTTTCTTCTGAGTATCTCTTTCGCTCAGACTGTTTGCGTTTATTTCTTTTATGGCGATGGATGTCCACACTGCGCTAGGGTTGAACCATTCATCAATCAAATGAAACAAAAATATCCACAGTTAGAACTGCACCAGTTTGAGATTTACAATAATAGAAGCAATGCACAATTGTTGAATTCGTTTTTTGATTCATACAACATTTCTCAGAAAGAAAGAGGAGTTCCGATTGTTTTTGTTTCAAACTTTTATATAGTGGGAGACAGACCAATCATTGATAATCTTGAAGAAAAAATTCAAAGTTTAATTGAAACTGGGAGCGAGTGTCCTTCTCCTGAGATCACTGGAGCTTCTGGAATTGCTGAAAAGGAAGCATTGTCTGGGCTAACACTTGATCTGCCGCAGCTTTTTGTTACTGCGACAGGTGCAGCTCTTGTTGATTCGATCAATCCATGTGCGATTGCAGTTCTCTTGATCCTGTTGACTGCCCTCCTTGCAGCTGGAGAAAAGACAAGAGCGCTTAAGGCAGGACTTGCATTCATTCTTTCAATCTATATAACTTATTTCTTATTTGGTCTTGGATTGTTTCATGCCTTGCAGATAAGCGGGCTCTCCTATTGGTTCTACCAAATACTTGGATTCCTTGCAATCGTAATAGGTGTCCTTAACATAAAAGATTATTTCTGGTATGGTGGTGGAGGATTCGTGATGGAGATTCCCCGTTCTTGGAGGCCTACGCTCAAAAAACTCCTGCAAAGTGTCACAAGTCCCGCTGGAGCATTTCTGATGGGTTTTGTAGTTTGCCTTTTTGAATTACCATGCACAGGAGGACCATACCTATTTATGACAGGCCTCCTTGCACAGCAGGTTACTCAAGCAATAGCAATTCCCATCCTTCTCTATTACAATATTCTGTTTGTTTTGCCTTTGATTGGGATTGTTATTTTGTTGTACTTTGGAATGTCAAAAGTTGAAGAGATGGAGGAATGGAGAACCAAGAATATTCAACTACTTCACCTCGTGGCGGGTCTGATCATGGTCGCATTAGGTGTTGCAGTCATTCTTAGGGTTGTATGATTGTTCAGTCATTTAGATAATAATTTCATTTAGATAATTTGTAAAATGATAAGGAGACAAAGAGGAGATACACATGGATCTATCATCGCTTTTGTTTGCAGGCATAACTGCTCTTCAAGAATACCTTTTAGAGCATACACTTACATGCCTCATACCTGCATTTTTCATAGCTGGGGCTATTTCCGTAATCATCTCCAAGGAATCTGTGCTAAAATATTTAGGTGCGAAGACTAAGAAGCGAATATCATATGCAGTAGCATCAATCATAGGAACATTACTTGCTGTTTGTTCCTGTACAGTTCTTCCTTTATTTGCAGGAATTTACAAGAGAGGAGCAGGCCTTGGTCCTGCGATAACCTTTCTTTTTTCTGGGCCAGCAATCAATTTGCTAGCTATTATTTACTCGGCGAGTTTATTAGGTATTGATATCGGAATTGCAAGAACAGTAGCAGCTATACTTATGTCAATAGTAATTGGTCTTATAATGGCTTATCTATTTAGAAATGAAAAAAGCAAAGGAGATCTTAGTATTGGAGAAACCAAAACCAAACCAACTGTGCAAGTTGTTTCATTTCTTTCAATTTTAATCCTGATTCTTATTATCGGAGCTGCAAAAATAGAATTAACACTAAAGTCATTTTTCCTTGTCGTTCTGCTTTTCGCTCTTATTGTTGTTCTCAAGATCTGGTATTCAAAGGAAGAGATAAAGGAATGGCTGAGTGCAACATGGGATTTAGCAAAACAACTTGTTCCATTGCTTTTGATTGGAGTTTTTATTGCAGGAATTATCACAGCAATTGTTCCAAGAGAGCTAATTGAGAATTCTGTCGGAGGAAATTCAATAATCTCAAATTTAGTTGCTTCAATTTTTGGAGCATTCATGTATTTTGCAACTCTTACCGAAGTTCCGATAGTAAAATCTTTGATGGTTCTTGGGATGGGCAAAGGTCCGGCCCTTGCATTGCTGCTTGCAGGTCCGTCTTTAAGCCTTCCAAACATGTTCGTAATAAATAAGGTTCTTGGGCTTAAGAAAACAGTTGCATATGTTTTCTTAGTAGTTATCTTCTCTACTTTAGCTGGATTTATTTTCGGAATGCTTTGAGGTGAATATATGGTTAAGATGAAGATTGAAATTTGTGGCTCTGGATGCCCAAAGTGTGTCTCTACAGAATCAGTTGTAAGGAAAGTTGTGAAAAAACTTGGAATAGACGCTGAGATAAAGAAAGTTTCAGATTTGAATACAATGACAGATTTGGGAGTGATGATGACTCCTGCAGTGGTAGTAAATGGAAAGGTGAAGATTCAGGGCAAAATACCAACTGAAGAAGAAATAAAGCAAGCATTGAAATAACAAGATAAATAATACAGATAAACAAAATAAATAATCAAATTAAATTTTAGTCCATTAATCGCTTATCCCTCCAGGTGTGACTTTAAATATACATTCCCCTTCCGGAATGTTTGGAAAATCTATAAGTCTTACTATTCTTTTTTCTTTCCTCTTCTTACATACAATTTATAAGAAGAAATAAAGAAGATAGATTAAAAGTAAACGATTAGGTATTTTATTCTTGTCATTTATTTTAATCTTTAATATTTATTCATTTTTTATTTGCAATAGTCTAGCGAAAGATTTATATACCTAAATTATGAATATATATTCATAATATTAAACTATATAGAGGTGAAAATTATGCCATATAGAGATGGAACAGGTCCATTAGGACTTGGGCCAGCAACAGGAAGAGGAATGGGTGGTTGCGTAAGAAATGAAGGAGATGAAACAAAAAATTTTGGTAGAGGTTTTCGCAGAGGCTTAGGTAGAGGGCTTAGACACCGAATGTTATATGAAAGGAACGTCAATACAGTAAAACTAACAACTGAGGAAAAAGTAAAAATTCTAGAATCTGAGTTAAAAAGTATAGAATTAAGAAAACAAGAAATAGAGAAAAAAATCAACGAACTAAAGCAAAATTTAAAAGAATAAAAGAAGAAAAGATATAATGGCAAGACCTTTGCGCTGTAGGAGAGTTTGGTCTATTCCCAAGTTCACTTATTTCAAACCTGCAGGAATAAGAATGAAAGAACTTGATGAAGTAGTATTAACTGTAGATGAATTCGAGGCAATAAGGCTGAAAGATTTAGACGGCCTTGAACAAGAGCAAGTAGCAGAAAAAATGAACATTTCACAACCCACTCTCCACAGACTTCTTCTTTCAGCTAGAAAAAAAATATCAGAAGCAATTGTAAAAGGAAAAGCAATAAAAATAGAAGGCGGCAATTATGTGCTTTCAGAGAATGAAAAAAATAGAATAAAAAAATAAAAAATAACTAATTATTCTGTTATATTCAATCTCTTATTCCTTCAGGAGTGACTTTGAAAACACATTCTCCTTCTGGCATGTTCGGTGAGTCTATAAGCCTTGCAATTCTTTTTTCTTCTTTTCCTCTTCTTACATACACTCTATACGTAGATTGATGTGCGAGCACGTGCCCTCCAATAGGTGTTGTAGGATCACCAAATAGGATTGCAGGATTATCCATTACTTGGTTTGTAATGTAAACTGCAACATTATATGTATCAGCTAATCTTTGGAGTGCACGAATGTGTCTATTCAGCTTCTGTTGTCTCTCACCAAGAGCACCCCTTCCTACGTAATCTGATCTAAATTGCGAGGTTAAAGAATCAACTATAATCAGTTTTATGTTTTCTTTCTTTATCAGTTCCTCAGCCTTTTCGACAAGAAGAATTTGATGATCTGAATTCATAGCTCTTGCAACATGTATGTTCTTCAAGACCTGATCAGGATCCATTCCTTGTGCCTCTGCTATCTGTCTTATTCTTTCTGGTCTGAATGTGGCTTCAGAATCTATGAAAAGCACTTTTCCACCCAATCCGCCCTGTCCCTCAGGTTTTTGAACATTCACTGCAAGTTGGAATCCAACCTGTGTGTTATGAAGGAGCGTAGGAATGTTTCCGCCTATGAATGTATGGCCATTGGGTATTACAAAATCATACACAAAGTTGTTATATTCTATTTCCTCTTTTGCTTCTATTTTATCCCATTTGAAAAATCCAATTATCTTCAGCTCTTCTATTCCGTTGTTCAATATAGCAATTCTTTCATTTAATTTCTTTACTATTGTTTGTTTTATTTCCTCTTTTCTTTCTTCTGGAATTCCTCTTACTAGATAGTTTCTTATGCTGGTCGGCTTTAAACCTATTTCCTTCCCAACCTCCCTAAGTGCAAACGGCAATTCATCTGTGAATGAAATGAATTCTTCTTTATTCATTCTATCCATTCTTTCTGCCTTTTCTTTTAGTTGTTGTAGATATTCCTTGCCTTGGATAAAGAATTTGATTATCTTAGCCATTGTTGAGTCATTTATTCTCTGCTTAGGAGAAGAAAGAAGAATGGATTTTAACGTTTCATCATCAATACTTTTCTTTCCGATCACTTTCTCTTTTCTTCCTCTATTTCCTCCTAGAGATGATTTATAGATCAGCTTTACTTTCTTTATAACTGTTTCTGGATATCCATGTTCGCTATTTCTGTGCTTTATTGAATACTTTTTGAATTTGTATGGGAGATCTTGTAGCTTTTCTCTGTCTTCTCCGCATACAAAGATTCTGTAATATTCTATTCCTTTAGAGATGTGCGGTTTTGCTTCTGTTGTAGCTACTCCTATAGTAGATAATAAGTAATGCAGTTCGTTTGCAAGCTTCCTGCTTTTTGTAGAAAGTTCAATGCTATTTGAAAGGAATCCGTCTCCTTCGATGTATCCCGCAAGAAATGCCTTCTTTATCTCTTTTCCACTTGTAAATATCTCTTTAGGTATGTATTTTGTTCCTGCTTTGCTCTCTCTCAGCTTACCAAGCATGCCCCTCAATTGTTCTGGAAGAAGGATTAAATACAATTCCTTTCTGTTTTCTTCTTTCTTTATATTGATTGTTGGCATGTAGTTGAATTTTCTTTCAAGATATTCCTTCACCCATTCTACAATTTTCTTTTCACTTATAGAAATTGAAAATGGATTGCTGCATCCTTCAGCAACAAACAATCCAATAAAATATGCATCCTCTTCATCTATCTGCCCTGTTTGTTTTGATTCTTTGCTTACAGCTATGGATGGATCAAATTCCCTGGGATATGCAATATAGTCTCCAGGTTGAATAAACTCTGCAGGTTTCCAAGCTAATTCACCATTAAATGTAAGAAGTTTGTGTGCAGTTGTTGTTTTGATCTCTCTTCCTCTTCTTGTTTTATATCTTACTATCTTTTCAGCCTTTTCTTTATATAACATTATTGATTTTTCAACAGTTATT
Organism: Candidatus Micrarchaeia archaeon; assembly: GCA_038880755.1. Classification (GTDB taxonomy): domain Archaea; phylum Micrarchaeota; class Micrarchaeia; order CABMEP01; family CABMEP01; genus DTQF01. The sequence goes on from JAVZRC010000011.1 coordinate 9,552, forward strand.
CCATTATCAGTAAATGCAAATACATCTAACGGGACTTTTACTACTTTACCGCCATCATATTCTTGTTCTCCATAAATTTGACTGTATTTATTATACACATTTTCCATTGTTTCTATATTTAATTCATTGTTATCAATATATGTAGTTAGTGTATCATTACTTACACACTTTCCAGAACCAAACTTACCGAAGAATTCTGTTATTGCTTGTGTTTCTACTCCTCCTCCAAGTAATTCATCAAGTTCCTTTGATCCAGTGCTAATCTTTGCTATTTGTTTTCTTCTCTCGTAAACTTGATCTCCAGTTTCAAACCCAATTTCCGTTGATTTCTTCGCAGCTTCTATTGCTTTTTTCGCATTGTCAACGCTAATTTCCCCTATCTCTGCAAGTTCATGTGGAGATGCAGTCGCAATCTTTTCAATAGTATCATATCCCTCTGCTCTGAGCTTCTCAGCAGTTGCAGGCCCTATACCTGGAAGGTCTTCTAATTCTCTTACATACTCGCTTTTTTCTTTTGCCATACTATCACCAATAATCCACCAACAATCAATCCCGATTATTATATATCAGTCTTTCGAAAATTAATCTATTTTATAATTAACTTCTTTTTTATATTAACTTACATATTTATATACCTCATCTAACCTCATTTCCAGTGATTTTAGAAGATGTTAGAAACTTGTTAATATTTGTTTTTACTGAGTATCTTATTTTAATAAAGTAATAAAATGTATAATTAGTATTTGATTATTTCATTGTAAAATCAAGAATTCTTTCTAATGATTCTTTTGGTGTTTCAATTGTATTAAGAAAGATAATATCACATTTCTGAAGTAATTTTTCGTATGCGTTTTTCCTTACTTCCGTCTTCCAGCTATTTTTCTGTAGCCAGTGTGGATTAAAGAAGTCATGACTTACCAAGTGCTTTAATGCTTCTTTAGATGTTAATTTTGTAACAACAGGCTTATTCGGTTCTCTTCTTAATATTATAAATTTGGTTATATCTATTGAATCCACAATCTTCTCTTTTCCCACAACCTTTGAAAGATTGATTATTGCTCTTCCTTTATTATCTATCTTTGCAAATCTCATTATATCTTTATATTCTTTCCAACTTTGGCTTAGATCTGCTCTAATGTATGTATTTTTTTCACTTCTGTATCCCATAACAGTTCCATTTATGAACTTAAAATAAAACCAATCATCAGCTACTATCTTTGTATTTTGTTTTGTCAAAAGCCCATAGCTTAGTGTTGTTTTTCCAGTTCCTGAAGGGCCTAGGATGCAAGTTCCATTCCCATTTACATTTAGTAATGCCGCATGGGCTGAAAATATATTATGGTTATCCTCTAATACATCTCCTATAAGCGCTAATGCAACTGATTTTAACCAGCCATAGTAATTATTATTTTTGAAGAAAGCAGTTCTTGATTTAGGATCATATTGTACAGTTGGAATTCCTTTAGCAGCAGATCCAGATTCTATTGATAATAGTTTTGCATGCGATCTTATTCCTTCATCAATGAAAAACCAGTTTTCATCCCATTGGTCTTCCCATTCTTCGCTATCAGAATAGAAATGAAGGCATGCTCCACTTATGTTTGCCTTTCTTTCAAAAATTACGGAAGGAATGTACTTTTTGTATATTCTTTCCTTTTCATCTATGCTTATTATTTTTTTAATATATTTAGATGTAGTAGACATATGTTAATGGTTGGATGGTAATATTTATAATATTTACACGTGTATATAAAATGTCAGCATGCTAGCTATGCTAGCAATGCATTTCCGTTCTAAAAACAAAGGTGAGATAATATGAAGAAATTAGGAGTATTGATGGCATTATTTCTTTTAGGAACATTGGTTTTTGCACAGACTGGTTCACCAACAGATACTGCTAATAAGCTTAAAGATGTTCTTAAAAGTGTATGCAATCTTTCTGCAGCACTTTTAGGCCCAATAGCATTCGTACTTTTTGTTCTTGCAGGAGTGGTATATGCAGGTAGTCAGTTCTTTGGAGCTGAGGCAAGAGCAACAGGCTCTAAGTGGGCAATGACAATGATAACAGGAGCAGTAATAGCATTCATACTTTGGATAATTGCCCCAATGATAATCTCTTCGTTTGTCAGTGGAACCTACTCTCTACAAGGAGGTACATGTACTTTTTAATTGGTGTTTTTTTCTTTTAGTTGATTGCCATGTCAGATGCAAGGACTAGACTCAAAGGTCGTTCAAAGAAATCAAAAAACAATTCAACCTTATATTGGCTAGTCTTTGCTGTTTCTTTTATTTTTATTATTTCATTTTCATTTGCACAGACCACTAGTTCTACACAGTCTACACAGGCGTCAGACAAACTTAAAAAAACTCTTTGCGATCTTTACAAAGATCTTAATTCAGTTATTCCAAGTGTTGCATTCGTTCTCTTTGTTCTTGCAGGAGTTGCATACGCAGGCGGTCAATTTTTTGGAGCAGAAACAAGAGCAAAATCAATATCCTGGTCAATGTCAATGGTGACAGGAGCAGTAGTTGGCTTATTAATTGTTCAGGTTGCATCTGTTCTTATTTCAAACCTTTCAGGTTATCAATTAAAGGACATTTGTCCTGTTTAAATAGTCAATATTTAAATTTTAAATATCTAACATCTTTTTAAATTTTTATTTATAATTTGTTAGTAAGGTGTTTAAATGAAAATCAATATCTTAATATCGATAGCCTTTATGTTCGTATTGTTTTCGTTCTCATTTGCACAGGGAACTTCTGATGTCACAGAAAGGTTAATAGTGGGATTGAATGATGTATGTGTTCAATTGACACAGATTCTTCCTATAATTGCTATTGTATTGTTTGTATTGGCAGCAGTAATTTATGGTATCGGCCATATATTCGGTGCAGAGATGAAATCAAAGGCAACCGGTTGGGCCACTTCTATGGTTGTCGGAGCAGTCATCTCGCTTTTAATATTTCTGTTGGCAAGACCCATTCTAGGCATTTTTGTTCCTGAAATATCCACCTCTGACTTCTGCACAGATAGATTCTATCCATAACATTTTTTATTCACTTTTTGGTATATTGTCTTTTTATTATTTTTATCTCTCTTTTCTATTCAATACATAGCATTTAAAAACTTTATAAAGAAATAATAAGCGATAGCTATGGCACTCGGATTTACTACTAGACAAATGGCTTATGGGGCGATAGGAGTTTCCATATTAGTTTTCTTAATAATGGCAACACTTCCAGGGGGAAGTACTTTACAATTCATCATGGCAGGTTTGTCTTTATTTACTGCAGTATTATCCTTTCTTCTGTGGAAATACGGATATTGGATGGTTCCATTTATAACAAAGAGGCTTAACATAATCGAAGTACATGATGGACAATGGGAAACCACTCCAGCACAGGATGCAATAGTTAAAAAAATAGGAGACGAATATTATGCATCTGTTTTTCTTCACATTAAGATGTACAAATCTACAACAGAAAGATCCCAGGAAGAAAATATGGTTTTCATAGATTCATTTGAAAGAGCAATTGCAAATATAAAATATCCGGTAAAGATCGCAACACTTCTTTATGCTAAGGACATAGCAAAATACAGAGAGGATGTCGAGACAAAGAAATATGAAGCACAATTAAAGCTTCAGAGGGAAAGAGAAAAATCAGAGCCTGATGTTTTGGCATTAGATAGATTGGAAAAAGAAGTAGCAATGTATGAGGCAGAGTTAAACAGAATCATTTCTGGAGAAAGACCAATGGGATTGATTTCATATGCAATGACAACAGGAGTTGGAGTTACAAAAGATGCAGCAGTTGCAGTAGCAAAGAATCAGGCAGCTGAAATAAAGACATTGCTTGCAAATGCTCTTAATGTAGAGGTATCATATTTGTATGGAGAAGATATGATGAAGTGTTATGATCTTGAACATATGGTTCCTCCAACAATAAAGGCATTGAAAGATTTTATAGAGGCATAGTCTGATAAATTATTTTTATTGGTGAATAGATGGGTGATTTAAAGATAAACGATGTTCAGAATACAGATATAGGAAGAAGAACTATCATCGTCAGTCCACCAGAACCACCTGCAGAATATCTAATGAGTGATCCAAAGGATTCAATATATTTAGGAAGGACTGCTGTTTTTAATGTCCCCTTCTATTGGAATTTCAAGAGATTAACAAACCCACATATCGCAATAACAGGAATCACAGGTTCTGGTAAATCTTATTTGATAAAGACATTCCTTCTTAGGGCAGCACTAGTATGGAATGCAAATGCAATCATTATTGACTGGGCAGGAGAGTATAAGGCATGGGTTAAACAGGTCAATGGGGTTGTAGTAGCTCTTGGAAGAGGTTCTTATCTAAATCTTTTGGACCTTGGAGGCATGAAGCCTTCAGATAGAATAAAACAAGTAATAAGATCACTTGAAATACTTACAGATGTAGGCCAGTATCCAGAACAGAGAAGACTCATAGAAGAGGCAATAGAAAAGGCATATTTGAATGCAGGATTCAAGCTTTCAGAAAAAGACCAGAAGGATGCCCTGGGAAATCCTTTAAGGCCGCCTACTCTTAAAGACGTTCAAAAAATTCTACAACAAATGCTTGAGACAGGTACATATGAGTTTCCTGCAGAACTTCAGAATGCAATTTATAAGATAAAGAAGTTTACTCTTGAAGGAGATGATTATTTTGCAGAACAGTCTACTATAGATCTTGACAAACTTCTTACATCTGGTCTTGTTGCAATCGATCTTTCAGGACTGCCAGATGAAACTTTCCGTGCGCTTGCAGCCCTTACTATCCTTCAATTCATAAAAGAAAAGATGAGAATGGAAGGATGGAAGCCAGAGAAGGGAATAAAACTTCTTGTTGTATTGGACGAAGCTTGGAAAATTTCGAAGGATGAGAATAGCGATGCAGTTATGATTGTAAGAGAGGGAAGAAAGTATCAGTTTGCACTGATAGTTGCATCACAAACTCCAACAGACATAAGTGAAGTAATATTCAGCAATGTAGGAACAGTAATCATGTTAAGATTAAAGTTTGAAAAGTATCTTGATTACTTGCAGAATTCATTGAGGTTTAGTAACTACATAAGACAACAGATTCTAGGTTTTGGAGTTGGACAAGCTGCGATTTCTATGGCATATGAACAAACCACTCCATTCAGTGAAACATTCATACTTAAGAAGATTGACGGTGAAGAGCCAATAGTTGATTACTTTATTGACATTTTATCTGTGCTTACAGAAGCACAAAGAAGGGATGAGACAATGCCAAAGAGTTTTTCAATGGAAAGAACAGCATTCAAGAAGAGATTAAGAGAAATGGGACTAAGTGATCAAAGAGTAGAAGAGATATCTACGCTTATTGAAAAGAAGGCAAAGCACATTGATGCAATAGAATTCGTTATAGAGCTTGAAAGGAGCGGAGTTAATAGAAAAACAATTACAATGTTCTTTAGAGAACTTGGGATCGATGATAGTACTATTATAAACATATTTACAAGAGCAGATCAGAAAAAGACAGGAGTAGGGGAAAGAGAATTAACCCAAATAACATTAGAATAATGACATAAATATACTTGTATATTCGTATTTATGTATATTCTTATAGAGGGATTTTAATGGCTAAAGTATGTATAATTGGAAAAGAAGAAGTTAAGGGAGGAAATTACAAGAAAGTCAAGGAAGACATAGTTATCTCATCCATAAGGAACCTGAAGAGATTCTTTAAGGTAGCTGCAGAAAATGAGCTTGTAGTATGTGAAAGTCACCTTGAAGAAGCAATTAAAAGAAGAAAAGAATTTGAATCATCCATAGTAAAGATAGCGGCAGTGGTTGCAGTTATAGCGATTATAGCAATAATACTGGCTTTACTCAACAACTCTCTCAATTTCATTCCAGCTACAATTTCAATGGTCATTTTACTATTCATATTGTTGGTTTTTGTTTCTTTGTTCAGATATTTCCCTGCAATAGAACATTCAGAAATGATTTCTAAGGAGAAAAAACAAGAAACTACAAAGCCATTAAAAGCAAAGCAAAAAGTAAAGAGGAGATAAAATGGTTTCATTGGATAAGAAAGATCAACAGGTTTCATCAAGAGAACCATTCATTGAGGGATTTAGGATAGAGGCAAAGATGCTCAAAGGAACTCAGGAAATAATAGATGCACTTTCACCATTGCAGTTCTTAGACATAGTAGAAACAAAAACAGGGATAGCAGCAATCAATATCGAGAGAAGAGACATTCAAAAGAACCCATATCTTTTTTCCATAACCTATCTCAATCCAGATAATATAGAAATAATCTACAGCTATAATCCAGATGAGAGTCCAAAGAAAAGAAGATTAGAAATACTTCGCTACTTTTTGAATATTGTAACTCTTCTTGAGAATGTTTATTTCATTAACCACAAACAGCTTTATCAGGTTGTTGACAACTTCCTGTCACGTCTTTTGGAATATACCTCTTCTACCTATGAGGAGCTTTTCTCAAAATACGATTCGGTAAAGGAAGAGTGCGACAGGATAAAGAAGCAGCTTGCAGAAGTAACAGCTGCAAACGAAAGCCTCAGGAAATCAAACATAGAGCTAAAGGAACAGCAGAATCAGTTGATGCTTAGGATAAAGGAACTCGAGATGGTTTCAGACGATGTTCTCATCTCAAGGATACAGACCTGGCTGGATGAACATAATTATGAGATAAATATTTCTGATTTCGCTAGAATAAATAAGGTTAGTGAGCAAAGAGTAGAAGAGATACTTAATAAAATGGTAAGAGAAGGTTATTTAGTGCAGAGAGAATAACAAATGCTATTGTTGATTTGAATTTTTGATGTTCACATAAAGAGGATAGGTATGCAAGATGATAAAAATCAAACAGATCAAAGAAAATTTGCAAAGGTACACAGGGCAGTATATAAGTTTAATATTAGAAAGATGTTCATACCTATCAAGAGATTCGTAAAAAAGACAACTGAACTCACCCCACAGATTATATTAGATTCATTATCATCCTTCTTCAAGCCAAAGGAGAAGTATGGTGAGAAAAAAGAACTCAAGCCAATGAAACCAGTAAGGGCAATGCCCTCTCCAATAATGAATTTCATAATCGTATTCTTTTTATGCCTGTTGGCGATCGGAGGATATTTTCTTTTCATTTATTACACTGGTCCTTCAGTGCCTGTAACTCCTCCAGTAAAGGAAATACCAAAACCAACTCTTTCAGTAAATGTATTGAGCTCAGGCTATCTTGATTCTTCTTTTGACAAGACAAGATGGTTTGCCTTAGTTGAAATTTCTTCCCAGAATGCTACAAACATAAGCTTGGATATGGTTATTCAGCAGAATCCAATCCCAAATGATGTTTATATATTAAGAGTTCCAAACTACCAATTTGCATCAAACTATCCTCAATTCTATTCTGTTTTGAAGAGCAAGCTTGAGAAGAAAGGAATATACCTTTCAGAAATAACTATAGATGAACTTGTCTCTTTGCCATCCACAAGAAAAATAATTTTAGTGGTTCCTTCAGGCTATCTTCCAGCTGTATTTGTTGGAGAGGAATATGCAAATTTCACTCTAAAAAGCTTTGTTGAAAATGGAAACGTTGTAATCTACATAGGTTATAAACCAACAGACAGTATTCTTTATTCCAATTCTCCAAACCCGCAGCCGTTATCTCCTGATAAGATAGCAAGCTGGCAGCTTTCATTTGATCAAGCTACAGATCAGCCATCATTCTTTTCATTCAGGAATCCATTGTATTCTGTAAAGGCGGTAGGGGCTACATCAACCCGTCCAGCAGTGACAGGAGAACCTGGGGGCTTCTCTGTTAAATGGGGCGGAGATGGGTTTGCATATTTTATACCAACCACAATAGATTTCTGGTGGCAATTTTCAGGTGAGAAGTCTGCAGAGGAGCTTGCAGATGCGATAGTAAATGGAAAATGGGGTTATGGTCTTTCAAGAATACAGAAGACCATTCCTGTAAATGGTTCCATAAACAAGCAGATGATCATATTTAGCTCTCAATTCAAATTCCCAGACAGCACAAGAGTTTCAAGATCTTATGGAAGGCTTTATGTTCAATCTTTGAACCAGGTAGAGAACCTAACTGAAATTACCGGGATCTCTCTTCCTGTCAGATTTCCAACAAGGCCGAACGGCATTTTAATGCATGATGATGTGGCATTAAATTCAATAATAACTGGAAATCCTCTTGAGATAAAGTACTCTTTAAATGAAAATACAACTGAATTAAGACAGCTTTATTTATCTGCCATATCCGAGAACAATGAAGAAATTTTATTCATACCTATAACTGCTGCACCAGTACCTCTTAAGCTCTCAAATGCAGTATACAGATTTGATAACAGGCTTCCACAAGGCAATTATATATTAAGAATAACAGATGACAGAAGAAATGTTTATGCGCAATCGTATCTCTCTATGGCATCTTTCAATATTGAACCTTACATAACAGATTTCATATCTGGCAATTATATCTTTAATGTATATCTCTCTTCAACGGGTGAGCAATACGCCTCTAATTTGAAGAACATAGTTGTCTCAGTTGATGATGGAGACAAAAAGACACTGGAGGTAAGACAGGGCAGGATTTTATACAATGCCACTCCGATTACTGTACCTGGCGTTCATATATTTAAATTTGAATTCGGGCCCGATACAATAATTCTTCCAGTAACTTATACGAGACCTGTTTCTATGTTTGAGAGGCCAGAAAATATAGCAATGGGAATTATTGCAATACTTCTCTTTGCAATCGGGTATTTGATTGCAAGACCAGAGGCAGTAAAATATGCTATAGATGTTCCAGATTTCCCGCCTTTGCAATCAATAGCGGTTCCAATAAAAAGAGAAAAAATACTAGACATGTTTGATTCAATAAATGCTGATCTTAAATGGAAATATACCCCACTTACAATCAATGATCTAAAGATGGGATTCAAGAAGATAATGTTCAGAGGAAAACCTCTTCTTGTCGGAGATTACAATCTTGAAATGGTTCTTGACAAACTTAAGGAAGAGGGATATGTTGTCCAGTCAATGGATTATTATGGATTAAAAAGATGGGAGAAGGAAACAAGAAAATCAATTTATTACCTTGCGCTTGTTAGGGCTCTTAGGGATGTGTTTGTAACAGAGGGAATCCCATTCCTTCCATTTGGACAGAGGGGAGACGCAGATACAGTACTAAGCTACGGTGGAGAAAAGGTATATATTCACATTTATGAATCTGATGCGGTTATAAAGAAGGCAATTCAAACTTCCTCTTTCGGAAGAACAATTATTGTTTTTGAGAATGAGACAGTGATGAACGATTTCCTATCCAGAATTCATACTCCGAGCCAGCAAAACGTAGTATTCAAACTGCTCCTTGACAGCGGAAAGATAAGCGTTGCTCCAATAACAAGTTTCATGGATGTTCTGACAAAGAAAAAAATATTTACCTACTAATTAAACATTCAACTATGCTTTATTTAATTTATATTATACACTGCCAAAAACAGTAAGCAAAAATAAGAATTATAAGAGATTATTATTGACTATTATTCTATCTTTTTTCATTTTCATTTAAGAGCTGATTATATATCTCTATGTGTCTTTTCAATGTTTTTTCTATTGAATGCTCTTTCGCAATCTTTACTGCATTCTTTGACAATCTTTCCTTATTCTTTATGCATTTTATTACAGCCTCTGCACATCCTTTTACGTCATGTGGCTTAAATAGATAACCATTATAATCATTTTTTACAAGGTCTGGTATTGCAAGATAATCTGCACCCGCAACAGGCAATCCACATGCAAGTGCTTCAAGGCAGGAAAGACCTTGTGTTTCAAACATAGAGGGAAATGCAAATACATCAGCATTATGATATAATTCAACTATATCTTTATGTTTTACTCCGCTAATGAATATGAATATATCATCTACTTTATTTTTCTTTACTAATTCTTTGTATTTCTGTTCCATTGGTCCACTTCCCACAACTATAAAAAATGCGTTCTTTATTTCTTTCCTAATGATAGGCGCAGCTTTGATCAACACCTCGAGATTCTTTTCTTTCACTAGTCTTCCCGTGTAAAGTATAACTGTTTTATCCAGCCACATTTTCTTTTTACCTGGTTTGAACCTTTGAAGATCTATTCCATTTGAAATTGCCTCAACATTTTTTATCCCATTCCTTATGCATTCTTTTTTCATGTATTCGCTAGGAACAATGACTTTATCGCATTGGTTATAATACCATCTGAGATATCTCCATGCAACGCTCTTCATGATTTTCTGCATTGGCTTTATTGGGGCGATGTAATGAGTTGCTTCTTGAATATTGGTGTGGAGCGTTCCTACAAGGGGCTTTTTGAGAATGCTTGCTGCATAGAGTGCTGCTAAACCCATCGGACCCATTCCATGCGAATGTATGACATCAATCTTTTCTTTTCTAACTATCTCTTCTGCATCAGGATAAGGGAATATGGCAAGCTTGTATGTTGGATAGGGAATAAACTCGATTGATGGAAAGATGTATGCATCATCTTTTCTTCTCCTCTTTTTAACCTCAGGAGATCCTGCTGCAAATACTACTATTTCATTTCCCAGTTTCTCTAATCTTTCTTTTATATTAGTTATAGCAACAACAACCCCATCAACATTAGGATACCAAGTTTCTGTAAAGAATGCAATTCTCATCTTTCCACCTATCTATTTTTTATTTTCCATTTTTATTATTTTCAAACAATTATTGTACATGTTTATTTTATATTCTGTTTTTTGTTTACACAAATTATAATCATATTAACTATTTTTATTACTGCTTATT
>JAVZRC010000011.1:20506-22156 GCA_038880755.1 Candidatus Micrarchaeia archaeon
TTTCCACCTATCTATTTTTTATTTTCCATTTTTATTATTTTCAAACAATTATTGTACATGTTTATTTTATATTCTGTTTTTTGTTTACACAAATTATAATCATATTAACTATTTTTATTACTGCTTATTGATTATCTCCATTGCTTCTTGTGGATCAATATTCAATCTGTACTTAGCCATCAATCTTTGAATTTCTTTTGCACTTTTTATTTCTTCTTTTTCTATTATCTCCTTTAATTTTTCTCCAGATATGCGCATGAGTCTGGCACTTGAAATTATTCCTTCTATTTCTTCCATATTCTCTGCTATTACTTGCTTTTTCTCTGCAACTAGCTTGAGTACTTCAGGTATTGCTGCCTTTGTTATCTTTCCATCTCTGTAAAGAATGAGTATCTTCTTTATTTTTTCTTCGCTTAATGAATTTACATCTACACCTTCTCTTCTTAGTGATTTAATTGTGTCTTCGCATGTGACAGCAGCAACAGTAGGATTCACTCCTTCTTCTACAAGTTCAAGAAATAGATTCAGCTTTTCAGATCTTATTATCTTTCCAGCCATATCTGCATTCAAAAGGGACCTCACTCTTTCTTCTATTTCTTGGAAAGGCGCAAAGTTCTGGCTTTCAGCAATCATCTCTTCAGTTATTCTTATAGGAGCAATATCTGTTTCTGGATACATTCTTGCAGATCCAGGCAATGGTCTCATGTAATGCGTTCTACCTTGTAAATCCGCTCTTCTTGTTTCTTCAGGAACATTGGTTGCGTATGCTCTTTTGAACACAAGCTTCAATGCAGAAATGCATTGTTCCTTTTCTCCAACTACAATTATCCATCCATCGTCATGATTAAGCTTTAAGACATTTGCTATCTCTCCGATTTCATTTCTAATATTATATTTATCTATATTCTCATCAGAATGAATTATTCCACCGAGACCCTGTGTTTTTGCATAGTCGCTGAGTTCGCTACCATACCTATAATCAGGATAGAGCTCAATTCCAAATATTCCTTTCATTCCTGGCAGTTTGATTGCAAAAACAGATTTTCCGTTTTCAATTGCTTTCTTTATCATTTTGCTTCCTGTATTTGTGAATAAATGAGTTACATCTTTTATTTCCTTCTCTATTTTTTCGTCTACTTTTTCAGGATCTCCTTCGATAATATGGTTTACTTCTTTATATTTGCTTAGTATACTCTTTATCTTTTCACATATCTCTATCAACTTGCTTTGTCTTTTTATTTCGTTTTCAATAACTGTTTCTATCAGTTCTAATTCCTGAACTCCTTTTATTTCAACTCTTGCTCCCCCAGGTATAGAAATGTTAAGATCTTGTCTTATTGTCCCTATCCCTCTCATCATTTTTCCCGTGGATCTTAGCATCAGTCCGATTCTCTCTGCAACCATTCTTGCCTCTTTTCCGCTCTTTATATCAGGAGTTGTAGCAATTTCAACAAGAGGAATGCCAAGTCTATCAAGCCTGAAGCTTTCTATCTCTCCTTTCTGCTCTCCTATTATTCCACAGCTTTCCTCTTCTATTGCTATCGTTTGTATTCCTATTTCCTTTTCACTTTTTTCTTGTATGTCTGTATCTTTATTATTTTCTTTAATATTTTCTTCATTAATTTCATATCTCAGTTTTCCATTCATTCC
>JAVZRC010000012.1:0-22113 GCA_038880755.1 Candidatus Micrarchaeia archaeon
CCATTTTTTACAATGCATTTCATGGAGTAGAACTTCTCGAAAGCGAAAGTCCTACTGCATATATTAAATTTTTAGAACGTCTTAAGGAAAGGAAAAAAAGAATCGATTGGAGATTCATACAAGCAGCAAACAAGGTTAAGAATATCGAACATCCTAAGATCGCTAAAATAATTGAACTGATAAAAGAGAGAGAAGGAAAGAAAATAATAGTTTTTGCCCAATACAGAGACCAAGTGCACCACATAGTTGAAAAATTAAAAGAGAATGGAATAAGTGCAAAAGAATTCTTAGGAAAAGGGAAAGAAGGAAGTGCTGCACATAAGAAACAAAAAGAGACAATATCTGAGTTTGCTGATGGTAAAATTCAGGTTCTTGTTGCCTCTTCAATTGGTGAAGAGGGAATAGATATTCCATCTGCAGATACTGCAATTTTCTATGAACCTGTTCCAAGTGAAATAAGAATGATCCAAAGGAGGGGAAGAGTTGGAAGACTTAAAGAAGGTGAGATACTCATTTTGATAGCTAAAGGTACAAGAGATGAGATATTCAGATACGTATCCGCAGCAAAAGAAAGGAAAATGAAAAGAGTGATAAAAGATATTATTGAAAAAAAGAAACTCGAACAAAAAAACAATGAAAAAAATAAAGAAAAAAGCAAAAAAGAAAAAAAACAAGCAAACGAAACACCTACGATAAAACAACAAACGATTTTAGATTATTTCAAATAAATATTTTGAATTTAAATTGCCTACTTATAAAAACTTATAAAAAAAGATATTTTATTTCTCATTAATGTATTTTTATTCCACTATTTATGAAAAGCCTAAATTTGAAAACCGAAAAGATTATATATCTGATTGATGTTTTAAGAACATGGCAAACTATAATCAGAATTTTAATTATAAAAACTATGATGATTTTGATGACATATTTGAAAAAGAAGAAAAAGAGGCAAAAAAAATAAAGTCCAGACAAATGAATAATACTTACTTACTAAATGAAACTATAATGAGACTATCAAAATCAGAGATATATAAAAATTATTACGAATTGAAACCTTTTATAGATCTAGCGAATAAATTTGAAGAAAGAGAAATTGCAATTAGCATAATCCATAATTGTCACGTTATGAGAATAAACAATAATCATCCCTCAACTACAAAAAGAGTTGCGGCTGCTATTGAAAAAGCATTAGGCGGTTCGTATTCTATAAAAATGCTTGAACCGATAGCAGAACTTCTATCTTCTAGAGACACATATGATATAAAAGATGATGAGATAAAAGAAATAAAGGAGAAGATAAAAAAACAAAAATCTTCTATTAAAGCTCGCTTAAATAAAATGAAAGAAAATAAGAAAAATCAAAAAGAAGAGAGAGATGACATGTATGAGGAAGAAATTCCTTCTAAAAAGGAACTGAAAAAAATCGAGAGAGAATTTGGAAACATAATAAATGGAAAAGATGAAGAAATAAACATAGATAAAATAGAATGATGATTAATATAAACATCTATTCTATTATATCTATTTGATGTTCTATCTTTTTATTTTGATGAACTATTCTTTATCTCTTTCTATTACGCTTTTCCCATTTATCTTCTGATTCTATTTGTATACTTACTGTTTCATCTCCAAATTTATAAATTTCCCATTCAACCTTTCCATTTTCAAAATCGCTTACTTGAACTACAGGTCTTGCAAGATCCCTATCTCTCATTCCGTAAGGAATTTTAACTTTCATCTTCAATTCAAGAACTTTTTTGATTTTACCGTCTTTTATGAAGATTACAGTATCCACAATCTGAGGTATCATTCCTAAATCTACCCTTCCTATGAATCTCTGGATTGCTTCAATCGGCCTTGTTGCGTGAACCACTCCTACCATACCTATACCTGCAAGACGTAAATCTGCAAATACTTTAAAATCTGTTGTCTTTCTCATTTCGTCGTATATACTATAATCTGGCCTTACGAGAAGAAGAATATCTCCGGTTTTCTCAAAGCTACCATCTAACGCTGCATATTGTGTAACTTCATCTGGAACTTGCAAATCTCTCGGGGATTCTAGTGTTTTAACTATTTTTTTATTCTTCATGTACATCTCAGCCAATGCGGCTGCAAATGTTGATTTACCGCTTCCAGGTGAACCACATATTATTATTCCTTCTGCTCTCTCAAGAAGTCTTTTTCTTAATTTATCTGAAAGCGCGTAATCATCAAATGATGCTTTCATGATAGGTCTGACTATTGTTATTTCAATTCCATCAGAGAATGGTTGTCTTGCTATTGCAATCCTAAACTCTCTTAACTGAATAACTGCTGCTCCTTTTGCATCAAGTTCAAAATATGATTTACTATCAGATCTAGCTGTATCAATTATTTCTTTTATCATTATCTCTAATTCTTCTTTAGTTATGGGTTCGTTTCTCACTTGAACTAATTGAATATTGCCTGGCTTGCCTCTTTTTGCAAGAGGAACTGTGTCCTCTTTGAAATGCAAAGAAATTGTATCTGGAGTTAAGTACTGTTTAAAAGAAAGTTCTCTCAGATATTTTCTTGGCTCAAGATATATTACGTCTATACCTTCAGCTCTTGCAACCTCAGATTGCACTTTATCTGAAGTGATAAGCATTGCATTGAGTTGTTTCGCAAGCTCTCTTATTGCCGCATCAACCTCTCCAAGTTTTGCTGCCTTTACCATAAGCTCAGTGCTTCTTTCCCCACCGAATTCAAGTTCAATCTGACCTGTTTGAGAAAACTCCCTAAGAAGTTTTATCTCAGCAAGTCCACTGAAACCTATCTCTTTTCCCGAATTTGCCTGGTGTTCAAGCTCTCCAACTGAAGCCTTATGTATCACTACTCTAATCTGATGGATGTTCTTTTCCTTAAGAATCTCGCTCAGTCTTCCATCTATTATAACTGAAGTATCTGGAACTATTATTCTTTTTCCCTTTAGATCGAATTTATCTTCCTTGATCATAGATCTTGGATTTCTTGGTCTAATTTCCTTTGTTTCTTTTATCTCGTTTGTATTTTTTATTTCATCTATTTCTTTTTTGTCTTTAATTTCTTCTGACATTTTTTCACCTTTATAAATGTGCTGTTAAATCTTTGACTTTGCTCTAATTTGTTTAAGTCAAGTTTAGATTTAAATAATACACATAAACGTACCAAATAATGTTAAAAACAAGACTTTAAGATTGGCACGTTATAAAACAATCTTAAAAAAGTCTTTGAAATTCTGATTGTAATATATGTATTTATTATTTATAAACTTTTTCTTATCATAAAATCTTTGAATTATTTTTTATGAAATCTATAATTTCGTTTATTTTTAATCTTACTTGCTTTGCAGTATTTCTATCTCTTATTGTAACTGTATCATCTTTAAGAGTATCATAATCTATTGTAACTGCCCATTTCATTCCTATCTCATCTGCTCTTGCATATCGCTTTCCTATACTTCCAGATTCGTCATAAAGAACAGAAAGACCCTTTTCTCTGAGAAATGCAGTGACTTCATTTGCTTTCTCTGCAAGACCGTCTTTTTTCATGAGTGGAAATACTGCAACATCATATGGAGAAAGCTCTGGTGGTAGATCAAACCATTCCCAATCATGAACGTTGTCCTTTCCTCTGTAGGAATGCTCAAGAATAGCCCATATAAGACGCTCCACTCCTAATGATGGTTCAACTACATGCGGAATGATTTTCCTTCCATCTGGCAGAGTCACTGACAGATCTTTGCCTGAAAGATGGGAATGTGATTTCAAGTCATAATCTGTTCTATATGCAATTCCTGCCACTTCTATGTGTCCATATGAGGTTTCAACCTCTGGATCAAAATTTCCTCCAGAATAATGGGGCACTTCATCCATGAAAAGATGTCTGAATCTTATCTTTCCTTCAGGTATCCCGCATCTCTCATAAAATTCTGAAGCGAGACCAAGGAAAAATGCCATTGGCTCATTTGGAGCAATCTTTCTTTCTATGAGTTCCTTTACAGTAAGGAATGAAATCTTTGGTTCTGTTCCGTTTTTCCTTGCTTCTTCCTGGCTTTCTCTTGTCAAAACAGGAACTTTTCGATTAAGAACCTTGTCTATTTCCCTCATCTTTGCATTTGAAGGGTCGAAGAAATATTCCAGTTCCATCTGAGTAAATTCTCTCAGTCTAACAAATCCCTGTCTTGGAGATATTTCATTCCTAAATGATTTTCCAACCTGTCCTATTGCAAGCGGAAGCTTTCCATAAACCCTGAATAAACGAGGAAATGCGAGATAGATTCCTTGTGCTGTTTCAGGCCTTAAATAACCTGGAGTTCCCTCAACAGGACCGATGTTTGTTTTGAACATGAGATTAAAGAATTCTACATCAGAAAAACCTTTCTTTCCACATGTAGGACACTTAATATCTGCAACCTTCAAAATTTGATTTATCTCATCTATTGACTTTCCTTCCACATTCACATTGTTTTCCTGAAGAAGATGATCTGCCCTGAACTTGTTGCCACAAAGTTTGCATGTTGTTACTGGATCGCTGAAATGATCTAGATGGCCTGAAGCTTTTAAAACAGGTTCTGGAAGTATTATAGATGTTTCTATCTCAAGAAATCCATTCCTTTCAATAAAGATTGAACGCCAAAGCCTGATTATCTTATCCTTAAGAGCTCTTCCAACTGGGCCTAAGTCGTAAATTCCTCCGACTGGTGAATATATCTCTGCTGCAGGAAAGAAAATTCCCCTTCTTAATGCGATCTGCATTATCTTTTCTCTTACTTCGCCAGATGTCATTTTCTCACTCCAAAATAATATATGAGAATACAAATAATGAATGATAAAATATAATAAGAAGTAAAAATTAATAAATTGCATCTTTAATATATATTAAAAACAAAATAATATGAACTATATGAACTATGTTAAAAAGAGATGGTATTATGGATAAAAGAAGAATGAAAATTCTTGAAGAGATGAAGGCTAAAATAAAGAAATCTTATTTATCAAAAGACAACCTTCTTGTTTTTGCTGACAATGCAATTACAGATATAGAAAAACAAACAAATCTTCTATTTGAGAGATTGACTGAATGGTACGGTGTTTATTTTCCAGAATTAAAAATTGATGATAGGATAAAATACTCAAATCTAGTTTTACAGATAAACAAAAAAGATATGAGTTCAACTAAAAAGTCAATTCAAAGCATACTTGGTGAAAAAGCACAAGGAGTAATAAATTCATTAGAAAAAACAATGGGATCAGAACTAGAAGAAAAAGATCTTGATGCAATAAAACTACTTGCCCAACAAATAATAATGCTTGAAGAAACAAAATCACAACTTCAACAATATGAAGAAACCCTTGCTAGAGAGATATGTCCAAATTTAGTAGAAGTAGGTGGTCCCAAAATAGCATCCAAACTAATTGCTCATGTAGGAAACCTTGAAAAACTTGCAAAGCTACCTGCAAGCACTATTCAAGTCCTAGGTGCTGAAAAGGCATTGTTTAAGCATCTAAGAAGAAAAACAAAGCCACCTAAACATGGAATTATATTCCAACATACTTTAATACACTCTGCACCTAAAAATAAAAGAGGAAAACTGGCAAGGGCATTGGCATCAAAGCTTGCAATCGCGGCAAAGGTTGATGCATATGGAACGGGCCATTTTGTAGGAAAGGAACTAAGAGAAGATTTTGAAAAAAGAGCAAAGGAGATTCTCAATCAATAAAAAATAATGGATGGGGAATATAGGTGCATAGTAAATAAAATAAAGAATAAAAGATAAAAAAAGATCTGTTTATTTTATTTCAATCATATTTCAATCAATTACTTAGTAAAGACTTCTTCGAGCTCAATCTTTCTTATTTCTATTCTTTTTATAGGTGCTATCTTCTTTATTGCAGGAATTAGAGATTGAGCATACTTCTTAAATAGTAACTCTCTAATCAGGTCGTCGCTGTTTGTCTGTGAAGCCTTTTCAGTAAGAAGTGCTCTTAATTTTACTCTTATTTCTGCTTCTGCATCTCTTGCGATTTTACCTGCTGCAAATACTATTGGTTTTATTCTGAATTTTTGTCCATCCATAGTCTTTACATCTATTACATCATCGATTATTGTTTTTCTCCTTCTTACGAATGTTCTAATATAGCTTGGTAGCTGCTCTGAACCGATGAACTTCGTAGTTGCAGTCTTTCCTTTTACATCAATGACTCTAAGCTTCACATTAGTGTATGCTTGAGAAAAATCTCCAGTAAGTTCATCGAGTCCCACTTTAACTACTCTATCTTTAAGAAGCTTTGGATCTGAAGAGATTATCTCTCCAACTACTTTTGAATCGAAAATCTGTGGTGCAACAACTTCATACCACTGTTTTGTTTTCCAAGTATCAACAACTTTCTTTACCAAATAATCACCAATTAAAATCGTTCATCCTATGATGAATACGAATCATTTGAATTGAATCGCTGCCACTGCAGGATCATACTTCCAATCTGCTGGAAGAACTTTCTTTCTGATGTAATACTTTCCAAGTCTTCTAATCTTTGTTTCTATTGAATTAAGCTTGATTTTGTTATGAAGATCAGACTTGTGTTTTTCGAGATGTGCTCTTAATCTAACTGCCTTTTTCATTAAATTTGCTAAATTCTCTGGAAACTCTTTTCTTCCAGTAGCAGTTTCAATTATCTCTAAAATTGATTTCCCAGTAGCCTGCCTTACACTTCCTATTGCATATTGGTCTCTCATAATATGACCAATAAGAGAAGGTGCATTGCCTGCTCTGTAAAGATCAACTACAATCTTTTCAATCTCTTCTTTACTCATTTCAGGCTGTAAGGAACTGCCTGTAAATTTCCTTGAACCAGACTTTCCCTTTTTCTTTGTATGCAATCTTGCCATAATACCCACTTGATAGTGTCGTTCAATAGAACGACATAAATCAATGTTAATATAAAATTAAAGAGCTAATGATATATCATCAAAAGACGATGATGATAACATATATGTGATTAAAGTTTTTAAATATTCTTATATACCTCTATATACTATTCACAAAAGCGAACCTATTATCTAGTTACTTATCTATTGTTGTTTTTTATCAACAATAATATTAAATTCTCCATATCTCAATTCACTTACTTTATGTGCATTAATTATATCATTCTCAATAATTCTAAATTTCTCTGATATCTCTAATAATTTAATTGAATCTTTAAGTGATAGCCCATTATCCTTCTTTGCCTTCCATATCTTGCTATCTATCTCTTCAAGCTCAGCAAATGAGAATCCCAACTCTTTTATTTCACCTGAACTTGGAAATGTTTCTGCATGAACATTACTTCCATACATCTCTTTGTAAATCTTCCAAGTTGCAAATGGTATTATCGGTGCAAGAAGTCTTAATAGATTTGACATTATCTCATGTAATGTCCAGATAGCTGAGGATTGCTCTTCTTCTGTAAACTTTCCTTCACTATTGTAGGCGCGATTCTTTGAAAGTTCTATATAATGAGATGCAAAGGTTTCCCATATAAAATTTCTTATTCTTATTGCGGGATTGTGGAAATCATAATTGTTGAATCTTATTTTTGCATCTTCAATAATAGAATAAAACTCATTCAAAATAGCTTGGTCAAGTGGTGATATATTTCTCGGCTTTTCAACTCGCGGAAACATTGAAACATATTTTGCAATATTCCATAATTTATTAAGAGTCTTTCCAGCGCCTTGTATCCTTTCATTAGAGCATCTGAAATCTTGTTCGGTTATATTTCCTTCGAAAACAGCCCATAATCTAAATGGCTCTGCTCCGAATTGCTCAAGAATTTTTTGTGGATCAATTACATTCCCTAGTGATTTCGACATCTTATTTCCTTTTTCATCCACTATGTGATAATTTATCCATACGTCCCTGAATATTTGTTGTCCTGTTAAAAGATAACACTTAAGTACAGTGTAATAAAGCCACGTTCTAATGATTTCCTTTCCTTGCGGCCTCAATGTACATTGTTTATGCGAATTGAAGAAGTCTGGATGACGTTCATAACCTAAGATATAAAGAGGAGTTATCGAAGAATCAAACCATGTATCAAAAACTCTTGTTTCTCCTACGAATTCTTTGCTTCCACATTTGGGACACTTTTCAACAGGAGGATTTTCTTTCCATGGTCTGTAGTACTTTCCTTTTGGTGGAACTATTACCTCATTACAATTCTTACAGTACCACAAAGGAACCTCAGTGGCATAATATCTTCTTCTACTTATTGGCCAGTCTATTGAAATGCTATTTATCCAATCCACCATTATCTTTCTACTCTCTTCTGAAAAGAAATTCATATTGTTTGCCATTTCCAGCATTTTTTCTTTCTGATCTATTTGTTTTACGTAAAATTCTTTCATAGGAATAAATTCTATCGGATCTTTAGATCTTTCACATATTGGAGTCCTGTGCATTATCTCTTTCTCCCCTCTTATCTTATTTTGTTCTCTTAAGACAGAAACTATTTTTTCTCTTCCTTTAAGAACCGGAAGACCTGCTGCTGGTCCAGCATTTTCGTTCATTTTTCCATCTGGTCCTATTGAATAGATTGGAGTTAAATTCATCTCCCTAAAGAACCTGATATCTGCAAGATCTCCGAATGAGCACATCATAACTAATCCTGACCCTTTTTCTGGATTAGCAAGTGGATGGGCTTTTATTGGAACTACCTTATTAAATATTGGAACGATTGCGTGTTTTCCTTCAAGTTTTTTGTTGTATCTTTCGTCATTTGGATTATATATTACCATTGCACAACTTCCAAGAAGCTCTGGTCTTGTTGTTGCAATTATTATTTCCTCTCCTGTTTCCTTGACTGTAAACGCCAGGTCATAGAATTTAGTTGGAATATCTACATAATCAACCTCTGCATCTGCAAGAGTGGTTCTGCAACCTGGGCAGTAATTGTTTGTTCTTTCTGATTCGTATATCAAACCTGCATTCCATAGGTCTATAAAAGTACCTTGAGTTAAAGCTCTATATTCTGGGGAATCTGTCATATATGCGTCTCCAATTTTATTTCCAAATTCCCACGAAGAAAAAGAAACTCCTGCCTTAAGGAAAGAATTAGTTGATGTATTAGAGGATTCTTCAAGCACTGATTTACACATTTCAAGAAACTTTTCTCTTTCAATTTGATTCAACTTTACATTGAACTTCTTTTCTGCCGCCATCTCTATTGGAAGACCATTTCGATCTAAACCCAATGGAAATATTACATTATGGCCCATCATCCTATGAAATCTTGCAAACATATCCATAAGGACGTATGTAGTTAATTGTCCAATATGAATAGGTGTATTTACATAAGGTGGGGGGGTATCAATAGTAAATAAAGGTTTGTTTGAATTTTCTTGGAATTTATAGATTGGACTTGTTTTTAGTTCTTCATACATTTCTTGCTCGAACTTTTTATCCCAATTCTTTTCTTTGATCTTTGCTTCGTTTAATTGAATTGACATAAAATCACGATATCCATAATCTATAAAGATTCATTCATAAAATACTAATGATCGAATAAGATTTGTCTAGACATTTAGATTACTTTGCCAATGGCATCTTACATAAAGATAATATAAGATATAGATATGAAATTTTAAAATGGTTTTGAATTTAATAAACAAAATTTGATATATTTCGTGGAAGTTAAAATTCAAATTCCATCCCATCATAAGACGCAATTACCTTGATTTTGCTTTCTTTTTGAAGCCATTTTGCAACATCTTCTGCTTTTGTTTTTAGGTATTCTCCTCCAAATCTTGTAAGGATTGCAATCTTTGGCTTTGTCTCTTTCAAAAGTGAAAGACACGAATACTTGTCAAGATGTCCTTCCCATTTTTCTTGCGCACGTAGAACATTGATTATTAAAAGATCTAAATCTTTATAACTGTCAGAGATTCCTTCAAAATATTCTGTATCTCCTGTATATCCTATTCTTTTTCCATCCATTTCTAAAACAAATCCGATTCCCTTTGTGTTATCGTGTTTTGCTTTTGTTGCTTTTATTGAAAAGGAACCTAAGTCTATATTTTGGTTTGGTTTCATTTTGTAATACGTATCTAGAAGATTTGCATGATACTTTGAAAGAGAAATTCCAAACTCGAGTTCTTTTTTAAATAACGTTTCTGGCCCGAAAAGAATGCCTCTTTTCTTTGAGGTTGCATATGTCATAGCCTCAATTAACACATTCATATCGTTTGCATGATCCAGATGAGGATGCGAAACAAATACCGCATCTATTTTGTTAAGTTTAATTTTATGTTTTTTTGCATCAGGAATCACTCCTGGACCTGGATCTACATAAATTTGTTTTGAACCTTGGATTATAAATCCAGAAGTGGATCTGAATCTATATGTAACATTTATTCTTCCGCCGCCAGTACCTAAAAAAATTATTTTCATGCAATAAAATACAAATAAAAATTTAAAAATAATAGGAATAAACACATATACTTTAACTATTTTAGTTGTAAATTTTAATCTGATTTTTCCTTTACACTGACGCACGAACATTATATAAACGTAAAAGATGCTTTTTATTAATACTATAATGATTAGAGAAGTCAATGAAAACATAAAACGAAACATTTATAAATAACATATGAATATACAATATAAAGAAAAATAACAAGAAAGTGTTTATATGAAAGGAATACTCCTTGACATGGAAGGTGTCATTAGGGACTCCAAAAATGCATTTCACCATGCGTACGAAAAGGCGTTAGAGGCAGTTGGACTTAAATTGAATTCCTATCCTGCCGCGACATGGAAGTTAAGGGGTTTTGCTGAATTGAACCATCAAGATGAATTCTTAAAAGCTCTTTATGCAATTGTTAAAAATGGAGAGGATATAACAAGAATTTTATGGAAAAAATATCCTGTTGAATATGTAAAAGAGTTGATGAAAAACACTCCTGTAAGTAAAGAAGATTTTGAAAAAATGCATGAGGCATACAATAAAACTCTTACTGACCCTAAAGTTTTTAGACGTATACCTCCTGTAAGGGCAGGTAAAAAAGGTGCTAAATTACTTAAAGATTCTGGGTTTAGATTAGGGATAGTAACCAATGCAAAAAGACAATACAATCAGATATGGATGCAAGACAGAGACGTAATAAATATGTTTGAAACTGTAATTACATCAGAAGATGCATCTCAGCCAAAGCCATCACCTGAAATGATACTAAAAGCATGTAAGAAATTAGGATTAAAACCTAGTGAAACATACTATTTAGGAGATAGCGAGGCCGATATAATTGCTGCAAAGGCTGCAGGTTGTATCCCAATAGGAATTATGTCTGGAAGTACTGAGAGAGCAACCTTAAAGAAACTTGGTGCAAAAGAAGTATACAAATCTGTCACTGAATTTGCACTTAAATTCAAAAGATGATTGATTGCTGATATTTAATTTCTTAAATTTTTCTATACATAATATAATATAGACATCTATGTTTTATCCAATAGAATAGACCTCTATTTGTTAAAACAATTGTCGTTTTAATATAATTAATTCTGAGGGGTGAAAATATGACGAATTCACAACAGATGATACTTCCAGAGGGAAGTTCAAGAACTGTAGGAAGAGATGCACAGCGAATTATGATTGTAGTTGGAAGAGCAGTTGGTGAAATTGTAAAGAAAACTTTAGGTCCAAGAGGAAGCGATGTAATGCTTGTTTCTGAACTTGGAGACATCGTTATAACGAATGATGGAGCAACTATTTTAACTGAAATGAATACAGATCATCCTGCAGCTAAGATTCTTGTTGAGGTTGCAAAAACACAAGATAAGGAAGTTGGTGATGGAACCACCACATCTGTTGTGTTAGCTGGTGAATTGCTTAAAGGAGCTGAAGATTTACTTGACAAAGATATTCATTCATCCACAATACTTAGAGGTTATAAGCTCGCTGCAACAAGAGCATTAGAAAGAGTAAAAGAGATATCAAAGCCTGTAACAATCAAAGATACAAAAGTACTTTACAATATAGCATCTATTTCTATGGGATCAAAATCAGTTGGAGTGGGTGAATCAAAAGACCATCTTGCAAAGATTGTAGTTGATGCAGTTACACAAGTTGCAGAACAAAAGAATGGAAAACTTGTAATCGACCAAGATTTGATAAAAATAGAAAAGAAGGCAGGTGGTTCGATAGATGATACAATCCTAATTAATGGAGTTTTAATAGATAAAGAGATAGTACATCCTGCAATGCCAAAGAAAGTTGAGAATGCAAAGATTGCACTACTTGATACTTCTCTGGAAATCGAAAAGACAGAAACAGATGCAAAGATCGAAATAACAGATCCATCCCAATTGACTGCTTTCCTTGAGCAAGAAGAAAAAATGCTTAAAGAAATGGTTGAAAAAATAGAGAAGAGCGGGGCGAATGTTGTATTCTGTCAAAAAGGAATAGATGATGTTGCACAGCACTATCTTGCAAAGAAAGGAATTGTAGCAGTAAGAAGAGTAAAGAGAAGCGACATGGAGAAGCTCGCAAGGGCAACGGGAGCAAGGATAGTTACAATACTAAACGACCTTTCACCAAAGGATCTTGGACATGCTGGATATATAGAAGAAAGAAAAATAGGTGGAGAAGCAATGGTCTTTGTAGAAAAGTGCAAAGATCCTAAATCAGTAACAATACTAGTAAGAGCATCAACAGACCATGTTGTCAACGAGGGAGAAAGGGCGATTAAAGATGCTATAGGTGCGGTCTCCTCTGCAATTGAGGAAGGAAAATACGTATTTGGTGGAGGGGCAACAGAAATAGAGTTGGCAAAAGATCTTAGAGAATATGCAAACAAGATTGGAGGAAGAGAGCAGCTTGCAATACTTGCATTTGCAGATGCTCTTGAAGTAATTCCAAGAACACTTGCAGAAAGTTCAGGAATGGATGCAATAGACACTCTTGTATCATTGAGGTCAAAGCACAATAACAAGGATGGCCTCGCATACGGAGTTAATGTCTACGATGGAAAAATAGACAACATGGAGAAACTTGGTGTAATTGAACCTGCAAAGGTTAAGGAACAGGCAATAATGTCTGCAAGTGAGGCTGCAGAAATGTTGCTAAGAATTAGCGATATGATAAGTGCAAAACCAAAGCCAATTTCATCTGGAGGGCCAGGAGGAACAGGTGGAATGGGTGGAGGGGAATACTGAACCCCAATAGATCTCTTTTTTCTTTTATTCTTATTTTTATATTTTGACTGAAATTGATGCATACACACTATTCTGCACATTGGGTGCAAATTTAAATTTATTATTTTCAAATGAGGTATCTACACCTGGAACAAAAGAAACACTAGATCTAAATAAAACATCTTTGTTGAAATTATAATTGAATCCTACTTCTGCTGACGCAACTGGAATAATCTTATCCAAAGAATATAATTTTTCGGTGTAATCCCCGATAATCAGAGAAGCATCTCCCTTTACAATTGCCGCACCAATAGAAAAGTTTGCTGTTAAATCAAGACCTTTCTGGATGTGAGTTTGCTTTGAAAAGTTGAATTTAACGATAGAACCTGACAAAGAAGATTGCACACCAGCTCCATTTAATGGCATGTATTTTAAACCCATATTAAAATTATAAGCTTCAATAATCCCTGTAGAGGCAGTTGGACCTTTGTTGAATAAAATTGAGCTCTTTCCTGATGTCTCTTCCTCAGAAATTGCATCGCGAGGCCTTGACTTACAGAAAGAAGAAGCAATAAGATTTACTGCATCATTAACATCTTTTATTGGATCAATTGCTTTCTTTCCTAATGCTAATGCATTATTAAATCCATTCGCCTGATCGATTATAGATTCGCTCTTTATATCTTTTATTACCTGAGGATTGACATTAACTCTACTTATTCCATTCTCTTTCATTACCTGCAATATAGAACTTACAGGAACCTTACCTAATTTTTTTGATTGAACTTCTTGTGGAAATAATTCCGTTAAATTCATAACATTCAAAGAAGCAGAAATATTCGTTCCATTTACGCTTATAGAAATAAAATCAGAAAATCTAGAATTAAATTCACTTATAGCTTTTATGGTTAACTCTGAAGTGACTGCATTAAATTCATTGCGATTGATGTTCTTTTCAAATGCATTAATTGCTTTTATCTTCGTTAGATTAGAATTAGCAAATTCGGAAAGATCTGATTTTATTTTGGAAAAATCGTTGTTTACTGCCTCCTTAAGATCTGAAATAAACTTAGAATCTGATTTTTTATAATAAGTCTGAAATAAAGAATTAAGATCATCTCTTGGCTGAAGATTAAGATTTTTGCTTAATCCCTGTAAACGTTTTTTTATTTGATTTTTTTGATCCTTTGATAACTCAAGATTGTTTAAAACTCCATCTAATTCTTTTGCATTTATATTTATTTTCCTTAAGCTAGCCATATCCATATTCTCTAAATACATTAACATTTGATAATAATATAAACATTACTCTAAGTGGGGGATGTAAATGTATATAAGGAAGTAAACTGATGTTATACTGTGATAAGATGGAAAAGAAATCTGAAAAGTTGAAAAGACCGAGCTTAGACGAATACTTTATGAGAATATGCGATGATGTTGCAACTAGAGCTACTTGCAGAAGGAGGAAAATCGGCGCTGTAATTGTTAAGGATAAGCAAATACTTTCTACAGGATATAATGGAGCACCAAAGAAGATGCCGGATTGCCTTGAAGAGGGATGTTTAAGAGATAAGTTAAAAATAGAGAGCGGAACAAGACATGAAATATGCAGAGCGGTTCATGCAGAGCAGAATGCAATAATACAATGTGCATATCATGGCGTATCTTCGAATAATTCAATTCTGTATGTTAATACTCCTCCTTGTAGGATATGCGCGAAGATGATAATAAATGCAGGAATAAAAGAGGTAAGATACAAGGGAGATTATCCCGATAAGGAGGCATTCAAACTTTTCAAGGAAGCAGGAGTAAGGATCGTAAAGGTGGAATGACTATAAAATGACTATAAATGGTCTTATTTGCTGTTTATTTTATGATAGTGCCGATGAAGGCTTTTCCTTCTAAAAGATTTTCTAAATTTTTCATATTGTTTCCATTCAGAATATAAACAGTTAATCCTAATTTTTCTGCTTCCTTTGCTGCAACAGGATCAAAAGGAGCATTCAATCCCGGACTCCACTTATCGCCGACAAGCTTCCTGTAGTATTTCCAGCTTATCTCTTTAAATGGTCTTGCATCTTTGAATTGTTTTGGATTCTTGTCATAAACATAATCAACGTTGGTCAGATTGATTATATTCTTTATTCCATATGTCTTTGCAAATATAACTGCATCATAGTCTGTTGAGAAACCTGGCTTCCAACCTGCAGCAACAATCACTTTCTTTTTGCCGAAATCAACTTTTTCTCTTGGATCTTTTAGAACTCGTTTATAGCAAATGTTCCCTAGAATTGTCTTGATAAGATGGGCATTAAGCCTGGTTGCATGTATTCCAATCCAGTCCAAATCATCCTCTGAAATTTCTGTTAATTCTTTTGCAGCTGATTGGTATATTCTTGCTGTTTTACCTCCACCGCAAATAATAATGAAACGGAAGGAACATGAAGCCATCTTTGTGATAAATTCCTTAAAAGAAGAAATGAATTTTGTATCTATTTTTTCTGGGACTATTAAAGAACCACCAACAGAAATAATAAACTCGTTACCCTCGCCAGTTTCAAAACCCCTATCTGAAAATTTTTTCTTTTTTGCTTTCATAATTTATAATGAAAAACAAGATTTTTAATCGCTTACATTTATAACATCGCATGTTTTTTAATTTGAGCAGATAGCAATTCCCTAAACATTGAAATTGTTGAAAATAAATCTCTAAAATCGTGAGAAATTCCTCTAAAAACCTCGTCATTTAAATTTGATTTAAGCCATAAGTCTCCTATTTGCTTTCCAGCGTATTGAATCCTTGTTGTAATTTCGCTTAAAATTTTATTTGCTTCTATTTCTGTTCCTCCCTTAGATATATAATTCGAAATTATCTCTTTCATTTCAATTGATTTTTCAGATGATAATTTTCCTAAAGGTAAATGTTCCGAAGTCTTCAAATGAAACAATAAGTTTTTTACTAATTCTTTCTGTCTTTTTATCTCGATTGGATCTGATTCTTTAATTATTAATCCTCTTTCATTTATGATATTCTTTATAATAAATGACTTTCTTGAGTTTGAATCCATTTCTTTCATAGCCTTTATCACATTCGGATCAGAAAAGAAAGTCTTTATTTCAGTTGCCCTTCTTAATCCAATTGAACGCAATCTACCTTTTGCCAAAGAAATCAGAAATTCTTTTTCTTTTGCTATTAGTTCATTAATTTTTTTCTCATACTCTCCTATCTTTTCTTCTAACTTGATTAAAGCCCTCGCAGTATTTGGAGCTGTCTTTTCTAATTCTTTTATTTTTTCCGCATTTGCGATATTTTTCAAATCTTTTATTTTTTTAAATGGACCTACTCCTAAAGCTATGAAAGCGGAGGATATAATAGCTGAAGATGGTGATTCTGCAGAATTTTCATCCACGCCTAAATAAAAAGAAACAGCCTTCAAACCTGCTTCCTTTATTGACTGCCAATCGTTAGCTGCTTCTATATAAGATTGACACATCTTCGAAACTAATGAATAATCTTCAAAAAATTTCTTCTTATCTTCTTCTGTTTTTATTTTCTTTACTTTTTCTCTTAACTCTGAGAAAATCTTAGAAAGATCATTTTCTGAAATGACTGCAAGACCAGGTACGCTGTTGAGAGACTTAATAGCAAAATTCGTTGATTTTTCCATTTGATTTATACTTTCATTTACTTTCTTCTGGTCAAATCCTTTAACTCCGTGTTTAACTCCTAGTTCCATAATTTAGATAAGATAAATAGAAATATAAATTTAACTAAAATGCCAAAAAATAGTGGTTTTTCTCTAGGGTTTTTCTCTAGTTATATATAGCAGAACATTGTAAACTTTTTGAACAAGTTATATAAATAAAATCAGATTTTAAGGGTAGATAATCGCAAAGAGTTAAAAAACTTAGATTCTAATAATATTTCAGATTATTTAAAAAGTAACACGAATAAAGGTGTCATGTATGCTAGATATCAAACTTATAAGAAAGAATCCTGAAATTGTAAGAGCAGATCTTGAAAAAAGGCAAGATCTAGAAAAGATCCAGTGGCTTGAAGATTTAATACAAAAAGATAAGGAATATAGAGAATTACTTGCAGAAGTTGAAAAATTAAGATCTGAAAGAAACCAAGTAACAAGACAGATTGCAGACGCAATGAAAAAAGGAGATAAGGCAAAGGCTGAGGAATATAAGAAAAAAGCATCTGAAATTCCTGAAAAAATAAAGCAAGCAGAAGCAAAAATAGAAGAGCTGCAAGAAAAGGTACGGTTTTATTTAATGCGTCTTCCAAATATATTGCATGAGTCTGTTCCTTTTGGAAAAGATGAAAATGATAACCAAGTTGTAAGAACATGGGGAAGACCAAAAACAAAAGAAGAATATGGGTTTGAATTAAAAAGCCATGTTGATCTATTGCCAGTTATAGACGGAGCAAATATAGAAAAAGCTGCAGAGGTTTCGGGAGCCAGATTTTATTATCTAAAGAATGATCTTGTGCTCTTAGATATGGCATTACAAAGAATGGTAATGGAACTTATGGTCAAGAAAGGCTTCACTCCTGTTTATCCGCCTTTCATGCTTAAGAGAAAGCCTTATGAAGGCGTAACTGACCTTGGCACTTTCGAGGAAGCGCTTTACAAGATAGAAGGGGAAGATCTATATCTCATTTCTACGTCTGAACATCCAATAGCGGCAATGCATATGAATGAAATAATTGAAGAAGAAAGGTTGCCGCTTAAGTATGTTGGAATTAGTGCATGTTTTAGAAAAGAAGCGGGGGCGCATGGAAAAGATACAAAAGGAATATTTAGGGTACATCAGTTCAACAAAATAGAACAGTTTGTCTTTTGCAAACCTGAGGATTCTTGGAATATTCATGAAGAGTTAATAAGAAATGCTGAAGAGATTTTCCAAAAGATTGAGGTTCCTTACAGAATAGTCAACATATGTACGGGTGAGATTGGAATTGTAGCTGCAAAGAAATACGATCTTGAGGCATGGATGCCTGCACAGAATACCTACAGAGAAATGATCTCATGCAGCAACTGTACCTCTTATCAAGCCATAAGATTGAATATTAGATATGGAAAGGTTGGAGCTGAAGGAAAAGAATATGTTCACACTCTAAATAGTACTGCAATTGCAACACCGAGGGCAATAGTTGCAATAATGGAAAACCACCAGGATAGAGACGGTTCGATAATCATTCCAAAGGCAGTTGTTCCTTATTTTGGAAAGGAAAGAATCGAGCCTGTAAAAAGGATTTAGCAAAACTCACTACACCTAGAATAAAGAAATAGGTGTAGCTTTTTATTTCTTTATTGATTAAAAGATATATAATTAAAATAATATTATAATTAAATTTTGAAACTAAAAAATTAAATTGAATGTGATAAAATGGCTGCAGATAAGAAAAAAAGAGAATTAATGAAACTGCTAAACAAGCTTGGAAAGATAAGGGGCAGTGGAACAGAGCTGATAAGTCTATATGTTCCTGCTGGATATCCATTAACTGAGGTAGTTAATAAATTAAGATCTGAGCATGGGCAGGCAGGAAACATTAAATCAAAAACAACAAGAACAAACGTCCAAGATGCAATCGACAAGATAATAAATTATCTTAAGTTCTTTAAGAAAACCCCGGACAAAGGATTGGCGATATTCTGTGGGAATATATCAAAAGATCCAAGAAAAACAGACATACAGCTCTTTTCTATTGAGCCGCCACTTCCTATTCAGGTGAGTATTTACAGATGTGATTCAGAATTTATTTTAGAGCCACTCGCAGAACAGGGTAAAGTTAAAGAAAAATATGGATTAGTTACAATTGATGGAAAGGAAGCAACGATTGGGGTGCTTGAAGGAAATGTTACAAAAATATTAAAACGACTTACTACAACTGGACCTAGCAAATCGACGAAGGGGGGGTCCAGTGCAGCCCGATATCAACGTTTTGTGGAAGAGCTTGTAGAAGATTATTATAGGAGAGTTGGAGATGCAATGAACGAAACTCTAATACCTGCAGGAATTAAGAAAGTTATAGTGGGCGGACCTGGACCTGTAAAAGAAAACTTTTTGAAGATGAAGCCTTTCAATTATCAATTTCAGATCTTAGCTGTTCTTGATACTGGTTATGTTGATGATTATGGAATTCAAGAGCTTGCACGAAAAGCAGTTGATTTGATTTCTGAGGAGAAGGCAAAGAAGCAAAGGCAGCTTCTTGAAAGGTTTTTCGGAGAAGTTGCAAAGGGCGGTCTTGCAGTTTATGGGCCTAAAGAAACAATAGAAGCAATGAACTCTGGTAAATTAGGAACTTTGTTGCTTTCTGAAGGATTAGATATTACTCATCTTATCGTAGAATGCGATTCAGGACAAGAAGAATTATTTATAGAAGGCGAAATAGAAGAAAAAGAAGAAAGAGAACTCAGGTGCAGCAATGGAAGCAAGATTAAGAACATAATAAGTAAGGAAGAGTTGTTTGATGAAGCTTATGAGAAAGCGGAGAAGCATGGAATAGAAGTGGAATTGATTCCTGAAGACAGTCCGGAAGGAAAACAGTTTTTAGCAGGATTCAAAGGAATAGGCGGATTGCTTAGATACAAATGAAGTAAAAATAAACTAAAAAATAGAAAAACTCTTTTTATGCATAAATTGATTGTTTATTGACCGGTGATTGTAGGCACTGTTTCTGAAGTCCTGAAAGAGCATTCTTCAACAAAGTCTTCGTTCACGAACAGATAGGCTGCATGTGTTTCATAAATTGAATAGAGTGGACCATAGTTAATTTCAAATGTCACATAAAGTGGATTCTTTTGCATCTCTTTTATCTTCTTAATGCATTCATTAGTGTTTGTGGCTGTAGATTCATGAGAAAGTTCGTTGTTTATTATTCTTGGACTGCTGTATGTGCATTCCTCTCCATCTATTACAAATGTGTATAAGTTAGATATGTCCTTCCCGATCTTGCCCCAGCTTCCTGCAAGACCTGCTCCGCATGCATAAACGTATTTTGCTTTTTCACTTGAAATGCCAGTAACCTTATCTATTATTATGATTCCTTCTGCATTGATTAGGGATTCCTTGAATTGCTCTATGTTTCCTCTCACTGTGCTGTTTGTTTGCGTGTTTACTTGCTGAGGTGGTGTCTGAAGTATCCAGAAAAGAACAATGAATATGACAAGCAATGCAAATCCAAGGAAAAGAAGATCGTTTCTTCTTCTTTCAGAAGCTGTTCCAGATTTTCTTTCATCTGATGCAATTCTATGCTTTTCAGATTCCTTCCCTAACTTTTTAATTGCCATTGAACCACCGTAAAAGTATACCTATAGAATTATTCTATAAATTCTGCTATACTGCATCTATCGAAATATGCTTCATCTCCTTGAATAAGACCTTCGGCTCTGTAAAATGTATAGAATTTAGTCTGTGTTTCATTTGAGTATGAGAGCTGAATCAATGGTATTTTATCTGTTTCTACCATACACTCCGAAAGGAGTCTGTCCTTGCATATTCCATCTACTACGTCTATTTGCTCAACTTCAATTCCCTTTCCGTAAAACTGTGCTGCAATCTTATCAGCACAGGATTTTATTGAAGTTGAATTATGTTCTGAAAGATACTCGACAAAAAGATACACTTTTCCATTCTTTTCAGCTGCAGAGATGAAATTATAAATTGAAGTTGATGAAATCTCATTACTTATTCCAATATATAGCGCATAAGACAATAATGCAAGCAAGATAATTACTGCTGCAAATATCAATATCCAAGTGTTCATTATCTTTGCTTTTCCAAATACAGAGGTGTTTCTTAAAACAAGGAAGAAAAATGCTAATCCAAATATAGCTAATACAATGATATCCATTCCTACAATAACTATTAAAGGTATATTTTGTGCCCATAGTCTTTTTTCATCTTCCTTTATACCTAATGGTGCTGACGCAGCATCAAGAACTCCTACTGCCAAACTATTGAGCGGAGAAGCAAGGGCAGAAGGAACTGTCTCCGTTGCTGCCTCTTTCTTTCTTTGAATTAGAGAATCAAGACTATCTGCTAACTTACCATATCGGTTTGCATAATTAACGATTTCTTCATATACAACCTTCCCACTTAGTTTTTTATTAAGGCTTAAGTATTCATTGTTGAGAGAGCTTAGTTCTGAGTAGAATACAGTATCCGAAGGGGTTATTATAACTGATGCTTTTTCTAGGAG
This sequence comes from Candidatus Micrarchaeia archaeon, assembly GCA_038880755.1. Lineage (GTDB taxonomy): Archaea > Micrarchaeota > Micrarchaeia > CABMEP01 > CABMEP01 > DTQF01. The sequence goes on from JAVZRC010000012.1 coordinate 21,393, forward strand.
CTTGGCTGCTCTTTCCTTATTTACTGAAAGCTGATCAAAAACTGAATAAGTTGTTGACATATAGTTGTCCATTTCATCCAATTTAGTTTTTATTACACTGATTACATATCCTGCCTGGTCTATTTCATTTCTATTTAGATTTGAATAGAACTGCTGGTTAAGTGAATCGATATTTGAAATATAATCGTTTAAGTTTGAGTCTTCAACTACCTCCAATATATTCGTAGCTTTGTCCAAAAGATAATTATATCTTGTTGAAATAGAATCAAATTCCTTCTGAAGGTTTGCCTTTGCCTTAGTGCTAGTGTATAGTTCTATTCTGCGGAACGTTTCATTGTATATGGATTGAGCATTTGAATCTATGTTGTCAAAGCATGCTGCATTTGATCTTAGTTGAGAAGCAATAGATGCTGCTGAAGATAGAGCTGAAGTGTTTAATGACATTGTATATCCAACAGGAATACAGAAATTGAAAGTAGGTCTTGTAAATAATTTATTGTTCACATAACTGGTAGCAAGATCCTGTAAAAGAAGAATCGAATCTGAAATCTCTTTTAATTTTGAAGAAAGTTGGAAATTAATCTGGGCAGGAGTTGAAATACTATCTAACTGATTAATGTTGCTCAATATCAAAGACAAATTTGAATCAATTCCACGCTTTATATTTGCATATTCTAATAATGTTGGTAAAAATTGAGCACTGCCTGCTCCATACTGGAAA
>JAVZRC010000013.1:0-14304 GCA_038880755.1 Candidatus Micrarchaeia archaeon
GTTGCAGAATTTGAATTATACATCAACTCTACAAATAAAGAGATTGAATTACCGATAAGAATAACATACAAAGATACCATGGGAAATGTACACGAGCAATATGAAAATGTAAAGGTTAATGTATTCAGCAAAGAGGATGCGATAAAATATGGGTATGACAAAGTAACTCCAACTGATCCATTAATATTAATTGCAGGTGCTGCAGTTTTGATATATATAATCTACAAATTCATATTGCCAAGATTCAGAAAGAAAAAGAAAACTGAATTCAATGAATAAGCAATTTCTTTTATTTTGCTTTAATTTTTTATTTTTAATATTTTTATGTCTTAGACTGTTTGTGACTATTTATTTATCTTCTATCCTCTATTCTATTTTCTATTATAATATGCGGCAGCCGGGATTTGAACCCGGGTCGCGAGCTTTTCCCGAAACTTCTTTTAATATGAAAGCTTAATCCATAATTTTCTGATGAAACTCTTTTCTTAAAAGAGTTTCTTGGGAAGCTCGAGTCCTACCAGGCTAGACTACTGCCGCAACTAAAAGCATTTAGTCATTGTTTTGCAAACTTTCCAATCTTTGAGTATGGTTTAGCTGGCTTTGAATCTGTTCTTTCAAAGATTATTTGACATAATCTTAATCCTTTTGAAATTTTTATTGGAACTTTTGAAAGATTGGCTATTTCTAATACCTGTCTGTTTTGTGATCCAGGTTGAATAAAACTTGATGCAACGTGTGCGGTTAATCCCATTCTTGCGAACCTGCTTCTTCCCTGTATCCATCCACAAATATTTGGCGCTAAGATTAGTCTTTCTTCTGTCACAGCTAAAATACAGTCACCAGGATTTAGAATGACCTCTTCTGCCTTAATTTTTTCATACATCTGTTCAAAAGAATCTTTAGATGCATCTAATATCTTAGGTAGTTTCTTCTTTGGTATATAAAAAATGTCACTCAATGCTACATCTACTGAACCAGGCCCGAAACATTCCTGAGGGGGCATCGGATCTATAACTATCTCTTTCTTTTTTATTGCCTTTTTAATATCAACACTAGATAGTATTCCCATAAATATACTTTATATCGTTAACTTTAAAAAAGATAAAAAATAGGAAAATAAGGAAAATGAGAAGAAAAGAATAGTAAAAGAAAAAACACAAAAAATTGTGATTATTTCATAATTGTGATTATTTCGTAATTATTTCTAATTTCCCATTCTTTCCAGCAGTTATTTGTAAGTTGCCTTTAAAATCAGAAACCCAGCCGTTTTCAATTTTAATTTTATCCCCTATCGAAACTTTATCTATGTCTTTGTCCCAAAGAGTTACTATTATCTGGCCTGAATCATCTGCAATTGTTGCATTTGCAACTCTTATTAATTTGCCAAATTTTGTTCTAACCTCTCTTGAAGGCTCTATAGATATAACTTCTCCTTCTATTGAAGCGTTCATTCCTGGTCTTAAATCAGCTATTCTGTCCATTTAAATTCCTCCCACAATTAAAGTGAACACAAAAATTGTTTCATAGAGATACAGATATTTGTGTGCAGATATAATTATCAATATGGATTTAAAAAGATTTTGTGAGAATTATACAACAACTAATTGTTGTAAGGTGATAGAATGAAAAAAGAACGAACGCTCATTCTAATAAAGCCGGATGGAATGAGAAGAGGTTTGATGGGAGAAGTAATGATTATGTTTGAAAATGCAAAATTAAAACTAGTGGCCGCAAAAGTGGTAAAGGTAAGTAAAGAACTTGCAGAAACGCATTATGCAATGCACAAAGGAAAACCATTTTACAATGGACTTATTGATTTTATTCAAGGAAAGAAACACGGTGAAAACAGAATACTTGCACTTGTTTATGAGGGAGAGAACGCTGTTAAAAGAGCAAGAGAAATAGTGGGGGCAACCGATCCTGAAAAGGCTGAACCTTGGACAATAAGAGGAAAGTACGGAAGAAGAACTACTGACGGTGAAATAGAGAATGTTGTTCACGCGTCAGGAACACCAGAAGAAGGAGAACAGGAAGTTGCGTTGTGGTTCAAGGAAGAAGAGATTTGGAAAGAATAAAGGAAAGAATAATTAATTTAATAATTTTTTACTTTTTGGTTTTTACTTTTTTGCTTTTACTTCTTCATTTACTTCTTACTTTTATTTCTTACCTTTACTTCTTACTTGCTCAAATAACTTATCTATCTCTTTCTTTATACTCTCGAATACTGCATCTTTATTTCTTTCTCCATCGATTATGACTATATTTTCGTTCGGAAATAGTTCCTTCATCTTTAAGTAGTTCTCTCTGACTTTACTAAGAAACTCTTTCTTCTCAAATAGTTCTTTTTCTTTATGATCGCTGATTCTTTTAATTGACTCTTCTTCGCTAATGTCTAATATTAGGACTAAATCTGGAACCACTAATCCTTTATGAAGCTTGATAAGATTCTCTAGCTTATCTCCCTGTGAAAGTTGATATGCAAATGTTGAATATTTATATCTGTCACTTATTACGATACATCCTTCTTTCATTGCAGGTATAACCATTTTCTTAATATGGAATTTTCTATCATTAACATATAATTTGGTAAAAAGCGCAGCGTTTTTTTGTGTATTCTTTTGCTTTTTCAATAAATCTCTTACTTTTTTCCCATAACTTGAAATCATTGTAGGCTCTCTAGTAATTAAAATATGATTTGACTTATCTTTTGCAAACAAATAATTTGCAATATTTTTAATATGTGTAGACTTTCCGCATCCATCTATTCCTTCCAGTACTATGAATTTGCCTTTTTTTTCAACCATTGAATCCCTTCATTGCATTTCCTGCATCATGCCTCAGTGCTTGATTGCACTGCAGTATGCTTTTGAAGCTTAAACATCCTTATTATCTCTGCAACAGTTGTTGCATCTTCTGGCTTCTTATCCTCTCTGATATCTCCAATCATTCTTGGAAAACGTAATGCATAACCTGTCTCTCCTTTTCTTCCAGCTGTATGCATCGGAGACTCTGTTATTTCATCTGCCTTTACAGTTACAACATACAATGGTTTTACCCATACATCAGGTTCGATTAAAGAGTCCACTCTTGCTGGCCTTTCTTTTGTCTTTATCTTTTCAAGTAAATTCCTAAGCTTTACCATCATTTCCTCGCTAAAGCCACTCCCTATTCTTGCTACAGTCTTGAAGGTATCTTCATCTTCATCATAAACTGCTCCGAGCAAACCACCAAATTTGAACTCTGCTCTCGCACCCTTGCCATAAAAATAGCCTACTATAACTACATCAATTGTATCTGCAAGCTCTCCCTTATATGAACGCTTAAGTTTTATCCAATTGAATCCTCTCATTCCCGCCTTATATGGGGATTCTGGATCTTTACATACGATTCCTTCTGCTCCTATTTCAATTGACTTTTTGAAGAATTTTTCTAGCTCTTTTACATCTGATGTAGTTATAGATTCCATAACTGATATCCCATCTTTCTTTATTATCTTTTCAAGCATTTCTCTTCTTTGTTTATATGGTACATCAATCAAATTCTTTCCATCCACATATATTAAATCAAAAGCAAACACATGCAATGGAAGTTCCTCAGCCTTTTCAGCCACTCCGTGCTTTCTTTTTCTCTGGATTGTATATTGAAATGGATAGATTTCACCGGTTGCTTCATTATATGCCAATGCTTCACTGTCTATTATTGCCTCCTCTGCCTTGACATTGTTTTTTACAGTTTCAATAACATCTGGAAATGAATGCGTCATATTTTCCAATCTTCTTGAAAAAAGCATTACCTTATCTCCTTTCTTATGGATCTGTAGTCTAAAACCATCTAACTTTAAATCTGCGATTGTAGTTTTATGCCTTTCTAAAATTGCAGCTGGATCATTTTCTCTCTCAGCCAACGCAGGCCTTATCGGATTGAAAAGTTTTATCTCAGAAAGTTTCTTCTTTCCCTCATAAAGATTCTTTGCCACAGTACCTAAATCAGAAGACAGATTGTATGCACGTTCTATTTCCTCTCTAAGACTACTATCCCCTTTGACTGCTACAGACAATGCCTCCATAATTGTTGGATCTCCAACACCCAATTGAAGATTTGCAAGAGGAATTCTAACCAAATACCTAGCTTCAAGTGGACTTGCCCTATTAAGAAGATCGGAAAGAAGCTTTATTTTCTTGTCTTGGCTTCCTTCACCTGTTGTCTTTGCTATCTTTAACAAAGAATCAAAAACTCCCTCTACAGTCAATGGTTCTGTGGAAAGAGCTGTCTGTTTCTTTTTTTCAACTAATTTTTCAGCTGCAGTACCTAGGTCCCCTGTCTTCCTGAATGTAGCTTCAACCTGTGATATTGTATAACCTGTAGAATTAGAAATTGCTTTTTCAACAAATTTTTCACCCATTCCTACCTCTATACCTTCAAATGGCGGGGCAACTCTCCCTTGTAAAAGATAGATTAGTTTCTGAATATTATTTTTGTCTGCCTTCTTGAAAAGTTTTGAAAGAACCTCTATCATTGCTAACCTGCTTGATGTTTTTTCTAGTTCACTTGCAGTTTCAGCAAATTCTGAAAAATCCATAAAACTAGTTGGTTATAAAAATTTAAAAAATCAACACTGATCTTTCAAGTCTATTGTTTTATTCCCAAATTAAAGAGGAATTTCCCTCTTTTTATTAATTCCTCTCCATCCACAATAACAGTAGGTTCTAAAACCACAAAATCCTCGTGTATTGGACACTCTTTCTTTCCTGCTCCAAATGCAAAATGCACGGTGCCAAAAATTTTCTCATCATGTAAAGTGTTTCCTATTGGATTTCTGATGAAAGGATTGGTGCCTATGCCAAGTTCTGAAATATTCAAACCGCATTCTCCTGCATTCAATTGATTCATAACATACTTACTTGCGCCAGTATTCCATCCAACTATCTTTCCATTCTCAACTTTTATTATTGCTTTATTTTTAGGATGGATTTCATTTCTCCACCGGTCTATTGCGATATTTCCATCGCAAGATGATATAAATGAATAAACCTCTCCAAAGGGTACGTTTATCAATGCTCCAGGGTAAGATGCATCTCCATTGTCGCTGAAATCGAATTTACTATCTGAAATATTTATCTCAACCATAGTTCCAGAAGGAGAAAAAACTTTTGCTGTCTTTGAGTTTTCCAACTTCTTTTCAAGCTTAGAATTTATTCTTTTAATAACTGATATGTCAACTTCTAAACCTTTGATAAATAGTTCTTCTGTTATTCCAGGCATTGACACAACTCTCGTTCCGTTTTTCCTTGCTTCATAAACCTCTGGAGAATGAGAGATGCTTTTGTCTGTTACTCCTATTATCACATCTGAATTGATACATGCATTTCTAAGATAAGGAATTGGAGAACTGTGCTCTCTGTTTGTACTTATGAAGGCTTGAGTTGAGATTCCGCCAAGTTGATCTACTGCTGCAGAGATAGCAGTAAAAATAGGACATGAAATCCTATCTGTAATTAAAAGAACGTTTTCTCCATATCTTAGACTGACATTTTCTTTAAGGAGTTTTATTGCTGCATCCTGCAACTTCTTAGATACCGATATATTATCTGACGTTTTGTGCATAAGCTAATTTATTTGTAAACTTTTTAATTGGTTCCTATAAATATTAGTATAGTGATGCAATGAATGTAAAAAGGAAAAAGAATAAAGAAATGAAGTGGGATGACTTAAAATCAATATCTCATCAGATACTTGAAAAAATGAATAAAATCGGGGCAAAGTATACTGAAATAAGGCTTGAAAAGGATGCAGGAGAAAGCATATACGTAAGCAATGGAAACATTGAAGCTGTTTCGTTTGGAAGCGAGGAAGGGATTGGGGTTAGATATGTGCTTGACGGATATCTTGGTTTCTTCAGCATAAACACATTTGAAAAGCAGAATATAGATAGAATAATTGAGCAGTCAGTTACATCTACAAAGAATTCTGCAAAGATAGGAGATAAGATTGAATTTTCAAGAGAAAAATCTGAAAGATCAAGATACGGAGTGAAGGAAAAGAAAAAAATAAGTGAGATTGGAATAGATGAAAAGATTGAATTTGTTAGAGAAATAGAAAGAGGGCTCTTAGATTCAAAAGCAAAGATATTTTCTAGTACTTTTTATTATGTTGATACCATTACAAATAAGTACTACTTAAATTCAGATGGAAGTATAATAGAAAGCAAGATTCCAAGAATAGATCTATTCTATAGTTTTACAATAAAAGAGAATAATCAAAGCGTGCAAAGGCATTGGCAATATGGAATTGCTGGAGGATTTGAAAAAATAGAAAAGATGAGAGTAGATGAAAAAATAAAAAATGAAGCAACTGCATTAAAAGATAACTTAATCAATGGGATTTCACCACCAAAAGGAGAAATAGAGGTTATTGTATCTCCTGAAATTTCAGGTATAATGGCCCATGAAAGTGTAGGCCACCCATATGAAGCAGATAGAATTTTGGGAAGAGAAAGTGCGCAGGCAGGAGAATCGTTTGTAACAAAAGATATGCTTGGAATGAAAATCGGCAGTGAGATAGTAAATGTAGCTGACGACCCGACACTCTCAGATTCATTTGGATATTATCTTTACGATGATGAAGGTGTTAAAGCAAGAAGAAAAATGCTTATAAAAAATGGAATAATCAATGAATTTCTGCAGAATAGAGAAAGTGCAGCCAAGTTTGGAATAAGAAGCAATGCGTCTGCAAGAGCATCGAACTATTCTGTCGAACCGATAATAAGAATGTCAAACACTGTTGTGCTTCCTGGTGATTGGAAAGAAGAAGAAATGATTAGAGAAACAAGATATGGAATATACATGAAAAGCTTTATGGAATGGAACATAGATGACAGAAGATGGAACCAAAAATACAAAGGAAGCGAGGCTTACCTAATAGAAAATGGAAGAATAACAAAACCTGTAAAAGGCCCATCAATAGAAATAACAACTGAAACATTATGGAAATCAGTAAATGCAGTAGCAGACAATTTTGAGCTCCATGCTGCAACATGTGGAAAAGGAGAACCGATGCAAGGAATACCTGTATCCATGGGCGGAGCGTCCATGAGGATGAAGATAAAGATGAGATAATCCAAATATAATCTGAATAAATAGAAAAATGAATGAATGTATTTAAAATAAATCATAATGAGTGATCTTTATGAAAAATGAAATAGAAAAAGAGATGGAGTCTCTAATTGAGAAAACGAACAAGGTAATGAAAGAATTAAAGAGAGAAGGTGCTAATGATGTTGTCTTACATGCCGGAATAGGAAATTACCAGCAAACAAAATTCGTAAACAATAAAATAGTAAAGAGTGATTCCTCTATTTCCAAATCATTGTATCTGTTCTGTAATTGGAGAGGAAAGATAATTGAAACAACAATAAAAGATACAAGCGAAAAGGAAATAAAGCGCACGTTGGATAATATAAAAAGATATACAAGACACATACCTGCAAATGAAAAATTCCTAGGTATAGCGCAAGGTCCTTTCAAATATAAGAAAGAAAAATATGATAAGAAAATAGAGAACGCATATGAAATTCATGCTGATGTTTTAGAAAATGCAATAAATTCTGCGATTGAGAATGGATCGGAAAGAAACAGTGGTGTATTTGAAACAAGTTTTTCCTCAGATTATCTTCTTACTTCTGGAAAATGTGAAGCTGAAGGAAAGGATAGCAGTGTATATCTATCTTTCAGGGCCCTCTGCAATAAAGAATCTTCAGGACATAAAGTATATTCAGGAAGAACTACAAAAAATTTAGATCCAACAAAAATTGCAAAAGAAGCTGCACGATTTGCAGTTCAATCAAAAGGAGAAAAAAAGGAAATAGAAGGTAAGATGGATGTTCTATTCGAACCTCTTCCTTTAGCAATAATTCTTGAACATATAGGTGATGCAACCTCTGCCTTCGAAGTTGAGACTGGAAACTCTTTTCTAGTAGATAAATTAGGAAAAAAGGTTGGAAGTGAAGTCTTCACTTTGATTGATGATCCGACTTATGAAGATGCATATGTATATTCAACCTTTGATTCAGAAGGTGTACCGACTAAAACTAAAAAACTCATTGAAAATGGAATATTAAAAACATACATTCATAATACATCAACAGCAAAAAGACACAACACTGAAACCACTGGAAATGCTGGTTTAATAAACCCGCATCCTTGGAATATAGTATTGAAAAAAGGAAATTACTCAATCGAGAAATTAATAGAAAATGTAGACAAAGGAATATATGTGACTAATGCTTGGTACATGAGATTCCAGAATTACTTTACTGGCGAATTCTCAATATTGCCTAGAGATGCAACCTTCTACATAGAAAATGGAGAGATAAAACATCCAATCAAAAATGTAAGAATAAATTCAACTCTTGAAAATATAATGCAGAACACAGAAATGATAGGTAAAAATATTGAAAAGATCCATTCATGGGAGGTACATGGTTCTGTCATAACTCCCCCTATATTGGTCAAAGACATAAATATAACAAGACCTATTGATTAAAATTAAGATAGAAAAGAAAAGTAAAAAATAAAAAGCCTGGATGCGTACTAATATAGTGATTTTTGTGAGCGAATATAATAAATGGAAGAATAGGCAGAATAACATCCATCATAGTGGCATGTCTTCTCATAACAATTATGTACACTCAACACACAGTAATGATAGAGGAATGCATTTCCTTCAGATGCATCCAAAAAGGGAAGAGATACAAAGACCTAAAAACATTTCGATAAATATGGATAAAAAACTTAATCCAAAACAGATGGAGTCTAGAATCAAAGAAGGTTTGAAAAGGCTTGAAAGATGCAGATTTCTATGGCAAAGATTAGAAGGTTTGAAATTGATTGAAAGTGTAATTAGGCAGGAAAATCTAGAAGAACAAAATTATCATAAGATAAAATATATACTCTCTAAATTTTCAGAAGATATAAGTGATGTGATTTCATCTAAATCAAAGGCACTAATTTCTGAGTTAGAAAGAAAAAGCCAAAAGAGTGAAACAAAGGAAAAGGAAGAAAATAAAGAAATAAACAAATAATAAATAGGCAAATAATTGAAATCGAAAGAACGATTTTTAATCATGGTGTCAGTCTATGCATATCTCTTGGGAAGAGTGTGCATTCTCTTATGTTTTTCTGTCTTGTTATCGCCATAGTAACTCTCTGCAACCCCATTCCAAAACCAGCATGTGGTGGGGCTCCTGATTTGAATGCATTAAGATAGAATCCGAAGTTCTCAGGATTCATTCCTTTTGCTCTTATCTGCTTTTCAAGAAGCTCTGGAATATGTATTCTTTGAGCTCCAGAAGACATCTCCACTCCTTGATACATCAGGTCATAGGAATTAGATATCTTCGGGTCTTCTTCATTAGGCATCGAATAGAATGCTCTGACTGCAGTAGGATATTCTGATATTATATAGGCTTCTTCACCTATTATCTCAAAAAGCTTTCTCTCTTCGTCTCTTCCAAAATCAGTTCCCCATTCAAATTTCATTCCATGCTTGTTCAACATGTCAACTGCCTCAGTATATGTATAAATATTCAGTTTCTTTGGAACATTTAAGTCCACTTTTAATTCTGCCAAATCTTCAGAGTTCCTTTCTTTAACTGAGGAGAGAATGTGTAGAAATGTTTCTGAAAGTATCTTCATTGCTAGATGATGATCTGCAAATCCAATTTCGGCATCCATTCCTGTAATTTCATTAAGATGGGCAGTTGTATTGTGTTTTTCAGCCCTAAAATATTGTGGAGTCATAAAAACTCTTTCCATTCCACCTATAACTGCAAGCTGCTTATACAGTTGTGGAGATTGGGAAAGAAACGCTTCCTTATCGAAGTATATGACAGGAAAAACATCTGCACCTCCCTCACTTGCTGCTGCAATTAAAGATGGAGGAATTATTTCTTCAAAATCTAATGATATTAATTTCTCTCTAAATGCTCTCAAAATAGTTGATTGAATCTTAAATATTGAATGAACTCTTCTTGTCCTAAGATCGATATGTCTATTATCCAATCTTACATCTAAATCCGCTTCAACATGAGAAGTTGGATCAACAGGAAGTTGAATAGAAACTCTATTTAGAACTTTTATTTCAGAAGGAATTATTTCAACACCTCTTGGAGCTTGAGGGGATGCTTTAACCTTTCCTTTAACAGAGATAACTGTCTCTTTCGGCAGAGAGATTAAGTCAAAAACGTCATCAGGAATAGCACCTTTCTTGCCTATCACCTGAATCAGACCGGATTTGTCCCTTAGTATAAGAAACCTTATCTTTCCATGGTCTCTCGTTTCATGAACCCATCCTGCAAGTTCCACTTCTGAATCATTCATTTCTGGTTTTACTTGTGATGTATATATTCTCATAAACTCACTTCTTTTGCTTTTTTGAATTTACATTATATGAGTATAACTCTGCATACAAACAATAAATATTATTGAAATATAAAATTATGAAAGACAATAAATAAAAACATAAAACTAAAAAAAAGAAAATTTAGAGTTTTAATTCTGCGCTGCTACCTGGGTTTCTTGCTAAAACTATCTCTATTGTAGAAACCTTTGTAGGTGCTCCAGATGCAGTCTTCATATCCTCAGTAGATGTTCTTATGCTTTTGATTGAAACATCCTGGAGGAATTTGTTCTTTACTATTTCTGCAGCATCTACAGCTCTCGAGATCACTTTTCCTCTTGCCTTCAGGGTGACTTCCTTTGCACCTGCATTGAATTGAGTAACTACTGCAAGTACGTAAGCCATAACTCCTTTCTTGCTTACATACACTATGTTACCTGTTGCCTGCACCGGCTGACCTGAAGGTGCTCTTTGTTCAGCTGTCATTTCCTCTGTTTCTTCAAATTCTGTTACTCTCTCTTCTACCATACTATCACTCTTTGTTGCTTTTAGACAATAATCAAGGAAGCTAATCCTTAAACCTAGATTGCCTGTATTCCTTGACTATCTTTTCTATAGATAAAGTTGTCTCTTCATTTTTTAAATCTTTCTCTTGTTCGGGTCCGGTATTAGTTTTAGATTCTTGATTGGAATGGGCATTGCTTGATGGAACTGTATCATTTTTCTCATTAGTTTTTGCTTCTTTTCCTTTCATAGAGTCGATTATCTTATATAAATGTTTAATCTTGTTGTTTTTCATCTTTATAATTCTCTTTAATCTCCTAATTCGCATGTCTTTTGAAAATAGCAAAGACCGAGTAGTTTTATCAATACCTTGGCTTTTTTCATTCTTGAGAGACTTTATCTCTTCCTCAAGAACAGAAAGTCTTGCCTTTAGACGTATGTTTGACTCAAGAAGTCCTATGATTGTGTCTCTATCGCTTTCTCTTCTATCCATAGTCTTAATTACAGGCGGGGCTTCTGGAAGTGTTTTTGCATATTCTATTATCTTTTTATATTCATCGTCAACAGGGACCAATGCTTTTATTGCGTCATCTACTCTCATTCCACTTAATGCATATCTCTTAACGTCCTCCTCGATTTTTGAAAGACCTTTGTCCCTAAGAGTTCTTTCTATCCATCTCAATTTATTTGCATTCTCCTTAAAAAAAGATAAAACAGCCATGATTGCATCTCTTTCGTGAACTGAACTGAATTTATAACTAGCTGTTTCAGTTGTCTTTGAAATATCGCTTATTGTTGTTTTTGGATAGTAGAGTCTTGCATTAAAATAAGATGCAATTTGGGTAACTAAATGAGGAGGTGGACTTACATCCGAAGCTACAACTATAGGATTGCCATACTTTGAAATCTCACTGACTACTACTTCCTTTCCTTTATCAGTTATAGTTGAGCTGTGTATAAGATTCGCGTTAAGGTCGAATATTGCAATTCCTATATATGTTCCTGGATCTACTCCCACAATGATAGGTCTCATCAAATCAAAAATAATTAGACAAAAATTAATTTTAATCTATGCTTTGCTTAATTACGAAGTAAATGTTCTGATGATCACTCATCATCCTCATCTTCCTGTTCTTCCTCAGCAGGAGAGATCTCTTCAGAAACTATTTTTGGAGAATCCGAGCCTGAATCTGGAACCAGCTTTATACTCAATATCTTTGAACCTAATCTGGTCTTTGCCACACCTAGTGCAGTATCAGCGCTTGTAATAACTGCATCATTATGGGAGACTACAATGAATTGAGTATCTTTTGAAAGTGATTTAACAAGCTCGGCAAATCTCTTGCTATTTTCTTTGTCTAATGCAGCCTCCACTTCATCAAGTATGTAAAACTTAGATGGCTTATACATATGGATTGCAAAAACAAATGCGATGGTAAGGAGGGATTTTTCACCACCAGACATTCCTTCTATATGGCGCTGTTTCTTTCCTACCTTCATGATTATGTGCAAACCACCTTCAAATGGATTTGTTTCATTTTCAAGAGCAAGCATAGCTTCATTTCCGAATAAAGAAAGCGCCATTTTCTGGAAGTACTTGTTAACCTCCACAAATGTTGCCATAAATATCTCTTTCTTTCTCTTCTCTATTTCCTCTATCATACTGAGTATAGAATTCTTTTCATTTGATAGAATTTCTACTTTTTCTTTTATCACCTTGAATTCTTCATACTTTTCTTTATATGTTTCTGGAGCCTTTAGATTGACAGAACCCATTCCGTTGAGTTCCAATTCAACTTCTCCTAATCTCTTTTCAAGTTCTTCTTTCTTCATGTTTAATGGCTCTACATCTTTATATTGGTCGGCTTCAACCTTCAAATCTGCAAGTCTTGTTTGAAGCGTTTCTTTTGAAACCTCTAATCTTATTTTATCCTCTTTCAATCTTTCCTGTCTCCTGATCAATTTTCCTCTTTCCTGGTTAATAAGATCCATTTCATCTTGAATTGCCTTACTTTCCGCATACAGCTTTTCTAATTCCTTGCTCGCATCTTTTATCTTCTCCTCTTTTACTTCTAATTGCTTAGTAATCTGCTTTAGCTTTGAATTCAGTTCATTTATCGCTTTCTTTACTTCATCTCTTTCTGCAGTCAATTTTTCTATTGATGATTTCACAGCAGACAATCTTTCTTCAAGAATTATTGAATCCTGACTTTTTAGCTTCTCTTCAAGTGCAGATAATTCATTTGAATACTGCATTATTTCATTATCCAATCTTGCTATTTCTTTTTCTCCTTCTCCCTGCTCAATTGCAATCCTTATCCTTGCCTTTTCACCTTCTAAGTTTAATACTTCTCTTTCAAGCTCTTGCAGATCTAGTTCCTTTTCTGAAAGCAATCTTTTTATCTCTGAAAGATCCTCGTTAGAAACCGCTCCCATTTCTATCTCTATCTCTTTCTTTCTTATCTCGTCCTTAGCAATCTGTTTCCTTAATATAGCCATCTGCTCATTAAGATTATACAATTGAGAGATGTGACTTTCTCTCGTGGTTTTTAATTCGCTTAATTCCTTCTCTATTTGGTTAGATTTCAATGAATCTCTAAGCGATCTTTTTATAGAGGTACCACCAGAGACAACTCCTGATGTTTCTGCAATGTCTCCATCTAAAGTTACCATCCTAAGTCCTGGATGGGACTTGAAATCGTCAACTGAATTCACTATGTGCGTATTTCCAAAAACATAAAGGAACACGTTCGCAAACTTTTTGTCGAACTTTATCAGGTTTATTATTGAACCTAATGTTCCTTTCTGCTCTGATCCTTTTTCAGGAGTCTTGACATCTAAAGGTATGAATGTAGCTCTTCCAACATTGCTTTGCTTCATTCTTTTGATTATCTTTGTAGCCGTGTCCATGTCCTGAACCACTATATGGAATAATCTTTGTCCTGCTGCTGCTTCGGTTGCAATTGAAAACTTCTTATCAACATCATAGAGTTCTGCGACTGTTCCATATATTCCTGGGATCTCATCTTTTAGACTAAGTATGAATGAAATGGATTGTGGGATTGCATTCCCTGAACCTCTTGCAGCTGCAATCTCTTCCTTTAGCTCAAGTATCTTGGAATCCAATTCCCTGATTATAGAATTCAACTCCTTCTCTTTCTTGAAAAGTCTGTCAAGCTCTGCATTGTTTCTTTCTATTGTTGATTTTATTTCCTTCAATTCATTTACCATCTTCTTTTCATCTTTGTTGCCTGAGGAAACATCTAGTTTCGCATTTAATTTTGCAATTTCTTCCTTAAGCTTTATCTCTTTTTTTCTAAGCTCATCAAATTTAACATCAAAAAGACCGAAGTTCTTTCTTTTTTCCTCCCATTCTGCAGCCACTTTTTTCTTCTGTTCATTCAA
>JAVZRC010000014.1:0-12495 GCA_038880755.1 Candidatus Micrarchaeia archaeon
AATGCTTGCAATATCTGCAGGTGTAAATCCTTCTGTTTCTTCTGCAAGTTTTTCATAATCTATTGTTTCTGATCCTGGTACTCCCTTAAGATGATATTGGAAATGCTTGGCCCTATCTTTTTCATTTGGAGGACCTACAAAAAATATCTTGTCTAATCTCCCAGGTCTTAGTAAAGCACTGTCTATCATTGATGGCTTATTCGTTGCTCCTACTAGAATTACGTTTTTAAGATTCTTTAAGCCATCCATCTGTTGAAGTATTTCTGAAACAATATCTTCAGTTATCTTTGAGGCATAAATGTCACGAGATGGGGCTATGGACTCAAGTTCGTCTATAAAAATAACTGCAGGCGCATTTTCTCTTGCCCTGTTGAAAGTTTCTCTTATCAGCTTTACTGCATTCTCATATCCGTATCTTGAAAGATCAGATGGTGTCAGACTTATAAAGTTTGCCTTTAATTCGTGTGAAGCTGCTTTAACTACGAATGTTTTACCTGTACCTGGAGGACCGAAGAGAAGAATTCCTTTGATGGGTTGAATGTTATATTTCTTCAATTCATCTTCATGAAGAAGAGGAAGTTCGATTGCCTCAGTCAATGCCTTCTTTATATCCTCCATTCCTATAACATCAGCCCAAGTAACTACGCGCTCTTCAACAGGTTTTATTTCTTCTCTCATTGTTCTTCTTTCAAAATCATTTCTGAATTTCTGATAATCATCGAGCATCTCGAAGGTGGTAGAAGGTTTGACTGATTTAATTACAGAAACAAAATCCTCCATAGTGATGGGAACAACCTTTCCCTTCTCCATTGCAGAAGGAGCGGCCTTTCTCGCAGCTTCAATGCACACATTTGCAATATCCGCTCCCGTGAATCTTTCTGTCATCTTCGCAAGCTTTTCGAAATCTACATCATCCGAGAGCGGAAGATTCTTAGTAACTGTCTTGAATATTGCCTCTCTTCCTTTTGCATCTGGAGGTGGCATGTAGATTATTTTATCAAACCTTCCAGGTCTCAATAAAGCAGGATCAAGCTGGTGCGGTATGTTTGTTGCTGCTACCACTATTACTTGCTCTTTCTCTTTCATTCCATCCATTTCCGCAAGCAACATACTTAATGCCCTTGCAACAGTCTGGTCTGATTCCCCATATCCTGAAAAGTCTCTTTTCTTTCCTATAGAATCTATTTCGTCAAAGAAAAGAACAACTGGAGCATTCTTTCTTGCAACATCGAAAAGCTTTGAAATATTCTTTTCTGATTCCCCTAGATATTGACCAAGGATATCAGATGTCTTTACATAATAGAAATGCATTCTTAGTTCCTTTGCCAATGCTGACATTAATAATGTCTTACCTGTACCTGGTGGGCCGAAGAGAAGAATTCCCTTTGGCGGCCTGATTCCATAAAGAACTGACAACTCGCCATGGTGTAATGGCATAAGGATGGATTCTTTTATCTCTGCTTTTGTGGAATCATAATTTCCAACCTCGTCCAAACTCTTTGGACCTGATTTTGAAACGCTCAAGTCTGTCAATCCAGGGATTCCAAACAAGCCTTTCTTCTGTTCTGCTACAATCTCTTCTTCCTTTGTTAATTTTATATTGTAGTTATCAAGAATCCACATCACACCAATCGTAAGCACAACAGAAGGAATTATCATAAGGTTAAATTCAGTTCCAGATAATTCTGAAGAAATGAAATGAATCGGTATCAAGGCAAGAAGAACTAAAGAAGGAACAAATTGTGACCATTTTCCATAAAGTATTATCGGAAGATATGCAAGAAGAAAGAAAACAATGGACCATACAATTATTTGAAGCAAACCTGTGTCAGCGAAAAAAAGATCCATTGTTGCCTGGCCCCATATTGAAATCAGAGTATTGACTTCTCTCATTACGTCTGGTGAAAACATGTTTCCTATTGCTTTTGGAATCTCTCCTGCAAGAACCAGCATTTCTGGCTCATATTTAGAAGGAATTAAAGCTCGATTGGTTACAAAAGAATTTGATGAAAGAGTAAGGAAAGCTGAATTCTGAACATTCCAGAATGCACTAAGCAAAAGTATAAGATAGAATGTAACTGGAAGAACATAAAGAGTCTTCTTTGATCCGAGATAAAGAGAGGTGACTGCGAAAACCAATACTGTAAGAGGTCCCAGAATAAGATTATAGGGCTGTGGGGCAAATGGTGCTGAGATCATGAAAAGCAATGCTGCTATGATATACCAATTGTTGAATACGAGAAAGAAAACCAGACCTATTGCAAGGAGAAACAGCCAAGAAAAGACCGGAACCTGATAGGATACTGCAGGAAGAATGCAAAGGAATGAAGCAACTGTTCCAAAGATTGGATGATGATAGCCTATTATGAAAAGAGCTATTGCAATCAGAGGCAAAAGCATTCCATAAAAGGGGAAGAACAAAGCAAATGAAATGAATCCTCCAGAAATAAGAAGACCTTGCCAGAATTGTGGATTCTGGGCTATTTTTGTCCCAATCGCTTTTATTCTTGCAAGCTGAAACTTTAATTCTGTTCCATCTCCATTCTTTCCATTAGCGCTTTTATTTTCTTCCTCTTTTGACAATTCCTGCTTCTTGTTTTCTTGCATAAGAAATTATGTCAATAAAGGTTTAAAAACTTTAAAATTAGCTAAATTTAATGACATAATAAAATAAGATTTAAACCAGTAATGAAATAAAAAGAATAAAATAAAAAGGAAAACAAATAAAAAATAGAAAAATAGCTTTGAGATATTACTGCCTTTTCTTCATTGCGTATGCCACTATTGCTGCTATCACTAAGAGCAATGCGAATGGCAAGAGTGTAATCCACTCAAATCCTTTCACTCTTTGGCCAGGTATTTGAACGCTTATTGTCTTTACAACTCCCTTGTGTTGTGCAGTTAGTTGCACATTCATGTCTGGCTCTGGGCTGCTCACTTCCTTTATTGTAAATGCAACTACCTTGCTCTCGTTTGCAATGAATGTTTGTGTGCAGTTGTATCCCTCAGCAATCTGATATCCATCTGGTACATACATGCATACATCTACTGTCCATTCATCCTCTGAAGAGAATATGAATGGATATACGTATTCTTTTCCATCCCAGACGGTGTAATCAGGAGTTATAACATCAAGCTCAGATCCAAGTACTACGAGTTTCTTTGCTGGTTGATACTTGATATCTCCTTTCTTGTCTATGTGCTCTATTATGTGGATTGACTTCGTTGCAAGCTTTGTAGTTGTTCTTTCATATATGTCGTCGTCATCCTCATAATCGTCTACAAGAACTCTCTTGAAGTCATCCTGATCTTTGTTCTTTCCTGCATAAACTGTCTTTCCAGTTACTGGATCTGTAAACTTGACAAGCACAAGATATTCTCCTGCCTTATCTTCACCTGCAATGCATCTTCCAGATGAATTTGTAAAGCAGCTTGCACCTTGTGCCTTGTAGAGTGGAACATCCTTTCCAATCCAGCCTATTGTTGATTCAAATATCTTTGCATACTCTGTTCCCTTTGGATTCTTTCCATATGCTGCCTGGAATGCTGGATCGTTTCTGTCATAAATCTTGACTGCAGCTCCCTCTACATTAATTGTACAATGTTGCGTAACTTTTCCTTTCTTGTCAACACAGATTCCAGATTCAGTCTGATCAACTATATCGAGTTTTACTTTTGTAAGATCTGCGTAGTTGCAACCTTGCCATGCTTTAATTCCTACAGTTGTTGGGCATGCATCAAAGTTGTCATAAACTCCATCAGAATCTGAATCTTTATCTATAGTGAAGTTAATGCTTTCGATCTGCTCTTTATTCCCTGCTCTGTCCTCAGCAAAGAATCTTACGAATGAAGTTCCTTTTTCAGAGACCTCTACAAAACCTCTTGCTTCTGTTGGACAATCTCCATTCAATGAATCGCACTTGTATGCAACTTTATCTGGTTGACAGGTGTTAGTTGCATCAACACAATAGTATATTCCATCAATATTTGATAGAGTGTCGGTTGCAGTAAATGAAACAACAACCTTGTCCTTATAGACACTATTGAATGGTAATTCCTCTTTTATTCCAGTTTCCAATGGTGTTGTAACTGGTGCTGTCTTATCTATCTTTGCATATTTAGTTTTGAGAGGTTCAGCATTGCCTGCTTTGTCAGTTGCATAATATTTAATTGTATAAATTCCTTCTCCAAGCCAGAATGAAGCTTGGTTTGCAATTGGCTCGCAATCGCCGCTCTGGCTTGAACATGCGTATATTGATGCAACTCCAGACAAGTTGTCAGATGCTGAGATCTGAACATTAAAGTCACTATTTATCCATCCTGATGGAATGTTGTCAGTGCTTACCGGTGCTGTCTTATCAACCTTTATTCTTTCACTCTTCCACTGCTCAGTGTTTCCTGCATTGTCGACTGA
This sequence comes from Candidatus Micrarchaeia archaeon, assembly GCA_038880755.1. Classification (GTDB taxonomy): domain Archaea; phylum Micrarchaeota; class Micrarchaeia; order CABMEP01; family CABMEP01; genus DTQF01. The sequence continues at coordinate 4,415 of JAVZRC010000014.1, forward strand.
GTAATAATCAATTATGTGAATTCCTTCTCCTATGGAGAATGTACCTGAATAAAGCATCCATTCTCCATTATCTATTCTGTAAATTATCTTTGCTACTCCAGATGTCTCATCTGTTGCAGATAGTGAAACACCTACCTCGCTTGTGTACCATCCATTCAATCCGTTAATACCTGCAATTGACATTGATGTTGACGGAGCTTGTGTATCTATTGTTGTTGAAACCTTTTCTGATAGCGCTGATTCATGTCCAACCCAGTCAACAGCTGAAAGTTGATACTCATAAGTATTTCCTTCAGTTACTATAACATCTCTGTAGGAAAGTGAAGTAAATAATAAAGAGGTTAAAAGCTGACCATTCTTAAATATGTTGTAACTCTTCACACCACTTAGGATATCCTGTGATGCGTTCCATACTAAATCAACATATGGAACTGTAGTAAAGACAGGTAATGGATATGGAACAGGAGTTGAAGGACCGGAAAGATCCACTGTGGTTGAGACTGTACTTGAAATTGCCTTCAAACCTGCCCAGTCTATTACCTCAACAAAATAGCTGTGGGATTCTCCATCTGTTGTAATCAATTCTGTTATTGAATTGTTATTTGTTGTAAGATAGAGCTCTCCATCCCTGTAAACATTGAATGTAAATGTGGTTGCAAAATTATCCGAAGCATTCCAACTGACTACATAAATGCCATCTGAGTCGTATGTTGGCAACTCATTTATTGTAATTGATGGCGATGACTTGTCTATCTTTACAATATCTGAACGTATCTGTTCCACCTTTCCTGCATTATCTATAGAATAGTATCTAACATACCATGTTCCTTCATCTGTAATTGATGCAGATATGCCTGGCAATGGATCGCATGTATTGCCTGTATCAACACAAATTAATGTCTCTTTAACACCAGATGCATCATCAGTTGCTGAAAGAGAAACTAATACATCAGATGTGAACCAACCATTCAAGCCAGCAATACCTTCATATGATGATGTCGTTTTTGGTGGTTGTGAATCTGTAAATGTCTCTCCAGGTTGTATTGTTTTGTTTACTCCATATGCAACAAAATAGACTGTTATTGGAACTTGAGCAAGATTTGTTATCACTGGCTCTCCACTCACTGGATCTTGAGGAATTATATCAACTCTTTGTCCTGGTTCAAGCATGAAATATGCATAGATAGAATCGTCTTCATTCACAACCTGAACTTCAATTGGTTGAGTATTGCTTTCTGATGCATAAACTGGACTTCCAAGCGTTACCTTGTCATTTGAATTTAGTTTGACTTTGACTGCCTTTCCTTTTACAGAAGAATCTGGCTTTCTAACATCAATAAACGGCTTTGCATTAACTGCAAATACAGTAGTGCTACCGCATGTAATATCTGCGGTTTCACCTTCATGATCAAGAGTTGTTTCAACTAGATTGTTACAAGATATTATCCTAACTTTGCCTGTTCCATTACCCGAAATTGAAACTCTTACACCATTAGGAGCAGGTAAGTCAATTATTGAAACATTCCACGTTCCCTTTTCTGCAATATAACCGAAAGTTGTAAGATCATTGAAATCATTGGATGGAACTAGACTAAGATCTTCGGCAGTTATTCTGTTCTTATCTATTTCATTCACTATACCATCATTATCTGCATCTGGATCACAAACATCTCCGAGTCCGTCTCCATCAATATCAGATTGATCTGGATTTGCGATTAGAGGACAGTTGTCGATGTCATCTGCAATTCCGTCGTTGTCCGTATCTAATACTTCCCATCCATTCATATTTGAATAAGGATAACTATCGATTAAATCTATTCTATTTGTATCTACTCCGGCAACAAAATATGGAGGAGATGTTCTCCCCCACCAGTTTCCTTTACCTTGGTAAGAAAGTTCTCCCCCTTGATCAGAAGCGACATTTATTGTGTTATTATATACATTATTGTGGTAAAATCTTGGGAATGAAGACTGAACATAGACTCCATTTGTATTATTTGTAAATGTACATTTAGTTATTAGATTTATTAACACTGGTGAGCTACCTATATTTGAATAAAATACACCGTATTTGTTATTGATTAATGTATTGTTAATCAAAGTTGGATTTGCGCCTGTTGCACCACGGAAATCAATTCCATATAAAAAGTTCTGAATTATACAGTTCTTTATAACTGAATTGACTGCTGAACCAGGTACTCCCCAACCTCCGGCAATTCCTTTTCTATCTACTTGAATCCCAGGACCTATTAATTTAGCACCATTGCAGTCAATTGTAATATTATCCTGAAGGATTGATAATGCATTATCTGTGTATGTGTATTCGCCATAACATAATGGAACATTTGAATGTAATTTGTATATATTCAATCCTTGATATGGAATCTTACATGAATCTAAAAGAACGTCATTTGAAGAATTGATTAATGAACCTGCTAATTCATATTTATTTCCTAAGAATTTGTTTCCTGACGAAATTCCACCCGAATTTCCATAATATCCTACTTCTGTATTGTTTATATATGAATTATTATATGCTGAACCAAATGTACTAGCAAAGAAAGTTCCGTATTTGTTATTGATTAATGTATTGTTAATCAAAGTTGGATTTGCGCCTGTTGCACCACGGAAATCAATTCCATATAAAAAGTTCTGAATTATACAGTTCTTTATAACTGAATTGACTGCTGAACCAGGTACTCCCCAACCTCCGGCAATTCCTTTTCTATCTACTTGAATCCCAGGACCTATTAATTTAGCACCATTGCAGTCAATTGTAATATTATCCTGAAGGATTGATAATGCATTATCTGTGTATGTGTATTCGCCATAACATAATGGAACATTTGAATGTAATTTGTATATATTCAATCCTTGATATGGAATCTTACATGAATCTAAAAGAACGTCATTTGAAGAATTGATTACTGAACCTGCTAATTCATATTTATTTCCTAAGAATTTGTTTCCTGACGAAATTCCACCCGAATTTCCATAATATCCTACTTCTGTATTGTTTATATATGAATTATTATATGCTGAACCAAATGTATTAGCAAAGAAAGTTCCGTATTTGTTATTGATTAATGTATTGTTTATCAAAGTTGGATTTGCGCCTGTTGCACCATCAAATGAAATACCTCTTGTGAAATTTTGAACAATACAGTTCTTTACTAATGAATTGATTGCTGAACCTGAAACGCTCCAACCTCCTGCGATTCCAAATCTATTTGATTCTACTCCTGGGCCGATTATCTTATATCCATTACAATCAATAATAACATTATTTCCACATGCGTTTATTTTTGGATCACAACTCATAATCTCATCCTTTAGAATATAAATTCGGACTAAATAAATTAGATATGTAATTAGCAGATGAATTAAATTGATAAAGCATATTTAAAAAGATTTCTCTGAACAAAACAAAAAATAAAAAAGAAGAATTAATATTAAGATCCCACTTTTTGAAAATTACTTTATTATATAAATAGCTAATTTGTTTTTTGGGTCTATCAGACATATTAAACGTAACAAATTTGGGATTTATATACTTTATTGTTTCAAGTGGGTCATCAATTTGAACAGAACTGCTTAGCTATTATATCGACATATTTCGAAATTAATTTTATTGTTTATTTATAATTCTGAATGGCTTTGATTTCTGACTCTTCTAATTTATAATATTCTGGATTCTTTAAAATAAAATTCCTCATAATCTTTAATTGTGAAAGAACCTCCCTACTCGAAAGATGCATTCTTTCTCCTATTTTCTTGCATGCTGAATTTAATATTGATCGGGATGCTATTGAATATGACATTTTTTGAATATATGTCGGAAACTTGTATCTTACAAATTTATTATAATTTGTTTTCTTTGCTGCTGCAACGCCACATGATGATAATTCAGTCACATACTTTAATAAGTTCCAACTCTGTCTGTTTGTTATTCTTCCATTAAACACATCCGCTCTTGAAAGATGTTCATATGCGGATTTTATCTCTTCTGGATTTTGATATTCATTTGGTATGTTCTCCTCCAACCATAATATCTGCATATCTGGATCAATATCTACATCCCAAAATGCTGATCTTGCGGTTTGATAATCCCAGGTTTTGAAAACAAGCGCGACTGCCTTGTAAACATCTTTTTCTCTGTCTCTGTAGGTGATTGTTGCTGTAAGATCAATCAATGCAGACCTCACATCTCCATTAGAACGATCGGCTATCTCTTCTATTTGCAAATCTGAAATCTGAATTCCTTCTTTATCTGCAATTTCTCTTAGATATTTCTTAAGTATTCTTTTATCCACTCCTTTCATCTCTAACATTTCTACCTCTGGAAGAAGAGATTTAAGTTTCTGAATATAGACTTGGTTTGCAATTAAGATAATGGGTTGTTTTGATTCATCTATTACATTTATAACTGCGCCTACCCCTCCTCTATCTTCCTGTCCTGCCAATCCATCGATCTCATCAATTACTATAAGTTTCAATCTTCCTGTAAGAGTAGCTTGTGTAGCTGTGTTTGAAAGTATAGAATCTATTACAGATTTGTTTCTTGTATCACTTGCATTTATTTCAAATATCTCCCAATCCATATCATTTGCCAATGCATGTGCAATTGAAGTTTTGCCACAGCCAGGCCTGCCATAAAGAAGAATTGGTTTTTGTGGAATTCCATCTTCCCAGTTTCTAGCCCAAATCGTTAGTCTATCGATTATTGCATCCTGACCGATTATGTCTGCTAATTTTTTAGGTCTATATTTTTCAACTATCATGATTTCACTTAATATTTTCTCTATAGGTGAATGATAAGTAAAAACATTTATGAAGGTTTTCAAACTAAATTTCAACTATTAAGTAAAGAGTGAAAAAATGGAATTGAAAAATGTCTTAGTTGTTTATAGCAACAACAAATCAAAAGAGCATAAGAAAACAGTCAAAGAGATTAAGAAAGTGCTTGCAAAGTATAAAATAAATTCAGTATTTGTCAAAAAGGAAAATAAAAGGAAAAAATTACCTAAAAAAACAGATCTAGTGATTAGTGTAGGGGGAGATGGAACATTTATTGATGCTTCTCACTTGATAAAGGACAATACATTAATACTCGGGGTAAATTCTGATCCGTTATCGAGCGAGGGAGCACATACGAATGTCACAAGAAAAGATTTTGAAAAAAGAATCCTGCAAATAATAGAAGGCGATTTTGCGGTTGAAAAGTGGACAAGATTGGAAGTGACAATAAATAGTTCTAAGAAAAAAGAATACGCATTAAATGAGATTTATATTGGTGCTTCCCATATTTACAATACTTCCCGCTACTCTCTTTTTGTCAATGGAAGATGGGAAAGACAAAAAAGTTCAGGAATACTTATATCAACTGGTTGTGGGTCAACTGCATGGTATTCCTCTGCAGGCGGAAGGCCTTTCGGCAAGACTGCAAAGGAAGGAAGATTTATAGTTAGAGAACCTTACTGCGGTCGCCTGATATGTGGAAGAACTATAAGTGGAATTATAAAAGAGGGAGAAGAATTGAAAATAAAATCGGAAATGAGAGATGGGATGATTGCGATTGATTCATTCAAGGAATACAGATTTCCAAAAGAAAAGATAGTTACTGTTAAAGTGTCAAACAAACCTCTCAATGTAATTGTTTTTTAAAAATAAGAATAAATGGAAATAAAAGAAAATAAGAAATAAATGGAAGAATAAGAAAAAATAAAAAATTAAAACTAATAAAAAAATTAAACTTCTCTTGCAACTTCAAAGATTTCTCTTAAGCAGACAACTGCAAGGCCTGGAGCTACAAAGAAGACTATATTTTGTGTTATTGATACTAATGCAGCACTTACGTCTCCAAGCTGCAATGCTCTTAAAAGAGATTCAAACATTGCTGCTGCAATTAAAAATCCAATGTTTGCCAATACGTATCTGTCAAGTTCTTTGTCAGTTACGTTTGCAATTCCTACAATTATACCTAATATTCCCAATACTACAAGATTTACACTTAATCCTCCTATTGCCTTTGGGAATAATCCAAGTATAATTGCAGCCACCATTCCTAAGATAAAGGCCCATGGTCCTATTTTCTGCAATGCTTCATTCATTTTTTTCACCTCGCATATTAAAGCTATTACTATGAATTTAGTTAAGATTCTTGCTTAAGTTTTTTGAACAAGGAAAATTCTCTGAATTCAACTTTCCTCGTCAGGAAGAACTCTACCAATATGAAAGCTGATATGAGGATTGCTGCTATTACTCTTATGTTGTGTGTTGAATCAGAAAATACAATCTCTTCTGGCGTTGGTAGGTAAGGAATTCCTATATGTATTAATCCGATTGAATAGGATTGGGAAGAGTAGGATGGAAGTTTCTTGTTTATAGTGTAAATTACTGATTTTGTTTCACCTAATGCAGCTGATCCTAATTTGAATTGTATTACTGGATCTTCATTAAGTATTGTGAAGTTGTATGGAGATTGAATATCTGATATAGAGATTCCTTTAGGTATATATTCATATATTGTTAAGTTGTCTAATTGAGATGGGGAGATAACTGAAAGTTTGACTATTGTAATGTTTGTTTCTTTATCTGTATATTCTTCATTCTTTAATGAATAGCTGAATACTGATTTCATAACTGTTAGCTTTTCTGAATCTGTTGAATCCTTCATTTCTTCTAATCTTTGCTTTTCATCTTCTGGAATGTTTGAGATGATTGATTGATAGGTGATTTCAGAAGGATCTTGGTCAACTGAATAGGACAGGATTTTGTTTATTTCAGGGAATTTAAGCATTGATTGCTGGATAAGGTTCAATGATTGAGATGTAAGTTGGAATTTCTTTTCATTATTAGTTTCTGTTGATGCTTGAAGAATTATTTGTGATGCGTCATCTAAATCAGAGAGAGCGGATGACATTGATTGCATGGAAGTGCCAAGTTCATTAAGTTTTAATAATGAATCTGGATCTAATCTGTTTCTTTGCAGTTCGTCAATTAATTTGAATTGTGATTGGAATGATTGTTTTAGTGATTGAATTAATGAATTAAGGAAGGAAATTAATTCATCAGGTTTGTTTGCTGAGAAGAATTGAGTTGATTTTAGGAGTAATGAATTAGTAAGTTTGTTTGCATAAGATGCATCAATCTGTGATAAGAATGGGATTGTGGAAGAGATGTTTGAAAGAATATTTGAAGAAGAAGAGAATTGACCTTCCTGCATTAAAGAGTCTGATAATTGTAATCCATTATTTATTACTGTTTGTGAGATATTTAGATTGTTTGTAGTTGGCGATGTTCTTAATAGGAAGTTTGTTTGATCAATTGCAGATGAGAAGAAAGATTCTACTTTATCATAGTCTTTATCTTCTAATGATTGGAACAGGTTAATGAAGTTGGATCGTATTGCTGAAATGGTATTAAGATCTGTTTGATCTGAATTTGCTGTTAATTCTTTAGGTATGTATAAGCAAGATCTGGATGTAGATGGAGAAAGTAGACCGCAGTTATTATTATCTATGCATGTTCTTGTTTGTATTCCTGATGGCGAACATTCTGACCATGGAGAACATTTCCAGTCAGGCATGCATGCATATACGCATGCTGCTGTTTCTGAAGGCTTACCTGTTGTTGTTCCACAGTTGTTTATGTCAATGCATGTTCTTGTTCTTATTCCTTCTTTTGAACATTCAGTCCATTCACTGCATTGCCATACTGGTGAACATCCTCCGCCACCTCCACCAGATGGTGGAAGAATTATTTGATTAACAGTGTATGTTCTTTCTTCATATATTGAATTTCCTGCTGTATCTGTTGCAGTACATCTTGCTGTTTTTGTTCCTGCCGATGATGTATCAATTCCTGTTACAACTGTTGTTACAGATCCTTCATAGGATTCTGAATTGTCAGATGCTGTACAGTTGTATGTTATTGTGTCACCTACATATACGATTGTTGAAGACAAAGTGAAGGATAAAATGGTTGGATTGATATTGTCAAAGTATATTGTAATCAGGTTGGATACATTTGAATTTCCTGCCTGATCGCTGCAGTTAAGATAAATGTCATTTTTAATGTTT
>JAVZRC010000015.1:0-11494 GCA_038880755.1 Candidatus Micrarchaeia archaeon
AGTATCGCATATTCCATCATTATTAGAATCTTGACAAAAAATTGAATGGCCGTATTCTCCGCCCCAAAAGTTTCCGCCTATGCAATTTCCACCAATAATATTTCTTTCACCTGAACAATTATAACTACTATTCCAAAAATTAGTTGAATCGACAGATACTGCGGGATCATAAACTGAAGTATTAAACAGATTATTGAATATAAGATTATTTTCTCCTCCATATATTACTAATTGTAAACCTGCAACGGAATCGTAAAATTTACATTCCCTTATTATTACATTTCTAGTTTCATTTAATATTATCAAATCCTTATATATTTTGTTTGTAAAGTCAAAAGATGATAAAGTTATGTTTTTTATCAATGAATTTGTTACATTTTTAAACAAAATACCAAAACCATTTTTACTTAAATTGGAATCTTTCACTGTTATATTAGTACAATTAAAGCAAGCAAATATACCTACATCCGATGAAGAATCATAAATTTGATTTTGTGCATTTTTCAACCAGTATACTTTTTTTCCATCGACCGTATTAGTAATGTCTATACTTTGTGTTTCTTCATAACCATCAACTATTAAATTATAAATATTATTATTCATTACATTGTTAGAAAGAGTATTAAACATACCTCTTTGAATTAAAATTCCAGTTCCGAAATTATTTGAGGCATTTATTTGTAAAAGTAGATTATTATTTGATGCATCTAACATTACACCAACATTATTGTTAATAGAACTTATATTTTTTAGCACATTATTTCCTGTATTTTGAGGCAAATAAACCCCTATATAATTATTAGAAAATACAGAATTTGAAATCTCATTATAGCTCGAATCTAAATATATTCCATATCCTCCACTACCATTATATGAATATAAATAAGAAATATTGGTATAATTAGCTTTTGAAACAAAATTTTCTGCACTGTTAGATATAGTTGTAATATTAACAAATTTAGAATTAGAACCATATTGATGTACATAAACACCATAAACATTGTTTTTTGTTTCTAAATTTACTAAAGTATTGTTTTCATTTTGAATATAAACACCATATCCATAATTGTCTATACTCTTCGCATTATAAATCGAGTTATTTGAATCCAAACATAAACCATCTTTATTTCCAGAAGAATTTATTGATAAAATTGTTGAACCCGTGGCAATCAAACCACAAAAGGTATTATTTGATGTTATAATATTTGAAGCTGAACTATAATATAGATTCAATCCGTCCATATTTCTAGTAGAATTAATATCCTTTACAGTTGAATATAAAGCTGTAATACCTATATTATTATCGTATGCAGTTATATTTTCTATAACTGAATTGTTTGCATAAGACACGATGCCTATCCCTGTATTATTGTAAACTCTTATATTTTTAATTAAATGTGAAATTCCTAATAAATTAATGCCATTACCAACATTATAGATCTCGCTATCTAATATTTGAATATTTGAGGCATAGATATTAAGATAATCTAATATAGAAATACCATTTTCAACATCAAATATTATAGTATTTTCAATAACACTATCTCTTACACCAAAAAATTGAATTCCATATGGTGCATATAAACCAGAAATAAAACAATTTTTGATTGTAATCCCACTAACGTTAGTTGCACTAATAACTGCATTAACTGGACTCTGAGAAAAAACGGTGTGGCCGTTACAGTCTAAAGTTACTCCATCTCTTGATATTACTAACGCATTTCCATTACAGTAAAGATCTTGTGTAAGCACTGCATTTTCAATTACTTCATCATTACAGCTACAATTAGTACCACCACATTCAGCTGCAAATAAAACACTTACTGATAAGGTTAAAACAAAAAAAATAATGCTAATTAATGAAGTGGACAAATTTTTAACACAAACTAAAGATAAATTGATTTTCATATTTATTCACGTATATAATAATTTACATAATTACAAATATTAACTCTTAAGCTCTCTTTCGATCCACTTTAAATAATCTTTATTTCCATCTTTTATATCCATTACTATTATTTCTGGGATCTCATATGAATGAATTTTTTTAATTTTTAAAACTAAATTTTCAAATTTAGTATTAATCGTTTTTATTAGACATAGATATTCATTTGCTCTTTCGATCTTTCCATTCCAAAGATATAAACTTTTTATTGGTAATAATTGTACACAGGCTGCTAATTTTTCTTTTAAAAGTAAATTACTTAGCTTAATTGCTTCTTTTTTGTTTTTACATGATATAAAAATTTGAATATACTTAATTTTTATCACCTTTATTTTTTGGGCACTTTGCCCCTAGGCTTTGGCATCTTCATATCTGGATAAACTTCCTGGACAACCTCTGAATCAATAAAAGGAGAATAATTCAATGCCTTAAGAATAGAATTAATGAAATACGTTTCTGCAAATGGATAGAATGTTTCATCCCTATCTTTGCATGCTGAAAGAAGTTTTTCTTTTAATTCTGATTGTTTGAGTGAACCAAATATTTCTGCAAGATTGTTTAAACCTTTTCTCTTGCCTTTGACAAGCTCTGCCACATACTTATCAATTACAGCTTTATCTATTGGAGCAAAGTCGTATGCTTTTCTTGCTGTTGTAGAATTAATTGAAGCAAGAATTGCAAGTATTTCTTTGTCTTCAGTTTTTTCATCGATTTGTTTCTTTTTTATGACGACCCAATCTTTGTATTTTGCAAAAAAAGAAATTTCTTCTTCATCCATAAAATCACATCCTTTATTACTCAAACCTTTGGCTGCAAGACATAATAGCCTGAAGCTTTTTCTCTTGCAACACGCTTTACAAGACCTTTATTAACTAGAGATGTCAATCCATTACCCACTATTCCTTTAGCCAGGTTTGTCTTTTTCATCACGTGATCTGCTGTCTTCATTTTATCTTCAGATGTTGCTCCTAAATCTATAAGGGCTTTTAGAATCTTGTCCTCGATAGGATTCAGCTCAACCATTTAATCACCTTTTATGAAAGATTATTTATTTAAATCCTTTTAATAATTCAAGAGTTGCTTTTTTTGGATCGCTTGCTTTAGTAACTCCGCTAGCGACAAGTATCCCTCTTGCACCAAGCTCGATTGCTATTCTTACATCCTCGGAATTTTTAATGCCGGCGCCACAAAGAACTGGAATCTTATCATTTACATCATGAACTGAATTGATTGTATCTGTGATAATGTCTGGATTTGCTTTTGAAACTGAAATCTCTCCACCAATTAGTTCTGGAGGTTCAATTGCAATAAAATCAGGATCCATTGAAGAAATTGCAGCCGCCATTTTAGGAGTGCTTGCGCATACCACCTGAATCAGATCAGTTTCTTTTGCTCTTTTTATTGTTTTATCAATTATTTCTAAGTTCAACTGTCTTTCTGAATGATTTATCAATGAACCTACTGCACCTGCCTCCAAAACAGATTCAGGAAGAATATGTCCAGTATGTGCACCATATTCAATTGGATCAATATGCTGTGAAAAAACAGGTATGTCAAGATCAGCAAATCTAAATATGTCGGAAGGCTGGACTGCGATTGCGACATCTATTCCAGTCTCTGATTCCTTTGCTGCTTCATCTATCTGTTTCGCAATCTTTAATGCGGCTTTCCCAATAGAAGACTCGTATGCCTTAAAGTTTATAAGCAAAAGATAATTCGTTCTTTTTATCATAAAATCACTCAAAATAAAATATATTAAACAGCAATTATTTTAAAGATATTAATAATCAATAGAAAGGTTCATGAATTTAATTACATATATTATTAACATCTTGCTTATGATTATGTGATTTGGTGGTAAAATGGAAATTGAAAATGTTATAATTATTGGATCTGGTCCTGCTGGATTGACAGCTGCGATATATGCAGCAAGAGCAGAACTTAAACCTATAGTGATATCTGGTATGCAACCTGGGGGACAGATAAGTCAGACTACCTTGGTTGAAAATTATCCTGGTTTTCCAGATGGAATAATGGGCCCAGAACTAATGGATAATATGAGAAAACAGGCTGAGAAATTTGGAACTAGATTTATAGATGAAGAAGTTGTAAGCGTAGATTTTAGAAATAGACCATTTACGATTAAGACAGAAACAAAAGAATTAAAGTCAAAAGCAGTGATTATTGCAAGTGGTGCGACTGCAAAATGGCTTGGGGTTCCTGGCGAATCAAAGCTCATAGGAAAAGGCGTGTCTGGTTGCGCAACATGCGATGGATTTTTCTTTAAAGGAAAAGATGTTGCAGTAATCGGAGGAGGAGATACTGCATTGGAAGATGCGATATTCCTAACAAAATTTGCTAACTCTGTTACTATCATTCATAGAAGAGATCAGTTAAGAGCAAGCAAGATAATGCAAGAAAGAGCCTTTGCAAATCAGAAGATAAAATTCATATGGGATACAGTAGTAACTGAGATAATTGGTGAAGAAAAGGTAACGGGGATAAGAATAAAAAATGTCAAAACTGGGGAAGAAAAAGAAATGAAAATAGATGGAGTATTTGTTGCAATCGGTCATTCGCCTGCAACTAACTTATTTAAAGGGCAGATAGAAATTGATGAGAATGGATACATAATAAAGAAAGAAAACACTGAGACTAGTGTCAAAGGTGTTTTTGTTGCAGGTGACGTAGCTGATAAACGATACAAGCAAGCAATTGCAGCAGCTGGAGATGGGTGCAAGGCTGCGATAGATGTTGAAAAATACTTGCAGGAAAAAGACTAATAAATAATTAATAAATAATAAGTATTGATCTAATAATATATGGTGAGAAAATGAAAAATAAAGACATAGCTTCTATAATTGCGATAGCTGGCGGTAGTGGTGTGCTTATCAGTTTTATATTAATGTATCTCATACCTTCTTCATGCCCGCTTGTAATGGAATGGTATCATCAAGTCCTTATATTTTTAATCCCACTTTTCTTCGTCATCTTCGCACTTGGAGTCTATCTCTATCTTAAGCCAGAAGAAATGATAATTAAAAAAGTAATTAAAGCGCATAAAATTGAAAAAATATTAACACCGGAAGAAAGAAAGATAATTGAATATTTACGAATAAAAAAGAACGCAACTCAAGCTGAAATAAGAAAAGAATTGAATTACCCGAGAGCCACGCTTTCAATGATTTTAAGTAGAATGGAAAAAAGAAAATTGATTAGAAAACAAAAAATAGGTAAGACAAACTATGTAATCCTGATGAAAGGATTCTAATTTTCTATCTATTTTTAATGATTCAGGATCGTTCATAATCGTTCATAAATTGTTCTGCCGATAAGTGTTTTAATATTGATTGATATATTATATTGCATGGAAAATTTAGAAACAAACCATGCAACTGGTCCTGAACACCAAGAAAATCATCAACAAGAAAGAAAAGAAATCAGCGAAAGAGACAAAATTAGTAAAGAAAAGACAAAAGAAATTAATACTGAAACCAAAATAGAGAATAGTATAAATGAAAACAACACTGGGCTGATTGAGAAATTAAAGAGAATTGCCTACTGGGGATTTTTGTTTATTGGTCTTTATATCGCACTTAGCAATTTTCCATTTTTCTCTACAAACATCATCGATCCAAAATCCGGACTGATAGTAATATTCTTAGTAGGATTGCTTACAAGTTTCCATTGCATAGGCATGTGTGGTGGGTTTGTAATTTCTTATGCAAGCAATTCAAACCAAAAAGGATTGAAACCACACATTTGCTATAACGGTGCAAGAATATTATCTTACACTCTATTAGGAGCATTGCTTGGTTTAGTTGGTGGGGTTATTGCAATAACGGATCAGATAAGAGGTACGTTATCTTTTCTGGCTGGATTATTCATGGTATTATACGGTTTAAGCATATTCTATCCAAAACTAAGAAAATATACAATACTACCATCATTTATTGATATTCATAAGTATTCGAGCAATCCAGCAATGTTTGGATTTTTAAATGGATTTATGCCGTGTGGACCTCTTCAAGCAATGCTAGTATATGCAGCAGGAACTGGAAGCATAATAGATGGTGGACTGACCATGCTTGTATTTGGAGCAGGAACTGTTCCACTAATGTTCATCATGGGTGCTCTTGTTTCAAAGATCTCAATGAAATGGACACATAAAGCAGTAAAGATTGCAAGCGTGCTTATTATAGTGCTTGGAATAATCATGCTTCAAAGAAGCGCTTTATTGATGGGAATAGGAATTCCTAATTTGTTTGGCCAAAATCAGTCTGAAGCATATCAATTGAATTCTTCACAACAGATCCAAGAAATAAAAATGAAGGTAACTGCATATGGTTGGGAGCCAGACACCTTCACGGTGAAAAAAGGAATACCTGTAAAATGGATAATAACCGTTGAAAAATTATCATATTGCAATAAAGGAATAAAAGTTCCTGAACTGGGAATAAACTATCAGTTTGAGAGAGAAGGGGAGATAAAAGTATTTGAATTCACCCCCTCTAAGATTGGAACAATCTATTTTACATGCTGGATGGGAATGATACCTGGACAGATAATCGTCAAGTAAATAATTTAGGTATATTGGGTGGATAAAATGATGGAAAACAATGAAAATAAAATGCAGAAAATGGATTCAAACCTACCAAAAAAGAATGATTCGAAATTAAAGATGAAGAACAAATTTGCATACCTAACGCTGGCTGTGATCATAGCTTTAACAGCAGTATGGGTATTTGGTACGAACTTATCATTACCATTCATATCAAATCTCTCTCCCAAACAATTGGCAACAGATTCAATAGCAATCAGTGAGGTAAATGAAAAAAATAATACAGTAGAATTCCAAGAGATTAACATGACTGTAGATAATGGATGGATGCCTGCTACATTCGTAGTCAAGGCTGGCGTGCCTGTAAGATGGAACGTTTATGTAAAACGTTTTGGTGGCTGTATAAATGGTCTGGCAGTTAGAGAACTTGGTATAAACTACCAATTTGAACGATCCGGAGTAATTAAAACATTCGAATTTACACCTTTAAAGGAAGGAACGATATACTTTACTTGTCTCATGGGAATGGCAACTGGAAAAATCGAGATTCGCAATAATATCACATTAGCAGAAGCAGCAGCTATAAACGCCGAAGCAGCAAGCAAACCAATACAAAGAGTTGGCGGTTGCGGATGCGGAAGCAGAAACAGCTATGAATAAATAGAATGCGTCATGGTGATGTTATGGCAAATTTGATAAAAGTATATCTTAAAATAGATAACATGCACTGCAAAAGCTGTGAGCGACTAATAAAAGAAAGCTTATCCCAGATTAATAGCACTGAGAATATTAATGTTTCATACGAAAACGAGATTGCTGAGATAGAATTGAATCCAACAAAGACAAACGTAAATGCCATCATTAAGAAAATAGAAGAAATAGGTTATGAAGCAAAGGAAGTCAGCAATCCTAATGTCAAAAATACAAAAAAATCGAATGACTTCCTTGGCAATTTATTCGGAAGAAAATAGGTGAAAAAATGAAGAATGCTATTCTAACTATAAGAGGAATGCACTGTGCAAGCTGTGCTAAGATCATTGAGAATTCTCTTCGCAAGGCAAAAGGAATAAAGTCTGCATCTATCAACTTCGCAACAGAAAAGGCGTCTATTGAATTTGATGAAAGAAAAATAAATATTGAGAAGATCATAGCTATAATAGAAGATGCAGGCTATTCAGCCAAAGAAGAAAAAGGAATTGAAATCGATGGAGAAAAAGAGATCAAAGAAAAGGAAATAAAAGAGCTGAAAACTACTTTCATAGTCAGTCTTGTGTTAACTATTCCCATTGTATTACTAAGCATGTTTATTGACTTTCCTTATGAAAATATAATACAATTTGCATTAGCTACTCCTGTTCAATTCTGGATTGGTTGGAGATTTTATAAGGGGATGGCTAGTGCATTAAAGAATAGAGCTGCAAACATGGACAGTCTTATTGCGATCGGCACTAGTGCAGCATATTTCTACAGCATCTTTATTGCATTTTTCATAGGTGGTGAAACGTTTTTTGAGACATCTGCATTACTAATAACATTTGTTGTACTTGGCAAATATCTAGAAGCTCTAACGAAAGGAAAGACTAGCGAAGCGATACAAAAACTAATGAGATTGAGACCTAAAACAGCAATTGTCATGAGAAATGGGGAAGAGATTGAGATTGACATCAACGAAGTGAAGAAGGGTGACATTGTTATCGTAAAGCCTGGTGAAAGAATACCTGTTGATGGAATTGTGATTTCTGGTTACTCTTCTGTAGATGAATCGATGTTGACTGGGGAAAGCATTCCTGTAGAAAAGAAAAAAGGTGACAAAGTTATAGGTGGAACCGTAAACAAACACGGAACATTAACCTTCAAAGCTACTGCAGTAGGTGCAGATTCTGTCCTGGCTCAGATAGTAAAATTTGTTGAAAATGCACAGATGTCAAAGGCACCCATACAAAAATTTGCTGACACAGTGTCTTCATACTTTGTCCCAGCAGTGGTATCAATTTCTATTATCACATTTATTGTATGGTATTTTATTTTTGGAGCAACATTTACATTTGCACTAATGACTGCAATTTCAGTGCTTGTAATTGCCTGCCCATGCGCACTTGGACTTGCAACACCTACAGCAGTGATGGTTGGAGTTGGAAAGGGGGCAGAAAAAGGAATCCTAATCCGTGGTGGAGAGGCTCTTGAGAAAGCACACAAAATTACAACAATTGTATTTGATAAGACTGCTACATTAACAATTGGTAAGCCGCAAGTAACAGATATAATCGAAGTTAATAACGTATCAAAAAAGGATATTCTCTTCTATTCTGCAATAGCTGAAAAAAGATCAGAGCATCCTCTTGGGGATGCGATTATTGAATATGCTAAAAAGAAAAAAATCCATATCCCAGATGCTAACTCATTCCAAGCAATTCCAGGCTACGGAGTCAAGGCACATTATAATGGAAAAGAAATTCTATTTGGAAATAGAAAACTGATGGCTAAGAGCAAAATAAAATTCGATGACTCAAAAATGAAGCTACTTGAAGAAGAAGGAAAAACAGTAATGGCACTTGCTGTCAACAAAAGATTCATCGGCTTCATTGCGGTTGCTGACGTATTAAAGAAAAATTCAAAGGAAGCAGTACAGGAATTAAAAGAGATGGGAAAGAGAGTAGTAATGATTACAGGTGACAATGAAAAAACTGCAAGAGCAATTGCAAGAAAAGTTGGAATAGGTGAAGTTCTTGCTGAGGTGTTACCGGAACAAAAAGCTGCCAAAATTAAGGAATTACAAAACGAAAATGAATATGTTGCAATGGTTGGTGATGGCATAAACGATGCACCAGCACTTGCACAAGCAGATGTTGGTATTGCACTTGGCAGCGGTACAGACATAGCAATGGAAACTGGAGAGATAATACTTGTCAAAGATGATCTTAAAGATGTAGTGACTGCAATAAAACTTAGTGAGGCCACAATGAACAAAATAAAACAGAATATGTTCTGGGCTCTCTTCTACAATTCAGTAGGGATTCCAATAGCTGCTGGTGTATTTTACTATTCGTTTGGTTTGTTGCTAAAGCCTGAATTCGCAGGGCTTGCAATGGCATTAAGTTCTGTTTCAGTAGTTAGCAACTCATTGCTTTTAAAGAGATTCAAATAAATGAAAAAAATAGATAAGAACAATTTGCTAAATAGCATGGATAAATAATTCAGCGTGGATTAGGACATTTAGTTAAGAGAAGGATTCATTTAACATTCTTTTAAATATTTCTACATAATTAAGATTATGTTGCTTCAATACTTTGACCTTGCAATGCGCACGTTCAAACACAAACCAACTCGTTCTTGGCTTACAATAATAGGAATATTCGTAGGTATAGCCGCAGTAGTTGCGCTCGTTTCATTAGGACAAGGATTACAAAATGCGATAAATCAACAATTCGATATTCTCGGAACTAACAAAATAACGATTTACCCAGGAAAAAGTTCTTTTGGTGTTTTAGGTGCGATAGGAACATCAGACCGTCTTAATGATAGAGACATATCTGCAATTCAAAGAGTAAATGGAGTTGAAAAGGCTGTCGGAATAATGCTAACTATCTCTGAAACAAAGTATAAAGATAAACCATATTATTTTATAACCACCGGTTTTGACCCAAATGAAATCAATATCTATGATTTTATGGGAGTGCAAATGACCTCTGGAAGAGAATTAAAAAGCAATGATGCATATAAGGTGATGGTTGGATATGATTTTTCAACCACAGAGGTTTTTGAAAAGCCGATTAAGGTTGGAGATAAGTTAGAGATAAACGGAAAAGATTTTACAGTTATAGGCGTGGTATCAAAGATAGGTAATCCTGGATTTGATAGAAGAATATATATTACAAAAGATACATTTATGGATGTATTTAAACAGGAAGGCTATCCGCTTATATTGACCCTAGCAAAAGAAAATGCAAATGTTACAGAGGTTGCAGAGAATATAAAAGAACGCTTGAGAAAAGAAAGGGGTTTAGAAAAAGGAAAAGAAACTTTTACTGTAATGACTTCAGAACAAATGAGAGGAGTGGCATTAAGGATAATCGGCCTTGTGCAGACTATAGTTATTGGAATAGCTGCAATATCACTTATTGTTGGTGGAATTGGAATAATGAATACAATGTATACATCAGTTTTAGAAAGAACAAGAGAGATTGGAATAATGAAGGCAGTTGGTGCAAGAAATAGAGATATAATGATGATATTTCTGATAGAATCTGGGATACTTGGATTAGTTGGTGGAGTGATTGGAACTGTTGTTGGAATTGCTATAGCATACATAGTAGAGAAAGTTGCTACAATATATAACATTGGATTGTACATAACTCTTGATCTTGTAGTTATATTTGGTGCGATTTTATTTTCATTCATAGTTGGAAGCCTGAGCGGATTGCTTCCTGCATTGCAGGCTGCGAAAATGAAGCCTGCTGAGACACTAAGATATGAGTAAGGAGAGAATATGGTATCATTCATCTATTATTTGAACCTGGCATTAAGAACATTTAAGCAAAAACCAACCAGATCCTGGCTTACTGTTATAGGCATATTCATAGGCATTGCATCTCTTGTTGCGCTCGTGTCAATAGGCCAAGGTCTGCAAGAGACAATTGACAAACAATTTTCCATGTTAAATCCTAACGCGATTTACATATTTCCTGGGGGCGGAATGTACGGACTTCTTGCAGCTACTGTCGGATCTATTCAGATGACGGATCATGATGTAAAAGTTATACAAAGAGTAAATGGAATTGAAAAGGCTGCTGGATTTTCTGCAACGTTAGCTGGGATTGAGAGTGGAAATGAGATAAAATATGCTTTCGTAATCGGTTATGATCCTGCTAAACTAAGCCTGAAAGAAATAAGTTCCATATCTCCAGAGAATGGAAGGGAATTGCAACCTAGTGATGGTTATAAAGCAGTTGTTGGATGGCTTTATGCTAATGGCGATGTCTTTAAGAAAA
>JAVZRC010000016.1:0-8049 GCA_038880755.1 Candidatus Micrarchaeia archaeon
GGTTAGCTAAATTAATAAATGATTTATTAGATCTTTCAAAACTAGATGCAGGAGCTATTACATTATATAAGAAGCCTTTCAAACTCAAAGATCTCGAAGATAAATGTTCTCTTAGGAATCTTGCAGAAGCTAAAGGTTTGACTTTGATATGGAATACACCTGATAGTTTAGGTGAAGTATATGGTGATCCAGAGAGAATAGCTCAGGTTCTAACAAATTTAGTTAATAATGCTATTAAATTTACTGATAAAGGTTCTGTTACAATTAATGCTTTTGAAAAAGATAAGAATTGGATACAAGTAGATGTAATTGATACAGGACCAGGTATACCTAAAAAAGAACAACAATCAATATTTGAAAGGTTTCAAAGAAGTAGTGTATCTAAATTATATAAAAAAGAAGGTAGTGGTTTAGGTCTTGCAATTGCAAAAGAAATAATGAAACTACACGATAGTGATATTTTTGTTAAATCTGAAGTAGGTAAAGGTAGTGTTTTTAGTATTTTATTACCTAAAGCAAAAAATAAAATCGGAAATGAAAATGTCAATGAATATATTGAAAAATTATCTACAGATAAACAAAACGAGAGTCAATAAAACGAATTTTTTATAAATTTGATCTAACATTAAAAATCTATTGGTGAGAGAGGGGGTTAAATTCCAGTAATATAGATAAATATTTAATTCTTTGTAACTATAGTTACAATATGTATATTTTATATGTTTACAAATTCAAAATAAATAATAAAAAAATACTAAACACTATAAAGAGACGTTTTTATTATAATTATAAAAAAATAAATCCAAAAATAATAAAAAATCTATTTAATAAAAGTCAATTTTTTATAGTAAATGAAAACGAAGAAAAAATAATTGATAAATTTTTAAAAGAATATTTAGATTGGATCGAATACTATAAATTAAAAGTAAGTGATATTCAATATATTTCTTCTTAAATAGAATAAATTAACAAACCTTCAATTTTTATTATTAGTAGAATAGACCCCTCTCAGTACTATAACCAAACAATAGATATATTTATAATTGAATCTTTTATTATTTTTTTTACTATAACATCATTTAAGTGATTTAATGAAAATATTAATACTAGCAGAAAAACCTTCTGTAGCACAAAAAATAGCATATGCGATCAAAAAAGATTTCAAAACTTTAACAACTAAATATTACAAAAAAGTAAAATATTTTGAATTAAAAAACGAAAATATATCTACTTATGTGGTTCCAGCAGTAGGTCATCTATTTATATTAAAAGAAAAACAAAACAAAACACCAGTATTTGATCTAGAATGGGTTCCTTCTTATAAAATAAATAAAAACACATATTATACTAAAGATTATTTAGAAAATATAGAAAACTTGATCAAAGATGCAGACTTAATTATTAATGCAACTGATTTTGACATAGAAGGAAGTTTAATAGGTTATAATATTATAAGAAAATATAGTGATATTAAAAAAGCAAAGAGAATGAAATTTTCGACTGTAACCCCACAAGAACTTTATAATTCATATAAAAATTTAATAGATTTTGATATTTATAATGCATACGCAGGTGAAGCGAGACACACAATAGATTGGTTTTACGGTATTAATCTAAGTAGATCTGTAATGAACGCTATTAAAAACGCTGGAAGATATAAATCTCTTTCTATCGGTAGAGTTCAAGGACCAATGCTTCATTTTCTTGTTCAAAGAGAAAAAGAAATAGAAAATTTTAAGCCAGAACCTTATTGGGTTTTATACTCTATAGTAAAAGATATCGAATTTTCACATGAAAAAAATCCATTTAAATCTAAAACAGAAGCAGAGAAATCAAAAGAAAAAACAAAAAAGAAAGGAATAATAAAATTAGAAGAAAATATAAAGAAAATATACCCTCTTCCCCCATTTGATTTCACATCTTTACAAACAGAAGCTTATAGAATTTATGGTTTTATTCCAGTTAAAACACAGAATTTATCACAATCTTTATATGAAAAAGGAATGATAAGTTATCCAAGATCTTCTTCTCAAAAACTACCACCCCAGATAAATGTAAAAGAAATAATACAACAACTTTCTTTAAATCCTGTTTTTTCTACATTAGCAAATAAATTAATCAAAGAAAATAGATTTAAACCGAGAGAAGGTAAAAATGAAGATGTTCATCCAGCTATACACCCAACAGGACAGAAAGAAAAGATAACTTCAGATGAAGAAAAAATATATAATTTAATAGTACATAGATTTCTCGCTTCATTTGCTGATCCAGCAGAAATAAAAGAAATACAAGTGACTTTAGATGCAGGAGAAATCTACAAAACAAAATTATCAGAAATAACGAGAAAAGGATGGTACGAATTTTATCCATATATGAAAGAAAAAGAAGATAAAAACCCATTCAAAAACAACGAAGAAGTCGATATATTAAAATTAACAATAAAAGAAAAGAAAACAACCCCACCACAAAGATACACACCTGCATCTATATTACAACTAATGGAAAAAGAAAACATAGGAACAAAAACAACGAGAGCAATAGTTTTGGATACTTTATATAAAAGAGGATATATTACAGGAAAGCAAATTACTGTTACACCTTTAGGTAGAATAATATATGAAATTTTCCAAAAATATTCACCAAAAATTTTAGATCCAATATTAACAAGGCAATTAGAAGAAGAAATGGAAAAAATACAAAATAAAGAAATCTCAAAAGATAAAGTAATAGAAGATGCTAAAGAAATAGTATCCACAATCGTAAATGAATTAACAAATCATGAGAAAGAAATAGGAATAGAATTAAAAACGAATTTAGAAGAGTCTGAAAAATTCGCTAAATGCAAATGTGGTGGGTATCTTAAAGTAATAAATTATAAAAATAATAAATTCTTAGGTTGTAGCAATTATCCTACATGCAGAATCACATTTTCATTACCTTCAACATATCTTTTCACATACGCTGGCCAATGTGAAATTTGCAATTCGCCGAAAATTTGGATTATTAAAGGAAAGCAAAAATATCAAAAATGTTTAAATCAAAATTGCGAATCTAATTCAAAATTAGAAATAAACAAAGAAAAATCAACAAAACGATCAAAAAATAAAAAGTAAAAAATTCGAAAAATTTAAACAACACGTATACTTAATTCTTTCTTAACTCCATTAAGAATATAAGAATAAGTTCTATAATGAACATATACATTTATTTTAATTGGTATATTGCCTGGATTAGTCATAACATTAGACCAAATCGGGACGATTACAGTGTATTCATCACCTTTATTTAAATATCCAACACGAATTTCCTTTGTCTTGTGTATTCCAGTTTGATCCATTGCAAGTCCATTTCCCACTTCTATCGCAACAGAACTTAATACTGTTTCATCAGTTATATTTTTTATTTTAATTTCTAAATCACACCTATCTATCTTATGTGCTGAAAGCCGAATAGGATTTATACTAGTTTTTACTTCGTACGGAACTTTTTTAGCAACACTACTAACATCTTTTTTACCAAATAAATCTAAAATACCCATATTACCACACCATTATATATAAGATAAATTTTCAATATACTTAATCATATTTATTAAACGATTGTATTTAAATTGTTTTCTATCTTTTCGAATGTAATTAAATAGATTTTTAAATATTATATATAATACTGATTATATATACGAGGTGTTTTTAATGGGAAAGAAAATAGGAACTGAAAAGATAAAGAGAGAAGATGGATATCTCTACTATATTGGGAAAGACGGATATGTTTGGAAAGCGCCAATGAAGGCGAACAAAAAAGGAAAGAAAGCAAAAGTAGGAACAGAAAAGATTACGAAGAAACCAGGCTTCATGTACTACGTCGGAAAGGACGGTTATGTATACGAAGCAAAAATGAAGAATGCGTAAGTATTTCAAATTTTTTTATTTATTCTTATTTTTCATTTCTTTTATTTTTTCATATAATTTATTGCTGGATTCTAGTTTTGCAGATTATAGAGTTCCATTCCAATTCATAAATTATTTATCCTATTTATTATACCTATAATTCTATATATTCAAAGTCAACATCAATTACATTAGATTAAAACAAGTAAAAATTAAAGTGGGGTCGCTGAGATTTGAACTCAGATCAACAGCTCCCAAAGCTGTCAGCATACCAGGTTAGCCCACGACCCCAAAATAGTAATATATTATATATGTGGATTACTTTTTTAAACCATTATGAAGCATTATATACTATGAAACAAGTAATCATCTTTAGAGAAGATTTAAAGATAGGTAAAGGAAAATTGGCAGCACATGCAGCGCATGCCGCAGTAATAGGTTTTCTTAAAATAGAAAATAAAAATAAACAGCTAACTACAGAGTGGTTAAATTCAGGTCAAAAAAAAGTAATTTTAAAAGTAAAAACAGAATCAGATTTAATATCATTATATGAAAAGATTAAAAACACCATACCATCCGAATTAATCAGAGATGCAGGTCTTACACAAGTAGAACCCGGTACAATTACATGTTTAGTAATAGGACCGTGGTATGATGAAGAAATAGATAAGTATACAAAAAATCTTAAATTGTTATAAAATAAGTAATTTACTCATTTTTTATTTTTATTCTGTCTTTTTATTTTCTCTTACATCACTATCTAAATTTATTAAATCTTCTTCAATGAAATTTATAAGTTCCTTTATTTTTTCTGCTATTTTAATGCCTTTTTCAGTAAGTGCTACATATCTAAATTTCTTATCTTTTTTTGTCGTTAAAAGACCTAAATTTTCAAGTCTCTTAACTATATTCATTACATGAAGGAAACTAAAACCAGTTTTTTTGCATATGTCACTAATCTTTACTCTTTCTTCTTGAATTAATAAATTTAATATTATCCCATTTGTTTTAATAAAGATGTCATATTTTCTTTTAATCTCTTTTTTTGTCATAAATATAGGAAAGAAGTAATATTTTTAAATATATTATTACATATTAGATTAGAGGCGATAACATGTCAATACGCTTAAGCAAACTATATGGAATGGATATATTTTCCGATGCAGGAAAGTATCTTGGAAAGGTATATGATATTATTGTTGATGTGGAGAAAGGAGAGGTAGTTAGACTTACCCTTGAGAGCATCCACACAGCATCTAGAGAAGATGCACAAAGAATAATAAAAGAGAAAACCGTTCTCTATAAGAACGTTAGATCACTCGAAGATGTGATTGTGGTTTCGAAAGGAGCAAGCCAAATGCAATACAGTTATACACTATCACAATCTACCTCTAAGGAAGACGAAAGCACATCAAACCTTTCTTTCCTTAGATAAAATCTCTTTTTATTTTTTCTTATCTATTTCTACTCTTTTTTACATTCGAATTTAGATATACATAACCTTTTAAATTAATCTGATAAAATATTTTTATGTTCGTAGTCTTTGAAGGTATAAACGGTTCTGGAAAAACAAAACATGTCCATGCATTCATTTCGTATTTAAAGAAATCAGGAAAAAAAGTTAAACTTTATGAATATCCTGATAAAGCAGGAATATTTGGAAAACCAATTAAAAACTTCTTGAATAAAGACGTAGAATTATCTTCAGAATCTCAATTTCTATTATTTCTTGCAGATATAATGAAAGATCAAGATTCTATTAAAAAAGATCTAGACAAAGGTTATTGGGTTATTGCAGATAGGTATGTACTTACAACGATCGCATTTCAAAGAATAAATTATACAAAAGCAAAGGAATTAATAAACACAATAGGAATAATCAAACCAGATTATGTCGTTTACCTTTCAATATCTCCAGATATCGCAATAGAAAGAATAAAAGGAAAGAAAAGATATACGAGATTTGAAAGAGACGAAGAATTTTTATTAAAAGCAAATTTAAGATATAAAGAACTCGCTAGTGAGGGCTACCTTTCTAAATGGATAACCCTTGAAACAGTAAAACCTTTTGAAGAAGTAAGACAAGAATTAGTAAAAAAGATATTTAACCATAAGGGTTAAAATCACAGGATTAAAAAGAAAGGAAGGTATTTATTTCTTTTTGTGCATATTATATTCTACTGGTTCTTTTTCTTTAAGCTCCGATCGTCTAGCCCGGTCAAGGACGCAGCCCTTTCAAGGCTGAAACTCGGGTTCAAATCCCGATCGGAGCACTAATTATTAAGCAGAGATTTATTAATGACTATTAAAAAACACACTCAACTATTTATAGGAATATAATAAGAATGAAAAAGTAATTGAATAAAATACAAAAAGAAAAAATTTCAAAATTAGCTAAATAGAAGTTTAAGATAGAATAGAGGAGAAGAGAAGTTCTTCTTTGCTTCTTCATTCACTATCATAGATGTAATTTCTTTTCTTATTTCTGGGTTTTTTGCTGCCTTATCTATCACTAAGTTAAGAAGAAATTCAACTTTTCCTAATCTCTGTAGTAAGTAGCTCATCTCAAGCTCGCTTTTTAGTTCTCTTTTTATTTCTTCTTCATATTCACTTAATATTTTCTTACTATATACACCCATTCTGAGCGCTTTGCTTATAGTTCTGAAAGCCAGCTTTCCGCTAAGCATTGCATTACCCATTCCCTCTCCAGAGAAAGGATCTATTAAAGAGGCTGCATCTCCAATTAAGATCCATCCATCTCCAGCTATATGTTTTCTTATCTTTGAACCCAATGGAAGGTTCCATCCTTTGATCTCGCTTATTAGTCTTGCGTTTTTGAATCTTTCTTTAAACATTGGGTTTTCTTTAATCTCTTTTTCCATCAGTTCTTTGAGATTGATGTTCTTAGCCTTTACATCTTTTGTAAGCATCCCTAACCCCACGTTTGCAGTTCCATCTTCATATGGGAATATCCAGAAATAACCAGGTATTGCTGTTTTTGTGAAGTGAAGCTCTATAACATCCTTCATTCCAGTTACTCCATCATAATATCCTCTTACTGCAACACAATGGTGCGCAGGATCAACTTCAAATACACCTACCTTTTGTGCAACCACAGACATTGCACCATCTGCACCGACAACAACATTTGCATAGTATCTTTGCTCTTTTCCATTCTTATCTTTTCCTATAATACCTATCACTTGTTCGCCATCCTTAATCAAATCAGTAACAGTAAATTCTTCTAAAGTGTCAACATACTTCTTTGCTGCCTTGAATAGAATGTTATCAAGTATTTCTCTTCTGCATACAAATCCATCTTGACCTTCGGTTCTGATCTCAAGGATTGTTCCTTTTGGTGATGAGAAGATCACTCCATTGTTTACTCCATGTGCAACTTTCTTGATTTCAGGAAGAATTCCTAATTCCCTGAGAACAGAGATGGACTTTCCACTGCAAGCATCTCCACATGTCTTATCTCTTGGAAACTTCGCCTTGTCAACCAAAAGTACCTTTCTTCCTTCTCTTCCCAGGAAGTTTGCACATACAGAACCAGCTGGTCCTGCACCTACAATAATTACTTCATATTTGTTAGTAATTGCCATTTTTTCACCTACAAATAGATAATATTATATGTAATTCAAAACAGATCACAGAACTTATCTGTGAATAATATAATATGTAAATAAAGGAATATAAATATATCAGTGTCAAAAGAGCTTACGCTAGAGATGTTAAATAAAAAATAAGAAATAAGTTTGAGTGAAAGACACGAAGAGATTTGTGAGTAAGGAGATTTAGTATCAGCTGGCTCGCAGCTCGCGTAAGCTCGCTGCTTACACCACTGACCTATCAAACGGGTCTGCTACCCGCTCTCACGTCTGCCTAGTTTTGGGCAATCCTTCGACCTTAGATGCTTTCAGGTCTTATGATTTGGCGCGTGGCTGCCCGGCAATGCTTGTTACAACCGGTACACTAGAGGCGCCCGTCCCATGTTCCTCTCGTACTAGTGGGGCGTTCCCCTCAGGCAGATGCAATCCTAGTAGATACTACCGTACTGTCTCGCGACGTACTGAACCCAACTCGTGTATCTCTTTAATGGATGAACAAACCAACCCTTGGGCGCTCCTGCACGCCCAGGATGAGATAGGTCGACAGCGAT
>JAVZRC010000017.1:0-7598 GCA_038880755.1 Candidatus Micrarchaeia archaeon
GAGAGATATTCATCACCATGTCCAAGGAAGGAAGTACCATCTCTGGATTGATGGATGCTTTTGCAACGTCTATATCAATTGCTCTCCAGTATGGAGTTCCTTTGAAGACGTTGGTTAAGAAGTTCGTTCACATGAGGTTCGAGCCATCTGGATACACCTCCCATCCAAACATAAGATTTGCTAAATCATTAATGGATTATATATTCAGATGGATGGCATTGAAATTCCTGAACAGAGAGGAGCAGATAGAGGTTGGATTAAATCTTGAAACTGAAGGACCCATAACTTCATATATAAAAGAGGAAGAAATTCCAGAGACAATAGAAACTGTAAATCAAGTGCCTGCTGAAAACAGTGCAATAGGTTCCCCACCTGGGAATTCAACGGAGACAATAAGCAGCGATGCTGCAAATGGAGCTGTTGAGAAGTTGGTTGAAACAAAACCGGTTGTGGCTCCTAGCGTTGCTATTGCAACTGAAAAGAAAAACAGTAAGGTTGCATTCCAAAACTCAGAAGATGCGCCAGCCTGTTCTTACTGCGGGGCAATAATGGTAAGAAATGGTGCATGCTATAAGTGCCTTAATTGCGGCGCAACAAGCGGATGCAGCTAAGCTTTTCTTTTATTTTTTTATTTATAAATTATATATCTTATCGACTTAATTTAGATTCTTTTTTATTCACTTCCAATTTAAGATAAATTGATAGAGATTTATAGCTAAAAACTAGACAGAAAGGAAGTAATACGATTTCTCTGCCTTTTCAACTTGAAGTATCACCAAATCTGAAAGAATGTCATAAAACTGCGCTTTCATCTCACGAATTAATTTATTCAGATCAGCATTTCCATAAATCTCAACATCTATTGCAACATCATATGTTCCAAACTCCTTAGTATATCGAATGATTTGAGGTTGATTTTCAAAGAAATTAAATAGTTCTGTCTCACGTGTTGGATTAGTTCTTCTCAGCTTAATGAGAACACGATAAAGTTTCCAATTTATCTTTTCATAATCTGGCAAGATTGTATACCTCAATATCACTTTCTTTTCTCTTAATTTCTTTAATCTGTATCTAACTATATCTGGAGTGAGGTGAGATTTTTCTGCAAGTTCAAGTGTAGAAGCTCTTCCATTGTTCTTCAAAACAGAGAGAATTTGAAGATCTTTTTTGTCAAATTCTGCGATTTCACGCTTTTCTGGAGAAGTAGCTGACACAATAGGATAAGAAGAAAACGTTTCTAGCTGAGACTTTTCCAATCCTTCTAGCAGATGCCTTCGACCTAAAAACACAGAGCCGACATGCGTTTCAACCCTTAAATTCCCGATCGTATCGCTAAACTTGGTTTTGACACCTTTAATTTTCTCAGCAACTTCTAATGGATCTTTAGCAAGAAATCCAATGATTAAGTCCCATTTGCCATAACAACTGTATAAAAAAGTAATAGATGGATCATGAGAAAAATAATCAAAAAGTTTCTGCAACTTCTCAGGACTTATCATTCTTAGTGAAATATAAAAGGTATAATAGTTATACCCTAATTTCTTATAATCAATGATGGTTAAAAACTCCTTTATATAACCTTCCTCCCTCAACTTATTAATCCAATATTCAACATACTGCGGACTCTTTCTTATTTTTTTCCCAATTTCATTAAGTGTTTGAGAGGAATCGCTGTCAAGCTCGAATAAGATTCTTTTTCCTATCTTGTTAAGTTTTTTAATGTTCTTTTCTTGAGATTCTGCTTCTGTAGCTTCCTCTGGGGGTTTACCTTCCAACTTTTGTGCCATACCTATATTTATTTGAAAATATTTATAATATTATCATTTTTTACTATTTTTTACAAATTTTAATGTAAAAAGTAATAAATATATGGATAGTTTTATAATTTTGAGGTGAATTAAATGGAAAAAATTGAGGAGAGGAGAACTTGTGTCCCAAAGGTGTATAAATTAATAAAGGACGTCAAAAAGGCTGCCGTAGCGGTAACCATTTTTGCAAATATGTTACTTCCACCTTCTAGACTCAATAGTCAAGGGAATGTTGACATTAGTTTAGTATCAGGTGGTAAACATGAGAATACAACAATAACATCTTACGTAAAAATTGCAGGAAACTATGATCTTCCATTAGAAATCAAAGGATCCACTATTCTCAAGTTACTTAATGAAAAAAAAGGTTACATTGGAAAAACAACCCTAGTTAAAAATATTCGCAAAAACGTTATTGGAATAAGAACAAATATAATGCAGTACAATGAAATTTTTAGTCAATTAGGAATAGGCATTAACACTACAATTCAGCCTACAAAAAAGGTATCACTAAACATTAGTATGCTCCCTATCTGGTATGATGGAAAAAATTTAATCAAAGATAAATTAACAATTGAATATTTCGTTAAATTTAAATTACCGCTAAATATCTCCGCTAGTTGTTTTGGCGAATGGAATGTTGCAGACATTAGAAATATAAAATGGATAACTGGTGAAATAAACATTTCAAAACAACTTGGTAATTTGAAATTGAATTATAATCCTGCACTTGTTGCAGATGGAGATGCAACACCAATCTATCTACATAGAATAGGAATAGAGATTCCTTTTAAATAGCAGTGAAATAAACTTTTTCTTTTTTTTTAAACTTTACACATTTCCATATACCATGGTGGGTTAGAAAGTCTGCCTACTGAATACCAAAAGAGAGTTTTAGTTGGTAAAAGCGGTGCCAAGAGAGGACTACCATAAGAAATGATAATACTGTCCTCCATTGTTTCAAGCCATTCTTTTTCAAAAAGTCTCTGTCCTATGTATCCCAGTGCAGCTTCCTCTTTTTTCATTTCTGTAAAGGTATGCTTTTCTGCAGCCTTTAGAATTGTATCCTTTGTTTCTTCATCTGCATTCTTCCAAAACTCCTTAGCGCGCCTTATAACTTCTTCTTTAAATTCATATTCATAGCTAATTTCCTTTCCGCTTTCCTTAGCAGAGATATAGCCAGAAACTGAAAAACCATAAAAGCTTTCAGCTATACTTTTGTAGTTGATATCTCTCTCTTTACATATCTCTTTGATTTTAGCAAGATAAGCTGTACTAGCATTCTTTAATTTTAAAGATCTTCCCATTAATGGGGATATCGCATGTAAATCTGCAAGAAAAAGTGTTACATTCACTTTAAGTCCAAGTGATCTTAAGCGCTCTAATTGACTTTTAATTCTATCCAACGCCTTTTCATCAGCAAGATCTGGATTACCATCCTTGCTTTCTTTATATCCTCCCCAGAGTCCTATTAGATGTAATGTCTTGTTTTCACGTATACATGATTCAATTGTCTTTTTTATTTCCTTTTCAGTCTCTTCCGAAGGGATTAATGCTCTTACTTCATTTCTCGTGAGAATACCATAGGCTGTATTGACAAGCCAGGATGTTCTTATTTCTCTCTCATGATAATAATATGCTGCAATATTCTTATTTGAAAGCTCTACCTTTAGTTCCATCAGATCTTTCTTGATGCGCTCAATCTCCTCTTTTGGTATGGTGCGAATTATTTCATTTAGCTCTTGCTTTGAAAGAAGATTATCCTCAACGTCCTTTTTTATACTTTCCTCAATAGGTTTTCTGTTTGATTTCCATTTTTTAATGATTTCAGAAACATACTGTTCCAATGCCTTTTCTTTCTTTTGTTCCAACGATTTATCTGTTGACATTCCTCCTTCTATTGCTATCCTTTTCATCCATTGTCGATTTTTTGGATTGATTGAAATAATTATTGGAGGAAGTTTATTGATAATCGGATCTCTGCTCCTTAACATATCAAGGATAAGAGGTTTTGATTCTGCAATAAGGCTGAGCTGTGTTGCAGCATAAGAATCTCCAAATTGAAGCCGAAAGATAAGCTCTGGCACTCTCTTTGAAAGACCTTTGTCAAATGACATAAATAGATGTAAGCAATCAACTTTAATAAATATTACTGTTGATGACCTCTAAAAATTGAAAGTCATATTAAGTTGTCAGCATAAAATAAACCACTTACTGTGATTAAGATAAAGTAATGCTTTCTCTTAATAGACAGAACTTAAAAGGCAGTATCAAATTATTTTAGAGTAAAGGAAAAGAAAAATTGAGATTTTTCTTTATTAGAATTAGATATTCTTTTGTTTTTTCTATTTTGCAATATTGTTTCTAAAGTAGTGCCACCCAGATATAAGTAGAGCAAATAAATCTTATTTTTTGGTTTGTCAAACACTTAGAATTTGGTGCTTGCCCATTGATACAGTTGTTTAATGAAACTCCCAGAATCTCTTTGTTCTTATAAATGTCTTCTGTGCTTCAAGGAGGGCTGCATAAAACTCGTCTTCATTCTTATATGGCCTGCTAAGAATGGAGGATGCCTTAGTTGGGCCTATTCCATATGTAGAAAGCGTGATAACGCCATTCCTTCCTGAGGCACTTATTATGGCTGCCGATCTTTCAAGTTTTTCTCTCCAGCTTTTTTCCTCTGAATTAAGCCTCTTTTTCTTTAATAGCTTTCTAACGTCCTCTACAGAGACGAAATTAGGCACTATTGTAACAACACTGCTTCCGCACTTTGGGCATTTTACCTTTTCCTGCAATGTTCCAATAAATGAAATCCAATCCTTTCCGCAATGCATGCAATATAAAACAACTGATTTGCCAAGCAACTTAGCTTTAAATGCCTTTATTATTTCTGATGTTGGCTCTATTGATGCGATAAGCTCTGATCCATGATTTCTTATGAGTGCACGCGTTGCTACTGGAGAGAGTTTCTTCACATGCACTGAATGGACAGAAATCTCTTTCTTTGCAATTCCATCAAGTATTTTTTGCGCATTCTTCAGATCATAATAGGAAGAATAAACATCCCTAAGCGTCTCTTCATAAACTGGTGTTCCTACAAAGGCCTGGATGAAACGATCTGAAATCCTAGGGGTTTCACGGAACAAATTAAACATCTTACCTATGTGGATGAATTTGAATCTAAAAAGCTTATGCTTAGAAAGATGAGATTCCAAATCTGATTTTATATCCGATCTGGCTATGGCTAAAAGCTGATCCTTTACTACATTTGACTCTGCCTTCCTTGGAAGAATCAATGCTATTCTATACGCATCCACAAGCGTTTTTATTGACGAACCATATTCTTTTGATAATCTCTCTGCAAGCACTGCAGCTAATGTTCTGTTTGCATTAAGGCCACCGAGTACGTGTATTACAGCAACATCATTCCAGCATTCTATAAGAATGTTTTTATTTATTGGCATCGTTTCCCTGAATTCTGGTGAATCAATTAAATCCTTTATAGCTTCTGCTTCTATACCTGTTTCTTTTGCTGCTTTATTTATGTCTTCTGATTCCTTTAGAAGCTCCTTGATGGTGGTTCTTAATTTTCCAACTGTCTGTGCAACTTCATAGCTTGTTGGTATTTCTTCCCCCTCCCAATCTGGAATAGCTGCGCTTATATCATCTGCTGCCTCTACTACTACAATTCTCCTCTCATTATCAATGTCCAATATCCTCCATGGAACCCCTTTAGTTATGAAAAGCTCGTTTGTTTCAAAGAAAGAAACAAAATCCTCATCAAGAGTGGATATTATCTTGTTTGTTGCTGCATCCTTCACAAGGAATTTTTCAACAGATGGAATTGTAGAGAGATGCTCATAGTAGTATAAACGTGTAGAAGACATTCTCTGTAGCATGTTTCCGTTCTTTTTCAAGAGCCTTTTGTCTT
This sequence comes from Candidatus Micrarchaeia archaeon, assembly GCA_038880755.1. Lineage (GTDB taxonomy): Archaea > Micrarchaeota > Micrarchaeia > CABMEP01 > CABMEP01 > DTQF01. The sequence goes on from JAVZRC010000017.1 coordinate 5,740, forward strand.
CCATAAAATTAATTACAGATAAAAACTTCTCTGGATGAAGTGTTGAATATGGATATGCTCTCTTTATTATGCTATAAACCTCCTCTGTACTTACTTCCTTGTCTCTTTCAACCAATATACCTGCAATCTGATGTGCAAGAACATCTAATGCATTTTCACAGATATGCTGTTCTTCCAACTGACCTTCTTCTATTAATTTTAACAGTGCATGAGCCTCAAATATATCATCTGGATCTGCACATATAATTGTTCCTTTTGAAGTTCCTTTTATAGTATGTCCGCTTCTTCCTACTCTCTGGACAAGTCTCGAAACCTGTCTAGGTGACATGTATTGGATTACATGTGAAATATCTCCTATATCTATTCCAAGCTCTAATGAAGAAGTAGCAACAAGAGCATGAAGCTTTCCGTTTTTGAAATCATCCTCTAATTGAATTCTTACTTCTTTTGAAAGAGAGCCGTGGTGAACTGCTATCTTTGGATCTAACTTCATCAACCTAGAACCGAGAATCTCAGCGATAGAGCGAGTATTTACAAATATAAGAGTGCGTTGATGCTGTATAATTTTTTGAATTTCCTTTAATCTTGCAACAGCAGCTGAATCAATCTGAAGCTCGTTTGCTTCTTTTTCATGCTGAATCACTGGTTGAGGGTAAGAAATCTCAAATTTCATTGACTTTAGATATTTTAAATCAACTATTTCACATGAACGAAATCCGCACAAAAATTGAGACAACTTTATTGGGTCTGAAACTGTTGCACTTATTCCAATCCTTTGAAATTCGCCTGCTTTCTCTGCTAATCTTTCTAGGCCTATTGAAAGTTGTGCTCCTCTTTTGCTATCTGCAAGCTCATGAAGTTCATCTACTATTACATATTTTACATTTCTAAGATGCTCACCTATTTTCTTTGCAGGTAGAATAGCTTGAAGGGTTTCAGGGGTTGTAATAAGAAACTGTGGAGGTGATTTGGCCTGTAAGGATCTTTCAGAAGTTCCTGTATCTCCATGCCTTACTGCAATAGTTATTCCTATTTCTTTTGCCCATTCCGTCAGTCTTTTAAGCATATCTCTATTTAAAGCACGAAGAGGAGTGATATAAATAGCTGCTATTCCTTTAAGATTGCTTTCTTTTATCCTTTCCATTATTGGTACAGCTGCAGTCTCTGTTTTTCCTGAGCCGGTTGGTGCTATTATTAAAACGTTCTTTCCTTGTTGCACTAAAGGAATTGCTTGCTTCTGTATTTCTGTAAGAGAACCAAATTTTTTAATTATCAAATGTGACATATTTTCACAATCCAGAATTAAACTAATAAATGTAATATTAAAAATAGAAAAACACCTATTTAATACTTATTAAACATGATTTCTTATGATTATTTTTGTTTCAGATGGGATGGAATTTTATATTTTTTAAATTCATCTAACAGAATCTTTCCATATATCAATCTTGAAAATGATTCAGCTATAAATTTTGCTCCTGTGATTGCAATATGGGGGTGAGGTTCTTCTGGAAGTCCAACGTAATTGAATACATAATCAGACGTTATGTTTGCTTTATTCCATTTCATAGGAATTGCTATTCCTTTTCTTAAATGATCTGCATAACAAATAGAATGAAGATCTACAGATCTTGATTGAATTCTATAGTTTAAATTATATATTTCAATAGCTGCTTGAATAAATTTTGAATCAAATGAACCAAAATTATGTCCTGCAAGAGTTTGATTTTCAGACTTAAGAAGCCATGAAAGAAACTCGCTTATTGCTTCTTTAAGTGAAGGCTTATTTGGGTCAAACAAAGAATCTCTCTTAAATCCATTTACACTTAAAGCAGCTTCTTCTATAATTGCCCCTTCCC